>DASSYI010000010.1:0-3160 GCA_035703365.1 Solirubrobacterales bacterium
GGCTTCGAGCGGACTTTGGCGGTCCGCACCTCAGCGACGTTGACTCCGAAGACCTCTTCGACCGCCTGGGCGATCTGGGTCTTGTGGGCGCGGTCGTTGACCCGGAAGGTGTACTTGCCTTCGGCGATCAGCGCGTAGCTCTTCTCCGAGACGACCGGGCGGACGATGATGTTGCGGGCGTCCATCAGCCGAGCCTCTCCTTCAGCGTCTCCAGCGCGGTTTCGGAGATCACCACGGCGGCGGCACCGATCACGTCGGCGACGCCGGCGGCACCCACCTCCAGCACCTGGGTGCGGGGCAGGTTGCGGAAGCTCTTCATCGCCCCGATCTCCTCGGCGGTGACGAGGAGCAGGATCGGGTTCTTGGCGCCCCATTTGGCCAGCGCCTGAGCGGCGGTCTTGGTCGAGGGGGTGTCGAAGGTGGAGGCGTCGAGGACGGCAACCGAGTCGCGCTCGGCGTGGACCGAGAGGGCGGAGCGCATCGCCCGGCGGCGCGCTTTGCGGTTGACCTTGACCGTGTACTTGCGCGGCTTCGGGCCGAAAGCGACGCCGCCGCCGAAGCGGTTGGGCACGCCGAGCGTGCCGACGCGAGCGCGGCCGGTGCCCTTCTGGCGCCAGGCCTTGGCGGTCGTGAAGGAGACCTCGCCGCGGGTCAGGGTCGAGGCAGTGCCGCGACGGCGGGCGTTGAGGTCGGCGCGAGCCGCCTCGTGCACCAGCGACTGGTGGAAGGGCTCGGCGAAGATCTCTTTTGGCAGATCGGCTTTGGTGGTCTTGCCGAGCACGGTCGCTTTGGCGCTAGCCATCGGTCCTCACCTCGACGATCCCGTTGCGGGCGCCCGGAACCGAGCCCTTGATCAGCAGCAGATTGCGCTCGGCGTCGACGTCGGCGATCTCGAGCCCCTTCTGGGTGATCCGCTTGTTGCCCATCTGGCCGGGCATCCGCATCCCTTTGAAGACGCGGGCGGGGAAGGCGCTGGCGCCGATCGAACCTGGGGCGCGGACGTTGTGGGAGCCGTGGCTGACGGGGCCGCGGCTGAAGTTGTGGCGCTTGATTCCACCCTGGAAGCCCTTGCCGATCGAGATCCCGGCGACCTTGACCTTCTGGCCGGCCTCGAAACCCTCGACGGTGACGTCGTCGCCGACCTTGGGGCCCTCCTCGGCGCCGAGGTCCTCGTCGCGGAACTCGACCAGGTGGCGCATCGGCGCGGCGCCGGCCTTCTTCAGGTGGCCTTCCTCGGCCCTGGAGAGCTTGCCCTGCTTGACCTCGCCGAAGGCGAGCTGGACGGCGGCGTAGCCGTCGCGCTCGGAGCTGCGGACGGCGGTCACCTTGCAGGGACCGGCTTCGACCACGGTCACGGGGATGACGCTGCCGTCCTCGCGGAAGATCTGCGTCATACCGAGCTTCTTGCCGAGGATCGCAGCCACAACCGCACCTAAAGCTTGATCTCGATGTCGACGCCCGCCGGCAGCGAGTCCAGCCGCTGCAGCGAGTCGACGGTTTTCGGCGAAGGCTGGAGGATGTCGATCAGCCGCTTGTGGGTGCGGATCTCGAAGTGCTCGCGGGAGTCCTTGTCCTTGAACGGCGAGCGGATCACGCAGTAGACGTTTTTCTCGGTCGGCAGCGGCACGGGACCCGAGACGGTGGCGCCGGTGCGCTCGGCCGTCTCGACGATCTCTTTTGCAGCCCGATCTATGGCGTCGTGGTCGTACGCCTTCAGTCGGATCCGGATTTTCTGTGCCGCGATGGTTGCCACTTCTCTGCCGTCTCTTTTTCTCTCTTGTCGTCTTTACCGCGCAAAGAGGGCGGGGCCCCTTTTGCTTGGGGCGCCGCCCCGGTCGTATGTCCTTGCAGTTGTCTCTCCCCCCGAGGGGGGAGCTTGGGGCGGGAGGAGGCCCGCCCCCGGGGGTCGCTACTCGATTACCTCGGCGACGACCCCCGAGCCGACGGTGCGGCCACCCTCGCGGATGGCGAACCGCAGCCCCGGATCCATGGCGATCGGCTGGATCAGCTCGATCGTCATCTCGACGTTGTCGCCCGGCATCACCATCTCCGTCCCCTCGGGGAGGTTGGCGATCCCGGTCACGTCGGTGGTCCGGAAGTAGAACTGAGGCCTGTACCCGGAGAAGAACGGCGTGTGACGACCACCCTCCTCCTTCTTCAGGCAGTAGACCTCGGCTTTGAACTTGGTGTGAGGCGTGATCGAGCCGGGCTTGCAGAGCACCTGGCCACGCTCGATCTCCTCGCGCTTGGTGCCGCGCAGGAGGGCGCCGATGTTGTCGCCGGCCTGACCCTCGTCGAGGAGCTTGCGGAACATCTCGACGCCGGTGACGGTGGTTTTGGTCGTCTCCTTGATACCCACGATCTCGACCTCGTCGCCGGTGTTGACGATCCCCTGCTCGACGCGACCGGTGGCGACGGTGCCGCGGCCGGTGATCGAGAAGATGTCCTCGATCGGCATCAGGAAGGGCTTGTCCAGCTCGCGGACCGGCTCCGGGATGTAGGAGTCGAGGGCCGCGGCCAGCTCGAAGACCGCTTTCTGGGCCTCCTCGTCGCCTTCCAGCGCCTTCAGCGCCGAGCCTTTGATGATCGGCGTCTCCTCGCCCGGGAAGTCGTACTCGTCGAGGAGTTCCTTGACCTCCTCCTCGACCAGCTCGACCAGTTCGTCGTCGTCGACCTGGTCGATCTTGTTGAGGAAGACGACCACGTGCGGGACGTTGACCTGACGGGCGAGCAGGATGTGCTCGCGGGTCTGGGGCATGACGCCGTCGGCGGCGGAGACGACCAGGATCGCGCCGTCCATCTGCGCGGCGCCAGTGATCATGTTCTTGACGTAGTCGGCGTGGCCCGGGCAGTCGACGTGGGCGTAATGCCGGTTGTCGGTCTCGTACTCGACGTGGGAGGTCGCGATCGTAATGCCGCGTTCCTTCTCCTCGGGAGCGTTGTCGATCTCCTCGAAGCTCTGAGCCTCAGCACCGCCCACGGTGGAGAGGGTTTTGGTGATCGCGGCCGTCAGCGTCGTCTTGCCGTGGTCGATGTGACCGATGGTGCCGACGTTCACATGCGGCTTATCGCGCTCGAATTTCTCCTTGGACATCTCTCTCCGTTTCGCCTTTCGAAATCGTGTTCTGTCTGATCTAAGTGCTTGAGTCTCGTGGGCGGA
>DASSYI010000025.1:0-9918 GCA_035703365.1 Solirubrobacterales bacterium
AGTGCCCATCTCACTTATCGTCGCAGGAGGCGCCCCTATCCTTGGGCTGCCGCCCATGGTCCAGTCCAAACCGTTCCGACCCGATTGGCTCCCGGCCGTGGCGCTCAGCTTCCTGCTGGCGCTGGCGATGCTGATCTGGAGCCCCCCCGTAGGAGACCTCGCCGCGCAGGTCTTCCGCACCGAGCTGTTCGAGAGCGCCGGGCTGGCGATCTGGAACGGCAGCTGGTACGGCGGCCACTACACCCTCACCTACAGCGTCCTCTTCCCGCCGCTGGCGGCGCTGCTGGGGCCCAAGGTCGTCGGCATGCTCGCCGTCGTCGCCTCCTCCTACCTCTTCGACCGCCTGGTCCGCGACCGCTGGGGGGAGGAGGCGCGCTGGGCGACGCTCTGGTTCGCGGCCGGCGTCGTCACCCTGCTCGCCGACGGGCAGCTGACCTTCGCCCTCGGCGTCGCCTTCGGCCTGGCGGCGCTGCGCTGCCTGCAGCTCGGCAAGGGGCCGCTGGCGCTGCTCGCCGCCGCAGCCTGCCCATTGGCGAGCCCGGTCGCCGGCGCCTTCCTCGCCGGCGTGGTGCTGGCGGGCGCGATCGAACCGGGCCGCCGCCTCAGCCGCCTGGCGCTCGCCGCCGGGGCGATCTCGCTCGGCCTGGTGCTGGCGCCGAACCTCGCCTTCCCCGAAGCCGGCCACTTCCCCTTCGTCTTCTCCTCCTACGTCGCGATCCCGCTCTGGTGCGCGGGGGCGCTGATCCTCACCCAGGGGGTGCGCGAGGAGGAGCGGCAGCTGCGGCGGGTGCTGGTCGCCTACCTGCTCGCCTCGACCCTGATCTGGCTGGCGCCGAACGCGATGGGCGGCAACGCGGTCCGCCTCGGCGCCCTCTTCGGCGGCCCGGTGCTGGCGGCGGTCCTGCTCTCGCGCCGGCCGCGGCCGACCGTCCCGGCCTGGGTCTTCGCCCCGCTCCTGGTGCTGGCGATCGCCGGCAGCCTCTACTGGCAGCTGACCGCGAGCGTCGCCCAGATCGCCCGCTCGGTCGGCGACCCCTCGACCGCCTCGGCCTACTTCCACCCGGTCGTCCACTGGCTGCGCGAGCACGAAGCGGAGGGGACGCGGATCGAGGTGCCGCCGACCGCGAACCACTGGGAGGCCGCCTACCTGGCGCCGAAGTTCGAGCTCGCCCGCGGCTGGCTGCGCCAGCTCGACACCACCCGCGAGGACATCTTCTACGACGACAAAGCCCTGACCGCCGAGAGCTACGGCCGCTGGCTGCGTGCCAACGCGATCTCCTACGTGGCGCTGCCCGACGCCCCGCTCGACTACTCCTCCCAGGCCGAGCGCCGGCTGATCCTCAGCGTCCCCCCCTACCTGAAGCCGCGCTTCGCCAGCGAGCACTGGCGGATCTACGAGGTTCGGAACCCCAAGCCGCTGGTCGCCCCGCTCGGCGCCGCCGCGGCCGAGGTCAAATGGTTCGGCCGCCAGGGCTTCGCCCTCGACGTCAAGCGGCCGGGCGAGTTCCTCGTCCGCGTCAGCTTCACCCCGTACTGGTCGATCGCCCGCGGCGCCGGCTGCATCCTCCGCCGCGGCGACTGGACCGTCGCCCGCGCCAACCGTCCCGGCGTCTTCCGCGTCGCCGCCGACTTCAGCGTCGGCCGGGCGTGGAACGCCGCGACGGGCGCAAATAAGACCTGCTGAGCTAGCGCGCGCCCTCCAGCGTCGCCAGCGCCGCCTTCACGACGTGCTCCTCATGCGGGATCGCCGCCTGCTCCAAGCGTTTGGAGTACGGCATGTGGACGTCGGCGCCGGTGACGCGCTGGACGGGGGCGTCGAGGTAGTCGAAGGCCTGCTCGGTGATCAGGGTCGCGAGGTTGGCGCCGACGCCGCCGTGGGGCCAGCCCTCCTCGACGATCACCGCGCGGTTGGTCTTGCGGACCGAGGCGAGGATCGTGTCGAGGTCGAGCGGGCGCAGCGTCCGCGGGTCGATCACCTCGGCCTCGACCCCGTGCTCGTGGGCCAGCTCGCTCGCCGCCCCCTCGGCGACGTGGGCCATCTTCAGCACCCCGACGATCGTCACGTCGGAGCCCTCGCGCCGCACCGCCGCTTCGCCGAAGCGCAGCGGCTCCGCCCCGTTCTCGCCCTCGTCGGGCACCTCGCCGCGCACGCCGTAGAGGCTCTCGTGCTCGATGAAGACGACCGGGTTGTCGTCGCGGATCGCCGCCTTCAGCAGCGCCTTGCCGTCGGCCGGGGTCGAGGGGCAGGCGACGAGCAGGCCCGGCACCTGCAGGTAGAGCGCCTCGAAGCTGTGGGAGTGGGTGGGGCCGAGCTGGTGGCCGCCGCCGCCCGGCATCCGGATCGTCATCGGCACCTTCGCCTGGCCGTTGAACATGTAGGGGATCGCGGCGGCGTGGTTGACGATCTGGTCGAGCGCCAGGAGGCTGAAGTTGACCGTCATCAGCTCGACGATCGGCCGCAGCCCGTTCATCGCCGCGCCGACACCAGTGCCGACGATCGTGTTCTCGGAGATCGGGGTGTCGCGGACGCGGCGCTCGCCGAACTCGTCGAGCAGGCCGTCGGTGACCTTGAAGGCGCCCCGGAAGACGCCGACGTCCTCGCCCATCACGAAGACCGACTCGTCGGCGCGCATCTCCTCGGCCATCGCGTCGCGCAGCGCCTCCCGCATCCGCAGCTGCGCCATCAGCCGTCGTCCTCCGCGTCCTCGGGCTCGTCGCCGACCTCGCGCTCGGCCGAGACGCGCGGCTCGACTCCCTCCTGCGCGTCGCCGTGGGTCGCCGGGTTCGGCCGCGGCCCTTCGGCCTGCCCGGCGTAGGCGGCACCGGCCTCGGCCAGCTCCCGCGCCGCCGCCGGCATTTCCGCCTCGTCCTCGCCGCGGTGCGGGTGCGGGCTGCGCTCGTCGACGGCGTACCAGCCGCCCGGCTCGGTCTGGGCGTAGAGGTTTTCGTACATCGTGTCGAGCGGCGGCTCGGGCGAGGCTTCGGCGAACTTGACCGCGGCTTTGACCGCCTCCTCGGCCGCCTCCCGCGCCTGCTGCACCTCCCGCTCGCCGAGCACGTCCGCCTCCAGGCAGCGCCGCGCGAACTGCTCGATCGGGTCTTTCTCCTGCCACTCCTCGACCTCCTCGCGCTTGCGGTAGACCTCGGGGTCGGCGGCGGAGTGGCCTTTGTAGCGGTAGGTGAAGGCCTCCAGGAGGGTCGGCCGCTGCTCCTCGCGCGCCAGCCGGATCCCCTCGGCGACCCCCTCGCGGACCTCGGTCACGTCCATCCCGTCGATCCGCCGCCCGGGGACGCCGTAGCCCTCGGCCTTCTTCGAGAGGTCGGTCTGGGCCGAGTGGCGCTCGACCGAGGTCCCCATCCCGTAGAGGTTGTTCTCGACCATGAAGAGGACCGGCAGCTTCCACAGCGCCGCCAGGTTCATCGTCTCGCCGAAGTTGCCGGTGTTGGAGGCGCCGTCGCCGAACATGCAGACGGTGACCGCGTCTTCTCCCTTGTACTGGGAGGCGAGGGCGATGCCGGCGGCGATCGGCAGGTTGCCGCCGACGATCCCGTAGCCGCCCATGAACCGTTTCTCGGCGTCGAAGATGTGCATGCTGCCGCCGCGGCCGCCGCTGGTCCCGTCGACGCGGCCGAACAGCTCAGCCATCACCCGTTTGGGCTCGGTCCCGCGGGCGATCGCGTGGCCGTGGGTGCGATAGGTCCCGATCAGGAAGTCTTCGTCGCGCATCACCGAGGTGGTGCCGACGATCGTCGCCTCCTCGCCGATCGCCAGGTGCAGGAAGCCGCCGGCCCGGGCCCGCTGGTACTGGCGCCCCGCCTCCTCCTCGAAGCGGCGGATCAGCGCCATCCGCGCAAGCAGCTCGTAACAGGCGGCGGCGTCAGGCAGATCGGCCATCGAGTTCACCTTAGAGAACTACCCGTGTCGCTTTGTAAGGCATAGCCGAACAAAGTCGACACGCCCGCTAGCGACCGGCCGCCTCGACCGCTTCCTCGAGTCGGTCGTCGCCCCAGAAGACCTCGCCGTCGACGACGACCGCGGGGACGCCTTCGACGCCGAGGTCGCCGGCCCGGTCGGTCGCCTCCCGCAGCCCGTCCTTGACGACCCTGGTTTCGACCGCTTTCAGCAGCGCCCGCGGGTGCATCTCGCAGGCGGCGCCGGCGATCATCACGTTGTCGGCGTCGGTCAGGTCGCGGCCGGCGGCGAAGGCCTGGCGGAAGGCGGCGAGGGAGAAGGAGACGGTGCGCCCAGTCTGCTTGGCGAAGGTCGCCGCCCGCATCGCCACCAGCGTGTTCGCCGGCCACGGCTTCGGCCAGGCGATCGGCGGCAGCCCGTAGGCGGTGGCGCGGCGCTCGATCTCCGCCATCCCCTCGGCCCGGGCCGGCGTTTCCGACCACGAGCCGCGGCCGAAGCGGTGGAAGAGGCCGCCGAGCAGGATCGGCTGCCACTCCGGCTGCTCCAGCTCGGCTTCGGCGAAGAGCCCGCTGATCCGCTCGGCCGAGAGGTACGCGTAGGGCGATCCGAGGTCGAAGTAGAAGGTGGCGCGCACGCGGAGAACATACGCGCTTGTCCCAGGCGCGGCCGGTATGGGAGGCTGACGCCGTGCGCAACGGAATCAGAACGCTTGGGATCGCGCTGGGGGCGGTGGCGCTCCTGTTCTGCCTCGCCGGCAGCGCCGCGGCCCAGACCTACACCGTCACCCGCACCGACGATCCCACTCCAGCCCCGTGCGAACCCACCGATTGCTCGCTGCGGAACGCGCTGATGGCCGCCAACGCGACGACGACGGTCGACGACGTCGTCGTGCTCCCGGCCAGCTCGACGCCATACGTCCTTCAGTACGAAGAACTCGCGCTGCCGATCGCCGACGAGGTGGAAGTGAGGGGCGCGGGGGCCGACAAAACGGTGATCAAAGGAGACGGCAAAGAGTCCATCTTCTTCGTCGGGCCCTTCAAAGCGACGCTGACCGGGCTGACGATCACCGGCGGCAACTCGGCGATCCAGAGCAACGGCCAGCTCCTCGTCCGCGCCGTCGCCATCGAAGGCAACAAATGGAACGGCGGCACCGCGGGAATCATCACCAACGGCCCGCTGACCGTCGAAGCGAGCTTCCTCGGCTTCAACCACACGGAATCCTCCTCCGGCGGCGTGATCCACGCCAACGCCGCGGTGGCGATCGTCAACAGCACGATCGCGCACAACACCTCCAAAGAAGGGGCCGGCGCGATCAGCGGCAACGCCGCGGTGACGCTCGTCAACACCGCCGTCGTCTCCAACCGCTCCGAAACCGCACCGGCGGCGGCCGTCGGCGGAGCGCCGCTCACCGTGCGCAACAGCCTCTTTGCCGACAACCGCGACACCGCAGGCGTCCTCAGCTGCTTCTCATTCATGCCGATCTCCTCCCTCGGCGGCAACGTCAGCGACGACGCCAGCTGCGGCAGCGCCGCGAGCGACAAGCCGAACGTCAACCTGGGGCTGGGCCCGCTCGAGCTGCACGGCGGGACCACGCCGGTCTACAGCCTGCTTGCCGGCAGCCCCGCGATCGACGCGACGAGCGACTGCCCGCCCGTCGACCAACGCGGCCTCGCGCGCCCGCAGGGCGCGGCCTGCGACAGCGGTCCATACGAGGTCGAGCAGTCGCCCTCCGTGCCCGCGCCAGACCGGGAGCTCACCATGCGTATCGGCAAAGGCAAGCTGCGCATGGACGACAAAGGCCGGATCCGAGTTCGCTTGAGCTGCCCGGCGACCGAGGTCAGCTCGCCCTGCCGCGGGCGGGTCGTGGTCTCGCCGAAGAAGCCGTATTGGCCACTCGAACCATGCGGATGCGTCGAAGCGCTGAAGGCGGTTTCTGCGCGTGCACGGTTCTCGATTCCGGCCGGAAACACCAAAGCGCTTTTCGTCAAGCTTCCCCGGCGCCTCGCGAAGCGGATCCCGGACCACTGGAAACCGCGCAAAGTGCTTCTCCGCGTCAGCGCCGCAGACGGCGCCGGCAACCGGCAGGGGATCGCTCAGCGCCGGAAGCTGGTTCCCGCTAAGCGTGGATAGCCCAGCCGTCGACCGCGCGGGCGGCGTCGAGCACGGCCTCGGAGGCGGTCGGGTGCGGATGCACGATCCGCGATAGCTCCTGGTAGCCGCCCTCCAGCGCCATCGTCGCGACCAGCTCGGCGATCATGTCGCAGGCGCGGTTGCCGACCACGTGGGCGCCGAGCACCTCGCCGTACTTGGCGTCGACGACGAGCTTGACGAGGCCGTCTTTGTCCTCGTAGACGACGCCCGCGCCCTCGCCTGCGATTTTCTGCTTGCCGATCTTGACCTCGTGGCCGGCCTCCTTGGCCTGCGCCTCGGTGAGGCCTACGCTGGCGACCTGCGGGTGGCAGAAGGTGGCGCCGACCATCAGGTTCTGGTTGATGGCCTCGGTCTCGGCGCCGGCTGCGGTCTCGACCGCGACGACGCCCTCCTCGGAGGCCTTGTGGGCGAGCGCCTTCTTGTTGACGAGGTCGCCGATCGCGAAGACCTTCGGGTTGGTGGTGCGCTGGAACTCGTCGACCTTGATTTTGCGGCCGCCCTCCTCCAGCTCGACTCCGGCCTCCTCCAGCCCCAGCCCCTCGGTGTCGGGGGCGCGGCCGCCGGCGATGCAGAGGTAGTCGACCTCGGCGCTGTTGTCGCCGTAGGTGAACTTGACCGAAGAGTCGCCCGCTTCGACGTTCTCCACCGGCGCCCCGGTCGAGATCTCGATCCCCTGTTTCTTGAAGACGCGTTCGACGACCTTGGCGATGTCCTTGTCCTCGGCGGGGAGGATCTGGTCGAGCATCTCGATCAGCAGCACCTCGGTGCCGAAGCGCGAGTAGGCGGAGGCGAGCTCGGCGCCCGAGGCGCCGGCGCCGACCACGGCGATCCGGTTCGGGCGCTCGGAGAAGGACCAGGCGCCCCAGGTGTCAACCACGCGGCCGCCGAACTCGACCCCGGGAATCGGCAGCGCCACCGACCCGGTCGCCAGGGTCACCGCCTTGGCCTCGTAGACCTCGTCGCCGACCTTGACGTTGCCCTCGGCGGTCAGCGAGCCGTCACCGTGGATGAACTCGATCTTCCCTCTCTTCCACAGCCCTTCGACCCCGCCGGTCAGCTGGGCGGAGACGTCCTCGCGGCGTTTCTGCAGCGCCGCCCAGTCGAGCTGGACGTCGTTGGCGACGACGCCGAGCTCGGCGCTCGCCTGGGCCTCGTGGAAGATCTCCGCCGTGCGCAGCACCGTCTTCGCCGGGATGCAGGCGTAGTTGAGGCAGCGGCCGCCGGCTTTGTCGCGCTCGACGACGGCGGTCTTCTGGCCCAGCTGCGCGGCGCGGATGGCGGCGACGTAGCCGCCCGGGCCCCCGCCGATGACGATCTGGTCGAAGGTTTCGGCCATGCCATCTGAGCCTATAGAAGGAGGCTTCCGGGCATGGTGAGGCTGCTCACTCGCGCGGCTCGCGGGTCGGCATCTGGATCCGGGCCATCGCCTTGACCATGAAGAAGAAGAAGGTGCCGGCGACGGCGAGCAGGGCGAGGGTGCCGACGATCTGGCCGACGCTGGAGGCGCCGACGACGAGGCCGAAGAAGGCGCTGAAGAGGACGACGACGAGGATCAGCTGGAAGCCGAGGACCGCCCAGTAGCGGGCGTGCCACATCCCCCAGGCCATCATCCCCATGATCACGGTCGGGGCGACGACCTGGGGCACCCTCGGCTGTTCGCCGTTGACCTCGACCCCGGCGGCGTAGCCGACGACGATCGAGAGGGCGATCAGGCCGGCGACGATCGCGCCGACGGTGACGACGGTCGGCCGCTCGCCCTCGGCCAGCGGCTCCAGCGCCTCGCGCGCTTCGCGGTTGCGCTGCTCGGCCTTGGCGTAGCCGGCGGCCATCCGCTCGCTGCCGCGCTGCTTGCGCTTGACGGGCTGCTCAGCCACCGGGCGCCACGCCCCTCCCGCCGGCGGCGAAGGCTGCGCGCAGGGCGCTCGCCGCGGCCGCGGGGTCGGCGGCGTCGCGGATCGCCCGCACCGCGCAGAGGCGCTCGGCCCCGGCCTCGACCACCTGCCCGGCGTTCTCGGCGTCGATGCCGCCGATCGCGAAGAAGGGATGGGGGGCGTTGCCGGCGGCGTGCTCGATCAGCTCGATGCCGACGCCGGGTCGCCCGGCTTTGGTCGGCGTCTCCCAGATCGGGCCGACGCTGATGTAGTCGACGGGGCGCCCGGCGCTGGCGGCGATCTGCTCCTCGGAGTGGGTCGAGAGGCCGATGATGGCGTCCGGTCCCAGCAGCTCGCGCGCCTGCTCGGCGCTGACGTCGTCCTGGCCGACGTGGACCCCGTCGGCGTCGCAGCTGCGGGCCAGGTCGGGGTCGTCGTTGAGGATGAAGAGGGCGCTGAAGGTGTCGGCGACGCGGCGGAAGGTCTCGGCGGCGCGCTCGATCTCGGCCCGCCCCAGCTCCTTCTCGCGCAGCTGGACGATGTCGGCGCCGCCGGTCAGCGCGGCGCGCAGCAGCGCTTCGAGGTCGGTTTGCGGCCGCGCCTCGCAGACGAAGTAGAGGCGGGCCGTGCGCAGGCGCTCGCGGCGCAGCGGGCCGTCGCCCTCGGGGAGAGACAAGCTCATGGCCCGATTATGGCTGGGAGGCGGCGCGGCCCTCCTGCCGGCTGCGGCGGAGGGGTAGCATCGGTGGGGCACGGGAGCCCGCGAGGGCTGAGAGGGTGGCATCGAGGCCACCGACCGTATGGACCTGATCCGGGTAATGCCGGCGGAGGCAAAGGCTTTGAGCGAGAAGCGTTTCGATGTGGTTGTCGTGGGCGGCGGGGTGATCGGCCTCGGCTGCGCCTGGCGCCTGGCGCAGGGCGGGGCGCGGGTGGCGGTGCTCGAGCGCGGCGAGCCCGGCGCCGGCGCGACGCGGGTCGCGGCCGGGATGCTGGCCCCGGTCGGCGAGCTGACCTTCGGCGAGCCCGAGCTGCTGGAGCTGACCCTGGCGGCGGCACGGCTGTACCCGGAGTTCGTCGCCGAGCTGGAGGCGGCGACGGGGGAGGAGACCGGCTACGAGCGGCTCGGCGCCCTGCAGGTCGCCCTCGACCGCGACGAGGCGGCGCAGCTGCGCCGTGTCCACGACCTGCAGCGCTCGCTGGAGCTCGAGGCCGAGTGGCTGCCGCCGCGGCGCTGCCGCGACCTGGAGCCGGGACTGACGCCTTCGTTCCACGGCGGCGTGTTGGCGGCCGACGAGGCGGCGATCGACCCGCGGGCGCTGACCCGGGTCCTCCTCGCGGCGTGCGCCGCGGAGGGCGTCGAGGTTCGAACCGGGACCGAGGTGGTTGACGGCGTATTCGAAGGCGAAAGCCTGGTCGGCGTCCGGACCACCAAAAAGTCCGCCGGACCTTTTCATCGCTATCCGGGGCAAAAGACCGGCACACCTTCTGAGGAGACTCGTGCCGGGACCGTTCTCCTGGCCGGCGGCGCCTGGTCGGGCGCGATGAACTGGCTGCCGGAGGCGGCGCGCCCGCCGGTGCGGCCGGTGAAGGGACAGGTGGTCGAGCTGCGCAGCCGCGACGGCGAGCCGGCCGCGCGTCACATCCTCGCCTCCGAGCGCGTCTACCTGGTGCCCCGTGCCGACGGCCGCCTCGTCGTCGGCGCCACGGTCGAAGAGATGGGCTTCGACACCGCCGTCACCGCCGCCGGAGTCCACGAGCTGCTGCGCGAGGCCTACCGCCTGCTCCCCGACGTCGCCGAGATGGAGTGGGTCGGCGCCACCGCCGGCCTCCGCCCTGGCACCCCGAGCAACCTCCCGATCGTCGCCCCCGGCGCGATCGACGGCCTCGTCCTGGCGACGGGCCACTACCGCAACGGCATCCTCCTGGCGCCGCTGGCAGCTCAAGCCGTCGCGGACCTCGTCTCAAATCGGCGTTCGTCCATTT
>DASSYI010000006.1:0-18729 GCA_035703365.1 Solirubrobacterales bacterium
GAGGGCGTCGCGGACCCGTTCGGAAAGGACGCTGCCGCCGCCGAGCGCGATCGCGCCGCCGTTGGCCTGCTCCAGCAAAGAGCCGACCACCTCGGCCTCGCGGGCGCGGAACGCCGCCTCGCCGTCCTCCTCGAAGGCGGCCGAGATCGGCTTGCCGATCGCCTCTTCGACCAGCGCGTCGGTCTCGATCGTCTCCAACCCGGCGCGGCGGGCAGCCGCCAGCGCCGTCGACTTGCCAGCCCCCATAAAGCCGACGAAGACCAGCGCGGGCCGCTTCACCGAACGAACCGCGTCTTTTCCATGTATGACATGGAAAATCCGCGCCTCAACCGCGGAAGTCGATTCGCTGCTTGTATGCGGCCACGGCGGCGAGGACGTCGTCGATGTGGTCGCCGCCGAACTTCTCGCGGTAGGCGCGGGCGAGGGTCAGGGCGACCATCGCCTCGCCGACGATCGCCGCGGCGGGGACGACGGTGGAGTCGGTCCGCTCCCGCAGCGCCTGCGCCGGCTGCTTGGTCTCGGTGTCGACCGAGCGCAGCGGCTTGGTCAGGGTCGAGATCGGCTTGATCGCCGCCCGCACCGAGAGCGGCTGGCCGTTGGTCATCCCGCCCTCGAGGCCGCCGGCGTGGTTGGTTTCGCGGAAGTAGCCGTCCTTCTCCGACCAGAAGATCTCGTCGTGGGCCTCCGAGCCCGGGCGCCCGGCGACGTCCCATGCTTCCCCGATCGAGACCCCCTTGATCGACTGGATCGAGGCGACGGCGCCGGCGAGCCGCCCGTCGAGCCGGTCTTCCCAGGAAATGTGCGAGCCGATCCCCGGCACCAGGCCGAAGACGAGCACCTCGAAGGTGCCGCCGAGGCTCTCGTTGGCCTTGCGCAGGCGGTTGATCTCCTCGACCATCGCCTTGCTGGCCTCCGGGTCGAGGCAGCGGACCGGGTCGTCGTCGACCGCGGCGAAGTCCTTCGGCTTCAGGTCGGGGCGCTCGGCGGCGCGGACCGAGGCGATCTGCAGGACGTGGCTGTGGATCTCGACCCCGAGCGCGGCGAGGAAGGCGCGGGCGATCGTGCCGGCGGCGACGCGGGCCGCGGTCTCGCGGGCGCTCGCCCGCTCCAGCACGTTGCGGATGTCGGCGTGGCCGTATTTCTGGGCGCCGACCAGATCGGCGTGGCCGGGCCGCGGCAGGTGGACCTCGTCGGGCGAGAAGCCCTCCACCGGCCAGGGGTTCATCCGCTCCTCCCAGTTGGCGTAGTCGCGGTTGGCGACCAGCAGCGCGATCGGGCTGCCGAGGGTGCGGCCGTGGCGGACCCCGGCTCGGACCTCGACCGTGTCGGTCTCGATCTTCATCCGGCCGCCGCGGCCGTGGCCGAGCTGCCGGCGCGCCATGTCGCGGTCGAGCGCCTCGCGGTCGAGCTCGAGGCCCGCCGGCATGCCCTCGACGATCGTCACGAGCCCCGGCCCGTGCGACTCCCCCGCGGTGGTGAAACGGAACGTCGTCATCGCGGCAAGGCTATCGGCGCGATGCGGCGGCGCGCATCACGTCGAGGTCGGGCTGGCGGCCGGTCCAGATTTCCAGCGAGCGGGCCCCCTGCTGGACGAGGATCTCGAGGCCGTCGACGACCGTCGCCCGCGCCCCTTCGGCGGCTTTCAGCAGGCGGCTGCGGCGCTCGCCGTAGACCATGTCGACGACGGTCTGCGCCTCGCGGAACCCCTCGCGCGCCAGCGGCAGGTGGTCGAAGGGGTCCTCGCCGCCGAGCCCGGCGGCGCTGGTGTTGACGATCAGGTCGTAGTCCTCCTGCCGGGGCACGGTCGTCGCCGTCCCCCCCAGCTCGGTGCAGAGCGCCTCCGCCCGCTCGGTCGTGCGATTCCAGACGTCGACGGCCGCCCCTTCCCAGCGCAGCGCCCAGAGCGCCGCCCGAGCCGCGCCGCCGGCGCCGAGGACCAGCGCCCTCCGGTCCCGCGGCGGGTCCGGCAGCGCCGCCAGCAGACCGTCGGCGTCGGTGTTGTGGGCCTCGATCCGCTTGCCGTCGAAGACGAGCGTGTTGGCGGCGCCGATCTGCCGCGAGGCTTCGCTCGCCTCGTCGGCCAGCGCCAAGGCCGCCTGCTTGTGCGGGACGGTGACGTTGACCCCCGCGTAGCCGACGTCGGCCAGCTCGCGCACGGTGATTTCGAAGGCGTCTGGGGCGCAGTCGATCGACCCGTAGCGCCACCCCTCCAGCCCCAGCGCCGCCAGCGCCGCGTTCTGCATCGCCGGCGAGCGCGAGTGGGAGACGGGATGGCCGAGCACCGCGAGCTTTGGCATCGCCTATTCCCCGCAGCTGTCGGGCGAGTTGCCGCCGGCCGCTTCGCGGGCCGAGTTGTACTTGTCGACCGCGGCTTCGAATTCGGCTTCCGTCTTCGCGAAGGTGAGCTTGCCGCAGGCGCCGGGGGTGGTCACGTAGTAGAGGTATTCGGTCTTCGGCGGGTGGGCGGCGGCTTCGATCGAGGCCAGGCCCGGGTTGCTGATCGGCCCCGGCGGCAGGCCGGTGTTGGTGCGGCTGTTGTAGGGCGAGTCGATCGCCAGTTCCGATTCGGTCAGCGGCTCGGTGTAGTTGCCGGTGGCGAAGCGGATCGTCGCGTCGATCCCCAGCGGCATCCCTTCGTGCAGGCGGTTGTAGATCACCGAGGCGACGAGGCCGCGCTGGCTGTCGACGCCGGCCTCGTCCTCGACCATCGAGGCGATCGTCACCACGTCGAAGACGGTCAGGTTCTTGGACTTCGCGTACTTCATGTCGACGCCCTTGATCCGGCGCTTGAAGTCCTGCAGCTGCAGTTGGACGAGGTCGGCGACCGGGGCGGTCGGCTTCAGTTCGAAGGTGTCGGGGAAGAGGAAGCCTTCGAGGTCCTTGGCGTTCTTGCCGCCGTATTCGGCCGGGTCGAGGTACTTCGATTTGATCGTCGCCTTGGTGTAGTCGCCGGGCACGCCGGCTTCCTCAGCCACCTGCGCCGCTTGGGAGCGCGTGTAGCCCTCCGGGATCGTCACCGACAGCGTCCGCTTCACCGGCGGCACCGAGAGGGCGTCGATCGCGGCGCCGTAGCTCATGTTGTTCGCCAGGGTGAAGTGGCCGGAATAGATTTCCGAGCGCTTGCCGGCAAGGGTGACGCGGACCTGGAAGAGGGTCGAGTTGTCGATCACGTCTTCGTCGGCCAGCAGGTCGCCGACTTCGCTGACGCTCGACCCCTTCGGGATCGTCACCGCCACCTTGCCCGAGCCGTCGCCGTGGAAGGGCTGGAAGAGCGCGTTAAGGAACCAGAGGAAAAAGAGCGCCGCGACGACGGCGAAGATCAGGAACGGGTGGCGTGCGAGCGATTTCAGGATCGCCGGGCGCTGGCGCGGCTTGCGGGTGGCGCCGTTGCCCGCGGCGACGGGCGCAGGAGGCGGGGGCGGCGCCTCGTCCCAAAACTCGTCCTCGGGCGTGCGCGGCGGCAGCGGCGGCTCTTCCGGCGGTGCGGGCGGAGGCGTCGGGGTGGGTGGCTGCGGAGTCGGTGCGGGCGGCGGAGTCGGTGCGGGCGGGGTCGGAGGCGTGGGTGCGGGCGGCGGCGGGGCCGGCTTCTTCGCCTCGGCCTTCTTTGCCGCCTCGGCCTTCTTGCCCGCCTTCTTGGCGCGCTTTTCTTCGCGCTCGCGGCGGCGCTGCTCACGCTCGCGCGCAGCGGGATCGTCGACGTCGGCGAAGGGGTCGTCTTTGAGCCAGTCGTCGCTCACGGCTCCCCGACCTCCTCCTCCTCGCCGGGGCGGGAGCTCTCCAGATAGGACTCGAGCAGGTGCGCCGCGGCCAGCGAGTCGCGGGCGGCGGAGGCGCCGCCGCGGCGGCTGGCGTCGGCCATCCGCGAGGTGAGGCGCTCGTCGTAGGTGTCGACCGGCACCGGCAGGATCGCTTCCAGTTCGCGGCAGAAGCTGCGGGCGAGGCCGGCCTGGCTGCCCTCCTCCCCGCTCAGGTGCAGGGGAAGCCCGACCACCACTCGCTCCACCCCGTGCTCGGCGACCAGCTCGGCGACCGCGCGGGCCTCCGGCGGCTCGATCACGGGAAGCGGCGTCGCCAGCGTGCCGCTGGGGTCGGAGAGCGCGCAGCCGATCCGCACGGTGCCGTGGTCGAGCGCCAGCACTCGCATGCGCCTCTAGCTGAGCTCCCGCTCGATCGCCGCGCGGGCGGCGGCGAGCGCCTCGTCGAGCTTCGAGGGGTCCTTGCCGCCGGCCTGGGCCATGTCGTCGCGGCCGCCTCCCCCGCCGCCGACGATCGGGGCGATCTCGCGGATGATCGTGCCCGCCGAAAGCCCGCCCGCGAGGTCCTTGGAGACCAAGGCGACGAGGCCGGCTTTGCCGCCGTACTCGCCGCCGAGGACGACCGCCGAGGGGCCGAGCTTCGACTGCACCCGGTTGGCGAGGTCGAGTAGCTGCTTCGGGTTCGCCTGCAGGCCGGGGTCGACGGTGGCGATGACCATGCGGCCATCGCTACCCGGAAGCGGGTCGGCCTCACCCGCGAGCCGGTCGGCCGCGCCTCCCAGCTGCTCGCGTTGGGCCTTCTCGGCCCCGGCGCTCGCCTCTTTCAGCTGCTCGGCCGCGCGACGCGCGGCGGCCAGCGGGTCCTGCGGGTTGCCGAGCAGCTCGCCCGCCTCCTGCAGCTGCGCCTCGCGCTCGCGGAAGTAGTCGATCGCCGCGGGGCCGGTGATCGCCTCGACCCGGCGCACGTTGGCGGCGCTCGATCCCTCGGAGGTGATCTTGAAGATGCCGACCTCGGCGGTGTTGGCGACGTGGGTGCCGCCGCAGAGCTCGCGGGAGACGCCGTCGACCTCGACAACCCTCACCCACTCGCCGTATTTCTCGCCGAAGAGGGCCATCGCGCCGAGCTCTTCGGCCTCGGTGCGGTTCATGTTCAGCCAGCGCACCGGGCGGCTCGCCTTGACCCACTCGTTGACGCGCTCCTCGACGTCGCGCAGCTCCTCAGGGCTGAGGCCCTGGCCGTGGGTGAAGTCGAAGCGCAGCTTGTCGGGGCGGACCGCCGAGCCCGCCTGGCGCACGTGGGTCCCCAATCGCTCGCGCAGGGCGGCGTGCAGCAGGTGCGTCGCGGTGTGGTTGCGCATCGTCGCGTGGCGGGTCTCGGCCTCGACTTCGGCTTCGACCGCAGAGCCTTTCTCGACCATCGGGTCGACTTCCACTTGAAGCACCTGGTCTTCACCGACCCGGTAGACGTCCAGCACCCTCGTTTCGGCGCCGTTCCAGCGCAGAACGCCGGAGTCGGCGACCTGGCCGCCCCCCTCGGCGTAGAAGGGGCTCTCCTCCAGCTTGACGAGCACCCGCTTCGGGTTTGCGGTTTCCGGCTCGAGCTCGGTCTCGACCACCGCCACCCCCGTGGTCGCCTGTAGCGACTCGTAACCGATGAAGTTCGTGGCGGGCGCGCTTTCGGCGACGGCCAGGACGCGCTCGTGGGTGTTCTCGGAGCCGTGGGCGGTCGCGCTCGCCATCCGCGCCCGCTGGCGCTGCTCCTCCATCAGCTCCTGGAAGCCCTGGTCGTCGACCGAGAGGCCGTTTTCGGCCAGCAGCTCCTTGGTCAGGTCGTAGGGGAAGCCGTAGGTGTCGTGCAGTTTGAAGGCAGCGGCCGCGTCGATCCAGGAGGTCCCGCTCGCCTTCGCCTCGGCGACCAGGCGCTCGAGCAGCTCGGTGCCGCGCTCCAGGGTGCGGCCGAAGTTCTCCTCCTCGTCGCCGACCCAGCGGGCGATCGTCTCCCGCTCGGCGACCAGCTCGGGGTAGGCGTCGCCCATCAGCTCGATTGCACGCTCGGCGAGGCGGCCCAGCCAGGGCGCCTCGAGGCCGAGGGTGCGGCCCTGCTGGATCGCGCGGCGCATGATCCGGCGCAGGATGTAGCCGCGGTCCTCGTTGGAGGGGACGACGCCGTCGGCGATTAGGAAGGCGGCGCCGCGGCTGTGGTCGGCGACGATCCGCATCGCCCGGGTGACCGCGCCGCCCTCGTCGTAGCGGCGGCCGGAGAGCTCCTCGGCGAGGTCGACGAGCGGCCGCACGTGGTCGGTCTCGAAGACCGAGGGGACGTCCTGGAGGATCGCCGCCATCCGGTCGAGGCCCATGCCGGTGTCGATGTTGCGGGTCGGCAGCTCGGTCAGGGAGCCGTCCTCGGCGAGGTCGTAGCTCATGAAGACGTGGTTCCAGAACTCGAGAAAGCGGTCGCTGTCGTCGCCGGGACGGTCTCCCTCGGCGCCGAACTCGAGGCCGCGGTCGAGGTAGAGCTCCGAGCACGGGCCGCAGGGGCCGGTCGGCCCGGCCTGCCAGAAGTTGTCCTCGCGGCCGAGGCGGACGATCCGCTCCTCCGGCACCCCGGTGGCGCGCCAGATCTCGATCGCCTCCTCGTCAGGGCCGAGGCCGAGCTCCTCGTCGCCGCCGAAGACGGTGACCCAGATCCGCTCCGGGTCCATCCCAAAGCCCTCGGTGGAGAGCTGCCAGCCCCAGGGGATCGACTCGGCCTTGAAGTAGTCGCCGAAGCTCCAGTTGCCGAGCATCTCGAAGAAGGTCATGTGGCGGGCGGTGTTGCCCACCTCCTCGATGTCGGTGGTGCGGAAGCATTTCTGCACGTCGGCGAGGCGCGGCGCCGGCGCCTTTTCCCGGCCCAGGAAATAGGGCTTGAAGGGCTGCATCCCGGCCGTGGTGAGCAGCACCGAGGGATCGTGGACCGAGGGCACGAGCGAGGCCGAGGGCACGATTTTGTGCCCGCGCTCGGCGAAGAACGACAGATACGTCTCCCGGATCTCCTGCGCCCTCATGTTAGGAAGCCTAAATATTCCCGGGATCGGACACCTGTCCGCCCGAGGCAGCCGAAACAGCCACTCGGAATTGTTTGCCCTTACAGATCTCCCGGCCGCGTCGTTTCAGGGGTACTGAATCGATCGTTCGACGATGTCGAAGGAGGCAGAGGATGAAGCTGCGCAGGACTCTCGTACTGGGACTTGCCGTGCTCTCGCTGGGGCTGTTCCCCGCCGCGGGCGTGGCTGACGGGCCGGATTATCAGCCGACCCCGGAAGGCCCCAAGTACGAACACCCCAACCACCCGCCGCAGGGACCGAAGTCCGAACCCCCGGGCAAGGCCTACGGCTACCACTGCCGGGGCTTCAGCAAGAAACACGTCAAAGGCCAGAAAGGGACCCCCTTCAGCCAGTGTGTGCACGCCCTGAAGGTCGCCGACAACAACGACAAGACGACCGCGAAGAAGGCGTGCAAGTCGCTGAAGACGGCTGCCAACAAGCACAAACCGCTCGGCGAGAAGGGCACCGCCTTCAGCCGCTGCATCAAGGCCGTCAACGAGATGCGCCGGGAAGCCAGCGCGACGGTGACCGCCAGCTCGGTCGCCTGACGGTGCGCGGGTAGCTAGGCGGCGATGGTGCCGTGGCCGACGATCCGATCGCCGGCCATGAGCACCGCCGTCTGCCCGGGGGCGACGCCGGCGAAGGCCTCGCCCAGTTCCACCTCCAGGGAGGAATGCCGTCCCGTCCCTGCCGCGACCCTCGCCGGCAGGGCACGGGAGCGGTAGCGCAGCTTGACCGCGTCGACGGCCTCGCCGTCGCGGTGCAGGGTCGCGTCGCGGACGGTGACGGTGCGCTGCTCCAGCTCGGCCCGGGTGCCGACGGTGACGGTGTTGGCGGCGGCGTCGGTGGCGAGCACGTAGAGCGGCTCGGGGGCGGAGACGCCGATCCCCCGGCGCTGGCCGACGGTGAAGTCGTGGTGGCCGCGGTGGCGGCCGAGGGTGCGGCCGGCCGAGTCGAGGATCGCCCCGTCGCGCTCGCGCAGGCCGCCGTGGCGGCGGAGGAAGCCGCGCTTGCCCTGGCCGGCGAGGAAGCAGAGGTCCTGGCTCTCGGCCTTGCGGGCGACGGCGAGGTTGTGGCGGGCGGCGATCTCGCGCACCTCGGGCTTGGTCAGCTCGGTGAGAGGGAAGCCGAGGCGCGAGAGCAGCTCCGGCGGCAGCGCGGCGAGCATGTAGCTCTGGTCCTTGGCGCCGTCGGCGGCGGTGGCGAGCAGCGGCCCGTCGGCGTCCTCGACGATGCGCGCGTAGTGGCCGGTGAGCAGGCGCTCGGCGCCGAGGCGCTCGGCGAGGTCGACCATCGCCGCCAGCCGCACTTCGCCGTTGCAGAGGATGCAGGGGTTGGGCGTGCTGCCCTCGGCGTAGCCGCCGATGAAGCGGTCGACGACCCGGCGGCGGAAGTCCGCCTCGAGGTCAAGGGTGAAGTGCGGCATCCCGAGCTGGTGCGCGAGGCCGCGAGCGCCGAGCACCGCCTCCGGCGAGCAGCAGGCCTTGGCGCCGTCGGTGTCGGGGTCGGACCAGAGCTTGACCGTGATGCCGACGACCTCGGCGCCTTCCTCGCGGGCGAGCAGCGCGGCGACGGCCGAGTCGACGCCGCCGGACATGGCTACGGCGACGCGGGGTCGGGAGAGGGGGGTCTCCCTCCGTCGCGGGTTTTGGGGAGGCTCCTCCGGGAGACCCCCCTCTCCCACCCGGGCCGGGACTAGGTTCAGCGGCGAGGACGCGACCGCTTGTAAAGCTCGGTGGAGGGCGTCGGTGGCGAGTTGGGCGGCGTGGCGCTTGGCCGGGGTGAGACCGCCGATGGCTGCGTCGACGGTGTCGATGTCGATTAGGGCGGCCTCGAGCACAGGGGCGTCGTCGACCATCTCCGCGACGGCGGCAGTAGCGGCCTTGGTAGCTCCGCAGCCCTCTGCGTCGAAGGAAACGTTCTCGATTCGTCCGTTGGCGACGAGGAAGGAGATCCGAGAGAGGTCTCCGCAGGCAGCCCCACCCGCAGCGCCCGTAAAGGCGCCCTCAACAGCGGACCCACGCCTGCTGTCATCGCTCAGGTAGTGCTCGAAGAGCTCTCTATCCATCTTCCGAAGGGTAAAGCGCCACTGCCCGCCGTTACCTATCCGGCCGGTGCCCTGTCGTTTCTCCCACCCAACCGCGCTCACAGGGCCGTCACCCACACCTACTTGCCGGGTGGGTGTGGGTGACGGCCCTGCCCAAGCGCCTTCCTCTCTACCCCGCTCCCCGCTCAAGCGCCTTTCGCAGATCCGCCGCGACCTCATCCGGTTCTTCCTTCAACTGCCGCCAGGTGACCCTTACGGTCCGCCACCCCTCCGCGAGCAGGATGCGGTCCCGCTGCTTATCGCTCTCGAAGTTCTTGTTCGTCCCATGAACGCTGCGGCTGTCGAGCTCAACCGCGACCCGCTCGTCTTCCCAGAGCGCGTCGATCTCGAAGAACCGCCCGCGAAGCGCCAAGGTGCCGTTCATGCGCGGCCGTCGCAGTCGGTAGTCATCCACGAAGGCCACGAACGCCTCCTCGAAGTCGTTCCGCGTGAACCCCACCGGCCCGTCCGCCTCCAGCAGCGCCCTCAGGTTCCGCGCGCCCCGTCGCCCCGGATACCGCTCCAGCAGCATCGGCAGAGAGACCCGATCCCGCAGCCCCTGGACTTCAGCCTCGTGCCAGGCCCGCTCAAGCTCGCGCTTGCCGACGACCGCCGCGAGGTCGAAGATCGTCCGGAACGGCGAGGTCACCGGTATTCCGTCCTCGACCAGCCACTCGTCATCACGCGGCCGCGAGCGATGGCCGACGATCCCATCACGCTTCAGCTCGCCCTTCGGACACGTGACGTCAACCCATTCCGCGGCAGGTGGGATGAGGCGCCAAAAGCGGGCCGCCGATCGATGGCTCAGCACGGCACCCTCGCCCGCGGCAAGCACAGCCGCCATCCAACGCCCTCGCCTCGAGATCCGGCGCACGCCAACGGCGTAGACGCCGCGATGGACCTTGTGCAGCTGCCCGCGCTGCAGTCGTCCGACGATTGCCCTCCTCCCTATTCCGAGCGTGAGCAACTGCCGGCGGCTAACCATCCCGTGCTGACGTTGCGCGAGGTCGGCAACCTTCCGGTCAGGGGATTGAGTGCGGAGTTGAGCACCTCCACGGTGCCGGATTCCGCTCGGAGATTCCATTCCGAGATCGTCCAAGGTGCGGGCGCACGTGTGGCGCGCACTGTGCGCAAACTCTGCTCCGAAATGCGCACGAAAAAGGCCCCAACCCGCCGTTGCCGCCTCTGGCTTTGATCCCTTCAAATGAAGGTGGGTGCCTGCTCCTGCCCCCAAGGGGACCGGAGACTGTTCAGCTCCCGCGCCGTTTGTGTTGGGTCAAACGGTGAGACGGCTCTCGAACGGGTTCGAGCCTGGTCCCAACCTACCACCCGAGCGGCTTGCTCAAACCGGCCGCAAGGACCTTCTCAGTCGAGGTTGGAGAGGTGCCACTCGGCTTCGCTCCAGCGGTCGGCCGGGACCCGGAGGGCGATGTCGCCGCGGCCGAAGCGGTCGAGCGGCCAGTCGGAGGTGAGGACGGCCTCGATGTTCGCCTCGACCAAGGCCTGGTGCCAGGCGCGGGCGGTTTTCACGTCGGCGAAGTCCCGCACTACCTCCCAGCTGTCGAAGCTCGGGTCGTCGACGTAGATCGGCGTCTGCCCCGGCCCTGGAGCCGGTCGCCACCTGCGGGGAAGCCAGTCCCGCAGGCCCATCTCAATGGCCAGGCAGTTTGGGCTTGTGGATGCCGATCGCGAGCTCGCGCAGCTGCAGCTCGTCGACCGGGGCCGGCGCGCCGGTGAGCAGGTCGAAACCGGAGGCGGTCTTCGGGAAGGCGATCACGTCGCGGATCGTCTCGGCGCCGGCGAGGCGCTGGACGATGCGGTCGATGCCGTAGGCGATG
Source organism: Solirubrobacterales bacterium (assembly GCA_035703365.1). Lineage (GTDB taxonomy): Bacteria > Actinomycetota > Thermoleophilia > Solirubrobacterales > 70-9 > VAYN01. Next base: position 10,766 of record DASSYI010000006.1, read on the forward strand.
CCGCCGTGCGGCGGCGCCCCGTACTGCAGCGCCTCCAGCAGGAAGCCGAAGCGCGCGCGGGCCGTCTCCCGGTCGATTCCCAGGGCGCCGAAGATCGCCTCCTGGACACTCGCTTCGTGGTTGCGGATCGAGCCGCCGCCCAGCTCCTGGCCGTTCCAGACGACGTCGTAGGCCTGGGCGCGCGCGGCGCCGGGGTCGTCGGGGTCGAACTCGCCCGCAGGGGCGGTGAAGGGATGGTGCAGCGAGTCCCAGCGCTTGGCCTCCTCGTCCCACTCCATCAGCGGCCAGTCGACGACCCAGAGCAGGCGGCTCGCCTCCGGGTCGATCAGGTCGAAGCGCTCGGCCAGGTCGAGCCGCACCTGCCCCAGCACCGCGTTGACGACGGCGGGTTTGTCGGCGACGAGCAGCAGCAGGTCGCCCTCCTCGGCCCCGAGCCTGCGGTTGAGGTCGGCGAGCTCCGCCTCGCTGAGGAACTTCGCCGTCGGCGAGCGCCAGCTGTCGCCCTCGCGGAAGGCCCAGACCAGCCCTTTCGCCCCCAGCTCCTGGGCGCGGGAGATGAGGCCGTCGAGCTCGGAGCGCGGCATCTCCCGGCGGCCGGCGTTGATCCCGCGGATCGCCCCGCCGCCGTCGAGGACCGAGCGGAAGACCTTGAACTCGGTCTCCCGCAGGGCGTCGCCGAGGTCGACCAGCTCGAGGCCGAAGCGCAGGTCCGGGCGGTCGGTCCCGAAGCGGTCCATCGCCTCGTCGTAGGACATCCGCTGCATCGGCACCTCGACCGGCGGCCCGCCGGCGCGCTCGAAGACATGGGCCAGCATCCGTTCGTTGACCTCGAGCACGTCCTCGATGCCGACGAAGGACATCTCGACGTCGAGCTGGGTGAACTCGGCCTGCCGATCGGCCCGCGTCGACTCGTCCCGGAAGCAGCGGGGGATCTGGTAGTAGCGCTCGAAGCCAGAGACCATCAGCAGCTGCTTGAACAGCTGCGGCGACTGCGGCAGCGCGTAGAAGGAGCCCTGCTGCTGGCGGCTGGGGACGAGGAAGTCCCGTGCGCCCTCGGGCGTGGAGCGGGTCAGGACCGGCGTTTCGACTTCGACGAACCCCTCGCCGTCGTAGAACTCGCGGATCGCGGCGACGACTCGATGGCGCAGCAGCAGCGCCTCGCGCATCTGCTCCCGGCGCAGGTCGAGGTAGCGGTAGCGCAGCCGCGTGTCCTCCCCCACCTCGCCGCTGTTGAAGCCCTCGATCTGGAACGGCGGCGTCTCCGAACCGGCGAGCAGCGCGGCGTCGGTGACCAGGAGCTCGACCTCGCCGGTGGAGAGCTCGGCGTTGACGGTCTCCTCGGAGCGGCGCACCACCTTGCCGCTCGCGCTCAGCACGTCCTCGGTGCGCAATTTGTGCGCCAGCTCGAAGGACGCGCCGGAGCTGTCCGGGTTGAAGACGAGCTGGACGATCCCGGTGCGGTCGCGGAGGTCGATGAAGATCAGCCCGCCGTGGTCGCGGCGCCGGTTGACCCAGCCGGCGACCCGCACCTCGGAGTCGACGCGGTCGGGCAGCACCTGGCCGCACCACGAGTCGCGGTACTCGTTCGCGCGCAGCGGCAGCGTCTCCTCGCTCAACTTTCCCCTCCGGTCATCTCGTCGAGAAGCTTGCCGGGATCGGCCGCGCGCTGCTCGCCGGTCTCCATGTCGCGCAGTTGGGCGCTGCCGTCGGCCTGGAGGATGAGAGTGCGGGCGGCGCCGATCCGGTCGGCGTGCTTGAGCTGGCCCTTGAGCCCGCGGCCGGCGAGGTCGACCTCGACCGCGACGCCGGCGTGGCGCAGCTCGACCGCGAGCGCCATCGCCCGCGCGCGCTGCCCCGGGTCGGCGACGGCGATGAAGGCGTCGCGCCCGGCGGCGGGCACCTCTTCGTCGAGCGCCAGCAGGATCCGCTCGATCCCCGCCGCGAACCCGACCGCCGGCGTCGCCGGCCCGCCGAGCTGCTCGACCAGGCCGTCGTAGCGGCCGCCGCCGCCGATCTCCGACTGGGCGCCGAGGGCGTCGCAGACGAAGGAGAAGATCGTCCGCGTGTAGTAGTCCAGGCCGCGGACGAGGGTCGGGTCGACGACGTAGGAGATCCCGGCGGCGTCGAGCAGCGAGCGCACCTCGGCGAAGTGCTCGGCGTCCTCGCCCTGCAGCTGGCCGACGAGCGTAGGCGCGCTCGCCATCACCGCCCGCGTCCCCTCGTGGTCGGAGTCGAAGGCGCGCAGCGGGTTGATGTCGATCCGCTCGCGGACATCGCCGGAGAGCTCGCCCTCGTGCGCGTGCAGGTGCGCCTTCAGGTCCTCAAGGTAGGCGCGGCGCGCATCGAACGAGCCGAGGCTGCCGAGCCGCAGCTCGACCCCGGGCACCCCTAGCTCGCCGAGCAGGTCGGAGAAGATCATGATCACCTCGGCGTCGGCGAGCGGCGAGTCGGTGCCGATGCACTCGATCCCGAGCTGGTGGAACTGGCGGTAGCGGCCGGCCTGCGGCCGCTCGTGGCGGAAGAACGGCCCGAGGTAGGAGAGCTTCACCGGCTGCGCCAGTTTGTGCATCCCATGCTCGAGGTAGGCGCGGCAGATCGAGGCGGTCCCCTCCGGGCGCAGGGTGAGGCTGCGCTCGCCCTTGTCCTCGAAGGTGAACATCTCCTTGCGGACGATGTCGGTCGACTGGCCGACGCCGCGCTCGAACAGCGCCGTGTCCTCGAAGGCCGGCGTCGCGATCGGCTCGTAGCCGGCGCGGGCGAAGACCCCGGCCGCGGCGCTTTCCAGGCGCGCCCGCGCCCGCGCCTGCTCGGGCAGGATGTCGAAGGTCCCGCGGGGTGCCTGGAACTTGGTCGCCATCTAGCCCGTCAGCGACCCGAGGAAGGGATTGGTGGCGCGCTCGGCGCCGATGGTGGTCAGCCCCATGTGGCCGGGATGGACGACGGCCTCGTCCGGGAAGGTCTCCAGCAGGGTCCCGAGCGAGGCGAGCAGCGTCGGCCCGTCGGCGCCGGGCAGGTCGGTTCGCCCGACCGAGCCCTGGAAGAGGACGTCGCCGGAGAAGAGCGCGTTCTCGCCGCGGACGGCGTAGGTGACGTGACCGGGGCTGTGCCCCGGGGTGAAGACGACGTCGAGCTCCATCCCCGCCAACTCCAGCGTCTCTCCGCCGCGGAGCACCTCGTCGGCGTCGTAGCTCTCGAACGGGCCGAAGCCCTCCCAGGGGACGAAGCGCATGATGTCGGCGAGGATCGGGACCTCGATCTCGGGGCAGAAGACCGGCGCTCCCGTCGCCCGCGCCACCGGCGCCACCGCGCCGATGTGGTCGAAGTGGCAGTGGGTGAGGAGGATCGCCTCGACCTCCGCCCCGGTCGCCTCGACCGCCGCGAGGATCCGCTCGGCCTCCTCGCCGGGGTCGACGACCACCAGCTTCTCGCCGCCTTGCGGCCGGACCAGGAAGCAGTTCTCGGCGACGGGGCCGACCGTGAGCATCTCGACGTCGAGGGCCATCGGACCCGCTACTCGCCGCGGGCGCGGATGCGGGCGCGCTCTCGTCGCCGCCACATCGCCATGTCGATGTAGTACCCGGCGGGAACGTAGAAGGCGAGCATGAAGGCGCCGAAGGCGAGCGAGGCGCCGACCGGTTTTTTGAAGAGCAGGATCAGCAGGACGGCGAAGATCACCGCGGCGAAGAGGCCGCGAACCAGGGAGCTGCGCCAGGTCGGCGGCAGATCCTGCTGCGGGGCCGGTTTACGCCGCTGGCGGGCGCGCGCTTTGGCTTCCTCGCGGCTGCGGGGGCGACCCGAGCGCGGGTTGTTGTCGACCCGCCCGCCCTGGGTGCCGCGGCGCTTGCGCTGGCGCTTTTTCCTCGTCTGGGCCATGCGGACCCAAATCTAGTCGGTCGCGTCGGCGAGCCGCGCCTCGATCGTGTGGCGATGCGGGTCGAAGCCGCGCAGCGGCACGTCGGCGGGGTAGCCGGCGAGGGCGGCGCGCGGGACCAGCCCGACCAGCTCCGCCTCCAGCGGGCGCGCGCCGAGCGGCGCCGCCAGCTCGCGCACCCGCTCGACGACCTCACCGAGCGGAACGGCGAGGGGGTCGTGGATGTTGGTCGAGACCTGCGCCCGGCCGCCGGAGAGCAGGAGGCCGATCGCCCGCACGCCGGTCAGCCCGCCGCCGGACTCGCGCAGGCCGGCGGCGACGGCGCGGGCGACCTCGACGTCGTCGCTGTCGAGCTCGACGTTGAAGGCGGCCAGCGGCGGCCGGGCGGTGACCAGGGTGGCGCCGGCGGTGCGGTGCGGCAGGTCGGGCCCGAAGTCGGGCCGCAGCTCGCCGGACTCCATCCGCAGCCACAGCTCGCCGAGGCCGCCGTTGCGGAAGTAGGCCCGCTCGGCCCGGCCGGGATCGCGCGCCAGCTCGCCGTAGAGGAAGACCGGGATGCCGAGGCCGCCGATCTGGGTCGCGACCTCCACCGCCTCGGCGCGCGCCGCCTCGCGGTCGTCGGGGTCGAACCAGACGACCGGGCAGACGTCGAGCGCCCCGATCGCTGGATGGGCGCCGCGGTAGCGGTCCATCGCGATCGTCTCCAGCGCCTCCTCGGCGCCGGTGGTCAGCGCCTCGACCAGCGGCTCGCCGGCGCCAGCGAGGGTGAAGACGGTGCGGCCGTGGTCGGCGTCGGAGTGGCGGTCGAGCAGCGTCGCCCCCTGGGCGAAGGCCCGCTCCAGGCGCGAGAGGCGCTCGGGGTCGCTCCCCTCCGAGACGTTTGGCACCGCGAGGAGGGGCGGCATCTTCGCGGGCCTCAGATGAGGAGCTCGCCGCCGGTGACGATCGTCTCACCGTCGACTTCGACCGTCGGTTCGAGGACGACGCAGTCGAGATGGACGGGGACCTGGACGGTGCCGCCGATCGCCGCCGAGGCGCCGAAGGCGACGTGGCAGGTGCCGAGGATCTTCTCGTCCTCGAGGAAGTTGCCGGTGAGGATCGCCTCCTCGTTGGTGCCAATCCCGAGCTCGGCGACGTTGGTGCCGTCGTCGCCGTGCGCGGTCAGCAGCTCCATCAGCCGGGCGCCGTCGCCGCCGGTGGCCGCGACGATCTGGCCCTCGCGGACCGTCATCGAGACCGGCGTCTCCAAGAGGCCGACTTCGGCGATCGAGCCGTCGACGATGAGCGTGCCCTCGGCGGTCCCCTCGACCGGAGCGATGTAACCCTCGCCGCAGGGCAGGTTGCCGAAGGCGCCTTTGTTGCCGAGTTCGCCGGCGTCGACGATCCCGAGGCGGCCCCGAAGGCCGAGCCGCAGATCGCTGCCGTGGGGGCAGGTGATGCGCGCCTCCGAGCCACGGTTGAGCGCGGTGACGATCGCCCAGCCCCGGCGCCGGATCTCCTCCAGGTCGCCGGTCATCAGCCGGCCCAGCATCTCCTCGGTCACTCCGGGAAGCGAGCCGACGCGGACGCCGGCCTCGGTCGCCGCGCGGCGCGCTTCGGTGTGGGAGAGCGACTGGATCGTCGCCGCCAGGACGACGTCGGCAGCGGCCATCGCGGCGGCGACCGCGCGCGGCGGCTCGGCGGCGGCCGAGTCCCGCTCGGAGATCACGGCGAGGGTGGCGTCGGCTCCGTCGCCCTGCGCCTCGATCCGCATCAGCGCGCCGATCTCTTCGGTCACCGGGTTGCAGACGACCAGCACGTCCTCGCCCGGCGAGATCCCCATGCACTGCCGGACGACCGTCTTCACTGCCCTGTCCAGTTCAGCGGTCATCGCGAAACCCTACCCCGAATGTCCAGCCCCTGCGCCTATTTTCCCTGCAACCGCGGCATTTGCAGCCATTTAGAAGAATCGGCTCTAGCATTAACCGCAACCCGAAAAGTCACCGGTCGTCCCGCCGGTGTCCAATCGGCCACACCTCGAACCCGACCAGCCCGAGCAGCACGAAGCCGAAAGTGAGAAAAGGCGGCAACCACCCCTCAGGCCGCGCGATCGCCAGCGAAGCCACCGCAAAAGCATCGGCGACGATGAGGAAACCGACCAGCACCGGCCGCATCGCCGACCAGCCAGTTTGGGGAGATCCGCCTCGTCGCTGCACCGCTACCATCATCCCCCCCGCCGGAGTAGCTCAGCTGGTTAGAGCAGCGGAATCATAATCCGCGTGTCGGGGGTTCGAGTCCCTCCTCCGGCATCGCGCTAGAAAGCGTAAAGCGGCGATTTCCCATGCCGCCAAGACGCTTTCGTGTCCCAGATGTGTCCCCAACTTCCCCTCACTGAGCCGGCGGCAAGCTGTAGTCAGACCCCCCGACCGATGATCGGTAAGGGACATAGAGATTGATGTAGCTCAGCGATGAAGTCGACGGGTCCGCCAAGAGAGCAGCGGCGGCTGCCCACTTTTGTTTAGCGCGCGAAGCATCGCCGAAGCGCAACTCGATGCCCACCTTAAGAATGACCTCTACACCCAGATCGTCGTAGCGGCTGCGTTCGATGTGAGGACGCAGCTTCTCTGGGGCCGCACCAAGGACCTTCGCTTGTTCTAGGACAGGGCCGCCCAGCTTCTTATCGTCCGGTACGGAGTCGATTGAGAGTTCGGGCAGCGGCGCTTTGGACGAAACGGCCCTACGGGGAACAATCCTGCCGGTCGTGGTGACACCCACTGCGTCCTCGCCGCTCCCGATAGTTGAGGCAAGTTCGGGAGTGGGGACCCCGGCAGATTCGGACCCATCGCGTAGCAGCATCCAATAGGCGCCTATCCCAACCAGGAGAACCACCACTAGGCCAAGCAGCCATCGCCTGGGCTTTCGGCGTTGCCGGCTTTTGGTCCTGGGTGAGTTTGGGCGGCGAAGAGACATTGCGGAGATCAATCAAAGCCTTCGCGTCGCGCTTCATCTCTCCTGCTTAATCAGACGCCAGAGCCCCAAATGGGGCTCTGGCGTCTGCTGCGAATGCCTCAATCAGCTGAGGTCATTTCTCTCATTCAGGCCAGCAGACATCTCCGCTGATGTAGTCACCATCAAGAACGAATGACTCTTGTGCTCCCGGGGCTACTTTCCCCCAACCCCCCAGACGGACCGTGAACTGGGTCCGGTTCCACCAAGACCTGAATTTCGGAATCCCGGAGTGGCTGTGACAGCCCCAGCTTGACTGAGGCCACCATGCGAATTGGCCCGTCCATTGTTTGGCCTCCCAGATGCACATCGTCCCCGCAGTACATTGGGAAAGCGATGCCGTGGTGAATCCCGGCGTTTCCGTCGGCGCTCCGGGTTTAGCCTCACCCGCATTAGCGACAGAAACTGATCCGAACAAGCACAACGCAGACACGAGGACTGCGACGATCCGGATTCGGTTCACATTTACCTCTTTCTCTGTTAACTGCCGTTAGGCATGTTGAGTAATTGAGGAACCGTATTCGGATCAGGATGCGAAGTTCCTGCCGAGCCGGGCGTGTCGTAAGCCCGCGAACCAGCTAGCGAAAGGTGTTTGCCCGAACCCAGTCAGCAAGACCCTTTCGCGTGAATCGAAGTCCCCGCCCCACCCTCACATGCGGCAAATGCCGGGAACGGACCAGCTCGTAAAGCGTGCTTCGTGGAACGTGAAGAAGCTGCGCGGCTTCATCGGCGTTGAGCAACGGCTCCTCCAACGAGTCAAGGACCTGCGGATCTCCGACTGACCGACTCATCTCCCGAACCCGATCTCTATCGACCGCTCGGCGGCGCGCTGCCGGCTCTGCTGAAGCCGGAGTTGCCGCTGGGCCTGCTGAAGCTGCCGCTCGGCCTGGGAGTGCTCGTGAGCCCTGGCATGGTCTTGCGGCTTCGGCCCAAGAGCGTTGTCCCTGTCCACCACGCCGTTTCTCTCCCGGTAGCTCTCGATCCCGTGGACGGCCTTGTCCCACTCGCGCGCCTTCGCCGGGTCGCTCGGCCGCTCCCCCAGCTCGGACTTGATGTAGTCGGGAGGCGAGAGGCGGGCCGCAGCGGCGGCGAGGCGCTCGCGCTCGGC
>DASSYI010000054.1:0-6497 GCA_035703365.1 Solirubrobacterales bacterium
GGGGTCCTCCAGACACTCAACATCGAGCCATTGGCGAGATGTGTCTGGAGGACCCCTCCCCACCCCTCCCAATCATCACCGCTTCGACATATCTAAGTGACCAAAGTCACGTCCTTGCAACACCAACAAAGCGAACCTCCATGTTCTTGGCTCTTTGCGTCGAAACCCGGCATCCCCTGGCGCTTCAGACTTGACGATCTAAAGTGTCTTTTGTGACGCAGAGACCCCTGGAGCTGATCCTTGCCCGCAACCTGATGTCGGCGCTCTCGACGCCGGCGTTCCTGGTCGACGAGGGCGGCCTCCTGGTCTTCTACAACGAAGCGGCGGGGATGCTGCTGGGCAAACGCTTCGAGGAGCTCGGCTCCGTCGGCCCCCAAGAGTGGGGCACGCTCTTCGGCCCCTTCGACGAGAGCGGCGAGCCGATCCCCTACGACGACCTGCCGCTGGTCCGCGCCGTCCGCGCCGGCCGGCCCGCCCACGCCGAGCTGACCGTCCGCTCGACCGACGGAACCCGGCACGACGTAGAGGTATCGGCCTTCCCGATCCAGACCCCGCACGGCTCCCAGGGGGCGATCGCGGTCTTCTGGCCGGCGCTGGCGAACGGAAACGGAGCGGGGCCGGCATGAAGGTCAAGCTCTGGGGGACGCGCGGTTCGATCCCGGCCCCGGGGCCGGAAACGATCCGCTACGGGGGCAACACCTCCTGCGTGGGGGTGACCCTCGCCGACGGCTCGATGCTGGCGCTCGACGCCGGCACCGGCATCCGCTGCCTCGGCCTGGCGCTGCCCGACGAGCCGACCCGGCTGCACATCCTCCTCACCCACCTCCACCTCGACCACATCCAGGGGCTCGTCTTCTTCGCCCCTGCCTTCCGCCCCCAGACCGAGATCGTCATCTGGGGGCCGGCTTCGCCCGAGGCCTCGCTGCGCGACCGGATCGCCCGCTACATCTCCGCCCCCCTCTCCCCCGTCGAGGTGCGCGAGCTGCCCTGCGACGTCTCCTTCCGCCACTGCCCCGAGAGCGAGTGGGAGATCGGCTCGGCCCGGATCCGCTCCGCCTCGGTCTCCCACCGCGGCCCCACCCTCGGCTACCGGATCGACGACGGCGACTCCTCCCTCGCCTACATCCCCGACCACGAGCCGGCGCTCGGCGCCGACCTCGACCAGCTGGAGGAGGACTGGATCTCCGGCTTCGCCCTCGCCCGCGACGCCTCGCTGCTGATCCACGACGGGCAGTACACGGACAGGGAGTACCCCGAACACGTCGGCTGGGGCCACTCGGCGACCTCGCACGCGCTCAGCTTCGCCCGCCGCACCGGCGCCGACCGCACGGTGCTCTTCCACCACGACCCGCTGCACTCCGACGAGGACCTCGACGAGCTGGGACGGGAAGCACGCGACCGCTGGATCGGCTTCGGCGGCGACCCGGCGCGGATTGAGCTGGCCGAGGAGCGGGCCGAGTACGAGCTGCCGGCCCACGCGCCGAGCGCTCTAGTCTGAAGGGCGTGTCCCCGGCCGAAAGGATCGAGGCAGCCGCCGAGCGCTCGCCGCTGGTGCGAGCGGCGCTGGAGAAGGCGCGCGCCGACCACGCGGGGCAGGTCCGCAACGGCTCCGGCGGGATGCCCTACGTCGAGCACCCGATCGCTGTCGCGTCCCTACTCGACGAGCACGGTTACGGCGAGGAGGTGCTGGCCGCGGCGCTACTCCACGACGTGGTCGAGGACTCCGGCACGGAGCTGGACGATCTGCGCGAGCTGTTCGGCGACGAGGTCGCCGGCATGGTCGGGGCGCTGACCGACGACGAATCGATCGAGCCCTACCGCGAGCGCAAGGCCGAGCACCGCGAACGGGTGGCGGCCGCCCCGAGCAGCGCCCACGCGATCTACGGCGCCGACAAGCTGACCAACGTCCGCACCCTGCGCGCCGCCTACGAAGACGAAGGCGACGCCGTGCGCGAGGAATTCAAGGTTCCGATCGAGCTGAAGACCGAGGTCTGGGAAGCCGACCTGGCGCTGCTGCGCGAGAAGGCGCCCGAGGTGCCGTTCCTCGACGAGCTCGACGAGGAGCTCAGTCTTTTTCGGGCTCGCCTAGAGGCTCCTGCCCCGCCGCCAGCCTGAAGCGGCGCTGCAACGGCAGCGCGAACCAGAAGAAGCCGAAGACGAGGACCGAGGCCGCCGTCATCAGGGTCGTCGCGGTGCTGCCGAAGAGCACGTCGGTGATCAGCATGATCGCCCCGGTCATCGCCAGCGCCAGGAAGACAAGGCCGACGATCGAGAAGCGGTTGGCGTAGAAGATCAGCCTGCGCTTTTGCTGATAGCGAAAGGTGAGGCGGTGATAGGCCGAGGGCGAGATCAGCATCACCGCGGCGATCGCGGTGCAGACCAGGGTCCCGAAATAGGCCCCCTTCTGGAACGGGGTGATCTTTTCGAAGCCCTGCTGGAACGGGACCGCGAGCAGGAAAGCGAAGAGAACCTGGACGCCGGGCAGGGCGACGCGCAGCTCCTGCAGGAGCTCGGAGAGGTTGCGGTCGAGGCGTTCCTCCTCGGTCTCGTCGCGGCCCGAGTCGCGGCCGGTTTGATCCTTCTCCCCGCGGGTTCCGTTCTCCATTGGAGGACCATATGTCAATCGAGACCGCCGTCGTGCTCTTCAACCGGGACCTCCGGGCCCACGACCATCCGGCGCTGTTCGCGGCCGCGAAGGCGGAGCGCACGGTACCCCTCTTCGTCTTCGACGAGCGGCTGCTGGGCTCGCGTTTCGCGGCTCCGAACCGGGTCGCATTCATGCTCGAGGCGCTGCGTGACCTCGACGATTCGCTGCGCAAGGCGGGCGGGCGGCTGTTCGTGCGGCGCGGCGATCCGGTGCGCGAGGCGATCGCCGTGGCGCGCGAGTGCGACGCGGGCGCGATCCACGTCAGCGCCGACTGGAGCGCCTACGCGCGGGACCGCGAGAGGCGGCTGGCGAAGGCCTGCGGGGAGGAGCGGATCCAGTTCACCGCCCACCCCGGCGTGACCGTGGTCCCGCCGGGGGCGGTCACCCCGGGGAGCGGCGACCACTTCAAGGTCTTCACCCCCTACCACCGCGCTTGGAGCGGGGTGCCGCGGCGCCAGGGGCACGGGGCGCCGCGCCCGCTCTCGGTGCCCGCGAAGCTAAAGGCGGGACAGCTGCCCGAGCTCGACGCGCTGGTCGACGGCAGGCCCTCGCCGGACCGGGTGCCGGGGGGCGAGGCGGAGGGGCGGAAGCTGATGCGCGCCTGGCTGCGGGACGGGATCGGCGGCTACGAAGACAGCCACGACGACCTCCCCGGCGACGGCACCTCCCGCCTTAGCGCCTACATCCGCTGGGGCTGCGTCTCGCCGCTGGAGCTGGCGGTGCAGGCCGGCGAGCAGCGCGGCGGCGCGGCCTTCGTGCGGCAGCTCTGCTGGCGCGACTTCCACCACCAGGTGCTGGCGGCGGTCCCCTCCCTCCCCAGCCGCGACTACCGACCGCGGCGGGACCGCTGGTCGAAGTCGAAGCGTGCCTTCGAGGCCTGGCAGGAGGGCCGCACCGGCTACCCGCTGGTCGACGCGGCGATGCGGCAGCTCGCCGCGGAGGGCTTCATGCACAACCGGGCGCGGATGACCGTCGCCTCCTTCCTCTGCAAGGACCTCTACGTCGATTGGCGGGCCGGGGCCTGGCACTTCTGGGACCTGCTGACCGACGGCGAGATCGCCAACAACGCCGGCAACTGGCAGTGGGTGGCGGGGACCGGCAACGACACCCGGCCCAACCGCGTCCTCAACCCCGTCCGCCAGGCGAAGCGCTTCGACCCCGACGGCGTCTACGTCCGCCGCTACCTGCCCGAGCTGGAGCAGGTGCGCGGCAAGGCGATCTTCGAACCTTGGCGGATGGAAGGCTTCGAGCGCCTCGACTACCCGCCCCCGCTCGTCGACCACGACGAGGCGGCGGCGGCGTTCAAGGCCCAGCGCGGAGCATAGGATCGGCCGATGGGACGGCTGGCCGTCATCCTCGGCAGCAACGCCCTCGGCCCGGGCGGCGAGGAGATCGCGGCTGCGGCGGCCGAGCAGGGGGCGGCGATCGTGCAGCGCCACCGCACCGCCGACGGCGGCTTCGTCCTCCCCCACGCGATCGACCACGAGGCGAACCTGCGGCCACTGCTGGAGCAGGGATGCGACCGGGTGCTGGGGATCGGCTCGGTCGGCTCGCTGCGCCCCGAGGAGCTGGGCGTCGGCGGGCTCGTCTGCCCCGATGACTTCATCGCCCTCAACCTCGGCGACTCGATCCACGAGGACGCCCGCGCCCACTCGGCGCCCGGCTTCGACCCCGAGCTGCGGGCGGAAGCGATCGCCGCCTGGAGCGAGGGCAGTCAGGCGCCCCGCGACGGTGGCGTCTACTGGCAGGCGCGCGGGCCGCGCTTCGAGACGCCGGCGGAGATCCGGCTGATGGCGACCCACGCGCACGTGGTCGGGATGACGATCGCCTCCGAGTGCGTCGTCGCCGGCGAGCTGGGGCTGGCCTACGCCGCCCTCTGCGTCGTCGACAACCTCGCCAACGGTCTCGGCGAGAAGACGATCAGCGTCGCCGAACTGGAAGCCGACCGGCTGATCAACGCCGAGCGCCTGCGCGAGGGCCTGGCCGCGGTCCTACCGCGCCTCGGGGCGGTGGGCCGATGACGCTGACCGTCGAGAACGCGCTGCTGGACGGGGAGAATGTTGGGGTTCGCTGCGAGGACGGGACGATCGCGGCGATCGGCGCCGACGTGGTCGCCCAGCCCGGCGACGAGACGCTCGACGCGGCCGGCGCCCACCTGGTCCCGCCGCTCGTCAACGGCCACACCCACGCGGCGATGACGCTCTTCCGCGGCTCCGGCGGCGACCTGCCGCTGATGCCGTGGCTGGAAGAGAAGATCTGGCCGGTCGAGGCGAAGCTGACCGACGAGGACGTCTACTGGGGCGCCCGCCTGGCCTGCGCCGAGATGCTGCGCAGCGGCACCACCCGCTTCTGGGACATGTACTGGCACCCCGCCGCGACCGCGCGGGCGGTGGCCGACGCCGGCATCCGGGCGACGATCGGGGCGCCGCTGTTCGACCTCCACAGCAGCGCGGAGGAGCTGCGGGACGCCGCGCACCGCGGGCTCGAGGAGCTCGCCGGGTGCGGGCCGGAGATAACCCCCGCCCTCGCCCCGCACGCGATCTACACCGTCAGCGAGGAGTCGCTGCGGTGGATCGGCGAGCTCAGCGCCGAGTGCGATCTGCCGGTCCAGATCCACCTCTCCGAGACCGAGGGGGAGGTCCAGGACTGCCTCGCCGCCCACGGCGCCCGGCCCGCCTTCTACCTCGACCGCCTCGGCCTGCTCAGCGAGCGCACCGTCCTCGCCCACGGCGTCTGGCTCGACCCCGAGGAGCTGGCGCTGGTCGCCGAGCGCGGCGCCACCGTCGTCACCAACCCGGTCGCCAACATGAAGCTCGCGGTCGGCGGCGTCTTCCCCTTCCCCGCCGCCCGGGCGGCGGGGGTAGCGGTCGGGCTCGGCACCGACGGCGCCGGCTCCAACGACTCGCTCGACCTGCTCGCCGACCTCAAGGCCTTCGCCCTCGCCCAGAAGCACGCCGCCGCCGACCCGACCGCGGTCGACGCCGGCGAAGCCTGGGCCGTCGCCACCGGCGCCGCCGCCCCCCGGCTCGGCGCGACCGGGCTGCAGGTCGGAGCGGCCGCCGACTTCCTCCTCCTCGACCCCCGCTCACCCGAGCTTGGGGTCGGCGAGCTCACCGCCGGCCTCGTCTACGCCGCCGCCGGCTCCGCCGTCGACACCACCGTCGTCGCCGGGCAGGTGCTGATGCGCGGAGGCGAGGTGCCGGGGCTGGAGGAAGTGGTGGTTAAAGCAGCCGAGCGAGCGGGAAGACTGGGGCTATGAACGAGCCCGCGGCCTCCTCCGTCCGCTACCAGGAGGCGACCAAGCGGTACGGCAACTCGCCCACCCCGGCGGTCGACAAGCTGACGCTCGAGGTGCCCGCGGGCGAGATCTGCGTCCTCGTCGGCCCCTCCGGATGCGGCAAGACGACGGCGATGCGGATGGTCAACCGCACGGTCGAGATGACCGAGGGCGACATCCTGATCGGCGAGCACTCGGTGCGCGACCGCGAGCCGGCCCAGCTGCGGCGGGAGATCGGCTACGTGATCCAGCAGATCGGCCTCTTCCCGCACCGGACGATCAGCGAGAACATCGGCGCCGTCCCCCAGCTGCTCGGCTGGAAGAAGGAGCGGACCCGCGAGCGGGCGGCGGAGCTGCTGGAGCTGATCGGGCTCGACCCCGAGCTCGGCGACCGCTACCCGGCGCAGCTCTCCGGCGGCCAGCAGCAGCGGGTCGGGGTGGCGCGGGCGCTGGCGGCGGACCCCCTGGTGATGCTGATGGACGAGCCCTTCGGCGCGATCGACCCGATCAACCGGGAGCGCCTGCAGAACGAGTTCCTGCGCCTGCAGGCGGAGATCAAGAAGACCGTCCTCT
>DASSYI010000036.1:0-22585 GCA_035703365.1 Solirubrobacterales bacterium
ACGGCGCCTTGAAGTCGATCTCGACCCCGTCGCGCTCGATCACCGTCGTCCCCATCACCTTCTCGACCACGGTCGAGACGAGGTCCTCCTGGAACTCCATCACGCCGTTCCAGTCGGCCCCGCCGACGAACATCTCGAGCATCGTGAACTCGGGGTTGTGTTTGGGCGAGATGCCCTCGTTGCGGAAGAAGCGGCTCAGCTCGTAGACGTTCTCGAAGCCGCCGACGATCGCCCGCTTCAGGTACAGCTCGGTCGCCGTGCGCAGGAAGAGCTCGCGGTCGAGCGCGTTGTGGTGGGTGACGAACGGCCGCGCCGCGGCGCCGCCGGTCAGCCGCTGCAGGACCGGCGTTTCCAGCTCGACCCAGCCGCGCTCGTGCATGTGGCTGCGGATCGCGAACAACAGGTCGTCGCGCTTCTTGAAGATCTCCCGCGATCCCTCGTTCGCCATCAGGTCGAGTTCGCGCTGGCGGTAGCGCGTGTCCGGGTCGGAGATGCCGTGGAAGAGGTCCGGCGGGTCTTTCAGCGCCTTCGCCAGCAGGATGCACTCGCGGACGCCGATCGCCAGCTGCCCGCGTTTGGTCACGTGCAGCGGCCCCTCGATCCCGACCAGGTCGCCGATGTCGAGGTCCTCGACCCGCGCGAACGCCTCCTCGCCCAGCACGTCGCGGCGCGCGTAGGCCTGGATCGTGCCGGTGATGTCGCGGACGTCGAGGAAGGCGGTCTTGCCGTGGCCGCGCTTGCCGGTCACCCGGCCCATCACCCGGTAGGAGAACCCGTCGTGCTCGCCCTCCCCCAGCGCGGCGGGGTCGTGCGCCGCTTCGACCTCCTCGACGTGGGTGCGGTCGGGGAACGAGTGCGGGTAGGGGTCGATCCCTTCCGCGCGTAGACGCTCCAGCTTGGCCCGGCGCTGCTCCTCGGTGGAGACGGCGACCGAGCGGTCGCCTGACTGGCCCGCCGCCTCGGCGGAAGGGCTATCGCTCATCGCCGGCGCTCAGCTCGCTGCTAGGGGGCGAGACCGACGGTGACCCGGTCGTCACCTTCATAGTCCTGAAGCGTAGTCGCCTCGCGCAGCAGTTCGCGCATCGCCGGTCCGTGATGGGTGTCGTGCTCCATCGCCAGCTTCCAGCCGGAGGGCGTTTCGGCGATCACGCTGCGGATCACGCCGAGGCCGTCCTCGCCGCAATCGCCGGTGACGGCCATCCGCGGCTCCTTCTGGATCTCCGGCGAGCGCTCGAAGATCGTCTCGTCGGTGACGTAGGGCATGTTGGCGATCACCAGGTCGACGTCTTCGGCTTCGACCGACTCGGGCAGGCCCTTGCCGACCGTGACCTCCAGCGGGAGCCCGAGCCGCTCGGCGTTCTCGCGCGCCGCTTCGACGGCGTCGGGCGAGAGGTCGGAGGCGGTCACCTTCAGGTCGGGGCGCTCGGAGAGCAGCGCCAGCGCGATCGCGCCGGAGCCAGTGCCGATCTCGTGCACGCGGGCGCCCTCGGGCAGCTGCGTGCCGACCTCGACCAGGAGCTCGGTCTCACGGCGCGGCCAGAGGACGCGCTCGTCGACGTAGATCTCCAGGTTGCGGAACGGGGCGCGGCCGAGGATGTAGGCCATCGGCTCGCGCTCGACCCGGCGCTGGACGTTGCGCTCGATCTTTGCCGCCGCCTCGCCGTCGATCTCGCCGGCGCTCTCCACGCTCAGCTCGCTCGGCCCGACGCCGAGCGCGTCGGCGACGAGGATTTCGGCCTCGGTGCGGGCGTCGTCGACTCCGGCGGCGGCGATGCGCTCGGCCGCGTCGTCGAGGATCGCTCCCACGGTGCGAGCCGAGGGTCCCTCGCTCTGAACGTCTATAGCCGCCATCTGCCTGCCATTCCTTCCCTAGTCGACCGCTCCAAAGATTTTGCGCAAGATACCAGTGATCAGGGGCTGCCGCGCATACCTGAACCGCTTATGCCTCTGCCGCAGCTCTTTCGTTCGCCGCCGGCCGGCCGATGCCTCCGTGGCGACGGCTCACGATAGCGATCCAGACCGCTCCGGCGGCCATCATCGCCAGGCTCTCCAGCTGCGCCGTGGTCAGTCCGAGGGCGTCGGTCGCGTTGCGGCGCAGGAACTCGACGAGGAAGCGCTCCGCCCCCGCGTACACCAGGTAGATCGCGAAGAGGATCCCGGCGCGGACCCGGTCGCGCAGCTGCCAGAGGAACCAGGCGCCGAGCCCCATCGCCAGCGTCTCGAAGATCGGCGTCGGGTGGACGGTCTGGTCGGTCGGCACGGTGCCGTCGGGGTAGGACATCGCCCAGGGCCCGTTCCAGGCCTTGCCGTAGTCGCCGTCGCCGGAGAGCTGGCAGCCGCAGCGGCCGATCGCATAGCCGAGCGCCAGCGCCGGGGCGGCGACGTCGAGCAGCGCCAGGCCGAGGAAGCCGCGGTACCAGGCCCAGAGCAGGACCGCGATCGCGCCGCCGATCGCGCCGCCGTACCAGACCAGGCCCGAGCCGCTGAAGAGGTTGCCGAGCAGATCGTCCTTGACCTCGCTGTAGTTCTGGAGGATGAAGTAGACCCGGGAGCCGACGATGCCGCCGACCAGCGCCGCGAACCCCATCTCATACGCCCAGTCCGGCGGCTTGCCGATCTCCCCGAAGCGCTTCCAGATCAGCGCCCCGGCGGCGAGGAAGGCGAGCGCGAAGCAGAGCCCGAAGGTCTGCAGGGTCAGCGGGCCGATGTGGATCTCGGGATACACGGGCGCCCGCTACTCGGTGAGCAGCATCTCCAGCAGCGCCTTCTGCGCGTGCAGCCGGTTCTCGGCCTGGTCCCAGACGGCCGAGTGCTCGCCGTAGAGGACGTCGACGGCGATCTCCTCGCCGGGATGCGCGGGCAGGCAGTGGAGGACGATGGCGCTGTCCTTCGCGGCGGCGAGCAGGTCGGCGTCGAGCTGGAACGGGGCGAGGTCGGCGCGCCGGCGGGCGGCCTCCTCCTCGTCGCCCATGCTGACCCAGACGTCGGTGTAGAGCGCGTCGGCCTCGGCGGCCGCGGCGCGCGGGTCGCTGGTCAACTTCGCCCCGTGACCCTCCTCCAGCTGGTAGCCCTCGGGCGCGGCGACGACCACCTCGACGCCGGCCAGCTCGCCGAGGATCGCCAGCGAGCGGGCGACGTTGTTGCCGTCGCCGACGTAGGCGAGCCGCAGGCCCTGCAGGTCGCCGAAGCGCTCCCGCATCGTCAGCAGGTCGGCGATCGCCTGGCAGGGGTGGTGCAGCGGCGTCAGCCCGTTGACCACCGGCACGTCGGCCGCCTCGGCCAGCGCGGCGACGTTCTCGTGGGAGCCGGAGCGGATCACGATCGCGTCGACGTAGCGGGAGAGGACGCGGGCGGTGTCGCCGACCGACTCGCCGCGGGCGAGCTGCAGTTCGTCGCCGCGCAGCATCACCCCGTGGGCGCCGAGCTCGGCGACGCCGACGTCGAAGGAGATCCGCGTCCGCGTCGAGGGCTTCTCGAAGACGAGGGCGACGCTGCGGCCGGCAAGCGAATCGCGGCCGACGCCGTCGCGGCGGCCGGCTTTCAGCTCGGCCGCGCGGTCGAGCAGCTTGCCGAGCTCGAAGGCGCCGAGCTCTTCGCCGGTGAGGAAATTCATCAAGGGTGCGCTCCGCTTCGCATCGCGATCAACAAGCTTGCGGATACTACGCCGGATGGAGATCACCGTCCTCAGCTGGAACCTCTTCCACGGGCGCGACTTCCCGCCCGACCCGGCGTTGCGCACCTGGCGCTCGCGGCTGCTGCGGACCGCAACGCGGAACGCGACCCACGTCCAGGTCAACCGCGACCTGACCGCGGAGTTCGCGACCGTCCTCTCCGGGGCCGAGTGGGACGTGGCGATGCTGCAGGAGTGCCCGCCGCGCTTCGCCGAGCCGCTGGCGCGGGCCTGCTCTGCAGAGGCCCACCGGACGCTGACCTCCCGCAACGCGCTCGGACCGGTGCGCGGGCTGCTGGCGCGGCAGAACCCAGACCTGATGGCCTCCGGCGAGGGCGGCTCGAACCTGATCCTGGTCCGGGTGCCCGGCAAGCTCGGCGGGATCGCCGAGCGGCGCGAGATCGCGATCCACGAGGGCGAGCCCGAGCGCCGGGCGATGGGCTTCGTCCGCACCGCCTCCGGTATCTGCGTCGCCAACCTGCACGCGACCAACGACTGGCCGAAGCTGGCAGCCGAGGACGTGGTCAAGGCGGCGCGGGCGGCGTTGGAGTGGGCGGCCGGCGCGCCGCTCGTCTTCGGCGGCGACCTCAACCTGCGGCCGGGTAAGCAGCCGCGGATCTTCGAGCGGCTGCGGGACGAGTTCGACCTGGCGCCGAGCACTGCGCCGGACGCGATCGACCACATCCTCTGCCGCGGCCTCGAGGTGGTGGAGCCGCCGACCCGCTGGCCGGCCGAGGCGCGCGAGCTGCCGCTCGACGGACGCGCCCTGCGCCTCTCCGATCATGCACCGGTGCAGGCACGGTTCCTTGCGGAAGACCCACACCTCCTGCGGAATTGAGATAGTCGGGTCCCACCCAGCGGTCAACCAACCGGAGGCAGAAACTGATGGCGGAGAAAAAAGCGACCGGCAAAGCTACTGGCACCAGGAACAAAGCCAGGAAAGCCGCCGCGAAATCGAAAACGACGAAATCGGCCAAAGCGGCTAAATCGGCGAAATCGAAAGCCAAAGGCAAAGCGACGAAAGCCAAAAAAGCGGTTTCCAAAAAAGCTGCGTCGAAATCGCGTTCGAAAGCCGCGAAAAAAGGTGCCGCCAAACGCAAATCTTCCGGGGCGAAAAAAACCGCGAAACGCAAAGCCTCCGCAACCAAAAGGTCCGCCGGTAAAGCGACCAGCGGCCTTGACAAGAGCGTCGCGCAGTTCCGCGAGAGCCTCGAGCAGAGCGTGACCCTGAGCCGCGACCGCATCCAGGACGTCGTCGACGACGCCGTCAAACGCGGCCGGATGACCCGCACCGACGCCGAGAAACTGCTCACCGACCTGGTGAAAAAAGGCAGGAAACAGCGCGACTCGCTGATCAAAGAACTAGAGCGGCTGGTCAATCAGGCGCGCAAAGCGCTGCCGTAGGTATAGGTGGAGGCCGCTCCCGGGACTAAGCCACGCGCTCCGCGCCGGGGCGAGCTGCTCGATCTGGAGATCGACTCGCTCGCCTTCGGCGGGCGGGGCGTAGCCCGCGCCGGGGGCCTGGTCGTCTTCGTCACCGGGGCGCTGCCGGGGGACCGGGTCCGCGCCGAGGTGACGAAAGCGAAGAAGCGCTTCGCCGAGGCGCGGGCCGTCGAGGTGGTCCGCGCCTCGGAGGAGCGCCTGCCCGACACCTGCACCCACGGCGGCGAGCCCTGCCCCGGCGCGCCGCTGCAGGGCCTCGCCTACGAGCGCCAGCTCGCCTACAAGCAGGAGCAGGTCGACGACGCGCTGCGGCGGATCGGCGGGCTCGACGGGTTCGAGACCGAGCCGATCGTCCCGGCGGTCGAGGAGTGGCGCTACCGCAACAAGCTCGAATACAGCTTCGGCGAAAACGACGAGGAGCTGGCGCTCGGCTTCCACGCCCGCGGCCGCTGGGACCTGATCGTCGACGTCGATGACTGCCACCTCGGCTCGGTGGCGGGCAACGAGGCGCGGAACGCGGTGCGCGAGTGGGCGCGGGAGGAATCGATCCCGGCCTTCGACCGGCGGGCCGGGCGCGGCGTCCTGCGCAACCTGGCCGTGCGCGAGGGGCGGCGGACCGGCCAGATCCAGACGCGCCTGGTGACCGTCAAAGCGCGCTTCCCGCGACCACCGGTCGATCTGCACACGATCGTCGAGGGGGAGTCGGGCGGCAGTGACGGCCCGACCGGGGTGCTCGGCGCCGAGCGGCTGCGCGAGGAGCTCTGCGGCCTGAAGCTGGAGATGTCCCACGGCGCCTTCTTCCAGACCAACACCGAGATGGCCGAGCGCCTCTACGCGGTCGCGGCCGAGTTCGCCGGGCTGAGCGGGCGCGAGCGGGTCTTCGACCTCTTCTGCGGGATCGGCACGATTGGGCTGACGATGGCCGGGCAGGCGGGCGAGGTCTGGGGGCTGGAGATCGTCCCCGAGGCGATCGCCGACGCCGAGCGCAACGCGCGCCGCAACAAGATCGAGAACGCCCACTTCATGGCCGCCAACGCGCGGACCGGGGTGCGGCCGCTGATCGAGAAAGCCGGCAAGCCCGACGTGGTCGTCGTCGACCCGCCGCGGGCCGGGCTCTCGCAGAAGATCGTCCGCCGGGTGATCGAGTGCGAGGCGGAGAAGATCGTCTACGTCTCCTGCAACCCGACCACGCTCGCGCCCAACGCCGCCCAGCTGGGAGAGGCCGGCTATAAGCTCGCCCGCGTGAGGCCGGTCGACATGTTTCCCCAGACCCCCCACATCGAGTGCGTCGCGCTCTTCGAGCGGCAGGCCGCCCGGCGCGGCGCCGCCGCCGGACCCGCCGGCGAAGCACCCGCCGGCGAGGGAGACGGCGCCTGATGGGCCGCGCTTTCGGAGTGGCGGCGGGACTGGACCCGGAGGTGGCGCGGCCGCTGGCCGCCCGCTGCGCCGAGCTCGGCTACGAGTCGATGTGGTCCAACGACCATCCCGGCGCCAAAGGCTTGGCGACGCTGGCGGAGTTCGCCGCCGCGGCGCCGGGGATCGAGCTCGGCGTCGCCGTGATCGCCCTCGACCGCACCCCGCCCGAGCAGATCGCCGCCGACGTCGAGGAGTTCGGGATCGACCCGGCCAAGCTCTGGCTCGGGGTCGGGGCGGGCTTCAACAAGAGGCCGCTGACGGCGATGCGCGAGGCGCTGCCGGAGCTGCGGCGGCTGCTCCCGGATGTGAAACTCGTCCTCGCGGCGATGGGGCCGAAGATGTGCGAACTCGCCGGCAGCGCCTACGACGGCGTCTTCTTCAACTGGATGACCCCGAGCTTCGCCGCCGGCGCCCGCGCCAAGGTCGAAGCCGGAGCCGCCGACACCGGCCGCCCCGCTCCACCGGTCTTCGGCTACGTCCGCACCGCCGTCGGCCCCGACGCCGCCGAGCGCCTCGCCAAGGAGGAGTCCTTCTACCGCGACCTCCACAAGGGCTACCGCGACCATTTCGACCGCCTAGCCGAGCCCGAGGGCACCGTAGGCGTCGCCGCCGCCGACAGCGATGACGCCCAGCGCCAGCTGTCCGCCTACGAGGACCCCCTAGACACGATCGTCGTCCGCGGCCTCGCATCGGCAAAGGTCGAGCCGATGACCGCTCTCGCCGAGGCTGCCGCCCCTCTCAGCTGACGATTGGTGAGTTAGTCCCTCTATAGGGGGTACAAGTCACCAACCGCCGCCAAGCTCGTCAGGAGGACCATGGACTTCAAGAAGCTCGCCGACAAAGCGAAAGACGCAATCGACAAGCGCGGAGGCGTGGACTCGCTCAAAGCCGACGCCGAGGAGCTGAAAAAGGTCGCGAAAGGCAAAAGCAGCCTCACCGACAAGGCGAAAGCGGCTGCCGCCGCGATCAAAGAGCCCGGATCCGGCAAGCCCGCTCACGAGCAGCATCGAGCCGAGCCGCAGGGTGAAAGGCACCCCGCCAAGGCTGCCGGCAACCCGGACGACACCCCCCGCAAAGGCGGGCCGCCCCACCAATAGCAACGGGCGGATATTGCTGACTGGCGAGGGGCGTTTTAGGTTCCCGCCACCAGCCCGGTCGGTTTTGTGATCGTGTAGGTCCCCGTCCAGGGGCTGAGACCGAGGAAGCCGCAGTCGACTTTCGAGTTGACGTCCAAGGTCGCGTTTCCTTCTTTGGCGCCTGTCAGGGTCCCGATGGTCGTGCCGGTCCCGGTTTTGCAGAGGGACGAAAGACCGAATGCTGTCGAGACGACTGTCAGTTCGGCTTCGGAGGAGCTGACCGTCGCGTTGCTGCCCGAAGTCCAGGCAAAGTGCAGCTTGCCGGGTTTCAGGACTTTCGTCGTGTGGCTGCAGCCCGTGAACGCCAGGTTCGAAAGCGGCAGTGTCACGGTTTTGCCGCTCACTTCAGTTTTGCCGTTGAATTCCGAGCCCGTGCATGTCGTCGCCAGGGAGGCGCCCGAGTCTTTGATGATCGTCGACGAGCTCGACTGCAGGCTCGCGGCAAGTTCGGTGCCGGCGGGAAGTGTGTCCTGCGTACCGCCTGTGCTTTGGAAGAGCTCGGTCGTTGGGGTAATTGCTTCTCCCGCCACCAGCCCGGTCGGTTTTGTGATCGTGTAGGTCCCCGTCCAGGTGCTGAGACCGAGGATGCCGCAGTCAACTTTGGAGTTCACGTCCAAGGTTGCGTTTCCTTCTTTGGCACCTGTCAGGGTCCCGATGGGCGTACCGGTCGTGGTTTTGCAGAGGGACGAAATGCCGTATGCTGTCGAGACGACTGTCACTTCAGCTTCGGAGGAGCTGACCGTCGCGTTGCTGCCCGAGGTCCAGGCAAAGTGCAGCTTGCCGGGTTTCAGGACTTTCGTCGTATGGCTGCAGCCCGTGAACGCCAGGTTCGAAAGCGGCAGTGTCACGGTTTTGCCGCTCACTTCGGTTTTGCCGTTGAATTCCGAGCCCGTACATGTCGTCGCTTGGACGCCATGATCATCTTTGATGCTCATCGACGAACCCGACTGCAGGCTCGCGGCAAGTTCGGTGCCGGCGGGAAGTGTGTCCTGCGTACCGCCTGTGCTTTGGAATAGCTCGGTGGTGGGTTCGACCGGGGGCGCTTCTTTCTCGACCGCTAGTCCTGTCGGGCTTGTGACCGTGTAGCTGGCCACCCAAGTGATCGTGCCGAGGATGCCGCAAGTCACTTTAGCGTCGATGTCGATGGTGATGTGACCGCCACTGGATCCTGTGACGGTGCCGAGAACGGTCCCGGCACCAGTTTTGCAGATTGCGCTGGTGCCACTCAGTGTTGAATACATTGTGTGTTCTGTGCCGTTGGACGACAGAGTCCCATTTGTGGTACCAGAGATCCAAGAGATGGAGAACCCGCCGGTACTGATGGTGTTAGTCGCCTCGCTGCAACCGCCGAATGACCATTTCGACATCGACCCGTTCACGGTCGTGCCGCTGAACGGAGCTTCGGTTTTCCCTTGTAATTCCGACGTGGTGCATGTCTCAAGGGTGGTGCCGCCAGAGGTTTTCCATATCGCGCTAGTGCCAGACAAAAGCGTGGCGGTGATCGAGACCGCTTCGTTTTTCGTCACCCCACCCACGGACAGAATGGTCGCCGAGGCCGATCCCGTTCCAAAGATTGCGGCGTACAAGCACAGCCCAGCCAGGACGAGGCCCGAAAGCTTCTGACAGTTCATTTTTCCCCCTTGGTCTCGCGGGGTTTGGACCGCCCCCGCCTTGGAGAAGGAGGATACCCGTAAATATCTGAGTATTCAGTAAGTACTTCTCAATACGGCGGCAGGTCGTCGTACCACTCGCCAAGCGTCTTAAAGGCTCGCCAGAAGCGCTGCTTGGCGCCCTCTTCGTCCAGGGAGGCGTCGATGTCCGGGACGTAGAGGGCGTCGACGGTGGGGGTGAAGGCCTGGATCTCTCCCTCGCGCTGCTCGATCGGGCGGGAGAGGGGGACGCTGAGGCCGTTGAGGACGCGGAGCGCGGGCTCGCCCATGACGACGACGATCTTCGGCTGCACGATCGCCAGCTCCTCGGCCAGTCGTCCTATGCACTCGCCGGGGGCGAGTTCGGGCTCGGGCGTAGGGCATTTGACGCAGAGGGTGCCGTAGACGGCAAGCGGGTCGATGCCTAGCCGCTTGAAGCTTTTCATCAGCGCGTTGCCGGAGCGGCCGTAGAAGGCGACCCCCTCCTCGATCTCCGAGGCCAGCGGCGCGTGCTTGAGCATGAAGACGTCGGCCTGCGGGTGGCCCGAGCCGAGGACCGGCATCAGTTTGCCGCGCGGGCAGTGCTGGCACTCCTGGACCTCGCGGCTCATCTGGTTGAGCTCGCGGATCGCGCGCTCCAGGTACTTCTCGCGGATCTCGTCGTCAATGCTGCGCATCGGGGCACTCTTTGACGAGGCGGGCGTGGCTCCTTTGCGACGGTCCGTCTGCATCAGGACTTGCTCGCCCGCCGCCCTTCTTTGCGCCGCCGGGGCTTTCCGCCCCGCACCGGCTTCGCGTTCGGGACCCGCCGTTTCGGCGCCTTCGGGCGCCCCGTCGTCTGCAGGAACTTCAGGGTCTGGACGTAGACGAGGTTCTTGTGCTTGCGGGTGATGTCGGCGCCCCGCATCGCCTCGAGGAACTCCGCCGGCCCGTCGAAGTCATGGATCCGCTGCCGCACGCTGCCGAGCCCCTGCGCGACGTGGCTGTCTGAGCCGGCGGCGGGGATGATCCGGTACTTCGCCGCGAACCGCACCGCCTCTTCGTTGAACGAGGTCACCGCCACCCGCGGGTTGAAGACCTCCAGCAGATCGATCTCCTCGACGATGTCGAGCAGGTGCTCGTAGTCGGGGACCGAGTGGAAGCGGTCGAAGGGGTGCGGCACGTAGACCAGCCCGCCTTGGGCCCGGATCTCGGCGATCGTCTCCGCCATCGTCAGGCCCTTCGGGATCTTCTCCTCGAGGAAGAGGCCGATCACCTCGCCCTGCTCGGCGGTCTTCACCTCCTCGGCGACGATCACCTTGATGTCGCCCAGCTCTTCGGCCAGCTTGCGCGCCTCCAGCGCCCCGGAGACCTCGTTGTGGTCAGTGATTGCTATCGCCCCCAGGCCGCGGTCCCGGGCAGTGTTGATGAGGACGTCGACCGGGGTGGCGCAGTCGCCGGAATGGTCGGTGTGCATGTGCAGGTCGACCTCGATCAGCGGCCGGCCGGCGATGCGCTCCTGGACCTCGACGTCTCCGGTCGGGTCGTGGCGGCGGGCGAGCAGGCGTCGGTAGATCGCTTCCAGCTCCTCGGCGACCCGCCCCCACTCGGGCTCCTCGCCGCCCTCCAGCAGCTGGTAGCCGGCCGGGAAGAAGCGTTCCAGCAGCTCCGCGGTCTCCGGCCGGGTGACCGTCCGCGCGTCGATGCGGCCGAAGAAGATCTCGACGAACGGGCGCGCCACCTGGGTCGAGAGCACCCGCTCCTGCGGGGCGTGGAAGGTGGCGACGTTGAGCGAGAAGGAGTGCCGCAGCGCCGCCGAGGGAGCGCTCGGCGCGAACGGGTCGTGGACGTGGACGATGTCCAGCGGCCGCGATTTCAGCATCCGTTTAACCGGATCCCCGGTCGAGATCCGCAGCACCTCGTGCCCCCGCCGCTCCAGCTCCTCGGAGAGGCCGGTCGCGAACCGCGCCGCCGGCCCGGCGCCGTTGCGGCGCACCGGGAAGACCTGCGCGATCGAAAGCGGCTCGAGGGTCACGGAAGCAGAATAAGAGCCCGGACGCGCCGAGACCGCGAGAAGTCGCCTATACGACGATCTCTCGCGGTCTCGGTACTCAGGTCCGGTGCGTCAGTTCTGGGCCGGGGCGGTGCTCGACGTCTCCGCCGGCTGACCCGGCAGCGAGCCGCCGCGCTTGTTGGCGGCGATGAACTCCTCCGTCTGTTCGCGGGCCTCGTCGTCGGGCCGCTGGCTGTGCGGGGACTTCATCAGGTAGCTGGAGGGGCCGTCGAGCTGACCGGCGACGCCGTTGTTGAGCGCCAGCTTGATCAGCCGCACCGCGTCGATGACGACGCCGGCGGAGTTCGGCGAGTCCCAGACCTCGAGCTTCAACTCGGCGGTCAGCGGCACGTCGCCGAAGGCTTTGCCCTCGAGACGGATGTGCGCCCACTTGCGGTCGGTCAGCCACGGCACGTAGTCGGAGGGGCCGACGTGGACGTTCTCGGGCGGCAGCTCGTGCCCCATGATCGAGGTGACGGCGTTGGTCTTCGAGATCTTCTTCGAGTCCAGCCGCTCGCGCTCGAGCATGTTGTAGAAGTCCATGTTGCCGCCGACGTTGAGCTGGCTGGTCCGCTCCAGCCGCACGCCGCGGTCGTGGAAGAGGCGCGCCAGCGAGCGGTGGACGATCGTCGCCCCGACCTGGCTCTTGATGTCGTCGCCGATGATCGGCAGGCCGGCATCTTCGAAGCGCTTGTCCCAGTAGTCCTCGCGGGCGATGAAGACCGGCAGGCAGTTGACGAAGCCGACGCCGGCGGCGAGCGCCTGCTCGACGTACCACTTGGTCGCCTCCTCGGAGCCGACCGGCAGGTAACAGACGAGGACGTCGGCCTTGGTCTCCTTGAGGATGCCGACGACGTCCGCGGTTTCGCCCGGGGCTTTGGTGATCTTCTCTTTCAGGTACTTGCCGAGGCCGTCGTGGGTCATCCCGCGCTCGACCTTGACGCCCATGTTCGGCACGTCGGCGAACTTGATCGTGTCGTTCTGCCCCGACCAGATCGCCTCGCCGAGGTCTTTGCCGACCTTCTCGGAGTCGATGTCGAAGGCGGCGACGAACTCGACGTCGCGGACGTGGTAGCCGCCGAGGTCGACGTGCATCAGGCCCGGCACTTCGTCGCTGGGATCGGCGTCCTTGTAGTACTGGACGCCCTGGATGAAGCTGTTGGCGCAGTTGCCGACGCCGACGATCGCGACCCGGACCTTGTCCTCCGCGCGGCCGACGCCGTTCGCGTGGCCGTTTGCTCCGTTCTCACTCATGAATTTCGAAGTCCTCCTGGATTGCGCTGGGTGGCTCTAGACACCTGGCGGCTTCGCTGGTTACACGTCCTCAGCGCCGCCGTCGGCGTCCTTGACGCCTGAGGCCTCGCCGGAAAGCTCGTTTCTCACATGCCATACCCGCTGGAAGGTGGTGAATATCGTCAAGGCGGCGATCGCGTAGACCGCCGGCGCCAGCAGTTCGAAGTCGCCGATGCCGGCGCCCTTGGCGAAGATCAGGCCGATCGAAAGTATCACCACGCGGACGGGCCGGGTGGCCAAGCCGACCTTGCATTCGACCCCCAGGGCCTCGGCCCGGGCGCGGGTATAGGAGACCATCAGCGAGAAGAGCACGGCGACCACGCACATCGCCGCGGCGACGTCGTCGCCTTCGACGGCGAAGTAGCCGGCAACCGCGGCGAGCACGATCCCCTCCTCGATCCGGTCCAGGGTCGAGTCGAGGAAGGCGCCGAACATGGTCCCCTTGCCGGACATCCGCGAGTAGCGGCCGTCGAGCGTGTCCATCACCGAGCCGAGGACGAAAGCGATCCCGGCGAGGAAGAAGAGGCGTTGGGTGACGAGCGCGGCGGCGACCAGGTTGCCGAGCAGGCCGACCATCGAGATCGCGTTCGGCGTCAGCCGCGACTCGATCAGCCGATCGCGGGCGTAGGAGCGGAGCTCCTGCCCGTTGCGGGCACCGGCACGGTTGCTGCGCCCGGGGGGCGCGGAGGGTCCCATTCGCAGTGAGGGTATTACGCCTCGGCCTCTTGCGGGGCGGGCGCGCGGGTGACCGGCCGGAACGCCCAGGCGTGCGGGCGGGCCTGGGCGAGGCGCTGGGCGGCGAGGGCGGCGCAGAGCGCGACCATCCAGCCGAGTGCCGCGTCAACCCAGTAGTGGTTGGCGGTGACGATCGTGACCCAGGAGACGAGCAGCGGCCAGAAGGCCCACCAGGTTTTCGCCCACCAGTGGCGGCAGACCTTCACCCCGCTGACGCCGATCATCATCGCGAAGGCGCAGTGCATGCTCGGCACCGCGGCGTAGGGGTTGATGAAGCTCTTCGCGAGCGCCGAGTCGTGGTTCACCCCGGCGAAGGCGTTGAGCGTGTCGACGAAGCCGTACTCGGGGAACATCCGCGGCGGCGCGGTCGGGAACAGCGAGTAGCCGACCAGCGCCAGCCCCATCGAGACGACGAACATGTTGCGCACGAAGTAATAGGACTCGTTGCGGAAGAGGTAGAGCCAGACCAGGAACCCGAGCGCGATCGAGAACTGGGCGTTGAGGTAGATCTGGTTGGCGACGTCGATCACGCCCTGCGCGGGCAGGAAGAACGCCTGCAGGCTGGGCTCGACGAAGGTGTGGGTCGCGCGCTCGAGGTCGATCACCTGCTGGCCGTGCGTCATCGCTATCGACCTCTCGCCGTCGGCGATCCCGCGGACGAAGGTGTAGGCGAGGTCGACGCTGACGAGGATCGCGACCTGGCGGGCGAGGTCCCCCCAGCCCTTCGGCAGGCGGGCGGATATGGCGGCAAAGGAACGGGACACGAACCGTCAATTGTAGCCCCGGCGTTAACGCCCCAATAGGGTGCCGCGGGTGAGCTGGAAGCGGCCGGACAGGCGACGCGTGCGGGCGATCCGGGACCGGCTGCGGGAGACCTACGGCGTTCCCGCCGCCGAACCGCACGGCGACCCGGTCGGCGAGCTGGTCAAGACCGTCCTCTCCCAGCACACCAACGATCGCAACCGCGACGTCGCCTACGCGGCGCTGCTGGAGCGCTTCCCCCGCTGGGAGGAAGTGCGCGACGCCCCGCTCGCCGAGCTGGAGGACGCAATTCGGCCAGGCGGCCTCGCCAAGCAGAAGGCGCCGCGGATCCAGGCGATCCTCGAACGCCTCGGCGACCCGCCGGACCTCGACTGGACCGAGACCGCCCCCCGCGAGGAGTCGCTGGAGTTCCTCCTCGACCTGCCCGGCGTCGGCCGCAAAACCGCCGCCTGCGTGCTGATCTTCACCTGGGGCATCCCCGAGATCCCGGTCGACGTCCACGTGCACCGGGTCGGCGGCCGGCTCGGCCTCTTCCCCGCCAAGGCCTCCTTCGAGAAAGCCCACGACGAGATGCTGGCGATCGTCCCTCCCGAGGACGCGCACGAGCTCCACGTCAACCTGATTCGGCACGGCAGGGCGGTCTGCCGGCCTAAACCCCGCTGCGGCGAGTGCGGCCTGCGGCGGATGTGCCCCTGGTACCGGGAGAATCGTGCGACGCTGCCGAAGCCGCCGCGCAGCTGAGCGCGCCAGTAGTATCCGCGCCGCCGTATGAGCAAGCGCACCTTCATCTGGTTCGGGGTCCTGGTCCTCGTCCTCGCAGTCGTCATCCCCTTCGCGGCCTTCCGCGCCAAGGGCGACGGCGAGACCGGCGAGGACCAGGTGCCGTCGAGCCTCGAGGGAGCCCAGTCCCTGTTCGTCACCAACTGCGGCACCTGCCACGCGCTCTACAGCGCCGGCACCGACGGCAACTACGCGCCGAACCTCGACGAACTGCTGGCGCCCAACGGCCCCCCGGAAGGCGACGAGAAAACGGTCGAAACCACGGTCAAGTCGACCAAGGGGCGCGTCCTCGGCGCGATCGAAAAAGGCGTCGACAGCTCGACCACCCCGGGGCGGATGCCGGCCGGCATCCTCAACCAGGAGCAGGCCGAAGAAGTCTCCGAATTCGTCGCCCGCACCGCCGGCGAGGGCTGAGCCCCTTCCGGCAAACCAGCGGGGACGGGCCGGCGCCCGCCCCCGCATCCCTGGCTAACCCCTACCGCAGCATCCAGAGGGAGCTGAAGACCCCCGCGTGGTCTGAGTCCCAGAACCCGTTGACAGGCTGACGCCCGGTGACTGAGGAGGCGATCAGCTTCACCTTCTTCGGGTCACGGGTCATCACGTGGTCGATGTGGTGGTCGAAATCGGCGACGCTGCCGCCGGAGCCGACCGCCAGCAGGCTCGACTTGATGCAGCAGCTCGGCGGCTTCGCCGTGCTGCGCTCGCGCATCCCCGCCTTGACCAGGGCCTGGTAAGCCTGGCGATCGCCGCCTTCGACGGTGCTGCCGTCGGAGTTGAGGTCACCGACCAGGACCACCGGCAGGCTGGTCGTCGCCGGGCCGCCCTCGGCGACCAGCTCGCCCGCCTGCAGGGCGCGGATGCTCGGCACCTGGTTGGAGTCGTCGAACGCCTCCAGATGGGTGTTGACGAAGCGGAGCTTCTTGCTGCCGCGGACCTTGGCGTCGATCGCGGTCCAGCCGCGCAGGACTTTCACTTCTACGCCCTGGAGCTGGACGGTCAGCATGTTCGCGAAGTTGCCTTTCTGCGGATGGCTGGTGACCACGCCGGCGCCGAGCCGGACGAGGATCACGTCGCGCATCGTCAACCGGCCGTTGATCTCGGCGTCCTTGATGAATCCGTTGGGGCCGTCGTTCGGCACCCCGTTCTCGTCGGCTGGGGCCTCGAAGTCGAACTCCTGCTGGACGACCGCGACCCGGTAGCGCTTCTTGCCGGCGTTGAGGCGGTCGAGCAGTTCGGTCAGGTAGTCGTAGCGGACCGTGGTCGCGGTCGGACCGGCCGGGCTGAGCAGCGGTTCGAGGCTGGGGGGCCCGGTGCGCCACATCGCCACCTCTTGCAGGCCGACCAGGTCGGGCTTCTTTTTCAGGATCTCCTGCGCCAGGCCCTTTGCCCGCACGGGGAAGTCGTTGGCCGTCACTTCGCGCAGGATCTGGCCGTTGGCCTGGACGAACTCGTTGGTGTTTTTGGCGTTGATCGCGGGGGTCAGGTCGGCGCCCAGATAAAGGTTCCGGGTCATCACGTTGACCTGGGTGCCGGGGCCGTACTTGGCGGCAGCGCCGGCGGCGAACAGGCCCAGCGCCAGCGGCACGGCCAGCGCCAGCAGAATCAGCCGGCGGACGTCTCTTGAAATGCGGTTCAAAGTCTCCTCCTCGGTTTTGTCCCGCCTCCCACCTGCCTGCACAGGTTTGTAACCCCGTTCCTACCCGAACGAATCGGTGGGACGCAAATCGGCGCTTGGCTTCTCATCTGAGATCTGCCATACTGCCACTTAGATTTTTAAAGCTTGATCAACCCAACCCATCTGGAGGTAGGCGTAAAAGTGGCAAAGACGATCGGAATCGACCTCGGCACGACCAACTCGTGCGTGGCGGTGATGGAGGGTGGCGAGCCCACCGTGCTGGAGAACTCCGAGGGCGGGCGCACCACCCCGTCCGTGGTCGCGTTCGCCGAGAGCGGGGAGCGCCTCGTCGGCACCGTCGCCAAACGCCAGGCGGTGATGAACCCGGAGAACACGATCTTCTCGATCAAGCGCTTCATGGGCCGCAAGGAGTCCGAAGTCAAAGAGGAGGAGACGATCGTCCCCTACACGGTCGTCGCCGGCCCCAACGGCGACGTGCGGGTCGAGGCGCGCGGCAAGCAGTACAGCCCGCCGGAGATCAGCGCGATGATCCTGCAGAAGCTGAAAGCGGACGCCGAAGCGAAGCTCGGCGAGACCGTCGACAGCGCCGTGATCACCGTCCCCGCCTACTTCAACGACGACCAGCGGCAGGCGACCAAGGACGCCGGCAAGATCGCCGGCCTCGAGGTCAAGCGGATCATCAACGAGCCGACCGCCGCCTCGCTCGCCTACGGCCTCGACAAAGAGGAGGCCGACCACGCGATCCTCGTCTTCGACCTCGGCGGCGGCACCTTCGACGTCTCAGTGCTTGAAATCGGCGACGGCGTCTTCGAGGTGAAGGCGACCGCCGGTGACAACCACCTAGGCGGCGACAACTGGGACAAAGCGATCGTCGAGTGGCTGGTGGCGGAGTTCAAGCGCGACCAGGGTGTCGATCTCTCCCAGGACAAGAACTCACTGCAGCGCCTCTACGAGGCGGCGGAGAAGGCGAAGATCGAGCTCTCCTCGACCCAGGAGACGCAGATCAACCTGCCGTTCATCACCGCCGTCGAGGGGCAGCCGAAGCACCTCGACCTGAAGCTCAGCCGCTCGAAGCTGAACGAGCTGACCGGCGAGCTGCTCGACCGCGTGGTCGGGCCGGTGAAGCAGGCGCTGAAAGACGCCGACACCGAGGTCGACCACGTCGTCCTCGTCGGCGGCATGACCCGCATGCCGGCGGTCCGCGACAAGGTCAAAGAGCTGACCGGCAAGGAGCCGCATCAGGGCGTCAACCCGGATGAGGTCGTCGCCGTCGGCGCCGGGATCCAGGCCGGCGTGCTGGCCGGCGACGTCAAGGACGTGCTGCTGCTCGACGTCACCCCGCTGACCCTTGGGATCGAGACCAAAGGCGGCGTGATGACGAAACTGATCGAGCGCAACACGACGATTCCGACGAAGAAGTCGGAGGTCTTCTCGACCGCCGACGACAACCAGCCCTCGGTCGAGATCCACGTGCTCCAGGGCGAGCGCGAGATGGCCGGCGGCAACAAGAGCCTGGGCAAATTCCAGCTCACCGGCATCCCGCCGGCGCCGCGCGGCATCCCCCAGATCGAGGTCACCTTCGACATCGACGCCAACGGGATCATCAACGTCGCCGCCCAGGACAAAGGCACCGGCAAAGAGCAGAAGATCGAGATCAAATCCGGCTCCGGCCTCTCCGACGAGGAAATCCAGAGCATGGTCTCCGACGCCGAGGCGCACGCCGACGAGGACCGCAAGCAGCGGGAGCTGGCAGAGACGCGGAACCTCGCCGAGAACGCGGCCTACCAGGCGGAGAAAGCGCTCGAGGAGGCCGGCGACAAAGTCGACGAGGGCAGCAAGGAGGACGTGCGGGCGGCGATCACTGACGTCCGCGGCTCGCTGGAGAGCGGCTCCAAAGAGGAGCTCGACTCCAAGCTCGAGGCGCTGAACACGGCGATGACCAAGGTCTCCGAGCAGATCTACGCGGCGGCTTCCGCCGAGCAGGCTGCCGGGGATGGCAATGCCGAGAACGGGACTGCCTCCGATGAGGAGGAGGTCGTTGACGCTGAGGTGGTTGACGAGGACGGCAAATGACGCATCGCCAGGACGGTTCAGGGACTGAGGAGCCCCGGCCCGCGGGTCCTGTCGCGGCAGGGGACCCACCCCCTCCTGCGCAGCAGGAGGGGGTCCCCCCTACCACGCCACCCACGGGAGAGGCCGATGAGTCTGGGGCTCAGGCCGTTGAGGACGACTTCGACGCGCTGCTTGCTGACGCTCAGAAGGAGCGGGATGAGTACCTCGAACTGGCTAAGCGGACCAAGGCTGATTTCGAGAATTATCGGAAGCGGGTTGCGGCGGACGTTCAGGCCGCTCAGGCTCGCGGGAAGTCGGAGGTCGCCCGTGAGGTGATCGAGGCTGTGGACAACCTGGAGCGGGCGCTGGAGGCTGGTGGCGAGAGCGGAGACGGTCTTGCCTCCGGGGTGGAGATGGTGCTTGGTGGGTTGCGGGAGACGCTTAAGCGTCATGGCATCGAGCAGGTCGACCCCAAGGGGGAGAAGTTTGATCCGCATCGGCATGAGGCTCTCTCGACGCAGCCCGTGGAGGGAACTGAGAGTGGCGTCGTGGTCGAGGTGCTGCAGAAGGGCTACGTCCTCGGCGACCACCTGATTCGGCCCGCGCGGGTCGTGGTGAGCGGCTAGGAGGACATGGCTGACGAGCTCTACAAGACGCTCGGCGTCTCGAAGAAGGCGACCGAGGAGGAGATCAAGAAGGCCTACCGGAAACTCGCCCGGCGCTACCACCCTGACCGCAACCCGGGCGACGAGGCGGCCGAGGAGAAGTTCAAGGAGATCTCCGCCGCCTACGACGTCCTCGGCGACGCCGAGAAGCGCAAGGAGTACGACGAGGGCGGCGTCTTCGCCGGCTTCGGCCAGGACGGCCAGGCGCCGTTCGGCACCGGCCCGGGCGGGTTCGGCGGCTTCGACTTCGGCGACATCCTCGGCGGCGTCTTCAACCGCGGCGGCGGCGGCCGGGCGCGACCGCAGCAGGTCCGCGGCCGCGACCTCGAGACCGAGGTCTCGCTGAGCTTCGACCAGGCGATCGAGGGCACCCAGATAAGCGTCACCGTCCCGAAGCAGAGCCGCTGCACGACCTGCCACGGGAGCGGCGCCAAACCCGGCACCTCCCCCACCACCTGCCCGCGCTGCGAAGGCCGCGGGGTCGAGGCCCAGGGCCAGGGCTTCTTCTCGATCAGCCAGCCCTGCTCGATGTGCGGCGGCGCCGGCCAGATCATCGAGGACCCCTGCCCGACCTGCGGCGGCTCCGGCCTCACCCAGCAGAGCAAGCGCCTCAAAGTGAACATCCCTGCGGGGGTCAAGGACGGCACCCGGATCCGGCTCGCCGGCAAGGGCGAGGACGGCCCGCGCGGCGGCCCTCCCGGCGACCTCTACGTGACCACGCGGGTCAAACCGTCCCCGGTCTTCAAGCGCCTCGACGACGGCAACCTGGAAGTGACCGTGCCGATCTCGATCCCCGAGGCGCTGCGCGGCGGCACGATCGAGGTGCCGACGCTGAACGGGACGAAGAAGATCAAGGTCGCCCCCGGGACCAAGCACGGGGCGATCCAGAGACTGCGCGGCGAGGGCCCGCCGAAGCCGAAAGGCTCAGGCCGCGGCGACATCCGCTACCGCCTCGAGATCGCGATCCCCGCCGAGCTGAGCGAGGAGCAGAGCGAGGCGGTCGAGAAGCTTGCCGAGGCCCTCAACGGGTCCGACCCGCGCGCCGAGCTGCTGCGGAAGGCGGGTGCCTGATGGCCACCTACCGCCGCACCGTCAAAGCGACCTTCGACGAGGAGCAGGGCGTGTTCATGATCTCGGTCGCCGCCGAACTGGCCGAGATGCACCCGCAGACTCTGCGGATGTACGAGCAGCGCGGCCTGATCGCGCCGAAGCGCTCGCCGAAGAACACCCGGCTCTACTCCCAGCGCGACGTCGAACGGCTGCGGCGGATCCAGCAGATGACCGCCGAAGGGCTGAACCTCGCCGGGGTGGAAATGGTGCTGGCGCTGGAAGCGCAGGTGCAGAAGCTGCGGGCCGAAGGCGATCGGCTGCGGAAGCGGATCGCTGAGCTCGAGAACAAGAGGAACGGAGAGACGGGCTGATGCAAGCAGACAGATTCACCGAGAAATCGCGGGAAGCGGTCGCGACGGCGCAGGAGCTGGCGCGGGCCGGACACAACCCGGAGATCGCCTCGGCCCACCTGCTGCTGGCGCTGCTCGACCAGGTCGAAGGGATGGCGATCCCGGTCCTGCAGAAGGTCGGCGCCGACCCGGCGGCGGTGCGGGCCCGGGCGCAAGAGGCGGTCGCTGCGCTGCCGACGCTCGGCGACGGCGCCGAGCCGCAGATGTCCTCGAACCTGGCGCGGGTGCTGCGCGCGGCCGAGCAGGAGATGGCAAAGCTCGGCGACAGCTACATCACCGTCGGCCATCTGCTGCTGGCGCTCGCCGAGGACGGCTCCGGGGTCTCCGACCTGCTGCCCGACAAGGCCGAGCTGGAGCGGGCGGTCAAAGCCGTGCAGGGCCCGGCGAAGGTCACCTCCCCGAACGCCGAGGACAACGCCCAGGCGCTGGAGAAATTCGGCCGCGACCTGACCGCCGAGGCCGAAGCGGGGAAGCTCGACCCGGTGATCGGGCGCGACGAGGAGATCCGCCGCGTGATCCAGGTCCTCTCCCGCCGGACCAAGAACAACCCGGTGCTGATCGGCGACCCCGGCGTCGGCAAGACGGCGATCGTCGAGGGGCTTGCGCAGAGGATCGTCAAAGGCGATGTGCCCGAGAGCCTGCGCGACCGCCGCGTGATCGCGCTCGACATCGGCTCGCTGCTCGCCGGCTCGAAATACCGGGGCGAGTTCGAGGAGCGGCTGAAAGCGGTGCTGAACGAGGTCCAGCAGGCCGAGGGCCAGATTGTCCTCTTCCTCGACGAGCTCCACACGATTGTCGGCGCCGGCGCCGCCGAAGGCGCGGTCGACGCCGCCAACCTGCTGAAGCCGATGCTGGCCCGCGGCGAGCTGCGCGCGGTCGGGGCGACGACGCTCGACGAGTACCGCAAGCACATCGAGAAGGACGCGGCGCTGGAGCGGCGCTTCCAGCCGGTGCTGGTCGGCGAGCCGGACATGAACGACACGATCGCGATCCTCCGCGGGCTGAAGGAGCGCTACGAAAACCACCACGGGGTGCGGATCTCCGACTCAGCGATCGTCGCCGCCGCGACCCTCTCGGAGCGCTACATCGCCGACCGTTTCCTGCCCGACAAGGCGATCGACCTGATCGACGAGGCGGCCTCGCGGCTGAAGATCGAGATCGACTCGGTGCCGACCGAGATCGACGAGGTCGAGCGCCGAATCCAGCAGCTGGAGATCGAGCGCGAGGCGCTGAAAAAAGAGACCGACGAGGCCTCCAGGGCGCGGCTCGAGGCGCTCGAAGAGGATCTCGCCAACCTGCGCGAGGAGGCCTCGGAGCTGCGCACCCGCTGGCAAAACGAGAAAGAGCCGATCGAGCAGATCAACCAGGCGCGGGGCCGGCTGGAGGAGCTCAACCGCGAGGTCGAGCAGGCCGAACGCGAGACCAACCTCGAACGGGCGGCCGAACTGAAATTCGGCGAGATCCCGGAGCTGGAAAAGGAGATCGCCGAAGGGCAGGCCCGGCTGGAGGAGGTTCACTCGGGCGCCGGCACGATGCTCGCCGACACCGTCACCGAGGAGGACGTCGCCGAGGTCGTCGCCAAATGGACCGGGATCCCGGTCAGCCGCCTGATGGAGGGCGAGGTCGAGAAGCTGATCCAGATGGAGGACCGCCTGCATGAACGGGTGATCGGCCAGGAGGAGGCGATCGCCGCGGTCTCCAACGCGCTGCGGCGCTCGCGCGCCGGGCTCTCGGACCCGAACCGGCCGATCGGCAGCTTCCTCTTCCTCGGCCCGACGGGGGTCGGCAAGACCGAGCTGGCGAAGGCGCTGGCCGAGTTCATGTTCGACTCCGAGCAGGCGATCGTCCGCCTCGAC
>DASSYI010000034.1:0-79992 GCA_035703365.1 Solirubrobacterales bacterium
CTTTCCACCAGTCGCTGGTGCACGAGGCGGCCCGCGCCGACCTCAACTCGCGCCGCCGCGGCACCGCTTCGACCCTGACCCGAGGCGAGGTCTCCTTCACCACCGCCAAGGCTTGGCGCCAGAAGGGAACCGGCCGCGCCCGCGTCGGCTCGCTCGGCGTCCCCAACCGCTTCGGCGGCGGCGTCGCCTTCGGCCCGAAGCCGCGCAAGTACACCGTCAAGGTCAACCGCAAAGCCCGCCGCCGGGCGATGCGCTCCGCCTACTCGGTCCACGCCGAGCGCGGCTCGGTCGCCGTCTTCGACGCCGCCGGCTTCGAGACCCCGTCGACCAAGAGCGCCGCCCAGGCGCTGGCCAAATGGGGCGCCCGCAACCCGATCCTGGTGCTGGTCACCGGCGAGGAGGTCGGGGCGATGAAGAGCTTCCGCAACCTGCCCCGCACCCAGGTGGTCGAGGTCGGCGCCGCCGGCGTCGCCGACGTGATCGGCGCCGCCGCGATCGTCATCTCCGAAACCGCGCTGGAGTCCCTGAAGGAGAGGCTCGGCTGATGGACGCGCGCACGATCCTCATCCGCCCGGTGATCTCGGAGAAGAGCTACGCGCTGATCGCCGAGGGGAAGTACACCTTCCGGGTCAACGACCGCGCCCACAAGACCCAGATCGCGCAGGCGGTCGAAGAGGTCTTCGGTGTCAACGTCGCCGCGGTCCGGACCGCGCAGGTGCGCTCGAAGCCGAAGCGCCGCGGCCTGACCAAAGGCAAGACCCGCGCCTGGAAGAAGGCGATCGTCCAGCTAGCGCCGGGCGAGCGGATCGAGTTGTTCGAGGGCGCCGAGACTGCCTAGGGAGATCTGAGAGATGCCGAACCGCAAAACCAAACCGACCAGCCCAGGGCGCCGCTTCGCGACCTACCCGCTGCGCGAGCAGCTGACCGCCTCCGAACCGGAGCGGAAGCTGACCGAGGGGCTGAAGAAGTCCGGCGGGCGCAACGTCAACGGCCGCGTCACCGCCCGCCACCGCGGCGGCGGCGCCAAGCGCCGCTACCGCAGGATCGACTTCAAGCGCCTCAAGGACGGCGTGCCCGCGAAGGTCGCCTCGATCGAGTACGACCCCAACCGCACCTGCTACATCGCCCTGCTGCACTACGCCGACGGCTTCAAGGACTACATCCTCGCTCCGTCGCAGCTGGCGGTCGGCGACGTCGTCAAATCGGGTCCCGAGGCCGACATCAAACCGGGCCACGCGATGGAGCTCGCCCAGATGCCGACCGGCACCATCGTCCACAACGTCGAGCTGATCCCCGGCCAGGGCGGCAAGCTCGGCCGCTCCGCCGGCACCTCGATCCAGCTCGTCGCAAAGGAGGGGGAGATGGTCACCCTGCGCCTTCCCTCCTCGGAGATGCGCATGGTCCGCGCCAACTGCCGCGCGACCGTCGGCACCCTCTCCAACGCCGAGCACCAGAACTTGAAGGTGGGCAAGGCCGGCCGCAGCCGCCACAAGGGCAAGCGCCCGCAGAGCCGCGGCGTCGCCATGAACCCCGTCGACCACCCGCACGGCGGCGGCGAGGCCCACCACACGCCTGGTGGCCACCCGGTCACCCCGTGGGGCAAGCCGACCCTCGGCTACCGCACCCGCAAGAAGGGCAAGCAGTCTGACCGCTACATCGTCCGCGGCCGCCGTCGCGGCAAGAAGAAGGGCCGTTAAGCCATGGGTAGATCGACGAAAAAGGGCCCGTGGGTCGAGGAGCGCCTGATGGGGCGGATCACGACGATGAACGAGGCCGGGAAAAAACAGATGGTGAAAACCTGGTCGCGGACCTCGACGATCTTCCCGGAGATGGTCGGGCACACGATCGCCGTCCACGACGGGAAAAAACACGTCCCCGTCTTCATCTCGGAGTCCATGGTCGGCCACAAGCTCGGCGAGTTCGCGCCGACCCGGACCTTCCGTTCGCACGGCGGTAAGGAATAGCGATGGCCGACGAGCAGAACCCAGACAAAAAACAGCCCACCAGCAAAGGCAAAAAAGCGGCGAAACCCGCCGCGAAAAAAGAGGCTGCGCCGAAAAAAGAGGCGAAAGCCAAAAAAGCCCCGGCGAAAAAAGCGGCTGCCAAAAAAGACGCCAAACCCAAAGCCAAAGGCAAAGGCAAAGAGAAAGCCGACGGCAACAAAACTTCGAAAGCGAAAAAACAGCCGGCGAAAAAAGCCAAAGCGAAGCCGAAAGCGCCGGCTGCGCCCCCGGTCGTCAAAGCCAAGGCCCGCTACGTGCGGATC
Organism: Solirubrobacterales bacterium; assembly: GCA_035703365.1. Lineage (GTDB taxonomy): Bacteria > Actinomycetota > Thermoleophilia > Solirubrobacterales > 70-9 > VAYN01. The sequence continues at coordinate 2,267 of DASSYI010000034.1, forward strand.
GCCCCGCGCAAGGCGAGGCTGATCGCCGACCAGGTACGCGGCCTGCACATCGAGAAGGCCCGCGCGCTGCTGCAGTTCTCGCCGCGAGGCGCCGCGCACGACATCCACAAGCTGATCAACTCGGCCGCCGCCAACGCGGAAAACAACCACGACCTGATCGGCGACGAGATGCGCGTCGCCTCGATCACCGTCGACGAGGGGCCGACCCTGCGCCGCTTCCGCCCGCGGGCGATGGGCCGCGCCACCCCGATCAACAAGCGAACCAGCCACATCGCCGTGGCTCTAACCCCGGTGGAGGACTAAGCATGGGACAGAAGATCCACCCCGAGGGTTTCCGCGTCGGGTACATCCACGACTGGAAGTCGAACTGGTACGAGGACAAAAACTTCGCCGACGTCCTCCAGGAAGACCTGCAGATCCGCGACCACATCGTCGGCAAGCTCTCGCACGCGGGGCTCTCGAACATCACGATCGAGCGCCGTGGCGAGGTCGCAGTCGATATCCACACCGCCCGACCGGGCATCGTGATCGGCAAGTCCGGCAGCGAAGTCGACGCCCTGCGCAAGGAGCTCCACAAGCTGACCGGCAGCCCGGTGAAAGTGAACATCCGCGAGGTCAAGCGCCCCGAGCTCGACGCCAAGCTGGTGGCCCAGTCGATCGCCGAGCAGCTGCAGAACCGGGTCGCCTTCCGGCGGGCGATGAAACGCGCCCTGACCTCGGCGATGCGCTCCGGTGCCAAGGGCGTCAAGGTCCAGGTCTCCGGTCGCCTCGGCGGCGCCGAGATGGCGCGGACCGAACAGTATTCCGACGGTCGTGTGCCGCTGCACACGCTGCGTGCCGACATCGACTACGGCTTCTTCGAGGCCCGCACCACCACCGGCCGGATCGGCGTCAAATGCTGGATCAACAAAGGCGAGGTCATGCCGGAGGGCTTCCGCTCCGACCTCGTCTCCGGTGAGGGCGACGGCCAGTCCCAGAATCGCGGCGGGCGCCGCGACGACCGGGGCGGCGGCGGACGCGGGCGCGGCCCCGGCGGCGATCGCGGTGGACGCGGCGGCGGTGGCGGTCGCGGTCCCGGCGGCGGGCGTGGGCCCGGCGGCGGTCGCGGCGGTCAGCGTGGAGGTGGTCGCTGATGCTGATGCCGAAACGGGTCAAGCACCGCAAACAGTTCCGTGGCCGCATGCGCGGCAACACCAAGGGCGGCAGCACCGTCGCCTTCGGCGAGTACGGGATCAAGGCGCTGGAGCGCGGCTGGATCACCAACCGCCAGATCGAGGCCGCCCGTGTGGCGATGACCCGCAAGATCAAACGTGGCGGCAAGGTCTGGATCAACGTCTTCCCGGACAAGCCCTACACCAAGAAGCCCGCCGAGACGCGGATGGGCTCGGGCAAGGGCAACCCCGAGGGCTGGGTCGCCGTGGTCAAGCCGGGCAAGGTCATGTTCGAGCTGGCGGGCGTCCCCGAGGAGCTGGCGCGCGAAGCGCTGCGCCTCGCCGGTCACAAGCTTCCGGTCAAGACCAAATTCGTCATGCGCGAGGGGGCGGGCGACTGATGAAGGCGGCCGAGGTGCACAATCTCAAAGACGACGAGCTGGTGGCGAAGCTGATCGACGCCAAGCAGGAGGCCTTCAACCTCCGCTTCCGGCATGCGACCGGCGAGCTCGAGAACTCCGCCCGGCTGGGTCAGGCGAAGAAGGACATCGCCCGGCTTCTGACCGTGGCGCGCCAGCGCGGCATCGATGTAGAGAAAGAGACGCGACGGATATGAGCGACGACGAGACGAAAAGAGAAGAGATTCAGGACGAGACTTCGCAGGACGAGGCCGCTGAGGCCGCGGGTCCTGTCGACGCAGGGGACCCACCTCCAGCTGCAGAGCAGCAGGAGGTCCCCCCTACGACGCCACCCGCGGCAGACGCCGCTGAGGGAGAGGCCAGTGGGCCGTCCGAGGAGGTGGCTGAGGAGGCTCCCGCGGCTGAGGAGGCCCCTGCCGCCGAAGAGGCGCCGGCCGAGCCGAACCCTGAGGATGAGCTGCCCTGGAAGGAGCGCCGCCGGCTGCAGAAATCCCGGCGCCCGGGGGGGAAGGTCCTGCCGTCGGACCCGGAGGAGCGTAAGAAGCTGCGGGCCGAGGAGCGCAAGCGCAAGGCCACCCTGCGGCGCAAGCAGCGCGAAGCGGCGAAGTCCGCCCACAGCCCCGGGACCGGCACCCCGCCGGCGGAGAGCGAGGCGAACGCCGCCAAGATCCGTCAGGGGATCGTCGTCTCCAGCAAGGGCGACAAGTCGATCACCGTCCGCATCGACATCGCCCGCCGCCACCGGACTTACGAGAAGATCGTCCGCAGCTCGACCAAGCTGCACGCCCACGACGAGCGCAACGAGGCCGGCGAGGGCGACGTGGTCCGGGTCGTCGAGACGCGGCCGCTCTCCAAGACCAAGCGCTGGCGCCTGGTCGACGTAGTGGAGAAGGCGAGGTAGGACGATGATTCAGCAGGAGTCCAGGCTCAAGGTCGCCGACAACTCGGGCGCCAGGGAGATCCTCTGCATCCGCGTCAAAGGCGGATCCCACCGCCGTTACGCGAGCGTCGGCGACGTGATCACCGCGACGGTCAAATCGGCCAGCCCGCAGGGCGGCGTCCGCAAGGGCGAGGTCGTGCAGGCGGTCGTCGTCCGCACCCGCAAGCCGCTCAGCCGTCCCGACGGGACCTACATCTCCTTCGACGAGAACGCCGCGGTGCTGATCGACCCGGCCAGCAACAACCCGCGCGGGACCCGCATCTTCGGCCCCGTCGCGCGCGAACTCCGCGACCGCAACTTCATGAAAATCATCTCGCTGGCGCCGGAGGTCCTCTGATGGCGAAGCGCATGCGCATCTGCACCGACGACACGGTGATGCTGATCGGGGGCAAGGACGCCGGCAAGAAAGGCCGCGTCGTCCGCACCGACCCGAAAAAGCGCCGCGTCTACGTCGAGGGCCTGAACATGATCAAGCGCCACGAACGGCCGCGCTCCCAGGGCGACCTGAAAAACGCCCAGGCCGGCGGCATCGTCGAGAAGGAGGGGCCGATCGACGTCTCCAACGTGATGCTGCTCGACCCCAAAGACAACAAGCCCACCCGCGTCGGCGTCCGCGTCGACAAAGGCGGCAAGCGCGTGCGCTACGCCAAGCGGACCGGGAACGAGGTCGGCTGATGGAGGCCACCGTGGCACCCACCTCCCAGGCCGCGCCGCCGCCGCGGCTGCGCGAGCGGTACGAGAACGACGTCCTGCCGGCGTTGACGCAGAAATTCGGCTACTCGACGCCGATGGAGGCGCCGCGCCTGGAGAAGATCACCCTGAACATGGGCCTAGGCACCGAGAAACAGGACAAACGCTCCTTCGAAGCCGCCCAGGAACAGCTGGCGATCATCGCCGGCCAGCACCCGAACGTGCGCCGTGCCCGCAAGTCGGTCGCCTCATTCAAGCTGCGCGAGGGGATGCCGGTCGGCGTCTCGGTGACGCTGCGCCGGGCCCGGATGTGGGAGTTCCTCGACCGCCTGGTCTCGATCGCCGTGCCGCGGATCCGCGATTTCCGCGGTCTCAACCCGCGCTCCTTCGACGGCCGCGGCAACTACTCGATGGGCGTCAAAGAGCAGCTGATCTTCCCCGAAATCGACTACGACTCGGTCGACGTCGTTCGGGGTCTTGACGTGACGATCACGACTTCCGCTAAAACTGACCTTGAGGCTTTCGAGCTTCTGCTCGGGCTGGGGATGCCGTTCGCCCAGGAGGGCCGCCCCGGACAGGCCGAGCGCGAAGCGAAAGAAAAGGAAGCCGAAGAAGAGCAGCTGAAAGAGGAAGCCCGCCAGAAGGCCGAAGTCGAGCAGGCGGCACTCGAGCAGCTCAAAGAGGAGAACCCCGAGGCCTACGCCAAGCCGGAAGGCGAGGACGAGGGCGCCGCTGAGGGCGGAGACGAAGAGGCCGGCGAGACGGCCGAGGAGAGTTCAGACAATGGCTAAGACTTCGATGAAGGTGAAGCAGGCGCGCGACCCGAAGTTCAAGTCGCGTGGCTACAACCGCTGCCGCCGCTGCGGTCGTCCGCGCGCCTACTACCGCAAATTCGGCCTCTGCCGGATCTGCCTGCGCGACGCCGCCCACGAGGGCTACATCCCCGGCATGACCAAGTCGAGCTGGTAGGACGCGAAGCATGCACACCGATCCGATCGCCGATTACCTGACCAGGATCCGCAACGCGATCCGCGCCGGCCACGATGAGGTGGAAATCCCCCTCAACGGCCTCAAGCTGGAGATGTCGCGGATCCTCAAGGAGCAGGGCTACATCAAGGACTTCAGCCGCAGGCCGGCCGCCGTGGGCGAGGCGATCAACGTCGAGCTCAAGTACACCGAGGACCGCCAGCCGGTGATCCTCGGGATCGAACGGGTTTCGCGCCCGGGCCGTCGCCGCTACGTCGACCACAAGAGCGTCCCCCGCGTAGACGGTGGGACCGGAACCGCGATCGTCAGCACCTCGGCTGGCGTGATGACCGGCCACGAAGCCCGCCAGAAGGGCGTCGGCGGCGAGGTCGTCGCCTACGTCTGGTGAGCAGATGAGCCGGATCGGAAGAAAGCCCGTCCCCGTTCCCGACGCCGTCACGGTGGAGATCGCCCCTGGCAACATCGCCGTCAAGGGGCCGAAGGGAGAGCTGCACCAGACCCTCTCGACCGACATGACCGTCGAGCAGGAAGATGGCGCCGTCACCGTCGCCCGTCCCACCGATCGCGGCGAGCACCGGGCCCTGCACGGGCTCACCCGCAGCCTGATCGCGAACATGGTCGAGGGCGTGACCGAGGGCTTCGAGAAGCGCCTCGAGATCCAGGGCGTCGGCTACCGCGCCGCGCTCAAAGGCAAGAACCTAGAGCTGGCGCTCGGCTACTCGCACCCGGTGGCGATCGACGCTCCGGAGGGGATCGAATTCGAAGTCCCGCAGCCGACCGAGGTCATCGTCAAGGGCATCGACAAGCAGCTCGTCGGCCAGGTCGCCGCGGACATCCGCAAGCGCCGCCCGCCGGAGCCTTACAAGGGCAAGGGCATCCGCTACAAGGACGAGCAGGTTCTGCGAAAGGTCGGTAAGCGCGCATGACCGTTCTCACCAACCGCCAGCGGCGGCTCAAACGGCGCCGCCGGGTCCGCGCCCGCGTCAACGGCACGGCCGAGCGGCCGCGGCTCTCCGTGTACCGCTCGAACAAGGGCGTCTTCGCCCAGCTCGTCGACGACACCAAGGGGCACACCGTCGCTGCCGTCAACTGGATCGAGCCCGACCTGCGCAAGCTCAGCGCCACCGAGCAGGCCAAGAAGGCCGGCGAACTGCTGGCCGAGCGGGCGAAGGCCGCCGGCGTCGAGGCCTGCGTGTTCGATCGCGGCGGTTACCAGTACCACGGCCGCGTCAAAGCGCTGGCCGAGGGAGCACGCGAGGGGGGTCTGGCTTTCTAAAACCGTAGTTTCGCTACGGTGGGCCGCTGCTTATGAAGGGCATGGACGTCAAGAACGTGGAAAACGTGAGTCCCCGCGGGTTGGACCTGCAGGAGCGCGTGATCGAGATCAACCGCGTCGCCAAGGTTGTCAAGGGTGGCCGGCGCTTCTCGTTCACCGCCCTGGTCGCCGTCGGCGACGAGGAGGGCGTGGTCGGGATCGGCTACGGCAAGGCCCGCGAGGTCCCGCTGGCGATCCAGAAGGGCGTCGAGGACGCCCGCAAGAACTTGATCCGGGTGCCCAAATACGGGAACACCATCACCCACCGCATCATCGGCCGCTTCGGTGCCGGCCACGTGGTCCTGCGCCCGGCCAGCCCCGGTACCGGCGTCATCGCCGGCGGCGGCGTCCGCGCCGTGCTCGAGCTGGGCGGCGTCCGCGACGTCCTCACCAAGAGCATCGGCACCCAGAACCCGATCAACCTCGTCAAGGCGACGATGGACGGCTTGATCCGGCTGCGGCGACCTGAGGAGGTTGCCGAGCTGCGGGGGTTGACGGTGACCGAGGTTTTGGGGGTGAACGGTAAGGGACAAAGCGCTGAGGCCGCGGGTCCTGTCGAGGCAGGGGACCCACCCCCAGCTGCAGAGCAGCAGGGGGTCCCCCCTACCACGCCACCCACGGCAGATACCGCTGAGCCAGAGGCTGGTGAGCCGTCCGAGGAGGGGCAGAAGCCCGCTGACGAGACCGCTGCTGAGCCTGAGGCGGCTGAGAAAGCTGAGGAGCAGTCGTGAGCACGGTGAAGGTTTCTCAGGTTCGTTCGGCTAACGGGACGAATCCGAACCAGAAAGCGACGCTTAAGGCTTTGAAGCTGGGGCGGATCGGTAAGACCGCTGAGCTGAAGGACTCCGAGCAGCTGCAGGGTCAGCTGCGGGTCGTTTCCCACCTGGTCGAGGTCGACGGTGGCTGAGAAGGCCAAAAAAGCCGAGAAGGACGACTCGCGCAGCGAGGAGATCGGTCTTCACAACCTGAAGCCGAAGCCGGGCTCGAAACGGCCGCGCAAGCGGATCGGCCGGGGCGAGGGCAGCGGGTTGGGCAAGACGTCGGGCCGCGGCCACAAGGGCGCCGGCTCGCGTTCGGGCCGCAAGCGCAAGGCTGGCTACGAGGGCGGGCAAAACCCGATCCACATGCGGATGCGAAAGCTTCGCGGCCCGCACAAAAAGCAGTCGATGCCGTTCGAGAACTTCCGCACCAAGACCCAGGCGGTCAACCTCTCCGACCTCGAGGAGCGCTTCGACAGCGGCGCCGAGGTGAACCCGCAGAGCCTGCGTGAGAAGGGGCTGGCAAAGCGCAAGGACCCGGTCAAGGTCCTCGCCCGCGGCGAGATCAAGAAGAAGCTCGAGGTACACGCGCACGCTTTCAGCGCGGCCGCCAAGGAGAAGATAGAAGCGGCCGGCGGTTCCTGTCACACTCTGGAGCCGTAATGCTCAGAACTATTCTCAACGCCTTCAGCGTTGCCGAGATCCGCAAGAAGCTTGCGTTCACGGCGGCGATGCTGGCGCTGTACCGCCTTGGCTCCTACATCCCGGCTCCGGGAGTCGACACCGACGCGGTGAAGGAAATCTCCGAAAACTTCGGCGGCTCCGGCGTCCTCGGCTTCCTCAACCTCTTCTCCGGCGGCAGCCTCTCGCGCCTCAGCCTCTTCGCGCTGGGGATCATGCCCTACATCACGGCCTCGATCATCCTGCAGCTGCTGACGGTTGTCGTGCCGTCGCTGGAGCGCCTGCAGAAAGAGGGCGAAGTCGGGCAGCAGAAAATCACCCAGTACACGCGCTACCTGACCGTCGGCCTCGCCTTCGGCCAGTCGATCGGCTACGTCTTCCTCTTCCGCTCCTTCGGCAACACCGCCGGCACCGACGTCGTCGGCCAGCTCACCGCCCCGCGGCTGTTCCTGATCGTGATCTGCCTGACCGCCGGCTGCACCTTGCTGATGTGGCTGGGCGAGCTCATCACCCAGCGCGGCATCGGCAACGGGATCTCGCTGATGATCTTCGCCTCGATCGCTTCGAGCATCATCCCCGGCCTCTCCAAGTGGTGGGACAACCCCGACCAGGTCTTCGTCGTGATGATGCCCTTCATCGCCCTCGCGGTGATCGTCGCAATCGTCTTCGTCCAGGAGGGGCAGCGCCGGATCCCGGTCCAGTACGCGAAACGGGTCGTCGGCCGCAAAATGACCTCCGGGGGCTCGACTTACCTGCCGCTGCGGGTCAACATGGCCGGCGTCATCCCGGTCATCTTCGCCGCCTCGATCATGGCCTTCCCGGCGACTATCGGGCAGATGCTGAATACCCCCACCGCACTCGACTTCGCCGCCTTCTTCAGCCCCAACAGCTGGGCCTACGTGGTCGGCGAGGTTCTCTTCATCATCATCTTCACCTACTTCTACACGGCGGTCACCTTCAACCCGGTCGACCAAGCCGACAACCTGAAGAAATACGGCGGCTTCATCCCCGGCGTGCGCCCGGGCCGGCCGACCGCCGAGTACCTGGACAAAATCCTCTCCCGCCTGACCTTCCCCGGCGCCCTCTACCTGGGCGCCGTGGCGGCGCTGCCGACGATCCTGATCAGCCAGACGGCGGCCAACTTCTATTTCGGCGGCACCTCCATCCTGATCGTGATCGGCGTCGCGCTGGACACGGTCAAGCAGCTGGAGGCACAGCTGATGATGCGCAACTACGAGGGCTTCTTGAAATAGGCTCTCTGGATGCCTGAGCTGAATCTCGTCCTGCTAGGCCCTCCGGGCTCCGGCAAGGGAACCCAGGGCGAGCGCCTCAACGAAGACCTGCGGCTGCCCTACTACGCGACCGGCGACATCCTCCGGGCCGCGGTGCGGGACGAGACCGAGCTGGGGCGCGCGGCGAAGGAGTACATGGACCGCGGCGACCTGGTGCCCGACGAGGTGATCGTCGGCGTGATCGTCGAGCGCATCGACTCCAGCGAGGCCCGCGACGGGTTCATCCTCGACGGTTTCCCGCGCACCACGCCCCAGGCTGAGGCGCTCGACGCCAAGCTCTCCGAGCTCGGCCGCGCGGTCAGCGGCGTGCTGCTGATCGACGTAACCGACGACGAGGTCGTCCGCCGCCTCGGCGGCCGCCGTACCTGCGAGGCCAACGGGCACGTCTTTCACGTCGAGTTCGAACCGCCCCAGCGGGAGGGCGTCTGCGACATCGACGGCTCGCCGCTGATCGTCCGCGACGACGACAAGCCCGAGGTGATCCGCAAGCGGCTCGCGACCTACCACGAGAAGACCAAGCCGCTCGTCTCCTACTACGACGACCGCGGCGTCCTGCGGCGGATCGCGGGGGAGGCGGCGCCGGACGAGGTGGCCGAGCAGGTCCGCCGCACCCTGGCGACCCTGCGGATGGAGCAGGACGAGACCGTCTGAGGTCCGGGCGGGTCGCCGCCGACCATTAGCGTGTACCGCATGATCATCAAGAAGACCCCGGAGCAGGTCGACAAGATGGCCGCCTCCGGCGAGGTCCTCGTTCGCTGTCTGAAGATGCTCGCGGCCAAGGCCCGGCCCGGGGTCACCACCGAAGACCTCGACGAGGCGGCGGAGAAGTTCATCCGCTCGCAGGGCGCGACCCCGGCCTTCAAGGGCTACCGCGGCTTCCCCGGCTCAATCTGCGCCTCGCCGAACTCGATGGTCGTCCACGGCATCCCCGGCGCCTACGAGCTGAAGCGGGGCGACGTGATCTCGATCGACGTCGGCGTCGTCAAGGACGGCTGGGTCTCCGACGCAGCGATGACGCTGCCGATCGGGCCGGTCGGCCCCGAGGCGCAGAAGCTCCTCGAGGTGACCAAGGCCTCGCTCTTCGCCGGGGTCGAGCAGATGCGGCCCGGCAACCACCTTGGCGACGTCTCGGCGGCGATCCAGCGGGCGGTCGAGATCGAGGGGCTCTCGATCATCCGCACCCTCGTCGGCCACGGGATCGGCCGCGAGATGCACGAGGAACCGCAGGTCCCGAACTTCGGCGAGCCCGGCAAGGGGCCGGAACTGGAGGAGGGGATGGTGCTGGCGATCGAGCCGATGGTCAACGCCGGCGGCCCGTTGGTGCGGATGGACGAGGACGGCTGGTCGGTCTTCTCCGAGGACGGATCGCTCGCGGCCCACTTCGAGTTCACCGTCGCGGTGACCGCGGAGGGCCCGCGGATTCTCACCCCCTGGCACGAAGAGGGCTAGACCCGTTAGGTCGGCCGGGTAACCTTTCCTTTGCGGTGGGGGCGCCGCAACCGGAAGGAGAGGTTCCTTGAGTCTTCGAAGCTGCCCTCGTCGTGCGCTCACGCTGCTGATCGTCCTGCTCGCATTCGCCGCCGCCGCGTCATCTGCTTCGGCGGCGTCCGCGCCGTACGGGACGAACGACGCCGGCGGCTTTCGCAACGTCCTGCCCCCAGGCGAGGACGGGACCGCCGACTTCGGCCAGATCCTCGCCTTCCGCGGCCCCGGCCTGCTGCCGCCGCACTTCGCCGACCAGCAGCCGCTCTACGAAAACCTCCTCTACGCGAGCCCGGTCCTGACCGAGGACCAGATTCCCAACTACTTCAAGGACGCGACCTTCGGTGTCCAGGCCGGCGACGTGGAATCGGAAGTCGAACCGCGGCCAGGGGTGACGATCGTCCGCGACAAAGGCTTCGGCGTCCCCCACGTCTACGGGGCGACCCGGGCCGACACGATGTTCGGCGCCGGGTTCGCCGGCGCCGCCGACCGCCTCTTCCTGATGGACGTCCTGCGCCACACCGGCCGCGCCGAACTCGCCTCCTTCCTCGGCGGCTCAAACGCCGGGGCCGACGCTAGCCAGTGGCAGTTCGCCCCCTACACCGAAGCCGACCTCGAAAGGCAGCTGGCGCAGGCGCCGCAGCTCTACGGCACCGTCGGCCAGCAGGCGGTTGACGACGTCAACGCCTACGTGGAAGGGATCAACGCCTACGTCGCCGCCGCCAACCTCGACCCGAAACTGAAGCCGGGCGAGTACACGCTGCTGAACAAGCCGATGGACCCGTGGAAGCCGACCGACGTGATCGCGATCGCCTCGCTGGTCGGTGGCATCTTCGGCCAGGGCGGCGGCAACGAGCTGAACTCGGCGTTGACGATGCAGGCTTTCGTCAAGCGGATGGGCAAGAAGGCAGGGCGCAAGGCGTGGTCGAACTTCCGCTCCAAGAACGACCCCGAGGCGCCGACGACGATCGCCGAGCGCTTCCCCTATGAGACCCGCAGCGCCTTCGCCAAGCGCGGCCTGGCACTTCCCGACCCCGGCAGCGTCCGCTTCACCAGCACGGCGAGCGCCTCGACGGCGCCGGGACGCACGAGCGCCACCGTCGGCCAGCGCCTGCAGGAGGCGATCGAAGCCGCCGGCCACGCCTCCAACTGGGAGCTCGTCTCGGCTAAGGAGTCGGCGACGGGGCATCCGATTGCGGTGATGGGGCCCCAGGTCGGCTACTTCGTGCCGCAGATCCTCCAGGAGGTCGACCTCCACGGGCCGGGGATCGACGCCCGCGGCGCCGCCTTCCCCGGGGTGAGCCTCTACGCCCAGCTCGGCCACGGGCGTGACTACGCCTGGAGCGCCACGACGGCGACCTCCGACAACGTCGACACCTTCGCCGAGGTTCTCTGCAAGGACAACTTCCACTACAGCTACCGCGGCAAGTGCCTGGCGATGGAAAAGCTGGAAAAGAGCGAGAGCTGGACGCCGAACGCGGCCGACTCGACCGCGCCCGGGTCGCAGACGCTGACCGCCTACCGCACCGTGCACGGGATCGTCTACGCCCGCGGCAAGGTGGGGGGCAAGAAGGTCGCCTTCGCGCGCCAGCGCAGCACCTACTTTCACGAGGCCGACTCGGTCGTCGGCTTCGCGATGCTGAACGAACCGGGGGTGATGACCGGGCCAGAGGGATTCAAGAAAGCCATCTCCAACATCAACTTCCTCTTCAACTGGTCCTACGTCGACTCCGAACACATCGCCTACGCGCTCTCGGGCTGGATGCCGCAGCGCGCCAAGGGCACCTCGCCGGATTTCCCGATCCTCGGCACCGGCAAGTTCGACTGGAAGGGCTACAAGCCCGCGGGCCGCACCGCCGAGTGGCTGCCGTTCGCGAAACACCCGCAGGCGGTCGACCCGCCCTTCCTCGTTTCTTGGAACAACAAGCAGGCGCCGGGCTGGGCCGCGGCCGACGACAAGTACAGCTACGGGGCGCTGTTCCGCTCGCAGATGATCGCCGACAAGGTCAAGGCGGCGACCAAGGACAAGAAGAAGATGACGATCACGCAGCTGGTCCAGGCGATGGAGGAACCGGCGACCCAGGACCTCCGCGGCTACCGGCTGCTGCCGACGCTCTTCAAGGCGATCGGCGAACCGAAATCGAAGCCGCTGCGCCAGGCGTTCGTGACCCTGCGCACCTGGCACGAACACGGTGCCCACCGCCGCGACCTCAACCGCGACGGCGTCTACGACGAAAACGCCGCCGTGCAACTGATGGACGCCTGGTGGCCGAAGCTGGTGCAGGGCGAGTTCAAGCCGGTGCTCGGCGCCAAGGCCTACGCGGCGCTGGAAGGGATGGTGCGGACCGGCAGCTACACCGGCGGCTCGCCGACCGAACCGGACTTCTCCGACGGCTGGTGGAGCTACGTCTCCAAGGACCTGCGCGACCTCTACGGGCCGAAGCCGAAGGGCGCCTGGAGTCGCGTCTACTGTGGCGGCGGCTCGAAGCAGAAGTGCCGGAAGATGCTCCAGCGCACGCTCGCCGCGGCGCTGAAGGTGACCCCGCAGCAGCTGTACGGCGGCGGCGACGGCGCCTGCGCCTCGAACCCGCAGGCGTCCTGCTTCGACCAGAACCGGCCGGCGGTGACCGGCGGCATCTCCCTGCCCCCATTCCCGTTTCAGAACCGGCCGACCTTCCAGCAGGTGGTGACGCTGACGCAAAAGCTGGGGCGCTGAGCGGCGGATCCATACATATGTATGGAAGTTGATTCAGAACATTTTGTCTGAGGTGTAGTTTTGTGCGCCGTGCCCTGGAACGATCTCGACATGGAGCGCGAGGAGTGGCGAAAGGACTTTGATCGGCGACTGGAGGAGGGACGTCGGGAAATCCGGGCGCGCATCGAGCGTGTCGAACGGGGCTGCCGGGAAGCCGATGAGGTTCGGCGGCAGGAATGGGAAAAGCTCGAAGGCCGGGTGATGAGCGCGCATGAGAAGCAGGAACATCGCAGCGACGGCTTCCTTAGGCTGTTGGCCGCGATGACGGATGAGTACGTGGCGATCGCCCGCTCGATCGACGAGGACATAAGAGCGGGATTCGCCGAAAGCAGAGCGGAAGGCGCAGCCCACAGAGAAGCCATGCTGCGCATACTCGACCGGTTGCCACCGCCCGAAAGTGGGGGTGGCTGATGGATCGGGAGATCTTCTCTGCGGTCGACCGGTTCGTCGGCGAGACGATCGTTCGCGAGGACGAGACGCTAAGGGCTGCTGTCAGGGCTGCAGAGGCCGCGGGGCTTCCGGCGATCCAGGTCTCGCCGCCGCAGGGCAAGTTGCTGCAGCTGCTGGTTCGCCTGGTCGGGGCGCGGAGGATCCTCGAGTTCGGGACCCTCGGCGGCTACAGCGCGATCCTGATGGCGCGGGCGTTGCCGGAGGACGGACGGCTGATCAGCCTGGAGGCAAACCCCGGTTACGCCGAGGTCGCCCGGCGCAGCATCGAGGCGGCAGGGGTGGGGGAGAAGGTCGAGGTCCGCGTCGGCCCGGCACTGGAGGCGCTGCCGAGGCTGGAGGAGGAGGGCGCGGGGCCCTTCGACCTCGTCTTCATCGACGCCGACAAGGTCAACACCCCCAACTACTTCGCCTGGGCGCTGGACCGCACCCGGCCCGGGGGCCTGATCGTCGCCGACAATGTCGTTCGCGACGGCTCGCTCGCCGACGCGGCCGACGCCGACGAGGCAACCCGGGCCCAGCGACGCCTCCACGAGTCGCTCGCCGACGAGCCCCGGGTCGCCGCCACGACCATCCAGACCGTCGGCGTCAAGGGCTACGATGGCTTCCTCGTCGCTCTCGTAGAGCCCGCCTGAGGGCGCTCAGGCGCCAGGCGTCGCCGCCGGCCCGCCCCTGCTATCTTTCTCCGTCGGCCTAGTTGGCCGGTTGGTACGTCCTGCCGTCCGATTCATGGGGCGTGTGGGGATCCTGTTGTCGATACGAGATCCGGAGCGATGAAGGTTCGAGCTTCCGTCAAGCCGATGTGCGAGAAGTGCAAGGTAATCCGCCGAAATGGGGCGGTCCTGGTGATCTGCCAGAACCCGCGCCATAAGCAGAGGCAGGGCTAGCCATGGCGCGCATCGCCGGCATCAACATCCCGGTCAACAAACGCGTCGAGGTCGGGCTCACCTACATCTTCGGCATCGGCCACTCGACCGCGAAGCAGATTGTCGCCGAGGCCGGGGTGGACCCGAACACGCAGGTCAAGGTCCTGACCGAGGACGAGGTCATGAAGCTGCGCGAGGCGGTCGAGAACCGCGAGGTCGAGGGCGACCTGCGGCGCGAGCGCTCGCAGAACGTCAAACGGCTGATGGAGATCGGCTCCTACCGCGGCCTCCGCCACCGTCGCGGCCTCCCGGTCCGGGGCCAGCGGACGAAGACCAACGCCCGCGGCCGCAAGGGCCCGCGCCGTCTCAGCGTCGCCGGTAAGCGCAAGGTCTAGGCAGAGAGATGGCTGAGAAAAAACCCGCCAAAGGGCGCACGCGCCGCCGCGTCAAAAAGAACGTCACCTACGGGCAGGCGCACATCAAGACTTCCTTCAACAACACGATCGTCACCCTCACCGACACCGACGGCAACGTGATCGCCTGGGAGTCGGCCGGCTCGGCCGGGTTCAAAGGCTCGCGCAAGTCGACCCCGTTCGCCGCCCAGGTGACCGCCGACGCAGCCGCCAAAAAGGGCATGGAACACGGGCTCGAGCGCGTCGAGGTCTTCGCCAAGGGCGCCGGCTCCGGCCGCGAGACGGCGATCCGCTCGCTGCAGGCCGCCGGCCTCGACGTCACCACCGTCAAGGACGTCTCGCCGCAGGCCCACAACGGCTGCCGCCCGAAGAAGCGGAGGCGCGTCTAATGGCTCGCGACACCGCCCCGCAGTGCAAGCAGTGCCGCCGCGAGGGCCAGAAGCTCTTCCTCAAGGGTGAGCGCTGCTTCACCGACAAGTGCGGCGTCGAGCGCCGCTCCTACCCGCCCGGCGAGCACGGCCGCGGGCGCCTCCGGCAGAGCGAGTACCGCGTGCAGCTGCGCGAGAAGCAGAAGACCCGCCGCTACTACCAGGTGCTGGAGAAGCAGTTCCGCGCCTACTACGAGAAGGCCTCGCGCCAGGACGGCGTCACCGGCGAGAACCTCCTGCGCCTGCTCGAGTCCCGCTTCGACAACGTCCTCGTCCGCCTCGGCTTCGCCGCCTCGCGGCGCCAGGCGCGGCAGCTGATCACCCACGGCCACTGGCAGATCAACGGCCGCCGGGTGAACATCCCCTCCTACCAGGTGCGGCCCGAAGACATCATCTCGATCAAGGCCGGTTCGAACGCCACCGACACGATCCAGCGGGCCACCGAACTCGTCTCCACGGTTCCGGCCTGGCTGCAGGCCGACCACGACGCCCTTACCGCCAAGGTCCTGCGCTACCCCGAGCGCTCCGAGATCTCGGCGCCGGTCCAGGAGCAGCTGATCGTCGAGCTGTACTCCAAGTAGCCCGGACACGATTTCTGACACACCCCAGAGCAAGGAACTCATGACCACCGATTTCCAGGTCCCCCGCATCACCTCCGAGAAAGTCGACGACCGTCGCGGCACGTTCACGATCGAGCCGCTCGACAAGGGCTTCGGCTACACGTTCGGCAACAGCCTCCGCCGCGTGCTGCTCTCCTCGCTGGGCGGCGCCGCCATCACCAGCGTCCGCATCGAGGGCGTCGCGCACGAGTTCTCGACCGTCCCCGGCGTCAAAGAGGACGTCACCGACATCATCCTCAACCTCAAGGACCTCGTCGTCCGCATGCACACCGACGCCGATGAGGTCGAGGCGCCGCTGGTGGCCACCGGCCCCGGCGAGGTGAAGGCCAAGGACATCGACCTTCCTTCCGGCGTCGAGATCCTCAACCCCGAGGCGCCGATCGCGACCCTCGAGAAAAAAACCAAACTCGAGGTCTACCTGACGATCGGCCGCGGCCGCGGCTACTCGCCCGCCGAAGAGAACAAGTCCGACGACCAGCCGATCGGCGTGATCCCGATCGACTCGATCTTCTCGCCGATCCGGCGCGCGTCCTACGCGGTCGCCGCCGCCCGTGTCGGCCAGCGGACCGACTTCGACAAACTCACCCTCGACCTCGAGACCGACGGCTCGATCGAGCCCGGAGCCGCGCTGCGCGAGGCCTCCGAGATCCTGATCAAGAGCCTGGCGATCTTCACCGACGCCGACCGCGTCGAGGAGCTGACCGCGCGTGAACCGGCCCCGCCGGTCGCGAGCGACGGCTTCTCCTCCGGGGGTGACGGCGGTGCCGCCGCCGCCAACGGCCTCGACGAGATCCTGATCGAGGAGCTCGAACTGGGGGTCCGCTCCTACAACTGCCTGAAGCGGGCCGGAGTCCAGACCGTCGGCGACCTGGTTCGCAAGTCGCGCGCGGAACTGAACGCGATCCCGAACTTCGGCCAGAAGTCGATCGAGGAAGTCATCGAGACCCTGCACTCCCGCGGCCTGGACCTCCAGGCGGACTAAGGGCCTGACGAGAGCGGAGCGGAGGATCGAGTGCGGCACAAAAAGAAGCGGAACAAGCTCAGCCGCGACTCCTCCCACCGCGAGTCCCTGCTCTCGAACCTCTCGAAGCAGCTGATCGAGCACGAGCGGATCCAGACCAGCCAGGCGAAGGCCAAGGCGGTCAAGCCCGAGGTCGAGAAACTGATCACGCTGGCCAAACGCGGCGACCTCCACGCCCGGCGCCAGGCGCTGGCGACGCTCCACAACGACAAGTTCATCGTCCACAAGCTGTTCGACGAGGTCGCCCCGCGCTACGCGGAGCGGCCCGGCGGGTACACCCGCATCGTCAAGCTGGGCCCTCGGCGGAGCGACTCCACCGAGATGGTCTACCTCGAGCTCGTTTAGCGCTGGAGAGGGCGGGGACACCCTCGCTCTGACAAGTGCCGGTCTAATGAGACCGGCACTTTGAGTATCCGCCAGTTCGAGGGTGCCCCCACCCTCTAATACGAGACCGACTCGAGATACAGGCCGTGAGGCGGTGACGTTTCTCCGGCCTCGGTTCGAGGTGCTCCGCCTAGCAGCGCGATGAAGTTCTCGACCGTTCTCCTGCCGGAGGCGACCTCGAGCTGGGTGCCGACGAGGACGCGGACCATGTTGCGCATGAAGGCGTCGGCGGCGATGCGGAAGGCGAGGACGTCGCCCTCCTGCTTCCAGCCGGCGGTATGAACGTCGCGCTCGAAACGGACGTGGTCGGTCTGGGTCGGGGTGAAGGCGGTGAAGTCGTGCGTGCCGGGGAGGGCGGCGGCGCAGGCGTCGAGCGCCGCGCGGTCGACCGGGTACGGCCACCAGAGCGCCCTGCCGAGCTCGAAGGGGCTGGGGGCGGAGCGGGTCAGCAGGCGGTAGCGGTAGCTGCGCGCCTTCGCGTCGCGGCGGGCGTCGAAGCCGTCGGCGACGACGCCCGCCGCGGTGACGGCAACGTCGTCGGGGCCGAGCCCGTTGAGGCGGCGGGCCAGGTCCTCGGGCACCGCCGCGGCGGTCGCGAAGCTCGCCACTTGGCCGAGGGCGTGGACGCCCGTGTCGGTGCGGCCGGCGACGGTCAGCTCGACCGGCTCGCGCAGGACCGTCGCCAGGGCCGTCTCCAGCTCCCCCTGCACGGTGCGCAGGCCGGGTTGGCGGGCCCAGCCTCTGAAAGCTCCTCCGTCATATTCGATGTCTAGTCGCACAGTGGGCACGGCGGGCAGTATCCCCGTTTGGGTGGTGGGTCGGGGCACTCTCGAACGGGCGGATACTCAAATCGCCGGCCTAATTGAGGGATTGGCGAAACTCGCTAGCCCGCTTGTAGGGCGGGCTAGCCGTGCCGCAGTTTTCGGCGATACCTCTCGGTTTGGCCGAGGCTACCCCAGCCGATCCACCGGGATCGCTACCGTTCCCTTCCGGCCCGAGCGGGGTACGGAATGAAGGAGTCGCGTTCCTCAGGTCAAAGAGGCGCGGAACTTGCTGTACGGGGCGCAGGGCCGGGCGTCATGAGCGCCCGGCCCCACTTCAAGGGGAGTTGGAGGGCTTTTGGAAGGCCCAGTCTCCTCTTGCGTTTGGCAAGAACGCAGCGCACGGGCGACCGTTCGGCGCAATCTCGTTTCTTGCAGAAGTGATCGCTGCCCCTGCGGGGGCAGGCTCAGCCTCGGATCGGGGGCGAGCTATCTCAAGTCGGGTGGCTTCGATGCTGCTCGGCATCTCGTCAGTCGGGTTCTAACTACGGTCTTGGGCATACCGAGAATTAAAGCGAGCGCTCAGGCGGCAAAATCACGCCGAACGTGAAACGGCCCCCCAGCCATCGATCCGGGGGGCCGTTCGCAGCATCTTTTTGCCCAAGACGCCGACTGACGAAGCCTTCTCAGCCTTCCAGTTTGGGCGGACGGAAAACCCTGTCATTTCGTCAGGGAGATCGTGGCTCCTTCTTTATCTCCATATGTGGCTCTGGAGCTTTCCATGCATTCAGGCTGCCCTGAAGGGTTCCGGCAATTTGTGCGAATCAGGAGGTTCCCAAATGTCTCCAGTTTCGTCCCAAGAGAACCAAAACGGCGCCCTCTTCTACGGGGACAACCTGGACATTCTCCGCAACTACGTCAGCGACGAGAGCGTTGATCTCGTCTACCTCGATCCGCCCTTCAACAGCAACGCGAGCTATAACGTCTTGTTTTCGGAGCAGGACGGATCACGCTCTGCGGCTCAGGTAAAAGCGTTTAGCGACACTTGGCGGTGGGACGAAGGAGCCGCCAGGGCATACGAGGGAGTTGTTGAGGCTGGCGGCCAGGTGTCGCAGGCAATGCGGTCGTTT
This sequence comes from Solirubrobacterales bacterium, assembly GCA_035703365.1. GTDB lineage: Bacteria > Actinomycetota > Thermoleophilia > Solirubrobacterales > 70-9 > VAYN01. The sequence goes on from DASSYI010000034.1 coordinate 20,807, forward strand.
CAGACGCTTCTTGGCCCCAGCAACATGCTTGCCTACCTCTCGATGATGGCGCCCCGCTTGGTGGAGTTGCGACGTGCCATGAAGCCCACCGCATCCATCTACCTTCACTGTGATCCGACGGCCAGCCACTACCTGAAGCTTTTGCTGGATGCGGTCTTTGGCCCTGAGAATTTTCGCAACGAGATCATTTGGCAGCGGACCTTGTCCAAGGGTCAGATGAAAAACAAGCTCCCCAGCAATCACGACATCATTTTGTCCTACAAAAAATCGTCTGACGCGCTCTGGAATTCAGACGCTGCATTTCAGCCATATGACCCCGCGAATCTGGATCAGAAGACGGAAGAAAAGTACGGCCAGCAGGACGCCGACGGCAGGCGATACCAGCTGACGAGCCTCTTAAGCCCTAATCCGGACCGGCCCAGTCTGGACTACGAGTTCCTCGGGGTCCGGCGCGTATGGCGCTGGACCAAGGAGCGGATGCAGAGGGAATACGAGGCTGGCCGCGTAGTGCAGTCGAAGCCAGGTGCAGTTCCACGCTTTAAGCGCTACCTCGATGAACAGCGAGGGCGCCCCCTGGGGGATGTTTGGACCGACATTCCCCCACTCAACTCTCAGGCGGCAGAGCGATTGGGCTACCCAACCCAGAAGCCAGAGGCGCTTCTAGAGCGCATCATTGAAACGAGCAGCAATCCGGGAGATGTGGTGCTCGATCCTTTCTGTGGGTGCGGCACGGCCATTGCCGTTTCGGAGCGTCTTGAACGGCGTTGGCTCGGTATTGACGTCACCTTCTTAGCCATCCACCTGATCAAGAGCCGGCTGGCGGAGGCATTTGGGGACGGGCTTGAGGTTGAGGTAGTTCGAGAGCCGACGACTAAAAGCGAGGCGCAAGCTTTGGCGCGGGAAGATCCTTTCCAATTTGAGGTATGGGCGCTAAGCAAAGTGAAAGCTCAAAACTCCGATAAGCGAAAGGGAGCGGATCGCGGAATTGACGGACGCCTTCCCTTCCATGAGAAGCCTGGTGGAAAGACCCGCCAGGTGATCATCTCCGTCAAGTCCGGAAAGACTGGCCCTCATCACGTTCGTGATCTGCGTGGTGTGATCGAGCGGGAGGAAGCGGAGATCGGAGTCCTCATTACGATGCGGGAGCCAACTGCCGCAATGCGAGCGGAGGCAACTTCAGCGGGTGTCTACCGCTCCGGCTCAGAGGGGGTCGGAACCTGGGGGGAGCATGATCGGATTCAGCTACTAACGATCCAGGAGCTTCTAGAAGGCAAGCGGATCGACAAACCGTTCAACCACGGTAGCTATCCTCGTGACTGGCAGGAGGCAAGGCCACCAAGGCATGAGCGCAGGCACATGCCTGAGCCACTTTTTCCTCATGGGATCGCCGACTCCGGGCGCTCTGTCATCAAACGACCGTAGCGCTCCATTTCGCTTTCCAGAGCGGTTTTCCGTCCGATCCAACCCATAGCCTGAGCGGGCAAATCTCAAGAAGAAGCCCCCCGCGACGTTGGCGCGTCCGAGGGGCAGACCAAACGAGGTGTAGCTCGCTTGGCGTCATCGAACTTAGCAGGGGGCACGGCTTCCACGGCCGTGCTGGAGAGACTCCTCGATTCGCCCGAGATTGGGCGGCTGATCGAGGAACTTGAAGCTACCCGCTGGACGGGCCGTCCCGGCTTCCCACTTCGGACGATGGTCGGGCTGGCGCTGGCGAAGTCCCTGTACGCACTGCCGACGTGGACGCGGGTCGTCGCCCTGGTGGCCGACCACTGGCGCTTGCAGCGCGCCCTCGGTTGCGAGGGAGACCCGCCGTCGAAGTGGGCCGCGTATCGATTCGCGGCGAAGCTGCGGGAGAACGGCGACAAGGTGGAGCGCTGCATCGACGCGGTGGTCGAAGGACTCAAGGCGAAGCTGCCGACCTACGGCCGCGACCTCGCCATCGACGCCTCCGACATGCCCGCCTACGCGAACGGGCAGCGCGACATCGGCGAGGTCAGGGTGCCACGGCGTTTCTCCGACCCCGACGCAAGCTGGGGACGCCGCTCGGCTATCTCCACCCGCAAGGGCGGTTCCTTCTACGGCTATCGCCTGCATCTTGCCGCCTGCGTGGCGACGGGTCTTCCGGTTGCGTGGAAGGTCGAAGGCGCGAGGGAGAACGAAGGCCGGTTCGCCGCGATGCTGATCGACGAAGCCAGACGGCGCGGGTGCATGGCTGACACGGCAGCGATGGACCGGGGCTATGACTCCGGTCCGGTGCATGAGGAATGCGCCGAGCGCGACTGCCTGCCGATCATTCCCCTCAAACAGACGACCGGCGTCAAGCGCGGCGACCACCTGCCGCCGGAGTGCAAGCACGGCACTTGGAAGTTCGCCGGGTCGGACCGAAAGCGCGGCGCGTCGAAGTGGCGTTGCCCGAAGGGGAAGTGCAAACCGGCCTCGACCTGGATTAAGGCCGACCGGCTCCACCCGCTGATCCCCTACAAGTCGAAGCGCTGGAACAGCGCCTACCGCAAGCGGGTGGCGGTCGAGCGGGAGTTCGGACGGCTCAAGCACGAATGGGGGCTGAAGCCCCTTCGGGTCCGTGGCCTTGAGCGCGTCCGACTCCACGCCGACTTGACGGTCTTGGCGAAGCTCGCCTGCGCGCTGGCGCGTGCGCGGGCTGGGTAGCTACTCGATCCCGAAGAGGAGATCGCGTACATGCACCTCCACAGCCTCTGCGAGCTTCACGACCACGTCCAAGCGCGGGCACCTCATGCCGCGCTCGAAGCGGGCGATGTCGAACTGACGTAGGGAGGCTTGCTCGGCAAGCTGTGCCTGCGTCAAGTCCGCCCACCCTCTCGCCTCGGCGAGGTTGCGGCCGAACTGGATGCTGATCGGATTGCGTTCGCTCATCCGATCTCCATCCCTCGGACATAGACCGCCGCCGGGGTCGGCAACACGCACTCGCCCTGTCGGTGCAGCAGGCCGACCTTCGTCAGGTCGCGCACGGCGCGCTTGACGCCGTCCCGGTGGGCGAAGTCGCGGGGGTCCTTGGCGAGTTCACGGATCAGGTCACAGAGCCGCAGGATGGTCGGCTGCTGGATTAGGACGTGCCGCAGTACGGATTCCTCGTAGTCGCCAGCGCTCGCTGACGTAGCCTTGTCGTGCAAGGGAGTTCACGCTCCTTTGTCACGGCCGGGGGCTGTTAGCGCAGTCGCCCGGCCACTTTTGATTTGGACCGGGCGAACCTATGGGCGCTCAGAGAAAAAGGCGAGGGTTTCGTAAATCGTTCCGCCAACCCCTCAATTAGGCCGGCGATTGTTCGGGCGGGAGTGCCCCGGCCCACCTCCTAGAATCGACCTGGTGCGCATCCTTCTCACCAACGACGACGGCATCTCCGCCCCCGGCCTGCAGGCGGCCCGGCGGGCGCTGGTCGCGCTCGAGGGGGTCGAGGTCGACGTCGTCGCCCCCGACTCCAACCGCAGCGCCACCGCGCGCAGCATCACCACCCGCTCGCCGCTCAGCGTCGAGGAGGTCACCTTCGAGGACGGCCACGTCGGCTACGCGACCGACGGCACTCCGGTCGACTGCGTCCGCTTCGCCGAGCTTGGCCTGGTCGGCGGCCGCCCGGACCTGATCGTCTCCGGGATCAACCACGGCGCCAACCTCGGCGACGACATCACCTACTCGGGGACCGTCGCGGCGGCGCTGGAGGGCATCGTCCTCGGCATCCCGGCGATCGCCCTATCCCAACAGTCCTCCGCCGGCGGCCTCGGCTACGTCAGCGGCAAATTCGACTTCGCCGTCGCCGCGCCGTTCACCGCCCAGCTCGTCTCCCGCCTGCGCCAGGAGTCGATGCCGGAGGCGACGCTGATCAACGTCAACTGCCCCAACCGCGAGCCGACCGGGATCGAGGTGACGAAGCTCGGCAAGCGGATCTACAACGACGAGCTGAAGCTGGTCAAGGAGGCCGACGGCCGCCGCCACTACGAGATCTACGGTTGGCAGCCCGGCTACGAGGAGATCGAGGGCACCGACCTCAACGCGGTGGCGCAGGGCCGGATCTCGGTCACCCCGATCCACTTCGACCTCACCGACCACGGCGGCCTGGAGCGCCTGCGCGGCTGGGGGTTCGAGGAGATGCTGGCGGCGAGCGCCGCGACGGCGTGAGCACCTCGGCCGAGCAGCGCGCCGAGGAGCTGCGGCAGCTCCTCGCCCACCACAACCACCTCTACTACGTCCTCGACGACCCCGAGATCGGCGACGACGACTACGACGAGCTGCTGAACGAGCTGCGGGGGCTGGAGGCGGAGCACCCGGAGCTGCGCACGCCGGACTCGCCGACGCAGCGGGTCGGGGCGCCGCCGCTCGGCCGCTTCGAGCAGGTCGAGCACCGCGAGCAGATGCTCTCGCTCGGCAATGCCCGCAACGAGGAGGAGCTGCGCGCCTGGGAGAACCGGATCGCCAACCACCTGAAGCGGATGGACATCACCGCCTCGCAGTTCAGCTACACGACCGAGCCGAAGATCGACGGCCTGGCGATCACCCTCACCTACGAGGACGGGGTGCTGGTCCGCGGCGCCACCCGCGGCGACGGGCGGATCGGCGAGGACGTGACCCAGAACCTGCGGACGATCGGCTCGGTGCCGCTGCGGATCTCCGGCAGGGCGCCGGAGCTGGTCGAAGTCCGCGGCGAGGTCTACCTGCCGATCGCCGCCTTCAAAGCCCTGAACGAGCGCCGCGCCGAGGCGGGGGAGCCGACCTTCGCCAACCCGCGCAACTCGGCCGCCGGCTCGATCCGCCAGCTCGACCCCTCGCTAGCGGCCGAACGGCCGCTCTCGACCTGGATGTACGGGATCGGCGCCGTCCGCGGCCTCGACCTGCCGACCCACATGGACGAGGTCGAGTGGCTCCAGGAGGCGGGGTTCAAGGTCAACCCCGACACCGCCCACCACGAGGGCGTCGAGGGGGTCGTCAAGCGCTGCCACTGGTGGGAGGAGCGGCGCGAGGAGCTCGACTACGAGATCGACGGCGTCGTCGTCAAGGTCGACGAGAAGGCGCTCTGGCGGGAGCTCGGGGTCGTCGGCCGCGAGCCGCGCTGGGCGATCGCCTGGAAGTTCCCGCCGACGACGGCGACGACGACGCTGAAGAAGGTCGTCTGGAACGTCGGCCGCACCGGCCACCTGGTCCCCTTCGCGATGCTGGAGGCGGTCCACGTCGGCGGCGTCACCGTCACCACCGCGACCCTCCACAACGAGGAGGACCTGGCCCGCAAGGACGTGCGCGAGGGCGACGAAGTGGTGGTGATGCGGGCTGGCGACGTGATCCCCCAGGTCGTCTCGCCGAAGCTGCCACGCAAGCGGAAAGGCGCCCGCCGGCCGAAGCCGCCGAAAAAGTGCCCCGCCTGCGGTACCGAGACGGTCAAACCCGAGGACTCGGTCTTCACGATCTGCCCCAACCGCTCCGGCTGTCCGGGGCAGTCTTTCCAGCACGTCAAACACTTCGTCAGCAAGGGGGCGATGGACATCGACGGGCTGGGGGAAAAGCAGGCTTTGCGCTTCCTCCAGGAGGGCCTGATCGCCGACGTCGCCGACATCTACGACCTGACCGAGGACCGGCTGATCGAGCTGGAGCGCTTCGGCGAGACCTCGGCCCGCAACCTGGTCGCCTCGATCGAGGGCTCGAAGCGGCGTCCCTTCAAGCGGGTCCTCTACGCCCTCGGGCTGCCGGGCGTCGGCTTCGTCACGGCAGAGGCGCTGGCCGACCACTTCGGCTCGATCGACGCCCTGCACGAGGCCGATCCCGAGGCGATCGAGGAGGTCGAGGGGGTGGGGCCGATCATGGCGGTGCAAATCGCCGAGTCCCTCACCGACGACGCCACCTGGGCGCTGGTGGAGAAGTTGCGCACGAAGGGCCTGCGCCTGGAGGCCGACGCCTCCGAACGGCGTCGGGAGGGGGGACCGCTGGAAGGCAAGACCGTGGTCCTCACCGGCACCCTCCCGGAGCTGACCCGCGAGGAGGCGGCGGCGCTGGTCAAGTCGGCCGGCGGCAAGGTGACCAGCTCGGTCTCGAAGAAAACCGACTACGTCGTCGCCGGCGAGAGCCCCGGCTCGAAGCTCGGCAAAGCGGAGAAATTCGGCACCGAGATCCTCGACGAGGCGGGCCTGCGCCGACTCGTGGGCGGTGCGGACTAGTCCGGCCTAGTAGCCGGCGACGGCGCCGGCAATCCGGTCCTGGTCGAGGTGGGCGAGGCTGAGGTTGCCGACGCCGGCCATCAGGATCGAGAAGGCCATCACCCGGCCGCTGCGGTTGAAGCAGTAGCCGGAGAGGTTGCTGACGCCGCTGATCGTCCCGGTCTTGGTGCGGCAGCGCCCGTAGGCCGCGGTTCCTTCCATGCGGCTGGCGACGGTGCCCTCCTGGCCCGCCAGGGCGAGGTCCTGGATGAACTCGTCCCCGGCGGGGTCGTCCTGCATCCCCAGCAGCAGCTCCACCACCTGGCGCGGGCTGGCGCGGTTGGAGCGGGTCAGGCCGGAGCCGTCGGTCGCCTGCACGCCGGAGCCGAGGCTGCGGGCGAAGGACTCGACCACGCCGGCGCCCGCGGGCGTGGTGCCGGCGCCGCCGAATTCGGCGCCCAGAAGCTTGAGCAGGGTCTCGGCGAAGAAGTTGTCGGAGTAGACGTCGGTGAGGTTGACGATCCGGTCGAGGCTGGGGGAGCGGATCAGCCCGACCCGTTCGGCGTTGGGTGGGGTCGGGCGCAGGGCGATCTGCGACGGGACCTCGACCCCGGCCTTGCGCAGCGAGCCGGCCAGCTTCGTCCCCGCCAGCTTGGCCGGGTCGGAGGAGAAGCCGCTGGCGCTGGTCGAGCCGCTGAATCCCGAGTTGAAGGCGAGCCCCGAGAGGGGGCCGATGTAGGAGCTGGTCGCGTAGCCGGAGTCGGCGACGCCGCGGCGGCGGTCGAAGATCGTGTCGTCGGCGTAGAGGCGGCCGGTGATCGACTCGATCCCGGCGGCCTTGATCTGGGGGGTGAGCGAGAAGAGGTTGGTGCCGAGGCCGCCGAGGTAGCTGCCGTAGAAATTCGGGGTCCCCAGGGCGGGGTCGCCGCCGCCCCGCAGGTAGAGGCTGCCGTGGAGGACGCCCTGGGCGTCGACGCGGCCGTCGCGGAAGACCTTGGTCGAGATCCGGTGCTCGGGGCCCAGTTTGGAGAGCGCCGTGGAGGTGGTGAACAGCTTCATATTCGAGGCCAGCGGCCGCGCCCGGCCCGGGGCGCTGGCGCAGAGCACCTGCTCGGTTTCGGCGTCGACGACCAGCAGGCCGCTCGCCGAGCCGCCGCCCTGGTGCAGCCAGGCGCGCATCCGGTCACACGTGCCGCTCGCCTGGGCGCCGCTTGCGAGCAGCAGAAAAAGGCCTGCTGAGAGGACCAAAACCAGGCTGGTGGTGCGTTTCATCGGGTTAGACAACACGGGAGACGTGGAAGGTAGCGGGCGGCGCCGACCTCTGGCCCTGGAATACTGCATGGATCGTGGGTAAGGTCGTAGACATCGAGTCCAAGCCTCGGCGGCGCGCCCAGCGGCGCAAAAAGCCGTCGAAGACCGCGCTGGTGCTAGGCGGGGGCGGGTTCACCGGCGGGGTCTACGAGATCGGCGCGCTGCGCGCCCTCGACCTACTGGCGGTGAACAGCACGGTCAACAACTTCGACGTGTACGTCGGCACCAGCGCCGGATCCTTCGTCGCCTCGATGCTGGCCAACGGCGTCACCCCCGACGAGATGATGCAGGTGATCAACGAGCGTGAGGCCTCGGAGTTGGAGGATCTCGACCTCGGCAAGGCCCTGCAGCCGAACTACCTCGGCTTCCTCAGTAAAGCCGTGGCGCTGCCGTTGCGCACCGTGGAGCTGCTGCGCTCCCTGGCGCGGATCGGGGAGCTCTCGGCGATCGACATCGGCGTCGGCCTCGCCGAGGCGCTGCCGACCGGGCTCTACTCGGGCTCCGGCCTCTCCGAATACGTCGAGCAAGCGCTGGCCGACGGTGGCCGGGTCAACGACTTCCGCCTCCTCGACCCCGAGCTCTACCTCACCGCGACCGACCTCGACACCTGTGAGCGGATCGTCTTCGGCGAACAGGGCTGGAACGACGTGCCGATCTCCAAAGCGGTCGAGTGCTCGACCTGCCTGCCGATCGTCTACAAGCCGGTCGACCTCAAAGGTCGCCAGTTCGTCGACGGCGGCATCCGCTCGACCACCAACGTTGACATCGCGGTCGAGAAGGGCGCCAAGTTCATCGTCGTCGTCAACCCGCTCGTGCCCTACGTCAACGACTTCGAGAAGACGATCCCGACCGTCTTCGGCCGCCGCGTCCGCCGCGTCTCCGACATGGGCCTGCCGGCGATCGCCAACCAGACCTTCCGCCTGATCGCCCACCAGCGGCTCCACCAGGCTGTCGAACAGTGGCAGGAGAAGTACCCGGGGGTCGACATCATCCTGCTCGAGCCCCAGCCCAACGACGAGCTGATGTTCGGGACGCCGATCATGGACTACTCGCGCCGCCTGAAGATCGCCCGCCACGGCTTCGAAACCGTCACCGCCACCCTCGCCCAGGACTACGACCGCTACAAGGAGATCGCCGAGCGCCACGGCCTCGAAATCTCCGAGCGCCGCGTCCGCCGCGTCGTCGAAAAAGCCTCCGAAGAGGAGCCCGAGCAGACCTCCGCCTGGCGCCGGGTACTAGAGCAGACCACCTCGGTCCTCCTTCGCCAAAGCGGCGAGGCTTCCTGAACTTGCTGTAGCTGGGGGAGAGGTCCGGTGGGGGTCCCTGGGAGCACCTCCGCCGAGAGACTCGCTTTGGGCTGACCGAGAACCGTTTTGGCTCGGCTCCATGCTGAGTACCCAGGGACCCCCACCGGACCTCTCCTCGACCGCCGCCGAACTCCGGCATCTCTCCACAGAGCGCAACACACGAAGTGGAGTTAGGACGTGCGCCTCTTGCTCCAGTCCAGTTGATTCTGTTGTGGAGGGGTCGGGTGACCCCCTGAACGTTTTGCGGAGGAGGAGGGGAGCTCGCCTGTGGCGCCAGCTTTCCCGGCTTCATCGACGAGGTACCGAGTGAAGGGGGTTACCCGACCCCTCCCTCGTAAGCGTTTTGCCTAGGCCGCGTAGAGTTGCTCGATCGCGTCTTCGTGCTTCTGCGCGACGACCGCCCGCTTGACCTTCAGGGTCGGCGTCAGCTCGCCGGACTCCTGGGAGAGGTCGTGGGGGAGGATGGAGATCTTCTTGACCTGCTCGACCCGGGCGAAGTTCTGGTTGATCTTGTCGACGTGGGCTTCGATTGCGGCCTTTACGTCGGCGTTCTGGGCGAGCTGGGCGGGGTCCTCGGGGAGGTCGTGTTCCTGGGCGTATTTGACCGCCTCTTCGGGGTCGAGGGTGACCAGCGCCACCAGGTAGGGGCGGCGGTCGCCGACGACGACGCACTGGGAAACGAGCGGATGCTGCTTGATTTCCGCCTCGAGGTTGGCGGGGGTGATGTTCTTGCCGCCCGCGGTGATGATGATGTCCTTTTTGCGGCCGGTGATCTTGATGAAGCCGTCGGGTTCGACCTCGCCGATGTCCCCGGTGTGGAGCCAGCCGTCGACGATCGTCTCGCGCGTCGCCTCGGGGTTCTTGTGGTACCCCTGGAAGACGTTCGGACCCTTGACGAGGATCTCACCGTCGTCGGCGATTTTCACCTCGCAGCCCGGGAACGGTTTGCCGATCGTCCCGACCTTGAAGTCGTCCGGCGAGGAGATCGTCGCCGCGGTCGAGGTCTCGGTCATGCCCCAGCCCTCGAGCACGAGGACGCCGGCGGCGTCGAAGAAGCGGAGGATCTCCGGGTTGATCGGCGCCGCCCCGGAGACGGCGAGGCGGATGTTGCCGCCGAAGAGGCCGCGGATTTTCGACAGGACTTTCTTGTCAGCGAACTCGTACTGGCGTTGCAGCAGGAACCCGGGCTTGCGGCCGGAGCGTTCGGCCGCGCGCATCTTCGCGCCGATGCCGATCGACCAGTTGAAGATCGCCTTTTTGAGGCCGCCCTCTTTCTCCATCGCGCTGGTCGCGGCGGTGTAGATCTTCTCGAAGATCCGCGGCACCGAGGGGAAGTAGGTCGGTTTCAGTTCCGCCAGGTTCGGCAGGATCTTCAGCGGGTCCCGCTCCCAGTAGGCGAGGGTGGTGCCGAGGTCGAAGGTGCCGAACTGGATCAGCAGCGCGAAGGAGTGGGCCAGCGGCAGGTAGAGGTAGGCGACGTCCTCGTCCTCAATGACGCTGACGTCGTTGACCATGTCCAGCATCGAGCGGTAGTTGCCGTGGCTGATGATGCAGCCCTTCGGCGGGCCGGTGGTGCCGGAGGTGTAGATGAAGGTGCAGATGTCCTCCGGGGTTACCGCTTCGTAGAGGGCCTCCCAGGTGGCGGCGTCGCCACCGCCGCCTTTGGCGGCGAGGTCGTCCATCGCGATCGCGTCCTCGGTGCCGGCGCCGGTCATCAGCACCACGTGCTCCAACTGGGGCAGCTGGTCGCGCACCTGGCGGACCTTCTCCAGCTGTTCGGCGTCCTCGACGACGACGACCTTGGAGTCGGAGTTCTCGAGGACGTAGCGGCACTCCTCGGGCGAGTTGGTCTGGTAGATCGGGACGACGGTGGCGCCGATCGAGAGCGCCGCGAAGTCGAAGTAGGTCCACTCCGGCCGGGTGTTGCCGAGGATCGAGACCCGGTCGCCTTTCTCGACCCCGAGGGTGACGAGGCCGAAGGCAAGAGGGCGGACGATCTCCACGACCTCGTCGAAGGTCTTGCCGACCCACTGCTCGCCCTCCTTGTAGCGGACGGCGACTTTGGACCCGTACTGGGCAGCCGCCTTCGGCAGAAGGTCGGCGATCGTCTTCGAATGCGTACCTCTCCCCGACATCTGCCGGGGGAGTCTAGTTCAGCGCTGGCTCGCGCGAGCGCTCTGGTTCGACTTGGCGGAGCTGAGACTGCGCAGCGAGCTTTCGAACAGCGTCCTGTCGATCCGGCCGTGGTAGATCGGGACCCCCATCTGCACGCATTTCCCGATCACCTCCCCTCGCTCCATCTGCAACTGGTCGGCGAGCTCGGCAGGCGTCAGGTGATGGGCCATCGATGACCTCCAGGTCGTTGAAAATGGGTAGCTCCATGTCTACCGCTGCGGCCGGATGGCGTCAACTGGGAAAATGTGTCGGTGTCCTCTGAAGTCGCCGTCAAGCCGCTGCCCCGGCGGGGCAGGTTGTGGGTCGTCGTCCTGCTCGGCCTCGGCCTGCTCGCGCTCGGCTACACGATCGTCGAGATGTCGACCCAGGAGCCGGGCGACCCGGTCGTCCACCTCGACGGGATCGAAGAGGCGCAGCGCACCTTCTCCGGGATGCCGCAGGAAGGCGACCGCCTGGGCTCCGACAACGCCCCGGTGACGATCCAGGTCTTCAACGACATCCAGTGCGACAGCTGCCGCGACGACTTCCTCGAAACGATCCCGGCGCTGGCCGAACGCTACGCGCGGCCGGGCGATGTGAAGTTTCTCTGGCGCCACTACTCGAACAGCATCAACCCCGAGCAGCTCGGGTTCTACGGCGCCGAGGCGGCGGCCGACCAGGGCTACGGCTGGCAGTACATCTACCTCTTCTTCCGCAACCAGGACGAAGCCGAACGGTTCGGGATCGACCAGAACTTCCTCGCCTCGGTCGCCGGCGGTGTCGAGGAACTGGACATCGAAGAATGGGATGCCGACCTCGAGGAGAACGGCCAGAAGGGCGGCCCGATCGAGCAGCGGCTGGAAAGCTCCGAGGAGCTGGGCCGCAACCTGAAGATTCGCCTCGGCCAGGGGATGGTCATCACCGGGCCGGAGGGCACCGTGACGCTGCAGGAAGGCCCTTCGCTGGAAGAGGTCGAAGCGGCGATCGCCGAAGTCGAGTAGGCGCGACCGCCTTTTGCCCCAGCGGGCTGTGGTGAAAGTCCGATGCGCTAGGCGACGCGGCGCAGGCGCGCCCGCGGGGCGATCACTTCGCGCCACTCGGAGTCGACGATGTGGGCGGGGGAGGTGGTGGCGAGGAAGTCGGTGAGGACGTCGGCGAGGCCCTCGGGGTCTTCCAGGTTGGGGAAGTGGGCGGCGCGGGGCAGCGTCTCGAAGCGGCCGTTGGGGATTGCCGCGTGGGCTTCCTGGCCGTGGGCGAGGGGTATCGTGCGGTCGCGCTCGCCCCAGACCACCAGGGTCGGCATCTCCTTCAGCAGGTAGAGCCGGTCGGCGGCGCTCACCTTCTGCCCCTGGACGTCGATCACCGAGCGCAGCGTCTGCAGGAAGGCGCGGCGCGAGCCTGGCTCCTGCAGAGGCCCGAGCGCCCGGGCGACGGCCTGCAGGTAGACGCCGGTGGAGATCCCGCGCCGGCGCAGCTGGGCGCCGCCCGCGGCGAGGGCGCCGACGAGGCGGGGCCGGGTCGCCAGCCGCAGGAGCGCCGCCGAGCCAGGCAGCGCCGCCCCGCGCAGCAGCGGGCTGACCTCCTGGCCGAGGCCGCCGCTGGAGATCAGCACCAGCCGCTCGGTGCGCTGGGGGAACTGGTAGAAGAACTGCATCGCGACGCCGCCGCCGAGCGAGTGGCCGACGATCGTCGCCCGCTCGACCCCGATCGTCGTCAGCAGGTCGCGGATGCTCGCCGCGTGCGCCCCCAGCGAGTAGTCGCCGCGCGGAGTCGCCGCGTCGCCGTGGCCGATCAGGTCGGGGGCGATCACCCGGTAGGAGCCGGCCAGGCGCTGGGCGACCGCCTCCCAGTGGCGCGAGGAGTTGATCATCCCGTGGATGAGGACGACGTTCGGGCCGCTGCCGGTCGTCCGGTAGACGGCCCGGTGCCCGTGCAGGTTCGCCTCGTGGACCTCGAAGGCCGGCGCGGGTGACATGTGGAGACACTAGCGGGACGGCGGGCGGGGAAAGCTAAAGACCGCGCCGGGCCGGGTCGATGGCTTCTGCATGGGCTCGGTGCGCATTCGGCTGCTATTCCCTGCGCTTCTCCTGCTGCTCGTCGTGCTGGCGGGGGCGGGCGGCGCCGCGGGCGCCGCTGCGAAGGGCGGCAAGTTCCGCGGCCACCTCGCCGCCCAGCGCAGCCTCGGCAAGGAGAAGGAGCGGACCGCGGCGCGGCGGCCGATCCTCTGGGGGGCTCTGGTCAGCGACCAGCTGACCGGCCACCAGGCTCCCTGGGACATGGGCGGGCCGCGGATGCTGGAGGCGATGCTCGACAAGCGGATGTCCCTGATCCACTTCATGGCCCCCTTCTCGCACTGCTCGGAGGCAGGCTGCGGCTATTACGACTTCCCGGCCGAGGAGATGCAGACGATCCGCAACCACGGCTCGATCCCCTTCTTCAGCTGGAGCTCGCAGGCGATCCCCTCCAACGAGGTCGAGCCCGACTACCAGCTCGCCGACGTGATCTCCGGGCGCTACGACGGCTTCATCCGCCAGTGGGCGCAGGACGCCCGCCGCTGGGGGCAGCGCTTCTTCCTGCGCTTCAACTGGGAGATGAACGGCGACTGGTTCCCCTGGGCCGAGCGGGCCAACGGCAACCGCCCGGGCGAGTACGTGCGCGCCTGGCGCCACGTCCACGACATCTTCGACGAGGTCGGCGCCGACAACCCGGTCTGGGTCTGGTGCCCCAATGTCGACTTCGAGGGCAGTCTCCAGGACCTCGGCTCGCTCTACCCGGGCGACGGCTACGTCGAGTGGACCTGCCTCGACGGCTACAACTCCGGCTCCAACCCGGCGAAACCCGACCGCTGGCGCAGCTTTGACCAGCTATACCGCCGCACCTACGACGAGGTCGTGAATCGCATCGCCCCGACCAAGCCGATGGTCCTCGGTGAGATCGCCTCGACCGAGCAGGGCGGTTCCAAGGCGCAGTGGATCGCCGACATGCTCGCCGACCTGCCGAGCGAGTACCCCAAGGTCCGCGGCCTCGTCTGGTTCGACAAGTTCGAAAACGGGATGGACTGGCCGATCGAGACCTCGCCGAGCGCGCTCGAAGCCTTCGCGGCGGGAATCGGCAGGGCCGCCTTCGGGTGAAACTCGGACAGTTTTTATTGACAACCCCTTAGCGCTCTGGAAAGGTTGCCCGCCGATGGAGGGGACCGGGAGACTCCGAGGGAGGGGACGGAGCGCGCTTGTGCTCGTGATCGCCTGCGCTCTTTTGGCGCTGGCACCGTCCAGCGCGACGGCCGCCTTCCTCACCTTTGACGAGTTCGACGTCGGGTCGTTGATAACCGACGACTATTCCTCTGAGGGCGTTCTCTTCTCCGGGGACTTCGGAGAAGTGCCGGAAATCGCTTGGGATGAAGCAAATCCCACCTCACCTGTCCTGCGGGGAGGGGAAGACTTCTACGAGCCTCTCCACGCCCAGTTCGTCTATCCCGGCACCTCCACTGCGGCGACGGTCAGCGACCTCTCGGTCGATGTCGGCTACATCAACGACCCCTACTCGACCCAGCTGGTGCTGCAGACGACGACCGGTCCGATCGTGCTCCCCGCAGACGAATACGGGATCAACTACATGAGCAGCTCCGCGAACAACATCACCGGATTCGATCTCGAAGCCGTCGGCGCGGAGGGGGCGGGTTTCGCGATCGACAATCTCAGCTTCACCCCTGGGCTGCCCCCTGCTCCCGAGCCGGCGCCGACTCCGCCCCAGCCCTCGCGCGCCAGCCGCTGCTACGACTACGTGATCTACGACAGCCGTGGCTCCGGCGAAGAGAAGAACGAGGTGAGCAAGCCCGGTCGAGATTTCGTGCGTGGGTTCAGAGAGCGATTGAACGACCTGAACGCGGGGAAGCGCTTCTCCGCTGTCGCCAACCTCTACCCCGCCGTTGGTGTTTTGTCGTGGTCGCCCCTCCAGACGCTCAACGGGTTCGGCGCTTTCCTCCACAGCGCCACCATCGGGGCCTACAAGGACAGCGTGGACGAAGGCGTGAAAAAGCTCGGCGACATGATCGAAAGGCAGGTGGACAGCTTCTGTGGCAAGCGGAAGACGAAGATCATCCTGCTCGGCTACAGCCAAGGCGCCCAGGTCACCGGGAATGTCTACGCCGATCTGAGTGCCAAAGAGCGGAAGCAGGTCGCTGCAGTCGTCCTGTGGGGGGACCCTCTCTACAACCACCGCGACCGCGACGCCGATAGAGAGGACCGTCCGCTGGACGGATCTCTCGGGACCCGGGGCCAGTTTCCCGCCGGACGCAAGGTGTTCTCGCATTGCAACACGCACGATCCGATCTGCCAGTGGCGCCTGCCCGCGTCTCAGCTCGTCTCGCACCAGCTCAAAGAGCACAGCCTCTACTGGAAGACCGAGCAGGCAGCGAATCACGGTCGCGAGGTCGCGACCTTCCTGGCCAAGCACCGCTAGCGCTGCGGAGCCTCATCGGGGCGCCCGGATTTGAACCGGGGACCTCACCGACCCGAACGGTGCGCGCTACCAGGCTGCGCCACGCCCCGAGAGGGGTGATTATCTCAGAGCGCCGGGTGGGGCGCGGGGAGGGGCGCTCGCCGCTACTTTGGACCGGTGGGCTGTTCCAACCGATTGACGATGGCGCGCAGGCTGATCCCGATCCTCGTGGTGGCGCTGCTGGCGGTGGCGCCGCCGGCCGCGCACGCCTACCTGCCGGCCGGGTTCATCGGCGTCTCGCCGCAGAACGGCGGCACCGCCAAGGACTACGAGCTGATGCGGGAAGCCGGCGTCTACAGCGTCCGCCAGCCGCTCAACTGGAGCGCCGTCGAGCCGGAGAACCCGGCCTTCTCGGAACGTAAATGGGACGGGTTCGACCACGAGGTGCGGCTGGCGGCGCGGATGGGGATCGAGATCTTTCCCTTCATCACCAGCTCGCCCGAATGGGTCGCCGCGCAGGGGATCGACCTGCCGGTCGCGCGCGCCTGGCAGCGGCGCGCCTGGGCCTCCTTCGTGCGCGCCGCGGTCCGGCGCTACGGCCCCGAAGGCAGCTTCTGGAGGGAAGAAGAAGAGGAAGGACAGGATCTGCCCTACCTGCCGATGCGGCGCTGGGAGATCTGGAACGAGGAGAACATCGTCACCTTCGCCGCCGACCCCGAACCGAAGCGGTTTGCGACGCTGATCCGGATCGCCGGCCGCGTGATCCACCGCGAAGCCCCCGGCTCGAAGGCGATCGTCGGCGGCCTATTCGGCCGGCCGCTGCAGATCCCGCCCAACATCGCCTCCGGCGACTTCCTCTCCCGCCTCTACCGGGCGCGGCGGGTGAAGCCGTTCTTCGACGGCGTCGCCCTGCACCCCTACGTCGCCGACGCCCGCGCGATGGGGGCGCAGCTGACCAACCTGCGGCGGATCATGCGCCGCCACAACGACGGCGCCACGCCGCTCTACGTGACCGAGCTGGGCTGGGGCTCCGACAGCGGCCCGACCCGCTGGCAGCGCGGCCTCTGGGGCCAGGCGAACCAGCTCTCCAAGGCCTTCGCGATGCTCTCCGCCAACCGCGTCCGCTGGGGGGTCCGCGGCGCCTGGTGGTTCACCTGGTCCGACGAGGGCGGCAGCTGCGTCTTCTGCCGTTCGGCCGGGCTGCTGACCGGCAAGCGGGAAGCGAAGCCCGCCTGGTACCGGTTCAACGAATGGACCGGGGGGGACGCCGGCACCGTGCCGCGGATCGGCAGCGAGGACCTCGAACCGGTCGAAGAAGCCGCAGCTCCGCCGCCGGCCGAAGCGGGCGGCGCAGAATAGTTAGGCTCCGCTCGGACTTCAAAACGAGCAAAGGAGCAGTTTCGATGGCTTTCTCAGTTCCCGACCTGCCGTACGCATACGACGCGCTGGAGCCTCACATCGACGAGGAAACGATGCGCATCCACCACGACAAGCACCATCAGGCGTACGTCGACAAAGCCAACGCCGCCCTCGAGGGCACTGAGTGGGCCGACCGCGACGTCGAGGACGTGCTCCGCAACCTCTCCGCCCTGCCCGGCGACAAGCAGGCCGCGGTCCGCAACAACGCCGGCGGCCACTACAACCACACGCTCTTCTGGCAGATGATGGGCCCCGACGGCGGTGGCGAGCCGGGCGGCGAGCTGGGCTCGGCGATCGGCGAGACCTTCGGCTCCTTCGACTCCTTCAAAGAGGAGTTCAAAAACGCCGGCATCGCCCGCTTCGGCTCCGGCTGGGCCTGGCTGGTCAAGGACTCCTCCGGCCTCGCCGTGGTCTCGACCCCGAACCAGGACTCGCCGATCTCCGACGGCACCACGCCGCTGCTCGGCGTTGACGTTTGGGAGCACGCCTACTACCTGAAGTACCAGAACAAGCGCCCCGAATACCTCGACGCCTTCTGGAACGTCGTCAACTGGGACTACGTCGCGGAGAGGTTCGCCTCGTAGGTCTGCTGCTCGGCGGCCGGGGGGATCTCGGCCATCGCGTGCTCGGCGAGTGCGGTGATCGTCAGGCTGGGGTTGACGCCTACGTTCGCCGGCACCGCCGAGCCGTCGCAGACGAGCAGGTTCTCGTAGCCGAAGACCCGCTGGCGGGCGTCGACGACGCCGTCCTCGGGCCCGTGCCCGATCACCGCGCCGCCGAGGATGTGGGCGGTGGTCGGCACGTTCAGCAGCGCCTCGGTCATCGAGCTCTGGGCGATGCCGCCGGTGCGCTTGGCCAGCCATTCGGCCGCGTCGTTGGCGACCGGGATGAAGGTCGGGTTCGGTTTCTCCGGATCCTGCTCGGTCTGCAGCCAGACGTTGCCTGAGCGTTTCAGCTTCGGGCGCAAGGCGATCGCGTTGTCGAGCGTCTGCATCACCAGCAGGATGATCGTCCGCCGCGACCAGTTATTCGGGTAGAGGACCTTGGCGAAGCGGACCGGGTGGCGGAGCATCTGCCCGAGCAGCTTCAGCGGCCGGGTGACGCGGGTCCCGTCGCCGACCAGCAGCGTGTAGAGCAGGCTCATCGAGTCCCCGGCCTTGCCGTAGCTGACGGTCTCGATGTGGGTGTCGGCGTCGGGGTAGATGCTGCCGCTGATCGCCACCCGCTTGGTCAGGTCGTCGGGGTAGTCCTCGGGGACGGTGACGGCGAGGATCATCTCGCTGTTGGTGCGGACAAGCTCGCCGAGGCGGGCGGAGATGCGCGGCAGGGCGCCGCCGAGGCGGCAGCGCTGCAGCAGCTTGTTGGTGCCCAGGGCGCCGGCGGCGACGACCACGCCGCGCGCCTTCAGGGTGCGCTTGCCGCGGCCGGGGAGGATCCCGGAGCGCTCGCTGGCGACCGTGTAGCCGTCGCTGCCGTCGGCGGCGCCGATCGGGCGGATCTCGGTCACGGTGCGGTCGGGGATCACCTCGACCCCGCGCTGTTCGGCCAGGTAGAGGTAGTTCTTGACGAGGGTGTTCTTGGCCCCGACCGGGCAGCCGACCATGCAGCGCCCGCACAGGGTGCAGCCGGTGCGGTCCGGGCCCTCGCCGCCGAAGTAGGGGTCGGAGACGGTCTTGCCCCGCTCGCCGAAGTAGATCCCGACGGGGGTCTTCTGGTAGGTGTCGCCGACGCCGATCTGCTCGCCGTACTCGCGCAGGAGGTCGTCAGCCGCGTCGTCGGTCTCGACGTCGACGACGCCGAGCATCCGCTGCGCTTCGGCGTAGTGCGGCGCCAGCTCGCTTTCCCAGTCGGCGAGGTCGCCCCACTGCGGGTCCTTGAAGAACTTCGAGGGCGGAACGTAGAGGGTGTTGGCGTACCCGAGGCTGCCGCCGCCGACGCCGGAGCCGCTGACGACGGAGACGTCCTTGAAGGTCGAGAGGCGGAAGATGCCGCGCAGGCCGAGGCGCGGCGCCCAGAAGTAGCGGCGGATGTCCCAGGTCGACTTCGGGAAGTCCTTGTCGGTGAAGCGCTTGCCGCACTCCAAGACGGCGACCTTGTAGCCCTTTTCGGCCAGGCGCAGGGCGGAGACCGACCCCCCGAAACCGGAGCCGACGACGATGTAGTCGTAGTCGTACCGGCTCATCGCCCCAGGCTCACCGGGCTCCTAGGCCTCGCCGGGCTCGAGCGGGCGGAAGTCGGTGGTGCGGGCGCCGCAGACCGGGCAGAACCAGTCCTTGGGGATGTCCTCGAAGGAGGTTCCCGGAGGGATGCCGCCGTCCGGATCGCCGACCGCGGGGTCGTAGATGAACCCGCAGCTGTCGCAGATCCAGAGGGTCGCGTCTTTGGTCTCGGTGGTCATCGATGTGGATGTTAGAGATCCTGGCCGCTTAGCCAGGATTATTTGCCGAAGCTGACCTGCGGCGCGTTGCGCTCGCTGGCGTCCTCGATCTCGAAGTACTCGCGCTCGGTGAAACCGCCCTGGTTGGCGATGATCGAGCCCGGGAACTGCTGGATGTCCGTGTTGTAGGACTGGACGTTGGAGTTGTAGATCCGGCGCGAGGCCTGGATCTCGTCCTCGAGCTCGGAGAGGTTGCGGCTCAGCTGCTGGAAGTTCTCGGTCGCCCGCAGGGTCGGGTAGTTCTCGGCCACCGCTTTGACGTCGGCCAGCGCCTGGGTCAGCTGCTGCTCGGCTTTGGCGGTCTCCGCCACTCCCTGCGCCTGCATCGCCGCGGCCCGCGCCTGGGTGGTTTTCTCGAAGGTCGCGCTCTCGTGCTCGGCGTAGCCCTTGACGGTCTCGACCAGGTTGGGGACGAGGTCGTGGCGCCGTTTCAGCTGCACGTCGATCCCGCTCCAGGACTCGTCGACCCGGTTTCGCGAGGCGATGATCGAGTTGCGCTTCGCGATGTAGTAGAGGACCGTGAGAACGAGAATCGCGACGATGACGATGATGGCGATGGTCATGGGAGCTCCTGTTAGGTGACCGGGGTCTGATCAGATCCTAAACGCCGCGGAAGCGGCGTTGACTGGTGGCTGGCCGTAGGATCGCGGCGTGGGCGCGAAGGCGGAAGCGCAGGAATGGGCCGAGATCGTTCGCCGCTACGGCGAGCGGAACGGGGTCACCTACGAGCCGGTGGGGGGGATCAATCCCAAAGACGGGCCGGTGGCGCTCTGCGTCGGCGGCGTCAACCGGCTTACCGGGCAGCTCGTCGAAGGTTTCTGGGGGGCTTCCTGCGACGCCGACGAAAAGGAAGTCGGCGGCTTCTTCAGCAAGGCCGTGGTCCCGACCGCGCTGCTCGCCAAGGCCCACATGCCGGATCTGGCGCAGGTGGTGCCGGCCTTCAACGTCGAGTCGATCGAGGGGCACGAGGTCGTCACCCAGCGCTTCCAGCGCAAGGTCGAGTTCGAGTCGATCGACTTCAACAAGCGATTCCTGGCGACGGTGCCGAAGGAGTACGACCCGGTGGCGCTGCGGGAGCTCTTCAGCCCCGGATTCCTCAGTTGGGTGACCACGATCCAGGGGGAGATCGACTTCGGGGTCAACGACCGCCAGCTGTGGTTCCTCTGGCGGCTCGGCGAGCGCAGCGAGGCGGAACTCAAAACGGCTCTGAAGAACGCTGGCCAGCTCTTCCGGCGGCTGCAGTCGGAGATGGACGAGAGCGGCATCCACACCTACCCGCCGGGCCCCTGGCACGCCGGCATGGAGCCATTCCCCTCCTGAACTGCATCAACTTCTACGCCCAGCAGACGTAGAAGTTGATGCAGTTCGACTAGGCGGGGTAGTCCGGGTCGCCGGGGAGGACGACCCGGGGTTCGGCGCCGTCTTCGGCGATCACCACCGGAAGGATCGGCTCCAGCGTCCGCTCGCGGTAGGCGGCGATCGCCTCGTCGGAGGTGCGGAAGTCGGCCAGCCAGCGGAGCTGGGTCTGGGTCGGGAAGGAGAGGAGGAGCTCGCCTGCCTCCTGGGCCTCCAGCGCGGCCACGGGCTCGAACCAGCCCGCCTCGGTGGTCTCGACCCCGTCTGGCCGCGGCGGCGTGTGGGGGGGAGCGAGGGCGAGGAAGAACCAGGCGTCGAAGCGGGTGGCGATCACCTCCGGCGTGATCCAGCGGGTGAAGGGCACCAGCTCCTCGCCGGCGTCGAGCTCGATCCCGGCCTCCTCGGCCAGCTCCCGCATGGCGCAGGCGCGCAGGCCGGCCTCCTCGGCGCCGTCGGCCTCGTCCAGCGAGCCGCCGGGGAAGACCCAGACGCCGGGCATGAACTTCGCCTCCTCGCTGCGCCGCAGCATCAGCACCTCCAGCGCGCGCCGGGAGTGCTTGCCGCCGCGCCGCAGGAGGACTACCGAGGCCGCGGGCCGGGGCGTCGAGGGCGGCCCGAAGTTGGGCATCTCCGCCGGTCCCCGTCGCCGCTCCTCCATCCGCCCACCCTAACTGCAGGGGGTGTCTGAGCTGAAGGGCGCATAGGACCCCTCCAGCTCAGACACGCCAGAGAGTCAGCTGAGGACGCGGCGGCGCTCGCGGCGGACCCAGGCGCGGTGGGCAAGCCAGGCGAGGAGAGCGATAAGGGCGATTGGGCCGAGGATCGCCAGGGCGACGACGCTGACCGCGGCGGCGACGGCGAGGATGTGGCCGGCGTCGTCGAGCGCGTCGCCGACGCCCCAGGCGCCGCCGCCGGAGGGTTCCTCGGCGGCACCGGTATCGATCCGGACCAGGACCCGGGAGTAGTCGGCGCGCCGCTCGAGGTGCTGGAGCTCGGCGCGCAGGCGCGAGCGGTGGCGGCGCTCCTGCGCCAGCTCGGCTTCGACCGCTTCGCGCTCGGATTCGGTTTCCGTCGCCTCCAGCTGGGCGAGGAGGCTGTCGATCCGGGCCTTCGAGTCCTGCAGCAGCTCACCGGTGGTGACGGTCGGGGCGGTGATGTCGTTCGTCGCCTCGTGCCGCGAGCGCACCTCGTCGATCGCCGAGAGCGCGGCGAGGGCGTCGCCGAGCTTGGCGCTCGGGATCAGCAGCTCGAAGCGGGCGCCGGCGACGCCGGGGTCGCCCTCACGGGTGGAGGACCGCATGACGATCCCGTCGTGGGCGTGGACGGCTTCGAAGACCTTCGAGGAGTCGTCGGCGACGTCGGCGGGCGCGGCACCGAGGACCAGCTCGGCATTGCGTTCGACGGCGCGGTTGTGAAGGCCGGTGCTGCCGGCGCGGTATCGACCGTTGCCGTCGAAGTTGAGGTTCTCGGGCGCGCTCACGGCGGCCCCCGCCGAGGAGGCTGCCGAGCCATGGGCGCTGCCGCCGGCGGCATTTTCGCCTTCAGCTTCTGCTCCCTTCGCCTGCGGAGCCGGGATCGACCGCTCGAATTCACAACATGAGTGGTGACGCGATCCGCTGTCGTGCGCAGGACCCCTGTCGGTGTTGAGGGTCATCTGAGGCTGGGTGTCCTGCATTGCCACCACCGCCGTCGCGACCGCGATCGCGAGCACGGCCACGCCGCCCGCAGGGATCAGCAGCCGCCGCAGGTGTGCCGGTCCTTTGTTCCGCATAGCGGTGAAAAGGTCCGGCGGACCTTTTATCGGCAGCCGCGAGCGCCGCGGGAAGCCCGCGGCGGCGCGCTGGTCGAGCTCGGCCGCGAACTCCGGCCGCGGCGCCGGCCGCAGGGCCAGGAGGTCCGCGATCAGCTGGTCGTCCCTAGGCGTTTCCATCGCAGGCCTCCCTCAACTTGGTCATCGCGCGGTGCAATCTGGTGCCGGCGTTCGACTCGCTCAGGCCGAGCACCCGGGCGATCTCGCGGTTCTCGAGGCCGGCGAAGAACTTGAGCGCGATCAGCTCGCGCTCGCTGGGCTGCAGGCGCTCCAGCGCCGCGGAGACGGCCAGGCGCCGCTCGTGATGCTCGGCGCCCTCGGGGGCGCCGAAGCTCTCCAGATCGGCCGGCTCGGCGATCAGCTCCGCCTGGCGGCCGCGGCGGCGCAGCTCGTCGAGGGCGGCGTTGCGGGCGATCCCGAACAGCCACGCTCGCGGTTCGCCCCGCTCGGGGTCGAAGCGGTTGCGCTTGCGGTAGGCGCGCTCGAAGGCGGCGGCGGTCACTTCCTCCGCGGCCGGCGCGTCGCGGAGCAGGCTGGCGACGGAGGCGTAGACATCGTCGCGGCTGGAGCGGTAGAGCCGCTCGAAGGCGATGTCCCCCGCCCGCGGCGCCGCCTGCGTCTCTGCCACAAGTGCCTGCTCCATGCCCGTACTACGACGAGGATCAGGATCCATCACGCGAGTATCGGCTCTTGGCGAGTTTTGGGCGCTATAGCGCCCGTTTTTCACCAAACGTCAGGCGGCTTGCCGGAGCTCGGTCGGCGCTGAGGCCACCGCCGCCCTGATCGACTCGGCGGCGATCGCGACCAGCTCGCGCAGCTCGTCCTCGCTTATGGAGAGCGGGGGCATGAGGACGACGGTGTTGCCGAGCGGGCGGATGAAGGCGCCGCGCTCGCGCGCCTGCACCGTCACCCGGTGGCCCATCCGCAGCGCGTCGTCGTGCGCGCCGAGGTCGATGCCGACCATCACGCCCTTCTGGCGCACCTCGGCCACCTCGGGCATCGCCGCGACCTCCGCCAGCAGCGTTTCGAAGAGCGCGATCTTCGGGCCCAGCCGCGACAAGGTCTGCTCCTGCTCGAAAATGTCGAGGTTGGCAAGCGCCGCGGCGCAGGCAAGCGGGTTGCCGGTGTAGGTGTGACCGTGGAAGAAGGTCTTGAACTCCTCGTAGGCGCCGAGGAACCCCTCGTAGATCTTCTCGCTGGCCAGGGTCGCCGCCAGGGGCAGGTAGCCGCCGGTGATCCCCTTCGCCAGGCACATCAGGTCCGGGGCCACGCCCTCCTGCTCGCAGGCGAACATCGTCCCGGTGCGGCCGAACCCGGTCGCCACCTCGTCGCAGACGAGCAGCGCCCCGAACCGGTCGCAGAGCTCGCGCGCCGCGCGCAGGTAGCCCGGCGGCTGGACGAGGATCCCCGCCGCGCCCTGGACCAGCGGCTCGACAACCACGGCCGCCACCTCGTCCCCGTGCGCCGCCAGCACCCGCTCCAGGTCGGCGGCGTCGCCGGCCTCCGCCACGTAGGTCTCGAACAGCAGCGGCCGGTAGGTCGAGTGGAAGAGGTCGATTCCTCCCACCGACACTGAACCGATCGTGTCGCCGTGATAGGCCTCGCGCAGGCGCACGAACCTGGTCCGCCGGGCGTGCTCGCCGCCGCGCTGCTGCTGGTACTGGAAGGCGATCTTCAGCGCGATCTCGGCCGCGGTCGAGCCCGAGTCCGAGTAGAAGACGCGGGAGATCCCCGGCGGGGCAATCTCCACCAGCCGCGCCGCCAGCTCGGTCGCGCCCGGGTGCGTCAGGCCCAGCATCGTCGTGTGGGCGACGCGATCGAGCTGCTCGCGCACGGCGGCATCGATCACCGGGTGGCGGTGGCCGTGGACGTTGCACCAGAGCGCCGCCGTCCCGTCCAGGTAGCGCCGCCCGTCGCTGTCGAACAGGTAGGAACCCTCGCCCCGCTCGATCACCAAGGGCTCTTCCTCGCTCCACCCCTGCTGCTGGGTGAAGGGGTGCCAGACGAAGTCGCGGTCGAGCTGCGCGTGGTCCATCGGCATGGGTTGAAGTTAGCCCCGCCGGCGGCGGCAGCGTTCGGCTTCTACATAGAAGGGATAGGCGTGATATCCATCACACGGACAAATATTGCCTAACTGAAAAGGTTGCGTGTGTGCAACTATTGTCGTGATGAACACGACGATTGAGGCGACCGACACCGCCGCCCGCATAGCCGCCCTCCTGCACCACGTCTTCCTCTACGACCGCGGCAACCAGCTGCGGGTAATCGAGGAGACCGGTCTCTCGATGACCCAGTGCAAGGCGCTGCTCGAGCTCGGCGGCCTCGGCGGCGACGCCCGGGCCTGGCAGGTCTCCGATCTGGCCGAGCTTTTCGGCACCTCGGTGCCGTCGATGAGCCGGGCGGTCGACGCCTTGGTCAAGGCGAAGCTGGCGACCCGGGTCGAGGACCCGGACGACCGCCGGGTGCGCCGGGTGAAGATCACCGCCAAGGGCCATGACCTCGTCGCCAAGATCGTCACCGTCCGGATGACCGGAATCGAGGCCTTCGTGACCACCCTCACCGCGGCGCAGCGACGCAAGCTCGACGCCGCGGTCGAGTCGCTGATGGAGCGCGAGGACCTCGCCAAAACTTACGAGGCTCTGAGAGGAAGTGAGCGCGCTTGACCCGTTACCGCCACCTGATCACCGACGACAACCGCAAGTGGTGGACGCTCGGAGCGATGTGCTTCGCGCTGTTCATGATCATGCTCGACAACACGGTCGTGAACGTCGCCCTGCCCTCAATCCAGAAGGACCTGGGGGCCTCGATCAGCGGCCTGGAGTGGACGATCAACGGCTACACGCTCTCCTTCGCCGTGCTGCTGGCAACCGGCGGCCGGCTGGGGGACATCTTCGGCCGGCGACGGATGTTCCTCACCGGCGTCGTCATCTTCGCCACCTCCTCGGCGACCGCCGGCTTCGCCCCCGACCAGACTGCGCTGGTCCTCAGCCGCGTCGTCCAGGGCGTCGGCGCGGCGCTGATGATGCCGGGCACGCTCTCGATCATCACCGACGCCTTCTCCGCCCACGAGCGCGGCAAGGCGATGGGCACCTGGGCCGGCGTCTCCGCCCTGGCGCTGGCGGTCGGGCCCGTGCTCGGCGGCTTCCTCACCGAGCACGTCAGCTGGCGGGCGATCTTCTACATCAACATCCCGGTCGCGATCGGGGCGGTGGCGGCGACGCTGTTCGCGGTGCGCGAGTCGCGCGACACCTCGGTCGGCCGCGAGGTCGATTACGCCGGGGTCGCGGTGCTGACCGTCGGCCTGACGGCGCTGGTGCTGGCTCTGGTCGAGGGCAACGCCTGGGGCTGGGGCTCGACGCAGATCGTCGCGCTGCTCGGCCTGGCCGCGATCGCCCTGCCCGCCTTCGTCTTCGTCGAGAACCGGGTCAAGGCGCCGATGGTCCAGTTCGACCTGCTCAGCGACCGCAACTTCCTCGCCGCGGTCTGCGTGGCCCTGATCATCACCTTCGCGATGATGGGCGTCTTCTTCTTCCTCGCCCTCTACATGCAGGACATCCTCGGCTACTCGCCGCTGGAGGCGGGGATCCGGTTTCTGCCCTCGACCCTGATGATCGTCGGCGTGGCGCCGGTCGCCGGACGGCTCTCGGACCGCTTCGGTCCGCGCTGGCTGATCGCCGGCGGCCTGCTGATCGTCTCGGCCTCGCTGTTCAGCTTCAGCCGCATCCAGGTCGACTCCGGCTACCTCGACCTGCTGCCCGGGTTCATGCTGCTCGGAATCGGCGTCGCGATGACGATGTCGCCGATGACCAGCGCCGCGATGAACGCGGTGCCGGTGCAGAAAGCCGGGATCGCATCCGGGGTGCTCTCGATGTTCCGCATGGTCGGCGGCAGCCTCGGCATCGCCGTCACCGGCGCGATCTTCCAGGGCCTGGTCAGCTCCAGGCTGGACTCGCTGCTAGGCGGGAGCGGGGTACCGCGGCCCAGCGGCAGTCGATCTCCGACCAGCTCGGCGGCGGCACGGTGCCGAAGGTGCCGGGGCTCGATGCGGCGCAGGTCAAGGAGGTCACCGCGGCCGGCAACCAAGCCTTCGTCTACGCGGTCAGCCACGCGATGACCGTTTCTGGGTTCGTCGCCCTCGCGGGTGCGTTGATCGGGGCTACGGCGATCCGGGCCAAGGCGAAGGATGTGGCGGGGGAGAGGGCGCCGGTGGGGATCCCTGGGAGCACCTCCGCCGAGGGGGTCGGCGTCGGCTGACGCCCGGGCCGTTTCGGCTCGGCTCCATGCTGAGTACCCAGGGATCCCCACCGGCGCCCTCTTCGATCGAGCACTAGGGTGCCGGCCGATGCTGGTTCTGCTGCCGCCTTCGGAAGGGAAGGCTCGGCCCGACGCGGGCGAGCCTGTCGAGCTTGGTTCGCTCATCTATGCGGACGAGCTCGGGGAGAAGCGAGCGGAGTTCCTCGATGCTTTTGACCCGGGACTGAGGAAGGAGCCGGCGGCTCCGGCGAGCGAGGTCTATACCGGCGTGCTTTATGGGCGGCTGGAGCTGTCGAAGCTCCCGGCGAAGGCTCGCACGCAGGTCCTGATCGCGAGCGCGCTTTGGGGCGTGGTTGCTCCTGATGACCGGATTCCCTATTACAAGTTCCCGCCGAAGACGCGGCTGAAGGGCTTCGAGGCGCCGAACGCTTATTGGCGGCCGGCGTTGGCTGAGGCGCTGCCCGATGAGGAGGGCGGCCTCGTCGTCGACATGCGCTCCGGCGCCTACGCCCCGGCCTGGAAGCCGAAGCGGGCGACGCTGCTTGCGGTCCGTGCCTTCACCGATAACGGCGGCGAGCGCAAGGCTGTCTCCCACATGGCCAAGGTCGTGCGCGGCGACGTCGCCCGGGCGCTGCTGAGCGCGAAGAAGCCGCCGGCCGATCCCGAGACCGCTGCCACGATCGCCGAGGGGGCCGGCTTCGCCGTCGAGCTCTCCGACGGCAGCCTCGACGTGATCGTCTGACCGATTTCGCCGACGGGCCTAAAAGGGGCCTATATAGATCGAAATAGGCCCGTCGGCGCTAGGGAGGGCCAGGTTGCCGGTTGCGCGAGGTCGAGCGGCGGAAGGGTGAGGACCGGGGCGCCGCCGAGGGCGGCGATCGTTTCGCGGTTGGAGGCCTCGATCTCGGTCGGCTCGGCGGGCCAGGGGGTGAGGACGACCGCCGCCACCTCGAGCCCGGCGTCGCGGGCGGACTCCAGGGTCAGCAGCGTGTGGTTGATCGTCCCCAGACCCGGGCTGGCGACGACGACGAGCGGGTAGCCGAGGTCGGCGGCGAGGTCGCGCACCAGGTAGGTGGAGGAGAGGGGGACGAGGAGGCCGCCGACCCCCTCGCAGACGATCGCGTCCGCGTCTTCGGCCGCCTCGGACGCGGCTCGCCGCAGCCGCTCGGGGTCGATCTCCTCTCCTGCCAGCGCCGCGGCGAGGTGCGGCGAGGCCGGCGGGCCGTAGCGGTAGGGGGCGACCTCCTCGTCGCTCTGGTCCGAGCCCGAGGCGCGGCGCAGCAGTGCATGGTCGGTCTCGACCCCTTCGTCGAGGCCGGTGACCGCCGGCTTGAAGACCGCCACCCGCCTGCCCTCGGCGGCCAGGGTGCGGGCGATCGCCGCGGCGACGACGGTCTTGCCGACCTCGGTGCCGGTGCCGGTGACGAAAACGCCGTCGGCCACGGCCTTAGGCGGCCAGAGAGCCGGAGGCGAGGAGCCCCAGCTCGCGGGCCGCGGCGCCGACCTCGCGCGCGGCGCCGACCAGCTCGCCTGGCTCGTGGGTGGCCATCGCCGTGAAGCGCAGCCGGGAGGACCCCTCGCGCACCGTCGGCGGCCGGATCCCCTGGGCGAAGACGCCGCGCCGCAGCGCCCGCTCGCAGAGCTCCATCGTCGCCGCGGCGGAGCCGATCTCGATCGGGACCACCTGGGTCGCCGAGAGCCCGACGCCGAGGCCCTCGGCGGCGAGGGCGGTGCGCAGGGTCTCGGCGTTCGCCTGCAGCCGCTCGACCAGCTCCGGCTCGGCTTCGAGGATGTCCAGCGCCGCCAGCGCCGCGCCCGCCGCCGACGGCGGCGGCGCGGTGGAGAAGATGAAGGGGCGGGCGGTGTTGACGAGGAGGTCGATTGTCTCGGCGGCGGCGCAGACGTAGGCGCCGTAGGAGCCGAGCGCCTTGCCGAGGGTGCCGACGACGACGTCGACCTCGCCGCTCAGCCCGGCGGCCGAGACCGAGCCGCGGCCGCCGGGTCCGATCGCGCCGGTCGCGTGCGCCTCGTCGACCATCAACCGCGCCCCGTGGCGTCGCGCCAGCTCCAGCAGCTGCGGCAGGGGGGCGACGTCGCCGTCCATCGAGAAGACGCCGTCGGTGACGATCAGCGCGCCGCGGCCGCCGGCCTGGCGCAGCCCCCAGGCGAGGTGCTCGGCGTCGCCGTGGCGGTAGACGAAGGTCTCGGCTCGGGAGAGGCGGCAGCCGTCGATGATGCTGGCGTGGTTCAGCTCGTCGGAGAAGACGACCTCGCCGCGCCCTGCCAGGGCGGCGATGACGCCGGAGTTGGCGAGGTAGCCCGAGCCGAAGAGAAGCGAGGTCTCGTAACCCTTGAAGGACGCCAGCCGCCGCTCGAGTTCCCGGTGGGGCTCCATGTTGCCCGAGATCAGGCGCGAGGCTCCCGAGCCGGCGCCCCAGCGCAGCGCCGCCGCGGCTGCGGCCTCGCGGACCTCGGCGCGGTCGGCGAGGCCGAGGTAGTTGTTCGAGCAGAGGAGGAGGACCGGGCGCCCGTCGAGCGTGACGCTCGGCCCCTGGGGCCCTTCGATCAGGCGCAGTCGCCGGTGCAGCCCCCGCTCGCGGAGCTCGTCGAGCCGCTCGGCGACGTCGCTCACGCCGCCGTCGGGTAGGAAGGCGGCTTCTTCGCCTTCTTCACGACCCGCAGTTGGGTCGAGGGGTCCCAGAAGTTCGCCTCGTCCTGGCTGTCGACCAGCTCGTCGATCGGCGTCGCCGGCGTCTCGCCTTCGAGGAAGCCGGAGCGGTTGTCGGGCCGCGGGTTGGCGCCGTTGTCCGACTGCCGCGCGACGTTGAGGCCGAGCTCTTCGAACATCGCCCGGTCCTCAGCCGGCTCGGCGCCGAGGGTGGTGAGGAAGTTGCCCATCATCACCCCGTTGAGCCCCGCCTTGACAGCCAGCCCGTGCAGCTCGCCGAGGTTCTCGACCCGGCCGCCGCAGAGGCGGAAGAGCGCCCCGGGGATGATCAGCCGGAAGATCGCGATCCACTTCACGACCTCCCAGGGGTCCATCACCTCGCGCTCGCCGAATTTCGTCCCCTCCTTCGGGATCAGGAGGTTGATCGGCACCGAGGTGGGGTTGATCTCGGAGAGCTCGAAGGCCATCTCCACCCGCTGCTCCTCGCTCTCGCCGAGGTTGAGGATGCCGCCGACGCAGGTCTCCAGCCCAGCCTCCTTGACCGCCTGGATCGTCCGCAGTCGGCCCTCGTAGCGGACCGTGGTCGAGACCTCGGGGTAGTAGGAGCGGGCCGACTCGACGTTGTGGTGGACGCGCTGGACGCCGGCCTCCTTCAGCGCCTTGGCGCGATCGGCCGACATGTGGCCGATCGAGGCGCAGCGCTTGAGGTTGGTCTGCTCGGCGACGAGGCGCGTCCCCTCGAGGATCTTTTGGAAGTCCCGTTTGGAGAGCCCCTGGCCCTGGGTGACCATGCAGAAGCGGTGGGCGCCCGCGGCCTCGGCCGCTTTCGCGTGCTCGAGGATCTGCTCCGGCTCCATCATCGCGTGCATCGGCGTGTCTGCCTCGGCGTAGCGGGACTGGGCGCAGAAGCCGCAATCCTCGGCGCAGCCGCCGGACTTGGCGTTGACCAGCGAGCACATGTCGGTCGAGTCGCCGAAGTTCTCGACCCGCACCTCCCAGGCGCGTTCGACCAGGGCTTCGATCTCGGCGTGGTCGGTGAGGCGACCGTAGGCGCGGGCCTCGTCGACGGTGATCAGGGAGGACATCGGGACGCAATCTAGGAATCGCCCCGGACGCCTCGCACAGGGGGGTGTCCGAGTTTGACCCCCAGATGTGACGGGAAAACTCAGACACCCCTAGCATCGGGGCATGGCACGGGTGCGGAGGCGGCAGTTCGTGGCACTGGGAGCGCTTGCCCTGCTGGCGGTCGGCGCCTTCGCCTGCGGCGTGACGCTGGGGGATGGCCCGGAGCCCGCGTCGCCGACCGTTGCCGAGACGCTGCCGGCGGCCCAGCTGGCGGGAGAGCGGATCGTCACCGGGCTCGTCGGGACCGCGATCCCCCCGCGCCTGCGCGAGGCGATCCGCGAGGGGCGAATCGCCGGCGTCGTCCTCTTCGCGGAAAACTTCCCCAGCCGCGCCGCCGGCCGGCGCCTCGTCGCCCGCCTGCAGGCGATCCCACGCCCGCCGAAGCTGCGCGATCCACTGTTGGTGATGACCGACCAGGAGGGCGGCCTGGTCAAGCGCCTGTCCGGCGCCCCGACCGCCTCGGCCCGGGCGATGGGCGAGCGGGGCCCTGTCTTCAGCGCCCGCCAGGGCCGCCGCACCGCCGCCAACCTCCGCGACGTCGGTGTCAACGTCGACCTCGCCCCGGTCCTCGACGTCGGCCGGCCGGGCGGTGTCATCAACGAGACCGAACGCAGCTTCGGCGCCAGCGCCGGCCGGGTCGAAGCGACCGCGATCCCCTTCGCGAAGGCGCTCCAGGCCGGTGGCGTGGTCGCCACCGGCAAGCACTTCCCCGGCTTCGGCGCCGCCCGCGAAAACACCGACTTCTCGGTCGAACGGATCGACCTCTCCAAGCAGCAGCTGCGGGCCGTCGACGAGAAGCCCTTCGCCGCCTTCGCCGACGCCGGGGGCGAGATGGTGATGCTCAGCACCGCGACCTACCCGGCCTTCGACGACGCCCCGGCCGCCTTCTCCCGGGCGATCGCAACCGGCGAGCTGCGCAACCGTCTCGGCTTCGACGGGGTCACCGTCACCGACGCCCTGGAAACCCCCGCGGTCGACCACTTCGGGAGCACGGCGCAGGCCGCCGTGGCCGGTGCCCGAGCCGGCGCCGACGTCCTTCTCTACGCCCGCCTCGCCCCGGCCGAACGGGCCTGGAAGGCGCTGGTCGCGCAGCTCCGCTCGCACGGCCTCGACCGCAACGAGTTCGAGGCCGCCGCGCAGCGCGTGCTCGACCTCCGCGGCGGCCTCGCGCCCTAGGAGGGCTTGGCAAAACCCCCGCGCACGCCTGGCGGCGGCGGACACTGCGCGGTGCGGCGTCCTCGGTCGGCCAAATAGCGCTGCTATTCGGCCTCCCTGCGTCCTTGCCCCGCTTGGTCCGGCGCGCGTCAGCCGCACACGCGGGTTTCGCCAATCCCTCCTAATCCTGGCCGGACACGTCTCCCCGCAGGGGGACCGGGTCGAAAACCCGCACCGCGTCGCGGCCGTCATCCTTGGCCCCGTACATCGCGGCGTCGGCCTCGGAGACGACGGTGGCGACGCTGGTCCGCGGGTCGTCGCCGAACATCGCCACGCCGATGCTGACGGTGACCGGCTCGGTCTCGGAGCGGTGGTTGCGGACCTCGTCGGCGATCGCTTCGGCAGCCAGTCGCGCCTCCTCGCGGCTGCAGCGCGGCAGGATCACCGCGAACTCGTCGCCGCCGAGCCGGGCCAGCGAGTCGCTCTCGCGGGTGCGCCGGCGCAGCACCTCGGCGATCTCCTTGATCAGCCGGTCGCCGGCCGGGTGCCCCTGGGAGTCGTTGACCTGCTTGAAGCGGTCGAGGTCGAGCATCAGCAGCGCGCCCCTCGATCCGTCCCGCCGGCTGCGCGCCATCGCCGCCGCCAGGTCCTCCTCGAACCGGCGCCGGTTGTTGAGTCCGGTGAGCGAGTCCTGGCTCGCCTGCCGCTCCAGCTCCTGCATCTGTTCGGTCCGTCCCCAGGCGATGATCAGCGAGGCGAGGAGCGCCGCTACCGAGAGGCCGAGGATCGCCAGGGCGGCCGGCAGGCTGAGGTCCGGTCCGCCCGGGTCCTGCACGGTCAGCACCCAGGTGCGGTCGGCAATCCGCACCGGCGCCGAGGCAGCGTCGTCGAGCCGGTCGGCCGACCCGAAGACCGTCTCGCCGCCGGCCCCCACCTGCACCTGCGCCGCGGGGTCGACCGCTTCGGCGGCGCTGCCGGCGAGGTCGTCGATCCGGAAGCTGCCGGCGGCGAACCCGACCAGGGCGCGGCGGCGCTCGGCGACGGTCCCGACCGGCGCCCCGTCGCGGTAGACGGCATGGAAGACGTTGATGCCGCGGCCGCCGATCAGCAGCGGGATGACCGAGCTGGAGACGGCGACGCCGGTGTCCCGCGCGCGTTCAAGGAAGCGCGACCGATTCTGGTCCTGGCCGAGGTCGTAACCGAGCGCCCGCCGCTGTTCTTCCCGCTCGGCGACGACGTAGGTGATCGGGAAGTACTCCGTGCGCGGCCGCGAGCGGCGGAAGTCCAGGACGCCGGTCCGTTCGAGGATCGGCAGGCCGTGGCTGCGCTCGAAGCGCTCCCGGTTGGACGCGGTCACGCGGGGGATGAAGGCGGTACCGGAGAGCGCCCCCTGGCTGACCAGCGAGCGCCCGTAGACCCCGAACTCGTGGCGGCTGAGGTCGTCCTCGGCCTTGAAGAAGGCGGCGGCGCTGTCCAGCTGGTCGACCGAGAGGCCGGCGACCGCTTCCATCTGGTGGGCGGCGCGCGCCGCCTCTTCGCGCTGCATCTGGTGGAAGTCGTGGTCGTCGTCGAGGTAGACGAACGTCGCCGCCGCGACCGAGCCGACCGCCACCGCGGCCACCGCGACCATCCCCAACCAGAAGCGCCGCCTCACTCGGGCACCGCCGCCAGGGACTCCCAGAGGTAGAGCGAGGCAAGGCTGCGGTGCGGCCGCCACCGCTCGCCGATCTCGACCGTCCGTGTTGGCGTCGGCATCTCCTCGAGCCCGTACTCGATCTGGATCGCTTTGCGGATTCCGAGGTCGCCGCCGGAGAGGACGTCGGGACGCTGGAGGTGGAAGAGGAGGAACATCTCCGCCGTCCAGCGGCCGAGCCCGCGCACCGCGACGATCTCCTCGATCACCTCCTCGTCGCCGAGCTCCTCCAGCCGGTCCAGCTCCAGCTCGCCGCTGAGGACATGGGTGGCGAGGTCGCGCACGTATTCGGTCTTGCGCCCGGAGAGGCCGCAGGCGCGCAGGTCCTCTTCAGAGGCCTCGAGCAGCTGCTCCGGCGAGGGGGTGGCGCCGCCGAAGAGCTCGACGACGCGCAGGTAGATCGTCCGCGCTGCTTTCGTCGAGAGCTGCTGGCCGACGATCGCCCGCAGCAGGGCGCCGTAGGCGTCGGGCGGCCGCTCCTCCTTGCGGCGCGCGAGCCGGGTGGCGAGGTCGATCTTGCCGATCCGCTCGATCAGCGCCGCCATCGTCGGGTCGGAGGCGGCCAGCGCCTTGCGCGCCTTGGCGCTCACCGGCCCGACCACTGCGGCCGGCGCTTCTCGGCAAAGGCGCGGATGCCCTCGCGGAAGTCCTCCGAGGAGAAGCAGGATTCGCGCAGGGCGACGAGGCCCGCCTCCTGCTGCTCGGTCAGGTTCGGGTTCTCGTTGAGCAGGTCGATCGCATGCTTGTTGCCGCGCATCGAGAGCGGCGCGTTGGCGGCGATCGCGGCGGCGAGGGCGACGCCCTCGTCCGCCAGCTCGGAGTTGTCGGCCACCCAGTTGACGAGGCCGATCCGCTCCGCCCGCTCGGCGTCGACGTTCTGCCCGGTGAGGAAGAGCTCCTTGGTGTGCGGGAGGCCGATCGTGTCGAGGAACTTGCGCAGGCCGGTGTGGCCGTAGATCAGACCCAATTTCGCCGGCGGCATCCCCAGCTTCGCCCCGGCGGCGCAGATCCGCAGGTCGCAGGTGATCGCCAGCTCCAGGCCACCGCCGAGGCAGTGGCCGTTGAGCGCGGCAACGGTCGGCCAGGGGTGGCGGGCGATCGCCTCCATCGCCGCGTGGAAGGGGTGGGCGACGAGCGCCTCGGCGTCCCGCTCGAAGCTCTCGTCGGGGATGCCGGCGATGTCGTAGCCGGCCGAGAAGATCGGCGGCGCGCCGGTGATCAGGACGCAGCGGGTCTCGATGCCGCGGTTCAACTCGGGGAGCGCGTCGGCGAGCGCGTCGAGGATCTCGTGGTCGAGGGCGTTGCGGCGCTCCGGGTTGGAGATCGTCAGCCGCGCGACCGCCTCGGCCGGCCGGTCGAGGAGAAGCTTGCCGCCCGCGAGACGCTCGTCCACCGGGCCCTCTACTCCAGCACCACGAGGACGTCGCCTTCGCTGACGCTCTGGCCCTCCTCGCAGCGAATCTCCTTCACGACGCCGTCGTCCTCGGACTCGACCGGGATCTCCATCTTCATCGACTCCAGGATCACGACGGTGTCGCCGTCGGAGACCTGGTCGCCGACCGCCACCTCGATTTTCCAGACGTTGCCGGTGATGTGTGCCTCGATGTCTGCCATGGGCCGGGACAATAACCCGACGATGGGACCCGAACAGGCGGCAGGGGACGAGGGGGCGCTGGCGGTGCTGGTCGCGGCCCGCAACGAGGCCGACCGGATCGGCGCGACGGTCGGCGCCCTGCGCGGCGCCTTCCCCGGGGCGCGGATCTGGGTCGCCGACGACGCCTCCGAGGACGGCACCGCCGAGGCGGCGATGGCGGCCGGCGCCGAGGTGGTCAGCCGCGGCCGACCGCACGGCAAGGGCGCCAACGTCTCCGCCGCCGCCGAGGCGGCCCTCAGCGTCCCCGACCCGCCGCGGCTCGTCCTCCTCTGCGACGGCGACCTCGGCGCCTCGGCCGCGCGGCTGGCGCCGCTGGTCGAGGCGGTGCGCCGGGGAGAGTGTGACCTCGCGATCGCTGCCTTCAGCCGCCGCGTCGGCGGCGGCTTCGGCCTCGCTCTCGGCTTCGCCCGCTGGGCGATCCGGCGCCGCTGTGGCTACGAGGCCGGGGCGCCGATCTCCGGGCAGCGGGCGATGCGGGCAGACGTGCTGCGCGCCGTGCTCCCCTTTGCGCCGTCGTACGGGATGGAGATCGGGATGACGGTCGACGCGGTACGAGCGGGGTATAAGTTGGAGGAGTACGAGCTCGACCTGGAGCACCGGGCGACGGGGAAGAGTTTCGCCGGCTTTGTCCACCGGGCAAAGCAGCTTCGGGACTTCGCTCGTGTTTACAGGTCGCGAAGCAGTCGGGCCACGGGTTCGTCAGGTGGATAGATGCTGAGAGGGAAGAAAAGGCTTGCGGCGCTCACGGTGCTCGTCACCACGCTGGTCTTCGGCGCCGCCCTGGCGAACGCGGAGCTGGTCGAGCGCGGCAACCTCTTCGTCAGGTTCCAGGGCGGCATCGCGCCGACCAACCTGCCGCGGCACACGAACGCGCCGATCACGGTCCGGGTCGACGGCACCGTCAGGGTCCTCTCCGGGGACCGGCCGCCGGCGCTGCGTTTCATCTCGATCGCGCTCAACCGCGGCGGCCGGATCGAAACGAAAGGGCTGCCGGTCTGCAAGCGCTCGGAGATCGAGGCGGGGACCTCGGAAGCCGCCATGGCCGCCTGCGGGGACGCGCTGGTCGGCACCGGACGCTATGCGGCCGGCGTCGACTTCCCCGAACAGACCACCTTCCCCCTGCAGGGCAGGGTCCTGGCCTTCAACACTGTGATCGACGGGGAACGGGCGATCCTCGCCCACGTCTACGGGCGCAAGCCGTTTCCGAACAGCCGCATCTTCGTCTTCCACATACGCAAGACGACCGGGACCTACGGGACGTTGCTGACCGCGGCCCTGCCGAAGTCGATCAACCGCAACGGCTACCTGAAGCGGATCGTCCTCAACCTGCGGCGCGACTACGTCTACCAAGGGCGCAAGCACAGCTACCTGAGCGCGGCCTGCGCCGCCCCGGAGGGTCTCAACGTCGGCGTCTTCCCATTCGTCAAAGTCGCGATGACCTTCGCCGACGGCCGTAAACTGGCCTCCACCTTGATCCGCACCTGCACCGTCCGGCGCTAGCCGCCCCTCACGCCGCCCAGTGATCCTCGCGATCGACCAGGGGACGACGGGGACCACCTGTCTCGTCTTCGACCCCGAGGGGGAGGTCGCCGGGCGCGCCTACTCCGAGTTCCAGCAGTTCTTCCCCCAGCCCGGGTGGGTCGAGCACGACGCGAACGAGATCTGGGAGGTGACGCGGCGGGTCGCGGCCGAGGCGATCGCCGACGCCGGGATCGAGGGCGCCCGGCTGGACGCGATCGGGATCACCAACCAGCGCGAGACCGTC
The DNA here is from genome assembly GCA_035703365.1 of Solirubrobacterales bacterium. Lineage (GTDB taxonomy): Bacteria > Actinomycetota > Thermoleophilia > Solirubrobacterales > 70-9 > VAYN01. The sequence goes on from DASSYI010000034.1 coordinate 57,507, forward strand.
GTCGCTTGGGACCCCGAGAGCGGCGAGCCGATCCACCGGGCGCTGGTCTGGCAGGACCGCCGCACGGCGGGACGCTGCGACGAGCTGCGCGCGGCGGGGCACGAGCCGCTGGTCCGCGAGCGCACCGGCCTCACTATCGACCCCTACTTCTCCGGGACCAAGATCGAGTGGCTGCTGCAGAACGCCGAGGGGGCCGAGCAAGCGGTCTTCGGGACGATCGACTCCTGGCTGATCTTCAAGCTCACGGGCCGGCACCTGACCGATTACACGAACGCCTCGCGGACGATGCTGTTCGACATCCGCCGGCTGGAGTGGGACGCGGAGATCTGCGACCTGCTCGGCGTCGACCCGGCGCGGCTGCCGCAGCCGCAGCCCTCCTCAGGCGTGTTCGGCACGACGAGCGAGTTCGGCGGCGAGGTGCCGGTCGCGGGGGTGGCCGGGGACCAGCAGGCGGCGCTCTTCGGCCAGGCCTGCCACCGGCCCGGGATGGCGAAGAACACCTACGGGACCGGTAGCTTCGTCCTCCTCAACAGCGGTCCCGAGCCGCCGCAGGTCCCCGACGGGCTGCTGGCGACGGTCGCCTGGGGGCTGGGGGAGGAGGTCACCTACGCGCTGGAGGCCTCGATCTTCGTCACCGGGGCGGCCGTGCAGTGGCTGCGCGACGGGCTCGGGATCATCGAGGCGGCGGCGGAGACCGAAGCGCTCGCAGCCTCGCTGGAGTCGAACGACGGCGTCTACTTCGTCCCCGCCCTGACGGGGCTCGGCTCGCCGCACTGGGACCCCTACGCGCGGGGGACGATCGTCGGCCTGACCCGCGGCAGCGGCCGCGCCCACCTGGCGCGGGCGGCGCTGGAGGCGATCGCCTACGAGACGGTCGACGCGGTTCGCGCCCAGGAGGCGGCCTGCGGCGAGCGGCTGGAGCTGCTGCGCGCCGACGGCGGCGCCACGGTCAACCGCTGGCTGATGCAGTTCCAAGCCGACGTCCTCGGTGTACCTGTCTCCGTGCCGGAGATCTCCGAGACGACCGCCCTCGGCGCCGCCTACCTGGCTGGCGTCGCCACCGGCCTCTGGACGGTCGAGCGGGTGGCGGAGATGTGGCGCGAGGCCGACCGCTTCGAGCCGCGGATGGAGGCGGAGCGGCGCGAGGAGCTGCTGGCCGACTGGCAGCGAGCCCTGGAGAGGTCGCGCGAATGGGCGAGATGAAGCCGCAGGTCTACAAGGACCCGCGCCCCGCCGAGTACTTCGACCAGTTCCACGCCGCGGCGCGCAAGGGAGTGGGGTGGACCTACACCCTGGCCCGCATCGTCCTCACCCTGCCGACCTGGCTGATCTGGCGGGTGCGGGCGATCGGCGTCGAGAACGTCCCCAAGGACGGCCCCCTGGTCCTGGCGCCCAACCACTTCAGCCAGATGGACCACTTCTTCGTCGGCCTCTTCCTGCGGCGGAAGATCCGCTTCATGGCCAAATCCCAGCTCTTCGGCCCCCCGGTCCTCACCTACATCTACAAGCACGGCGGCGTCTTCCCGATCCGCCGCGGCCACCACGACGAGAAGGCCATCGAAACCGCCCGCATCCTCCTCGAGCAAGGCGAAATGCTCCTCGTCTACGCCGAGGGCGGCCGCTCCCGCTCCCAGCAGCTGGGAGAGCCGAAACCCGGCATCGGCCGCATCGCCCTGGAAACCGGCGCCCCGATAGTCCCAGTCGCGATCAAAGGCTCCGAGCGAGCCCGCCAGTGGAAGAAGCTCCGCTTCCCCAGGGCCACCGTCCAGTTCGGGGAGCCGCTCGTCTTCCCGGTCGAGGAGGCGCCGGCCCGCGAGCGCCAGCTGGAGGTTGCGACTGAGGTATTCGGTCGGGTTCGGGAGATGTACGAAGACCCTTAAATAGCCACCGGGCCGTCGTAGACGGCCCGGTGCATCGCACGAGAACTGCAATTACAGAGAGAGTTCTGCCGGCGGTCAACAGCACGATCCTGTTACACGCATGTAAGCGTGACACTATTGACCGGGGCCGAAGGCGTCCCGACCTGAGCTGCTGTGCTGGCTGAGCCGGCGACAGTCTCGGTCAGATCGAAAATGGCGCCTGTACCTGTGATCTGCTTGTGCGTCTGGTGCCCGTTGCTGCTCTGGGTGAAGACGAACGTCATAGACGCTGCGGTGCCTCCACAGGGCGGGCTACTCATACTCCCAATCACACCGTTTCCACTAACAACGACAGCGCCAGCTGACACACAACTGAAGGACGCGAAATGACTCGAACCCGCTGAAGGTGTGATAAGCACACCCGGGCTCGTTTTGTTGTCTGTGGTGTAAATATTGTCGTAGGGGAGAACTGTCGTTGTGATTGTTCCGCTACTCTGACCCGTCGTCGTGCACGGGAGGTTAAAGAGATTGTCTGTGCAACCGTGGTACAGGAAGCGGACACTTCCTCCAGTTGTCGTCGTTGTTCCGGTAGTTGTCGTCTGACTGCAATGACTCTTCAGACTATTCGCTGTTCTTGATAGTTCGAAGACACCACTCGTGGTGCCTGAGTATTCGCAATGACTTCCACTCACAGTCGGACAGTGTGTTTGGGGGGTTCCCGCCGAGGCGACAGCCGGGAGCGCTGCAAAGGCGAGGGCGGCGAGTGCCGTCGCGAGCAGCAGCATCATCTTGTTCATGTTCTCCATTCTTCGTTCGGTTTTCCAACAGAGAGCGGGTGCCCTCCGTCGAGCTACAAGCCTTACTAGGAGGACATCGACTGGCCAGGAAGGCTGCTCGAGGGGCGATTCAGCGGGCACGTCCCACGGATGACATCGGGGAAAAGGCCTGCAGGTACCGCAGCGACATCCGGATGAATGCTCAGGGCTGCGGCCGTGGGAGAAAGCGTGCGACGGGGCCGCGGCCTCGCCTAGCCCTGTTGCCAGAAATGCACCGGGCCGTACTCACGGCCCGGTGCATTCTGCGAATACTGCAACTACAGATAGAGGGCTACACGCATGTAAGCGTGACACTGCCCCCGATGATCGAGGCCGAAACGTTTGCAATCTGGGAGGCTGTACTGCCTCCTGAGGTCAGGTCGAAAATAGTGCCTGTGCCTGTGATCTGCTTGTGAGTCTGATGCCCGTTGCTACTCTGGGTGAATGCGAGGCTCAGGGACGCTGCGGTGCCTCCACAGGCCGGACCAAACAAACTGCCGATCAAACCGTTGCCACTGATCGTTGTTGACCCGTGCGCGCAGGTATAGCTCGCGAAATGACTCGAGCCTACAGCAGGTGTCATCAGCACACCTGGGCTAGTTTTGTTATCTGTGGTGTAAATATTGTCGTAGGGGAGAACTGTCGTTGTGATTGTTCCGCTACTCTGACCCGTCGTCGTGCACGGAAGATTGAATAGATTGTCTGTGCAACCGTGGAACAGAAAGCGAACGCTCCCTCCATTTGTCGTCATTGTTCCGGTAGTTGTCGTCTGACTGCAATGAATTTTCAGACTAGAACTTGTTTGTGGTAGTTCGACGAAACTACTCGTGGTACCGAAAAATTCGCACTGACTTCCACTTACCGTCGGACAGTGGGTTTGTGGGGTTCCCGCTGAGGCGACAGCCGGGAGCGCTGCAAAGGCGAGGGCGGCGAGTGCCGTCGCGAGCAGCAGCATCTTGTTCATGGTCTCCTTCTTTCGATCGGTGTGCAGCGGAGAGCGAGTGCCCTCCGTTGAGCTATAGCCTCGGTGAGGGGACATCGACTGATCAGGAGAAGCTGCTCGAAGGCGAATAAGCGGGCGCGCCTCCACGTCAACCTGAGGAAAAAGGCCTGCAGGTACCGCAGCGACATCCGGATGAACGCTCAGGGCTGCGGCCGTGGGAGAAAGTGCGTGTCGAGCCGCAGGGTCGCCTGGCGCTCTTGCCAGAGAAGCACCGGGCCGCATTTAGCGGCCCGGTGCATCCTGCGAGAACTACGACTACAGAGGGACGGCTACACGCATGTAACCGAGAAATTTCCCCCTCCGACGATCGTAACCGTGCCTGACCCGACCTGAGAAGCTGTCAAGCCTTCCGAGGTCAGATCGTAAATGGTGCCTGTATTTGTGATCTGCTTGTGCGTCTGATGCCCTTTGCTACTCGCAGTGAAGCCGAGAGTCAAAGACGCCGATTCCGCCCCACAGGCCGGGCTACTCAAGCTTCCGATCACACCGTTTCCACTAACAACGTTGGCGCCATTTGCACAAGTGAAAGACGCGAAATGACTCGAACCCGTTGCAGGTGTGACCAGCACACCCGGGCTAGTGTTGTTGTCTGTGGTGTAGATGTTGTCGTAGGGAAGCAGTGTCGTTGTGATTGTGCCGCTACTCTGACCCGACGTCGTGCAGGGGAGGCCAAAGAGATTGTCTGTGCAATTGTGGAACTGGAAGCGAACAGTGCCTTCACTTGTTGTTATTGTGCCGCTAACTGTCGTCTGACTGCAATGAACTGCCAGACTAGTACTTGTTTTCGTGAGTTCGACTTTACTACTGGTGGTGCCTGAAAATTCGCAATGCGTTCCACTTGTACCCGGGCAGTGGATCTGGGGGGTTCCTGCTGAGGCCATGGCCGGCAGGGCTGCGAAGGCGAGGGCGGTGAGTGCCGTCGCGAGCAGCATCATCTTCTTGCTCATGCTTACCTTTCTTGTGCTCCCGGCGGGGGTAGGCGATATGCCGCCACTCGCCGGGCGGTGAACGGGGTCGCCGAGTCTTGAATGGGTCGGCGACCCCAGCTTGCGTAGGTAGCTTTAACGGAGGCGGATCTGAACAGTCAAGACTGTCTGTGCGCTAGCTCTGAGGGTTGCGGTCGACTGACACGAAAATGGGCGATTTTGCTGGAAATGGGCGTGCGCCAGTCGATTGAACTCGCAAGACTGCGGGCTGTGAAGAAATTGCCCGGTTAGCGCCGCGGACCGGCGTCGCAGCGGTGGGATTTGCCCCAGCCGCGCTGGCCGTTGCAGTAGTCCCAGCCGGAGCCGCCGTAGAGCTGGTCGGCCTGAGGGCCGCCGTAGAGGCGGTCGCGGCCGGGGCCGCCGTGACAGCCGTCCTGGCCTCGGCCCATGATGCAGATGTCCTGGCCGCGGCCGCCCCAGCAGCCGTCACTGCCGTTGCCGTGACGGCAGTAGTCGTTGCCGCCGCCGCCGACGCAGTCGCTGTTGCGGTTGCCGGTGATGCAGACGTCGTTGTTGCCACGGCCGACACAGCGGTTGCGGCGGGCGCCGCCGGGGAAGCAGAAGTCCCGCTCGGCGTTGCCGACGAACTTGTCTGAGCCCGGGCCAAGATAGACGACGACGGGAAAGGGCATCTTCTCGGCGACGCGGACCAGGTCGCCTCGGCGGCCCATCTGGAGTTCGATCCGGTGGACGCCGTGGGTGCGGCAGACGGCCTTGCGGTGCCCCTTGGTGAAGTGACAGCCACGCGGGCGCTGGTGGGCCATCCGGCCCTTGACCACGATGATCTTGCCGTGGTGCTTCTTGCTCAAGGTCAAGGTCGACCCCGAGTTGGCGCCGTAGATGACGATCTTGCGTGCGGGCGTGGCAGCGCTGGGGATCACCAGGACAACGAGGGCGATCACCAGGAGCATGCCGACCACGAGCTTGCGGCCATGGGCGATTGGCATCCGCGGCATCTTAAACATGTGCATCGGCTAACAAACCTAAAACTTGATGCTCAGGAGCAAATTGGCGCAAGTTCGTCCGCTACCGTCGCCTCATGAAGCAACGCGTCAACCTCATCACCCTCGGCGTCGCTGACCTCGCCCGCTCGCGCGCCTTCTACGAAGCCCTGGGCTGGCAGACCGGCGCCGAGCCCGGGGAGGACGTCGTCTTCTTCCAGGCCGGCGAGATGATCGTCGCCCTCTGGGACCGGGCCCGGCTCGCCGAGGACAGCACCGTGGACGACAGCGGCGGCTGGGGCGGCACCACGATCGCAATCAACTTCGCCTCCACCGCCAAGGTCGACGAGGCGATCGAGGAGGCCCGGGCCACCGGCGCACGGATCGGAAGCGAGCCGGCGGAAACCTTCTGGGGCGGCTACAGCGGCGTCTTCGTCGACCCCGACGGCCACCCCTGGGAGATCGCCCACAACCCGCATTGGACGGTCACCGAGGACGGCGGCGTGCGGCTCAATTGAGCCTCCCTCCCTCGCGCCGACTGGCCAGTCAACCAGTCCGCCCCGATCCCGATACCCTCCCGCCCGACTTTTCACCGATCGAAGGAGAGGCGTAGTAATGGGACTTCTGGATGGGAAAGCCGCGATCGTCACGGGTTCGGCGCGCGGCATCGGACGCGCCACCGCGGAGCTGTTCGTCGCCGAGGGCGCGAAGGTGCTGATCAACGACCTCGACCCCGACGTCGCGCAGCAGACCGCAAGCGAGATCGACGGCGAGACCGCGGTCTACGCCGGCGACCTGACCAAGGAGGGCGCCGCCGACGAGCTGGTGAAGGCCGCCAACGACGCCTTCGGCTCGGTCGACATCTGCATCAACAACGCCGGCTACACCTGGGACGGCGTCGCCCACAAGATGAGCGACGAGCAGTTCCAGGCGATGCTCGACATCCACACCATCGTCCCCTTCCGGGTCGCCCGGGCGCTGGCGCCGGCCTGGCGCGAGGCGGCTAAGGCCGAGCGCGGAGAGGGCAAAGAGGTGTTCCGCAAGATCGTCAACGTCTCCTCGACCTCGGGGATGATGGGCAACGCCGGTCAGGTCAACTACTCGGCCGCCAAGATGGGCGTCGTCGGCCTGACGAAAACCCTGGCCAAGGAGTGGGGCCAGTTCAAGATCAACGTCAACGCGGTCGCCTTCGGCTTCGTCGAAACCCGCCTCACTGCCGCCAAAGAGGCCGGCGAAGAGATGACCTCGCCGACCGGCGAGAAGATCGAGCTCGGGATCCCCGAGCAGATGCGGGCGATGGCCTCGGCGATCATCCCGCTCGGTCGCCCGGCGACCCCGGAGGAGGCCTCCGGCCCGGTCCTCTTCCTCAGCTCGCCGCTCGCCAACTACATGCACGGCCAGGTCCTGAACGTGACCGGCGGAATGTTCGGGGGGATGTACACCTGAGCTCCACCTCACAGTCAGGTTCGCGGCGCACGCCGCGCTACCTCGACGTGGGGGACCACGTTTGGCCCCTCACGCGCCGGTTCATGGGCGCCCACACGTTTCTCTACAAGAGGACGGGTGGGCGCCTCGGCCACACCATCCCCGGCGTGCCGGGCAAGATGCTGCTGCTCGACCACGTCGGGGCGAAGAGCGGCACGAGGCGGACCTCGCCGTTGCTCTACGTGCGCGACGGCGAGGACCTGGTCATCGTCGCCTCCAAAGGCGGCTTCCCCAAACACCCCGCCTGGTACCACAACCTGATGGCCAACCCCGACACCACCGTGCAGGTACAGGGAGAGCACATCCCGGTCCACGCGCGGACGGCGAAACCGGAGGAGCGTGAGCGACTCTGGGCGCTTGCCGTCAAGGGGTACCGCGGCTACGACGACTACGCCGCCCGCAGCAAGGGCCGCGAGATCCCGCTCGTCGTGCTCGAGCCGCGCTAGCGGCTCGGCCTACTTCGCCCGGCGCTGCTCGGCGACCGGGTCGCCCGACTCGTCGGCGATCGCCTGTGGCGGCCACGGACCGGCCCAGTTGTCGCGGGCGCCGTCGATCGTGATCGTCGTCCCGGAGTAGAAGTCGCCCGCCGGCGAGGCGAGGTAGGCGACCAGCCAGGCCATCTCCTCCGGGCGGCCGGCGCGGCCGATCGGGATCGAGCGCTCGAGGTTGTCGACGACCACCTGCGGATACTTGGTCAGCAGCGTCTCGGTCGCGAACTGGCCGGCGGCCAGGGCAACGGTCTTGATCCCGAACCGCGCCCACTCCACCGCCAGCGTCCGCATCATGTTCTCGACCGCGGCGCGGGCGGCGCCAGAGTGGACCATCCCCGGCATCCCATTGTGGGGCGAGAGGGTGACGCTGAGGACCTTGCCCTCGCCCTGCGGGATGAAGGCCTTGGTCGCGGCGGCGTGGGTCATCAGCCAGGTGCCGAGGACGTTGAGGTCGATGACCGTCTTGAACCCTTTCGGGCTGATCGCCTCGGCCGGGCTGAGGAACTGGCCGCCGGCGTTGTTGACGAGCACGTCGAGGCGCCCGTGGCGCTCCAGAAGCCCGTCGAAGAAGCGGCCGACCGGCTCCTCCTCGCGGATGTCGAGGCACTCGTGCTCGAAGGAGCCCGGCAGCCCGGCGGCGAGAGCGGCGGTCTCGGCGAGCGGCTCCTCGCGGCGGCCGCAGGCGACAACGGTTGCCCCGAGGCGCGCCAGCTCCAGCGCCGTCTCGCGCCCCAGCCCGCTGCCGGCGCCCGACACCGCGCAGACCATCCCGTCGAGCAATCCGTCTCTGAAGATCCGCGAACGGTCGCTTTCAGCCATCGACGGCGCAGCCTATAGACAAGCGAACCGGCGTAAATTGCCCTGGTTATGGGCGTCAGCGTCGAACCCCACCCCCTGCACGAGCCCCTCGCGGGCGGGGCCCGCGGTGCAACCGTCACGGTCGAACCGCTGATCGCCGGCCACGTCGACTTCGCCCGCGAGATGATGGTCGACCCCGGCGGCCGCCTCGTCACCGCCAAGCTGGCGAAGGCGCTGCTGCTGGGATCGAAGGAGAACGTGGTCCCGGTCCCCGCGTTCCTGCTCCGCCACCCGAGCGCCGGCGCGATCCTCGTCGACACCGGCCTGCATCCCTCGATCGCTACCGACCCGAAGGAGAACTTCGGCTCCCTCGCTGCCCGCTCCGGCAAGCCGACCCTCGCCGCCGGCGAAGACGTCCCCTCGCAGCTGCGCGAGCGCGGGCTCGACCCCGGCGAGATCCCGATCGTGGTGATGACCCACCTGCACCTCGACCACACCTCGGCGATCTCCGAGTTCCCGAGCTCGACCTTCATCGTCAGCGAGAACGAGTGGCAGGCGGCCGCCCACGGGTCGAGCCCGCTGCTGAACGGCTACCGCCGCGCCCACTTCGACTACGCCTTCGAGTACCGCACTGTCGACTTCAACCGCGACATCGTCGACTCATACGCCAGCTTCGGCCGCACCTTCGACCTCTTCGGCGACGGCTCGATCCACCTCGCCTACACGCCCGGCCACAGCGCCGGCCACATGTCGGTGATCGCTCGCCTCAAGGAGAACGACTTCGTGATCGGTGGCGACGCGATGTACATGCTCGGCCAGCTCGACAAATCGCTGCCGGGACCGCCGCGCCCTGCCGACGCGCACAACTTCCGCCGCTCCCTACAGGAGCTGCGCCTCTTCCGTTCTCAGTTTCCCGACGCAGTGATCACGCCGGGTCACGATCCGGACTTCTACGCCAGGATCGAGCAGCGCTACGAGTAGGACCTTTCGACGCCGCAGCAGGCGCCTCGACGGGCATCGATCTGCACGCGCGAAAAACCAGCGAACGCTGTATGCAGCGAAAAAGATTGGTGTCGCTGTGGTGTGCGACTCGGCCCTGGGCGCCGATCCTTTTCGCACGGTTTGCCATGCGGTACAGATTGGGTACGCGCCGCACCTCGGCGGGCTGCCCCTTCGGTCGGTCCAGAGATGCGCGTCAATGAATTGTGTGCATCTAGGGCATAAGGGGGAGCGATGGGGGCGAATCGACGTAGCCGGTCGGCATGGAAGGTATTTGCGGTCACCGCGTGCTTTGCGGCATGCTTGATGGCGGTCGGGTCAGCATCGGCTGCCCCCCCGGAATACGTCGAGAGCTTTGGCCCGGACGGTACCTCCGCTACGGGCTTCGGCCATGCTGCATCGATCGCAGTCGACCAGGAGAACGGCTGGGTCTATGTGTTGGACTACGGCGAAGACACCGTGTCCCGGTTCGACCTCGACGGAAATCCAGTGTCCTTCTCCGGCTCGGCCGCCTACCTCTCCGGCAACCAGATCACGGGCCTGAGCCTGCCAGATCAAACTGAACGTAACCAGGTAGCAGTGGATTCGATCAGTCACCGCCTTTACGTAACCAACAACGCAAATGCCATTCGGGCCTTCGAACCGAGTGGGGAACCAGCCGAATTCTCAGAAGGCCCGAATGCTGGAACTTCTGAACTCACGGGCTTCAACGCCCTTCGTGGCGTGGCTGTAGATCCAACCGGCCATATTTATGCTTCGCAAAACGACCAACTCGCCTCTGGGGAAGCCATCAGGGTCTTTGCTCCCTCTGGAGCAGAAGTAGCTCAAGCAGCGGTTGGGGGAATTCCTAGAAATTTGGCCGTAGATAGCCACGGGACTGTTTACGTTGCTGGCGACTCGGATGTCCAAAAGCTCACTCCTACTGAGTTTCCGGTAACCACCGACACTGAATACTCCGAACCGGTGACCTTCTACTCGAGTCCCGTATTCACCGTTGCTGTAGACCCGGCCACCAATGACGTCTACGTCGCAGGGCGAGGAGGAGATCCGCGGATCTCCCAATTCAGCGAAGCCGGCAAACTGCTCTCCACCTTCGCCGCAGAAGGGGAAGAAGGCGCAGTAGAGCAATCGGAGGGGATCGGAATTGAGGGGCAGAGCACCAGAGTGTTCGTTTCCAACTTCCCTGGGGTTGGGTTGTCGCAAGTTGAGGTGTTTCAGCCTGTTGTCGGAGCGCCTACGATCGAGAGAGTCTTCGCAAGCGAGGTCACGGCCGACGCAGCACGACTTATAGCCAACATCAATCCGAATACGCGAGACACCGAGTACTACTTCGAGTATGGACTTGATGACTGTTCTCTGGGAACCGTGACCTGCACGAAGGTCCCGGTCGCCGGTGCCTCGATCGGCAATGGTCACCGAGTGATAACGGTGTCGCAGAATATCGATGGCCTAGAGTCTCATGATATTTACCACTACCGTGTAGTAGCCATCAACGAACTTGGGGAAACGGCCAGCCCAGACCAAACGTTCATCACCCAGGAATTCGGACGGGGTATCCCCCTTGCAGATTCCAGGGTCTGGGAGATGGTTTCGCCCTCGAACAAGTTCGGTGGCGTCCTGATGAATCCGCCCGGTGGGCCCATCCAAGCGGCCGAAGACGGAGATGGGATGGTCTACCAGACTCTGGGGTCCATCCTGTTCGACGCAGAAGGCAATCGATCAATTGAAAGGTCGACCGTGCTGGCGAGTCGCACTGGAGGCAATTGGACGTCACGCGATCTAACGCCCCCACATTTGAAGCCGACGCCACCGGTGGGCCTCGGGAGCGAGTACGACGCATTCAGCCGAGACCTCTCCGCGGCAGCCGTGGAACCTCGGGATGACAACCCGCTGTCTCCTTTCGCAACTTCTAAGACCCCCTACCTGAGGTTGAATGCCGAGCCGCATACGTTCGTGCCGCTCGTCACCTCCAAAGAAGGCCACGCCAACGTAGAAGCTGGCACCGAATTCGGGGGACCCGGTAAGGAAATTACTGTCAGCGGAGTGACTTCTGAACTCGATCACATCGTTGTGCGGTCGGAAGCGCCCCTGGTGCCAGGGGCAGAAGGCTCGAGCCTCTACGCCTGGAGCGCAGACTCACTTGACGTGGTGAGCGCTCTGCCGTCGACTGAAGGAGGGTCCGTTGTAAAGGCGATCCTGGGGTCAGACAAAGGTTCAACCCGAAATGCCGTCTCTGAGGACGGTACCCGTGCTTTTTGGGGGCAGGGATCCTATGATTCGGCGGGTATTAACACCACGTCGCTCTACATGCGGAACCTTAGCTCCGAGCGCACTGTGAGGCTAGATGTTCCCCAGGAAGGTGCCACTGGTGCCGGAGAACCAACGCCAGCGTTCCAGGGTGCGAGCGCGGACGGAACCAATGTGTTCTTTAGCGATTCCCGCGACCTAACTGATGACGCCAGCCCAGACGGTCGCGACTTGTACCGGTGCGAGTTGGTGGGGCCCGATCCTGAAGAGTGCACTCTGACCAACATCACCGCTCCACGCAGTATCCCTGGAGAAAGCGCAGGCTTCCTCGGAGTAGTCTCGGCATTAAGCGATGATGGGTCCAGGGTGTATTTCGTGGCAGAAGGTGTTCTTTCGGCTGATGCAAACGAGGAGGGAGACACTGCCCAGGCACGGGTGCCTAATCTCTATCTGTGGGAAGAGGGTAACGGTGTCCGCTACATTGCCACGCTTTCGCAGCAGGATCGCACTTCTTGGGGAGTCAGGGGCACCTCCATCTCCTTTTCGTTCTGGCTCAGTAGCGCTGTGTCACCTAGCGGTCAGTACTTCACGTTTATGTCGGAGCTGAGCCTCACCGGATACGATAACCGCGACGCAACGACCGGCGAACCGACGCAGGAGGTTTTCGTCTACGACGCGGCTACCGGCTCGCTTCGTTGTGCATCTTGTAACCCCACCGGCGGTGCACCGAAGGCATTGAAGATCCCCCTCGAGGCTCGCTTCCCGATGGTCGATCCGCAATTTCTGCTGCGAGATCGCCTGATTGCAGCGGCTCTGCCTCAGGCTCGGGCATTTGGGAATCAGGAATATTCGACCTACCGTCCGCGATCCGTGTTGGACAATGGGCGCGTCTTCTTTAACGCTGCAGACTCACTTGTCTCGGGCGACTCGAATGGCACGTGGGATGCCTATCAGTACGAGCCGATAGGGACTGGGAGCTGCAGCGTGAGTTCGGGCGGGGCCACTACCGCCAGAATCGAAAACGCGTGTATAAGCCTTATTTCCAGCGGGACTTCTGACACGGAAGCTGCGTTCCTGGACGCAAGCGCTAATGGCGACGACGCCTTCTTCATTACGCCGTCTCGGCTCTCGGCTCTCGACACCGATAGCGTCTACGACATCTATGACGCACGCGTGAACGGAACCGCTGCGACGATCGATCCCATCACCGAATGCGCCGGCGAAGCCTGTCAACCGCTGGTCGCTCCTCCGAATGATCCGACGCCCGCGAGCGAAGCGTTCCGGGGCCCAGGCAACCTGAAGCAATGCCCGAAGGGCAAGCGCAAGGTCAAGCGGCATGGGAAGGTGCGTTGCGTTCCTAAGTCTAAGAAGAAGAAGTCTGCCAAGAAGGCAGGCCAGAGCAGGAGGGCTGATCGATGAACCGGCGAGCTCGCGCCAAGATCGATCCCATCCTCTCCATGCCGAAGGAGCGTCCTCAAATGCGTGTTTCTCGCGTTGGCCTTCTAGCCATCCTGGTTCTTGTTATCTGTTCGCTCGCGATGCCCCTCGCTTCTGCGTCTGCAGAGGAACCCTGGTGGCAGGTACTTACCGGGAGCCGTCCGACTCATCTCTGGGAACCGACGGACAATGTGCAGGAAGTGGAGGTGCAACCGGCCGAATTTGGCTCGGCGCTCAAGGTAGAAGTGAAAGAAAAAGTGGTTGGTTGTTTGGGTTCTGGACTCTTCGGTGCGTTCACTTGTTTCGGAAACACTGGATTCGCCACCACGGAAACTGCCGCTCAATTCGAGGAAATGTTGGAAGGGGCGTTCGAAACGAGCGCTGTCGAAGTCACGGGCGGGCCTGTAGGCACGGCGCCGTTCGTCGTTACCACCGTGGGTCGTGAGGTCCCGACGATCGGTCTCACGCCGATCATCCCAGGAATGACCGGCTCTGCAACCGGGAAAACGTTGTCCAGCGGCGGCAGCGGGCGGGTTGTGCTTACTTTCACCAATCTCGGGAGCAGCCCAGTCGATGGCACCTCGACTCCCGTGACCATCGTCGACAAGCTGCCAGAGGGGGTCGAGGCCACCGGGGTCGAAGCATTCGCCGGAGACAGAGACGCCGACGGGCCGGTCAACTGCGCAGTGAAATCGCCGGCCGAAGTGGTCTGCACCTTCGAAAACACTTTGCCCTCTTATGAAGCGATCGAAGTCGAAATCGCGGTCACGCTCCCAGAGAGCTCCCCGGAAGCGGGAGCGCTCGGGAAAGTCACGGTCTCAGGAGGTAATGCACCGCCTGAGAGCGAACCACAGGATCTGCAGATAACGGATGAGCCTGTTCCGTTCGGGATCGAAAAGTATTCGTCTGTCTCCGAAGAAGAAAAAGGCGACAAAGCTGAACAGGCGGGATCCCATCCATATCAGGTGACCACCACGATTCAGATGAATTCAGGCAACCTCATTCCCGGTAAAACCCGGAAAGAAAACATCGTGGAACAACCAGCTATGCCACGGAACTTCCGGTTCACCCTCCCAGCCGGGCTGGTCGGAAACGCGACTGTCCTACCGCGGTGTCCGATGGCCGATTTCCTTGCCTCGACTGACGAGGCTGCGAATGAATGTTCCCCAGAGGCGGCTCTGGGCGTTGCTTCGGTGACGGCCAACGAAAACAACAACGAAGGCGCACTCCTTGGTTTTCTGAGGCGGGCCAGCCCGGTGTTCAACCTTCCGCCCCGCGATGGCGAGCCGGCCAGACTGGGTTTCACCGTCTTGGGTAACCCGGTGATCATCGATACGGAAGTTGATCCAGACAACCATTACAAGATCATCGGCAGCGTCAACAATACGACCCAGCTCGTTGCGCTCTTGTCCAGCACGGTCAGCCTCTGGGGTTATCCGGCGGATCCACGGCACGACAATGCGCGCGGCTGGGAGTGCGTCTACCGGTTTGGCGGCTTCGATCCCTGTCAACGACCGGCGGGGCTGACGAACCACGCCTTCTTCCGCGAGCCTGTCTCCTGTGTCGAACCGGTTGAGTTCGGCGTGGAAGTCGAACCGTGGAACGTGCCGCTCGGCAGCGTGGTCGAGAGCGCTTCGTCGAGCAGTAGCCCGATGACCGGTTGCAATCAGGTTCCCTTCGGCGTCGACACCTCGGGCGCTCCGAGCAGCAAGCTCGCGAGCAATCCGAGCGGCTTCTCCTTCGAATTCACCCAGGACAACGTCGGCTGGCAAGGCATCGAAGCGATCGGCGAAGGTCAGGCGAAAAAGATCGAAGTGACCCTGCCCAAGGGGATGACTATCAATCCGTCGCAGGGCGCCGGGTTGGTTGGCTGCTCGCCGGCGGATTACGCCCGTGAGACCGCCACCTCGGCACCGGGCGCCGGCTGTCCCAACGCGTCGAAGATCGGGGAAGTGCAGTTTGGGACGCCGCTCCTCAAAGAGGAAGCGCGCGGCTCGGTCTACGTGGCCTCGCCGTATGACAATCCGTTTGGAACTCTCCTCGCTCTGTACATCGTGGCCAAGATCCCGGAGCGGGGAGTCCTCATCAAACAGGCGGGACGGGTCGATCCTGACCCGGTCACCGGCCAGCTGACGACGACGTTCGACGATCTGCCGCAGGTTTCGATCAGCTTTTCCAAGTTCCGGCTTCGCGAAGGCGGAAGAGCCTCACTCGTGACCCCGCCGGCGTGCGGTACCTACGACATCGTCAGCAGGTTCACCCCTTGGTCGGCCTCCAATCCCGACAACCCGCTCCCCGAAGAGGTCGTCACCGAAACGACCTCCTTCAAAGTCGAACGCGGTGTCGATGGCGGAGCGTGTCCCAGCGGGGGTGTGCCGCCGTTCCATCCGGAGCTGAACGCCGGGACCGTCAACAATGCGGCGGGCAGCTACTCGCCGTTCAACCTGCGCCTGCTGCGCAACGACGGTGAACAGGAGTTCACCAACTTCTCGATCAAGCTCCCGCCGGGAGTGATCGGCAAGCTAGCTGGCATTGAGGTGTGCTCTGACGCCGCGATCGCGGCAGCGAGGGCGCGGACCGGCCACGATGGCGGCCTCGAAGAGATCGAACATCCGAGCTGCCCCTCTAATTCGCAGGTCGGCCGAACCTTGGTCGGTGCCGGTGTGGGCGGAAGCCTCACCTACGTACCGGGCAAGGTCTACCTCGCCGGTCCGTTTAACGGTGCACCGCTATCGGTGGCCGCGATCACCGCGGCGCGGGTTGGTCCGTTCGACCTCGGCACCGTGGTCATCAGGGAGGCGCTGAAGATCAACCCGGAGACGGCGGAAGTGTTTGTCGATCCGACCGGGTCGGATCCGATTCCCCACATCATCCAGGGGATTCCGGTGCACGCTCGCGACATCCGGGTCTATGTCGATCGGCCGGACTTCGTGCTCAACCCGACGAGCTGCTCACCGACCTCGACGGCCAGCACGGTTCTTGGCTCGGGCCTCGACTTCGGCTCGGCGGGCGATGATGAACCGGTGACCGTCACGAGCCCGTTCCAGGCGGCGGACTGCGTCTCCCTCGGGTTCAAGCCGAAGCTCTCGCTCCACCTGAAGGGTGGGACGAAGCGAGGCGACAACCCGAAGCTGCGGGCGGTCCTCCAACCTCGCTCCGGCGACGCGAACATCGCGAAGATCCAGGTCACCCTGCCGCATTCCGAGTTCATCGAACAGGGGCACTTCAAAACGATCTGCACCCGGGTGCAGTTCGCCGCTGGGGCGATCCCCGGCGAAGCGTGCCCGAAGAACTCGATCTACGGCTACGCCCGGGTGTTCACCCCGCTGCTCGACGATCCGATCGAGGGGCCGGTCTTCCTGCGCTCCTCGAACCACCCGCTGCCGGATCTGGTGATGGCGTTGCATAACAATCAGATCAACCTCAACGTCGACGGACGCGTCGATTCGGTCAAGGGCGGCAGGCTGCGCGGCACGTTCGAACTGCTGCCGGACGCACCGGTGACGAAGGCGGTCCTCAACATGCAGGGTGGCAGGAAGGGTCTGTTCGTCAACTCGACCGACCTCTGCCGGCGTAAGCACAACGCGATCGTCAGCTTCGTCGGGCAGAACGGCAAGGTGCACGACTTCAACACGCCGCTGAAGCCTCAGTGCGGCAAGAAGTCGAAGAAGTCCCGAGCGCGCTGAGGCGGTGCGCTGGCATCAGCCCAAGCGCACGCTCCTGATCCTCGGTCTCGTAACGGCCGCCGTCGCCTCCACGGCGACGGCGGCCGTCGTGCAGAGCGGCGACCTTCGTCTCACCGTCCTCGGTCAGGTACTTCCCTTCAAGCTTCCCCGGGACCACGTCGCCCCTGTTGCCGTCTTCATTGCCGGGCACGTGGGGACGGTCGGCCGTTCGGTGCCACCGCAGCTGCAGAAGATGGTGGTCGACGTCAACCGCCACGGGCAACTGCGGCCGCAGGGCATCCCGACCTGCACGATCCGGCAGATCCAGCCCGGCACGACCGCCCGCGCCCTCGCCAACTGCGGCGACGCGCTCGTCGGCTCGGGTCGTTTCTGGGCCTCGGTCATCCTTCCCGAACAGCGCCCCTACCGGACCCGTGGCCGCCTGCTGGTCTTCAACGGGAAGCGGCACGGCGCCCCCGTCCTGTTCGCCCACATCTTCACCTCGCAGCCGTTCAACAACTCGTTCGTGATCACCTTCGGGATCGAGAGGGAGAACCACGGGTTGTTCGGGACCCGTCTCACCGCCGATTTCCCGGAGGCGCTCGGGAGTTGGGGCTTCGTCGACCGGATCAAGCTGACGCTGCGGCGGAAATTCAGCGACCACGGCAGGATTCGCAGCTATTTCAACGCCAGCTGCCCGGCGCCGCCCGGTGCGCGCATCACCAGCTTTCCGCTGGCCAAGGCGAGCTTCTTCTTCGCCGGGATGAAGCCGGTCTCGCTCGACGTCGTCAAGACCTGCGGGGTCGAGGAATGAGACGGCGCCTGGTACTGCTCGGCTGCCTTGTATGCCTGGCGACCCAGATCACCGGATCCACCGCCGAGGCGACCTACGACCCCCTCGGCTCGGGTGCGACGGTCTTGCGGCTCGACAAGCGCTTCCTCGGCCTCCTGCGCTCGCACGGCGTGACGTTGTCGAGCCGCGAAGGAGCCGTCGTCGACGGCGCCACGCTGCGCTTCCCGGTGACCGGCGGCCGCTTCGACCCCGTGACCGGGAAGGGCACCGTCGAGCACGGTGGCGCCGTGCTTCTCGAAGGCGCGGGCCCGCCGCTGTCGCTGAAGAAGCTGCAGCTCAAAACCACGCGGTCAAGCTCCCCGTTTGTGGCGAAGCTCGGTGGCGGGCAGCTGAAGCTCGGCCGGGCGCAGCGGCTTGTCGTGACCCGGCGCGGGTTCGCCGACGAGGTCCGGACCTCGCAGGTGCGGCTTTCGGCGAAGTCCGCGACGCGCCTCTCGAAGCGCCTGCGGGCGAGGCGGCTCTTCAAGGAGGGCATGCTCGTCGGCAGTGCGGTGACGCGTGCAAACCCGGTGACGGTGGCGGTGCTGGGCAAAGGACAGGCCACCTTCGAGCTCGACCCGGCGATGGCGGCAAAGCTCGACAGCCTCTTCGTCGCGGTGAACCCGATCTTTCCGGCCGAACGCCCCGGCCCTTTCACCCTGCCGATCTTCGGCGGCAAGCTTGCCCCCGACCTAGGCAGCGGGTTCCTCCAGCTCGAGGGCGCCCTGGAACTGCTGCAACTTGGCGGCGGGCAGGTGATCTGGAGCGCGCCGGTCCTCGATCTCGACAACGGCTCTCTCCGGCCCGAAGTCGAAGTCAAACCCTCGCCGCCCTACGCCGGCAAGGCGGGACCCCTCGACATCGCTTCGCTGAACCTCCCGCCTGGTTCGACGGCGCCGAACCCGCAGCGCCGGACCCTCACGGTCAGCGGCGCCCCTCTGGCCCTAGCCGATTCCACCGCCGCGACCTTCAACGAAGTCTTCGCCAAGCCGCAGGGCAAAGATCACGTCTTCTCGGCTGGCGAAGTACTCGGCCGCGTCACCTTCCTCGCCACCAGCCATTAGCCGGCGGCGGTTCGCCTACAGCCCCATCGTCTTGCCGACGATCTCCTTCATGATCTCGTCGGTGCCGCCGCCGATCGGGCCGAGGCGGGCGTCGCGGACGGCGCGCTCGATGCCGTACTCGCGCATGTAGCCGTAGCCCCCGTGGATCTGCAGCGACTGGTCGGCGATCTCGAGGACGGCGCGCTGGGTGATCAGCTTCGCCATCGAGACCTCCTGGATGCAGTCCTGGCCTTCGTGGAAGAGGCGCAGGGCGTTGTAGGTGAGGGCGCGGCTGGCCTCGGCCTTGGTCGCCATCTCGGCGACGTGGTGGCGGATCGCCTGGAACTTGCCGATCGGGCGGCCGAAGGCTTCGCGGTCGGTGGCGTAGGCGACGGTGGTCTCGATCAGGCGCTGCATCGCGCCGACGGCGCCGATCGCCATCAGCAGCCGCTCCCAGGCGAAGTTGGCCATGATCAGCTTGAAGCCGCCGTTCTCCTCGCCGAGCAGGTTCTCGGCCGGGACCTCGACGTCGCTGAAGGAGATTTCGCCGGTGTCCGAGGAGTGCCAACCCATCTTCTCCAGCTTGCGGCTGACCTCGTAGCCGGGCATCTCGCTCTCGAGGACGAGGAAAGAGATCCCCCCGTGGCCGCCCTCCTCGCTGGTCTTGCAGGCGCAGACGAGGAAGTCGGCGCGGACGCCGTTGGTGATGAAGGTCTTGGCGCCGTTGACGACGTAGGTGTAGCCGTGGCGCACGGCGGTGGTGGAGAGAGAGGCGACGTCGGAACCGGCGCCGGGCTCGGTGATCCCGAGGGCGCCGATCTTCTTGCCGGCGATCCCGGCGGGCAGCCAGCGCTGCTTCTGCTCCTCGGTGCCGAACTTGAAGATCGGCGGCATTGCAATCGAAGCGTGGGCGTTGAGTCCGGCGGCGACGCCCCCGGAGCCGCCCGAGCGGGCCAACTCCTCGACCCAGACCGCGTCGTGCAGGTGGGTGCCGCCCTGACCGCCCAGCTCCTCCGGGAACTTCAGCCCGAGGAAGCCGAGCTCGGCGCAGCGGGCGAACAGCTCCCGCGGGAATTCCCGCGCCGCCTCCCACTCGTCGACGTTTGGCGCGATCTCCTTCTGCACGAAGCGGCGGACCGTCTCCCGCAGCTCCTCGTGCTCCTCGTTGAAAGGCGGCAGGGTGGCCCGGGCGCCGCTGTCCTTGACGACGGTCATGGCACAGAAATGTTGCTAACTTGTTGCAGACAATTAATTTCGTACATCTAGATTTCCGCTAGCGTGGAGGGCATGAGGAGAACGATGTGGTCTGACAAACGGTTGGACGATTTGGCGCAAAAAGTCGACGCCGGCTTCGATCGGATCGATACGGACATTCGCGACCTTCGGAAGCTGATCTTCCAGCTCTGGGGCGTCAACACGCTTGCGATTCTCGCCACCATTGCGACCGTGATCGCGACGCGGTAGCCCTACAGTCCGTAGCTGCGCCCGATCACGTCGAGCATCACCTCGTCGGTGCCGGCGCCGATGCGATTGAGGCGGACGTCGCGGTAGGCGCGCTCGATCTCGTACTCCTTCATGTAGCCGTAGCCGCCGAGGATCTGGATGCAGTCGTCGGCGACCTCGCAGGCGATGCGGGAGGAAAAGAGCTTCGCCATCGTGATCTCGCGCACCGGGTACTCGCCGTTGCCGAAGCGCCAGGCGGTCGCGTAGGTGAACTGCTTCGCCGCCTCGGTCTTGGTCGCCATCTCGGCGAACTTGTGGCGGATCGCCTGGAACTTGCCGATCGAGCGGCCGAAGGCTTCGCGCTCCTTCGCGTACTCGAGCGTCTTCTCGATCATCCGTTCGCAGCCGGCGTGGGACCCGGCGGCGGCGACCAGCCGCTCGCCCTGGAGCTCCCAGGCGATGTGGTAGAAGCCCTTGCCGACCTCGCCGAGCACGGCGTCGGCCGGGACACGGACGTCTTCGAAGGCCAGTTCGCCGGTGTCGGAGGCGTGCATCCCCATCTTCTCCAGCTCGGCGGAGACGGTGAAGCCGGGGACCTTCTCGCCATTCTCGTCGCGCAGGTCGACGACGAAGAGGGTGATGCCGGCGTGGCGCTCGTTCGGGTCGGTCTTGCAGACGAGGACGATGAAGTCGGCCCGCGGGCCGTTGGTGATGAAGGTCTTGGAGCCGTTGATCACGTATTCGTCGCCGTCGCGGATCGCGGTGGTGCGGATCCCGGCGACGTCGGAGCCGGCGCCCGGCTCGGTGATCCCGAGGGCGCCGATCTTTTCGCCCTTCAGCCCCGGTTCGAGGTACTTGCGCTTCTGCTCCTCGGTGCCGAGCAGGTGGATGGGGGGGAGGACCATGTCGGTCTGGACCGCGAAGCCCATGTTGGTGCCGCCGGAGCCGGAGTAGCTCATGCACTCGGCGCGGACCAGCGAGTAGAAGTAGTCGCCGCCCTGGCCGCCGTACTCCTCCGGGAAGCAGAGGCCGAGGAAGCCGAGTTCGCCGGCGCGCTTCATCTTCTCGCTCGGCCAGTAGGTGTCCTCCCATTCGTTGCGGTGAGGCCACATCTCCTTTTTCACCCACGACTCCATCGACTCGCGCAGGTCTTCGTGCTCCTGGCTGAAGATGAAGTGCTTGCGCCCGGCTGCGTGGTCGGGCTTGATGACGCTGGAGCCGTCGGTTGCGGTTGCCACTGTCTCTCTCCTCCTGTTGTTCCTCGTTGACCCGACGTGTCTGATCTCGACCCCCATATGCGGTGGGAAAACTCAGACACCCCCTGGGCGAAGTGGACAGTAGCACTTCCTACTTTCAGCTTGCTATGGTCCGCGGCGGATGAGCCAGGGAGATTTCGAGAAGGTCGCCTACGAGGTGGCGGACAGCGTCGCCACGGTGACGCTCAACGACCCGGAGAAGCGCAACATGCTCTCCGGGCAGATGCTGAGCGAGCTGGTCGAGGCGATGAAGCTGGCCAAAGCCTCCGAGGAGGTGCGCGCCGTGGTCCTCACCGGGTCGGGGGAGAAGGTCTTCTGCGCGGGAGCCGACCTCGGCGGGTTCGCCGCCGAGGTGCCGCTCGTCGCCAAACACTTCGCCTCCGACCTCTTCCTCGAGTTCTTCAGGCTGATGCCGCGCCTCGGCAAGCCCTCGCTCTGCGCCGCCAACGGCCACGTCCTGGCGGGCGGGATGGGACTCGCGCTCTCCTGCGACCTGGTGATCGCCAAAGAGGGGGCCACCTTCGGCACGCCGGAGATCAACGTCGGCGCCTTCCCCTACATGATCATGTCGATCATCTACCGCAACGTCCCGCGGAAGAAGGTCAACGAGATGATGCTGCTGGGCGAGCGGCTCTCGGCCGAGCAGGCGGTCGAGTACGGGCTAGCCAACAAGGTGGTGCCGGCCGCCGAGTTCGACGCCGCGGTCTCCGAGTGGGCGACCAAGCTTGCCTCGAAGAGCCCGGTGCTGATGCGGCTCGGCCACGACGCGATGTACCGCCAGCAGGACATGGCGCTCGACGACGCGCTCGAGTTCCTGCGCTCGCAGCTCTCTCTCACCTTCACCACCGAGGACATCGTCGAGGGGGTCACCGCCTTCTTCGAGAAACGCGACCCGCAGTGGAAAGGACGCTAGTGGCGACCGAGGAGAAATCGGGAAACCTGCTCCCAGGGACGGCGCCCCTGAGCGAGTTGACCGAGCAACTGCATAGTCGGCGCGAGAAGGCGAAGCTGGGCGGCGGCGAGGAGAAGATCGCCAAACAGCACGAGCGCGGCAAGCTGACCGCCCGCGAGCGGATCGACCTGCTGGTCGACGAGGGGACCTTCGTCGAGATGGGCATCCACGGAAGGCCCCATTTCGCCCAGCGGGCGATGGACGGCAAGGAGGCCCCCGCGGACGGCGTGATCA
>DASSYI010000002.1:0-9137 GCA_035703365.1 Solirubrobacterales bacterium
CTTGGAGGTCGAGACCAGCAGCGCCGAGAGGCCGATCGCGTCGGCCTCGTTCTCGATCGCGGCTTCGATGATCGTGTCGACCGGGACCTGCTTGCCGAGGTCGATCACCGTGTAGCCGTTGTTGGTGAGGATCGTGTTGACCAGCGACTTGCCGATGTCGTGGACGTCGCCGAAGACGGTCGCGATCACGACCTTGCCCTTGGTGTGCCCCTCGATCCTGTCGAGGTAGTTCTCCAGCCGCGCGACGGCGCGCTTCATCACTTCGGCCGACTGCAGGACGAAGGGCAGGATCAGTTCGCCGGCGCCGAATTTGTCGCCGACCTCCTTCATCGCCGGCAGCAGCACCTCGTTCAGGGTCGGAACGGCTCCGATCTTCTCGACCGAGCGCTCGATCTGGTCCTCGACCCCGTCTTTCTTGCGCCGCAGGATGTGCCAGTGCAGGGCCTCCTCGGGCTCCATGCCGGCGGTCGGGTCGGCGACCTCGGCCTCGGCCTCCTCGCCCTTCGACTCGAAGTGGGCGATGAAGCGCTCCAGCGCGTCCTCGCGACGGTTGAAGACGAGGTCGTCGGTCAGCTCCCGCTCCTCGTCCGGGATCTCCCCGTAGGGGGTGATGTGGTTCGGGTTGACCATCGCCAGGTCGAGCCCGGCCTCGACGCAGTGGTGGAGGAAGACCGAGTTGAGGACGGCGCGGGGGCGTGGCGAGACGCCGAAGCTGACGTTGGAAACGCCGAGCGAGGTCTTGACCCCGGGGATCTCCGCCTTGACCCGGCGGATGCCCTCGATCGTCTCCACCGCCGAGGGTCGCCACTCCTCGTCGCCGGTGGTGAGGGTGAAGGTGAGCAGGTCGAAGATCAGCGCCTCGGGGTCGAGCCCGTGCTCGTCGCAGGCGATGTCGCGGATCCGTTCGGCGATCTCGACCTTGCGGTCGGCCGTCTTCGCCATCCCGACCTCGTCGATCGTCAGCGCGATCAGGGCAGCGCCGTGCGCCTTGGCCAGCGGGATCACGACGTCGGCCTTGTCGCGGCCGGCCTCGAGGTTGATCGAGTTGACGATCGCCCGTCCGGGGATGGTCTCCAGCGCGGCCTTGATCACCTCGGGCTCGGTCGAGTCGACCTGGATCGGAGCCGGCTGGGTCAGCGAGATCCGCTTGACGACGGCGCTCATCTGCTCGTCCTCGTCCTGGCGCTCGGTCAGAGCGAC
Organism: Solirubrobacterales bacterium; assembly: GCA_035703365.1. GTDB lineage: Bacteria > Actinomycetota > Thermoleophilia > Solirubrobacterales > 70-9 > VAYN01. The sequence continues at coordinate 1,201 of DASSYI010000002.1, forward strand.
GCAGGTGTCGAGCACGTGGGCGCCGCCTTCGACCTGGTCTTCGGCGACCTGGACGAGGCCGTCGTAGTCGTCGGCCAGCAGCAGTTCCTTGGCCTTTTTCGAGCCCTGCGAGTTGACCCGCTCGCCGACCAGGGTCGGGCGCGGCTCCTGCACCAGCGGGGTGGAGGTCATCATCGAGGAGACCTCGATCGGCCCCGGTGCCGGGCGCTCGCCGGGGGTACGGCCGTCGACCCGCTCGCGGATCGCGGCGATGTGCTCGGGCGTCGTGCCGCAGCAGCCGCCGACGATGCCGATGCCGTAGCGCTCGACGAACTCGCCCAGCGTCGCCGCCAGGGGCTCGGGCTTTTCGGGGAAGATCGTCTCGCCGTCGGGGCCCTGCAGCGGCAGGCCGGCGTTGGGGATGCAGTGCACCGGCACCGGGCAGGTCTCGCCGAGGAAGCGGATCGCGTCGCGCATGTCCTCGGGGCCGGTCGAGCAGTTGAGCCCGATCACGTCGACATCGAGGGCGGTGAGCGTGGTCAGCACCGACTGGATGTCGGTTCCGAGCAGCATCTTGCCGCCGTTGGGCAGCAGCGAGACGCTGCACTGGATCGGCAGCGCCCGCCCGGTCTTCGCGAACGCCTCGCGGGCGCCGAAGACCGCCGCCTTGACCTCGAGGATGTCCTGCGCGGTCTCGATCATGATCAGATCGGCGCCGCCTTCGACCAGGCCCTGGGCCTGCTCGGCGAAAACCTCGACCAGGCGGCCGAAGGAGATGTCTCCGAGCGTGGGATCGGTGGAGGCGGGGAGGAACCCGGTCGGCCCAATCGAGCCGGCGACGAAGCGCTCCTCGCCGGCCGCCTTTCTGGCGATTTCCGCCGCCTTGACGTTGATCTCCAGCGTGTGCTCGCCGAGGCCCCACTCCTCGAGCTTCAGTCGCGAGCCCTGGAAGCTGTCGGTCTCGACCACCTCGGCGCCTGCCTCCAGCATCGAGCTGTGGACGCCCTCGATCACGTCGGGCCGGTTCAGCACCAGCGCCTCGTGGCACTTGCCCTCGAGCCCGCCGTAGTCCTCCTGCGTCAGCTCGAACATCTCCAGCGTCGCGCCCATGCCGCCGTCGAAGACGACCACACGCTCCTTCGTCGCTCTTATGTAGTCGCGCTCCGGCATGAACCTAAAGAGGCTACCGAGGCAGAGACGCATGCCTGTTTGTCGCTCTGGGCTTGTTCGGTAGGGAGGGAGGGGTGTCCCCTGGCCTCCCTGGGATTTTCGCCGTTAACTCCTTAGCTCTCGTCAACTGGTCAGTGCGAAAATCAGGGACTCCGGTCGGCCAGGGGACACCCCTCCCTCCTAGCGACAGGATTTGAGGCTTCGGTCATCTGCCGAAACCGCAAAAAAAGCTCCTCCAGGGTGCCTTTTTGCGGTTTCGCGGATCAGCGTCTGCTGAGGCGTGTTGAAGAGGGAGTCGGCACCCCTCCGCAGGAATGTTCGGCGATATGCAATCTGGTGTTTGCGCGCGAAGCGCGCAGCAGGTTCTCCCCGGAGCGAAGCGGAGGGGAGGTCAATTCCGGAGGAGGGGTGCCGACTCCCTCCCCGGGCTAGCGCTTGAGGCCCAGTTTGCGGCGCCAGTCGCGGGCGCCGAAGAAGCGGGAGATGTGGGGGAGGAGGCGGCGGCGGGCCTTGCTGTAGGGGTACCAGGTGGGCTCGCGCTTGCCGCCGAAGCGGGTGATGACGAGGGACTCCGAGCGGCAGAACTTCTTGATCCCCGGCTCGCCGTGGCGATAGCCGATGCCCGACTGCTTCCAGCCGCCCATCGGAACGTCGGTGGCGAAGTAGTTGACGAGCACGTCGTTGACGTTGATCGCGCCGCACTCGACCCGGCGGGCGACCTGCTCGGCGTGGTCGCGCTCGCCGAAGACGCAGCCGGAGAGCCCGTAGCGGCTGTCGTTGGCCAGCTGGATCGCCTCCTCGGAGTCGCGCACGCTCATCACGCCGACCACGGGACCGAAGGTCTCGTCGCGCATCACCTTCATCGAGTGGTCCACGTCGACCAGCACGGTGGGCTCGAAGTAGTCGCCCGGGCCCTCGACCCGCTTGCCGCCGGTCAGCGCCCGGGCGCCGGAGGCGAGGGCGTCGTTGACCTGGTCCTCGACGATCGCGGTCTGGTTCGGCGAGGTCATCGCCCCGACGTCCTTCGGGTCGGAGGCGGTGTCGGCGCCCTGGCGGAGCCGGCCGACCTCGGCCGTCAGCTTGTTGACGAACTCGTCGTAGGCGGGCTCCTCGACGTAGATCCGCTCGACCGACATGCAGATCTGGCCGGAGTTCATCATCCCGCCCCAGGCCGCGGCGTTGGCGGCGCGGTCGATGTCGGCGTCGGCGAGGACGATCATCGGGTCCTTGCCGCCGAGCTCGAGGCTGACCGGGGTCAGCGTCTCCGCCGCACGGGCCATCACCTTGCGCCCGGTGCGGTCGGAGCCGGTGAACTGGATGAAGTCGACGGCGTCGACCAGGGCGCCGCCGGTCTCGCCGATTCCCTGAACGCAGTCGAAGACGTCGGGGCCGCCGATCTCGTTTTTCCAGGCCTCGACCACCTCAGCCAAGCCGAGCGGGGTGAACTCCGAGGGCTTGATCACGACTGCGGCGCCCGCCTGCAGGGCCGGGACGGCGTCGCCGAGGGCGAGGATCAGAGGGAAGTTCCAGGGGCTGATGATGCCGACCACCTGGTGGGGCCGGTACTGGACCCGCAGCTTCTTCGTCGCCAGCAGCGGCGTGTGCGGGCGGATGCTCTCCTCGCCGATGAACTTGGCGGCGCGGGTGCCGTAGAAGTTGATCAGGTCGGCGAGGTAGGCCGGCTCGTTGCTGGCGTCGGCGTACACCTTGCCGGTCTCCGCCTGCATCGTCGCCAGCACCCGGTCCTGGTTGTCGAGCAGCCAGTCGCGCAGCTTGCCGAGCCAGTGGTAGCGACCCTCGATCCCCATCGCCTCCCACTCGGGCTGGTTGGCGCGGACCCGCGCCACGGTGGAGGCGACGGCCTCGGGTGAATCGACCGGGATGCTCTTGATCAGCCCCCCCGTAGCCGGGTTGTGGACCTCGATCGTCTCGGCGGCAGGCGCCGGCGCTCCGTTCGTCTGCTGCTCCGCGCTACGTGCCGCCGTTCCGCTCTCCACCACAGCTCCCTTCACCCGTTTGGCTGGTCAGCCAACTCTAGCGGCGATTCAGAGCTGGGTGGCGATGATGATCCCGAGGACGCCGAGGAACGACCCGATCAGCCCGAAGCCGAACTGGAGAGTCTTGTTGATGCCTTTGATCTCGGCCTTTACTTCTCCCAGGCCTTCGCGTACCTGACCTACTTCGGAACGCAGTTCGACAACCTCACCTCGGACTTGGCCAATCTCCCCGCGCACTTCGCGGAAGCCATCGTCCATGTGTTCCTTGAGGTCGTCGAGACGCTCGTCGGTCCAGCTCTCCCTTGGTGGTGCCATGACTGCCATGAAAGCAAGTGTAGACAAAAAGATGCAACGAGATGCGCGCGGAATGTAAATTCTTCCGCGCGTCAGCGGGGGACGAGCCGATATACGGGACCTTCAAGCGAGGTCACGTAGAGCCGGTGGCGCTGGTCTTCGCCGAACGAGCTCGGGCTTGAGACCTGGAGGCCTAGCTTGCGGTCGTCGCCGGCCCGTTTCAGGTGGGGGACGAGCGAGCGCAGCTGCCCCTCGCAGAGGTCGGCGTAGAGGTAGCGGCCGCGGAGGCCGCGCAGGTGGGGATCGCGGACGACGTAGCCGCCGATGATCGAGCAGCTGCCGCCGCGGCTGTGCGGGTAGGCGAAGATCGGTTTGACGGTGCCGCCCGGGTCGGGCGTGCCGCTGTTCTCGTCGGTGTACTTCGAGAAGCCCTCGAAGGCGTCCCAGCCGAAGTTCGCTCCGCGGGCCCTGCCTACCGTCGTGTAGTCGAGCTCCTCGAACTGGCTCTGGCCGACGTCGCCGATCGCGATCCGCGGCTGCCGGTGGCCCGTCTCGAAGGAGAAGCGGAAGGGATTGCGGAGGCCGTAGCTGTAGATCTCGTCGCGGCCGGGCTGGCCGACGAACGGGTTGCTGGCCGGGACCGTGTACGCCTTCCCGCCGGATCCCCGCGGGTCGATCCGCAGCAGCTTGCCCAGCAGCACGTCCTTGTTCTGGGCGTTGTTGGGCGGGTCGCCGCCGGAGCCGCCGTCGCCGGTGGCGAAGTAGAGGAGGTTGCCGAGGAACTGCAGCTGTCCGCCGTTGTGGTTGGAGTTGACCGGGTGGGGGATGGTGATCACTGCCCGGCGCGAGCCGCCGGCCGCCCGGGTCGCGCTGCGGCGCTGGAACTCGTCGACCTGGATCGAACCGTCCCCGTCCGTGTAATAGACGTAGAAGCGCTTGCTGCGGGGGTAGTCGGGAGGGAAGGCGACCGAGAGCAGGCCGCGCTCGCCGCCGTAGTTGACGAGGTCGCGGACGTCGAGAAAGGTGCCGGCGCGCCGGCCGCCGTTCAGGACCGCGATCCGTCCCTGCTGTTCGACGACGAAGAGGAGGTGGGGGAACCCGGGGGCGCCGGTGGCGTAGACGGGTGCGTCGAAGGAGCCGATCCGCTTCAGCCCGACCCCGCGCTTGGCGCTCGGGGTCGCGGTGGCGGCGGTCCCCTCAGTCTGGTCGCTGGCCGAGCCACAGGCGGGAAGGGCGAGGGCCAGGGTCGCGGCCAGGGCGGCCGCGAGCGCCGAGGCCCTACTTGCCTTTCTGGATTTCAACGATTTCGCCGCTGTCGGTGACTTCGGTTTCCGGCAGGCGGTCGCTGATCTCGGTGGTGAAAGATCCGCCGGGGGTGACGCCGCCTTCGGTCTGCGCTTTCGCTTCGCCGCCGATCCCGGCACCGACGTCGTAGAGCAGCGTGTACTTCCCGGCGCGCACGGCGTTCAGCTTCCAGACGGCGCTGGTCGTCTCACCGGGCTTCAACGGGCCGAAGGCGAAGGTCTTCGGGCTCGAAGTCGAGGCGCCGCCCGGGTCGGAGGAGTCAAGCAGGCGCGGGTAGGTCGCCGAGAGGACCCAGACCGGACGGTCGGGCTGGGCGAGTTCGGTCTGCGGATCGCTGACGCCGAAGGGGAGCGATGAGTCTTCCCCCTCCTGGCCCTTGATCGTGAAGCTGACCGTCAGGTTCGGCACGGTGCGGTCGCCGGTGTTGCGGACGCCCAGCTGCAGGATCGAGGTCTGGCCGAGCCGCTGCAGCGTGGGGAAGCTCGCGTCGGTCACCTTGACGTCGAAGGTGCCGCTCGCTTCCTCGAATGAAGAGGAGTCGCCGCCTCCGCCGCAGGCACCGAGCAGCGCCGCCGCCGCCAGCGCGGCTAACCCGATCGCGATGGCCTGGAGGCGGGTCCGCCGGGAATGTCGTCCGGTCCCCCGCAAAGCGGCCCGAACATAGCACGGGGTTTGGCGGCCTCCGCAGGCATTTCCTCGCCTAGCGAGGGGTTAGTCGGATCTCAACACGCGGCTAACGGTGGCCGCACCGGCATCCCCTAGACTGCTGCCCACCGGGTGGGACGCCGCGCGCGTGCGGTGTGCCCGGATGGAGGAGCTAGATGGTCGGATCCGCGGTCAACAGGGCATTCCTGCCCGCCAAGTCGCTGTTCGAACAGGTGGGGGAGATGATGATCCTCACCGCGCGAACGATCGTCTCCGCGGTCAAACCGCCCTATCCCTACGGGGAGGAGTTCATCGGCCAGTTCCTCTTCGCCCTGCAGCTCTGCTGGTTCCCGCTGCTGGTCTCGACCGTGGCCTTCGGCTTCGGCGCGCCGGGCCTGCAGGCGGCCAACTTCCTCTCGCTGTTCGGCGCCCTCGATCGGCTCGGCGGCTTCTTTGTCCTCGCCTCGATTCGCGAGTTCGCGCCGTTCGTGACCGCGGTGGTCGTCGCCGGCGTCGCCGGCACCGCGATCACCGCCGACCTCGGCGCCCGCAAGATCCGCGAGGAGCTCGACGCCCTGCAGGTGCTCGGCGTCGACCCGATCAAGAACCTGGTCGTGCCGCGCTTCATCGCCCTGATGGTCGTCACCAGCCTGCTCGACATCTTCGCCATCGTCTTCGGCCTCTCCGCCGGCATCGCCGCCGAGCTGCTCTACAAGCAGTCGCTCGGCGGCTTCTTCGCCACCCTCTTCTCCAACGCCTCGATCACCGACCTCTGGGGCTCGGTGATCAAGTGCACCTTGTTCGGCGCGATCATCGCCGTCGTCTGCTCATACAAGGGGATGACTGCCTCGGGCGGTGCGGCCGGCGTGGGCCGCGCCGTCAACGAGGCGGTGGTGATCGCCTTCATGGGCGTCTTCGCGTTCAACTACGCCTTCACCCAGACCCTGCTGGCGACCAACCCCGACCTGCAGACGATCCGCTGATGAACGCCTGGCTCGACGTCCCGCGCGGCTGGCTCGACTCCTTCGGCGAGATCGCCCGCTTCGGCTCGCGCGTCGCCGGCCTCGTCTACAGCGGCCGCGTCCTGCGCTTCTTCGGCGAGAGCCTGCGCCAGGCCGGCATCCTCATCCTCGGCTCCGCGGTGATCATCTGGGGCCTCGTCTTCATCCTCGGCCTGCAGTGCGGGATCGAGGGCGCCTACCTGCTGCGCGCCAACGGCGCACCCGCCTACGCCGGTGTCTTCTCCGCTTGGTGCGACCTGCGCGAGATCATGCCCTACGCCTTCGGCTACATGCTGGCGGCCAAGGTCGGGACCGGGATCGTCGCCGAGCTCGGCGCGATGCGGATCTCCGACGAGATCGACGCGCTCGAGGTGATGGGCGTGCCGCCGGTCACCTTCCTCGCCGCGACCCGCCTGCTCGCCGCCTGGATCGCCTTCCCCTTCATGTACCTGGTCGGGATCGGGATCATGTATCTGGCCAGCTACCTCGCCGTGGTCGAACAGATCGGCGACGTCTCCTCGGGCGGCTACCTCTTGATCTTCTGGATGTTCCAGAACCCGCCCGACCTGATCTTCAGCCTTGTCAAGGGAATGTTCATGGCGACCGCGATCGTGATGGTCGGCTGCTACTACGGCTACACCGCCTCGGGCGGGCCGGTCGGGGTGGGCACCGCGACCGCCAAGTCGATGGTCCTCAACATCGTTCTAGTTCACATCATCGGGATGCTCGGCACGCTGGTCTTCTGGGGTGCCAACCCGAGGGCGCCGATAGGAGGCTGAGTACCCTTATGTCCATGGATGAGCCGAGCCAGATTCGCGACGAGGAAGAGGGCCAGGCGCTTGCCGAAGAGGCTGCGGCCGAACCGTCGGCCAGCGGCCCCTACATCAGCGAGGACGGGGCGACGATGGGCCGCGACTTCGTCATCCCCGGGGTCGACCCGACCGAGACCGACCCCTACCGCTTCCACACCGGGCGCAAGCGCGACCACGGCAGCACCGACGCGATCGAGATCATCAACCTGGTCAAGCAGTTCGGCCGCGCGCGGATCCTCAACGGCCTCAACCTCGGCCTGCCCGAAGACCAGGTCTCGATGGTGCTGGGCCCGTCGGGCACCGGCAAGAGCGTGCTGATCAAGCACATCGTCGGCCTGCTCTACCCGGACTCGGGAGACGTGCTCGTGCACGGCGAATCGATCCCGGCGATGACCGACGACGAACTCTTCGACGTGCGCAAAAAGTTCGGCCTGCTGTTCCAGGACGGGGCGCTGTTCGGCTCGATGAACATCTTCGACAACATCGCCTTCCCGCTGCGCCAGCACACGGACAAGGGTGAGGACGAGATCGAGGAGATCTGCTCCCGCCGCCTGCGCGAGGTCGGCCTCGCCGAAGCGCACTACAAGATGCCGAACGAGCTTTCCGGAGGGATGCGCAAGCGGGCCGGGTTCGCCCGTGCGCTGGTCCTCGACCCGGCGATCGTCATGTTCGACGAGCCGGACTCCGGCCTCGACCCGGTGCGGACGGCGCTGCTGTGCGAGCTGATCCGCGAG
>DASSYI010000011.1:0-110022 GCA_035703365.1 Solirubrobacterales bacterium
TGCTGCACCCGTTAGATGACCCGCAAGTAAGGCTGAGCAATCGAGCTGTCTCCCCGGCAGCTCTCGAGCTGTCTCCCCGACAACTCACCCCTGCGCTGCTCGATGCCGGAAGGAAGTCTGACCGGCCCGCGCCGAAATGCAATGGGTCGTCAAGCCCTACATCCGTTGAGCAGCCGCTGACGATCTGGGCGTCAGGTCCGGGGTTGATGCCAAGTACTGGGTGCCGGCCCGCCCTTCCGGCCGGCGCCTCACTGGATCAGATGTCCACTCGCGGCCCGCCGGACCCGCGGGTCAGCCCTGAGACTTGAAGTACTCGAGGTTGATCTGCGTGTACTTCTGCCACTCGTCCGGAAGCTGGTCCTCGGCGAAGCAGGCGTCGACGGGACAGGCCTCGACGCAGGCGTCGCAGTCGATGCACTCGTCCGGATCGATGTAGAGCTGCTCGACGTTGTCGTAATCGGCCTCGTCAGGCGTCGGGTGGATGCAGTCGACGGGACAGACCTCGACGCACGAGTTGTCCTTCTGGCCAATGCACGGCTCGGCGATGACGTAGGTCATTTGGGGAGGGTTCTCCTAAGCTCGTTTTACCGGTGCCCGCCGGGGGCCCCGGCCAAGCGCGAGGGCACATTTTAGGGATGATGCGGACATGCTGCTGCTGACGGGGGCCACTGGAAGCATCGGGTCGCGCCTGCTGCCGCTGCTGCTCGAGCAGGGGGAGGAGGTGCGCTGCCTGGTGCGCGAGCCGCGGCGGCTGGGCTCGCGGCGGGTCGACGTCCAGATCGCGCTCGGCGACCTCGGCGAGATGTCCGACCCCTACCTGGTGCGCCAGGCGCTGCGCGGGGTCGACCGGGTGGTCCACCTGGCGGCCTCGATCCGCGACCAGCCGCCGAAGCGGATCGAGGAGTTGAACGGGCTGGCGACGGTGCGGTTGCTGCGGGCGGCCGAGCGCAGCGGGGTCGAGAGCTTCCACTTCTTCAGCGCGCTCGACGCGCAGGCCGCGCAGCGGACCCGCTTCTTCCGCGCCAAGTGGCTGGCCGAGCAGGCGGTCCTCTCTTCCTCGCTGCGGACGACCGTCTTCGCGCCGTCGATCGTCTACGACCACAGCGACCCCTGGATCACCCTGCTGCGCCGCTTCTCCTTCCTGCCGGTCCTGCCGGTCTCCGGCGAGGGGCGGGCACGGTTCCAGCCGATCTGGGCGGAGGACGTGGCGCGCTGCGTCGTCGGCGCGCTGGCGCGCGAGCGCGGCGACGGGGAGCGGACCCGGCGCTACGAGCTCGCCGGGCCGGAGACGCTCAGCTACGACGAGATGTCCGACCTGGTCAGCCGCATCGCCGGCCGGCCGCGGCCGCTGGTCCACCTGCCGCTGCCGTTCGTGCGGGCGGGCCTGATCGGGCTGCGCAACCTCTTCGGGGAGCGCGTGTTCGCAACCTGGGAGGAGGCCGAGCTGATGGAGGTCTCGATGACCAGCGAGCGGGGGCCGGCAGACGCGCAGGCCCTCGGCGTCGAACCACGAAGGATGAGCGATGTACTGGAGGGCACCTAAGAGGTTCCGGCGCAGTGGGCTTCTCGCCCTTCTCGTCGCGCTGGCCGCGTTCCTCGCGCCCGCGGGGGCGACGGCCGTCTCGCTGGTGCCGCCGAAGCCGAGCGTCTTCCTCGGGGTCAGCGACCGCGGCACGACGGCCGAATTCAACGAATTCGCCGAACTAACGGGCAAGCACCCGGCGCTGCTGCAGACCTTCCACCCCTGGGGCAACAGCCTCAACGAGGCCTACGAACGCTGGCGGGAAACGGCGACGCGGCCGATCCTCGCGATCTCCACCGCCGACGACCAGACGCTGGCGGAGCTGATCACCCCGCAGCAGATCGCCCTCGGCTACGGCGACGACTACCTGCTGCAGCTGAACGACTTCTTCGCCAGCAAGGGGCTGCCGGCGTACATCCGGCCGCTGGGCGAGCCGAACCGCTGCCTCAACGCCTGGACGGCGGTCGACTGCGAAGGGAACCAGCGCGGCGGCGAACACACGACCGGCTGGTACAAGCAGGCCTTCCGCCGCATCTCCGCGATCGTCCGCGGCGGCCAGAGCCTGGAAGGCCTGAACGCGACCCTGGCGGAAATCGGGCTGCCGCCCGTCACCAGGACCAAAGGCCCGCCGCCGACCGAACTGCCGGCGGCGCCGGTGAGCATCGTCTGGAGCCCGCTGCCAGGCGGCTCGCCGCGGGTCAAGGGCAACTTCCCAGGCAACTACTGGCCGGGACGCCGCTGGGTCGACTGGGTCGGGACCGACTTCTACTCGCAATATCCCGTCTGGAAGGACCTCAACCGCTTCTACGCGGGCAAGCAGTGGCGCGGGATGCCGGTGGCGATGACCGAGTGGGCGGTCTCCGGCGTCGACGAACCGCGCTGGGTCAAGCAGACGATCGCCTGGACCGTCAAGCATCCCCGGGTGCGGATGCTCGTCTACTACCAGGGCTTCGGGGTCGGCAACGCATATGACCTCCGGCTCTACCCCCGCACCGCCAACACCCTGCGCAAGAAGATCCGCCGCCCCAACTTCCTCTCCACCGCCGACTACAACGCCGGCCTCTTCCCCGCCCTCCCGCCCAAGCCGCGCAAAAAGTAACTGCCCCAGTCGCCGACGGGCCGATTTCGATCTATATAGGTCCCTTTGAGGCCCGTCAGCGATCGGCGTTGCTCCGTCGTGACAGGAGGGAACGAAGGGTGCTCCGCAGGCGCTCTGGTTCATCGACTACCTGGCGCCAGGTGCAGCGGATGACGGTCCAGCCGGCGGCGGTGAGAACTTGATCGCGGCGGCGGTCTTCCTCGAAGGCCGACACGGTGCCGTGGACCCGTCGGCTGTCGGCTTCGACGATCAGCCTGGCGCTGCGCCAGAGGAAGTCCGGCATCATCGAGATGCCATTGACGACGAGGTGGCCATTCACCTCCGGCAGCTCCAAGCCGCGGCAGAGGTCGAAGAGCCTCTCCTCGAGCTCACGGCGGGTCAGCTGTTCACGGGGATCGTGGAGGGCAATAGCCTTTCTCAGCCGCGCTACACCTCGCCGGCCCCGGCTACGACCGAGGAGCTCGTTGATCTCTTTCAAGTCGAATTGACCCTCTACTTCCGCCTGCTTCACCGCATACCGAAGCGCTCGATAGGACACCACTGCAGCGAGGTCGAGGAGCGTCCGTGATACGGACGTGCAGGGGATGCCTTCGACCGAAGACCGATCGGGAGAGCAGAGCGACCCGTGGCGGTGGGCATCGATGCCCACCGGAATCCGGCCTCGACGTCCCGGGGCAGTGACATCGATGCGGGTGCGGCTGTCGTCCCGAAGTCCCCAGAGCGCGGCTGCCGATCGATGGGACAGAACCGCCTCCGGTCCACAGGCGAGCACCGCCGCCATGCGATGGCCATGAGGAGTCAGGAGCGACGCCTTTTGCGGGCTGTAGACACCGCAATGAATCCGGTGAAGCCGTCCTGCCGCAACCCGCTTGCGAGCCAGTTGGGAGTCGAAGCGGAGATCCCTCAGCTGCCAGAGAGCCACCACCCCATGCTGCCTAGCAGCGAGGTCTGCGACCTCCCTATCCAGACCCGGCCGTGAGATTCGCCGACGGGCCGATTTCGATCTATATAGGCCCCTTTGAGGCCCGTCGGCAAGAGGGGGTTTGGGGGTGACGCACATCGTGTGGAAGCGTCACGGGTCGGGGCGCGCTTTTGGTGCGCGGAATGTGCCGATTTCGGGACTGAAGGCGCGCGGGGTCGTGGCCACGCTCCGAGATGCGGACAAAAAGAGAGGCCCGGGTTTCCCCGGGCCTCTCTCCAAAGCACTCGCCTGTGCGTCGCAGTATGACGCAAACAAGCTTGATTACATCATCCCGCCCATATCGGGCATGCCACCGGGCATACCGCCGCCGGCGCCGTTCTCCTCCGGCGGTTCGGCGATGATCGCCTCGGTCACGAGGATGTTCTTCGCGATCGAGGCCGCGTTCTCCAGAGCGGAGCGGGTGACCTTGGTCGGGTCGATGACGCCGGCCTTGATCAGGTCGCCGTACTCGCCGGTCGCCGCGTTCAGGCCTTCGCCCTCCTTCAGCTCCCGGACCTTGTTGACCACGACCGAGCCCTCGAGGCCGGAGTTCTCGGCGATCTGCCGCACCGGCTCCTCCAGCGAGCGGTGGATGATCCGCGCGCCGGTCACCTCGTCCGGCTCGTCGAGCTTGTCCGGGTCGAGGCCGGCCTGCGCGTTCAGCAGGGCGACGCCCCCGCCCGGCACGACGCCCTCCTCGAGCGCGGCGCGGGTCGCCTGCAGCGCGTCCTCGACGCGGTGCTTTTTCTCCTTCATCTCGGTCTCGGTGGCGGCGCCGACCTTGACGACGGCAACGCCTCCGGCGAGCTTGGCGAGGCGCTCCTGGAGCTTCTCGCGGTCGAAGTCGGAGTCGGTGTTCTCGACCTCGTTTTTGATCTGGTTGATGCGGCCCTTGATGTCCTCGGGGTCACCGGCGCCGTCGATGATCGTCGTGTTGTCTTTGGCGACGACAATGCGGCGCGCTTTGCCGAGCTGAGCCAGCTGGGTGTTCTCCAGTTTCAGGCCCATCTCCTCGGTGATCACCTCGCCGCCGGTGAGGATCGCGATGTCCTCGAGCATCCGCTTGCGGCGGTCGCCGAAGCCGGGGGCTTTGACGGCGACGCCGGTGAAGGTGCCGCGGAGCTTGTTCACGACCAGGGTCGCGAGGCACTCGCCCTCGACGTCCTCAGCCACGATCAGCAGCGGTTTGCCGCCCTGCATCACCTGCTCGAGCACCGGCAGGATGTCCCGCACGGAGCCGATTTTCTGGTTGGCGATGAGGATGTAGGGGTCGTCCAGCACCGCCTCCATGCGGTCCTGGTCGGTGACCATGTACGGCGAGATGTAGCCCTTGTCGAACTGCATCCCCTCGGTGAACTCGAGCTCCATCCCGAAGGTCTGGCCCTCCTCGACGTTCACCACGCCGTCTTTGCCGACTTTCTCGATCGCGTCGGCGATCACGTTGCCGATGTCGTCGTCACCGGCCGAGATCGCGGCGACGCGGGCGATCTGGTCTTTGCCGGAGACCTCTTTCGACTGCTTGTCGCGCAGGTTCCCGACGACCTCCTCGACGGCCTTCTCGATCCCGCGGCGCAGGGCCAGCGGGTTGGCGCCGGCGGCCACGTTCTTCAGGCCCTGGCGAACGATCGTCTGGGCCAGCAGGGTGGCGGTGGTGGTGCCGTCGCCGGCGACGTCGTTGGTCGCGGTCGCGACCTCGCGCACAAGCTGGGCGCCCTGGTTCTCGAAGACGTCCTCGACCTCGACCTCGCGGGCGATGGTGACGCCGTCGTTGGTGATCGTCGGCGCACCGAACTTTTTGTCGAGCACGACGTAGCGGCCTTTGGGGCCGAGGGTGACCTTGACGGCGTTGGCGACGGAATCGACGCCGGCCTGCAGGGCCCCTCGGGCCTCCTCTGCGTACTTCAGCTCCTTATGAGCCATGTGTTCCAGTCCTCCTTAGTTGCGTAAGTCCGGGTGGGGGTCAGCCGACCTTGGCGAGGACGTCCGACTCGCGCAGGACGAGCAGCTCGTCGCCCTCGACGGTGACCTCGGTGCCGCCGTATTTGGAGTAGAGGACCTCGTCCCCCTCCGCGACGTCGAGCGCCCGGCGGCTGCCGTCCTCGTTGATGGCGCCGTCGCCGACGGCCACGACCTTGCCCTTCTGCGGCTTCTCTTTGGCCGTGTCGGGAAGAACGATGCCGCTGGCAGTCGTCTCCTCCTCCTCAATCGGCTTGACGATCAGCCGGTCCCCGAGGGGCTTCAGCTTCATCCGTGAACCTCCGTTATCGGTCTGGGTGGTGTTAGAAAGTCGAGAATCGTCGCTCTAGAGCCGAATCTGAGCTCCTGCGACGTTTGGCACTCTCAAGTGGAGAGTGCCAATACCTTTAAAGATAGCGAAGCGTCAGTCCATCGCCAAGAGCCGGCAGCCGAGCAGCGAGGAAATTCCCTCGCCGCCGCGCCGCATCACCCAGTCGTGGTTCCACTCGAAGGCCGGGCGCAGCAGCGGCGCGAAGAGGTTCATCCAGGGCCTGGTCGTCCGCACGTTCCACTCGTAGAGGACCGCGGTGACCCCGTCCTGTTCGTAGAGCCGCCAGCGGCCGACGCCTTCGAGCTCGCCCACCGCCCGGCCCTCCATCAGGGTCGGGTACTCGATCCGCGTCGTCGTCACCTCGAAGCTGACCCGGTAAGGCAGCAGGCTCTTCCAGACCATCTGCGAGACGCTCCCCACTCCGTTGCCGTCTCCGGCGCGCAGCTCGCTCGCCTCCTCCACCCCGCGCCACCAGATCGGCCACTCCTCCTGGGCATGGATCGCCTCCCAAACCGGCTCGCGAGGCGAATCCAGCAGCCAGGTGGTGAGGAAGGCGTATTCGGCCACGACTCAATGATTATCAACGCGCCTGGGGCGTGCCGGGCCAAGCAGCTCAAGGACGCAGGGAGCGTGGCGTACTCTGCACGCGAGCGACCGAGGACGCCGAGATGCGCCGTGCCCGGCGCGTCCCAGGTCAGTTGTGGTGCGGGGTCTCTCCATTGCCGAGATGCGCACGCGGCGGCTCGACTATCTGCGAGAAGCGGATCACGGTGACTTGGTCGCTGGCGTTGACCGGGCGGCTGTAGATCTGTTCGAGGAAGTTGATCTCGTCCTCGAGGCGGCGAAACTCGGGGTTGTCGTGCTCGATGTCGCGCCGCGTGAGCTCGTCCAGACGCTTGACCTCGACGTCGTCGATCACCGCGGTGAAGATCTTCTCGCGCGGGCTGTGGCGGAACCCGACCGTGATCCAGACCACCTGGCCGCGCTCGTACTTGTTGCTCTTGTCGCCGAGCCGGATCGTCGCGGTCTTGCGGCCGCGCTTGAGCTGATCGACGAATACCGCCGAGTAGAAGTTCAGGACGTAGATCCCGCCTCGCATTGCGCTGCGAGCGTATAGGAGAGCGAGATCCGTGCGGGAACTGGACGTTCGTCTGAGTGGTCTGGACGATTTTTGGGTGATTTGCGGCGCGCCTGAAGGTTCTCGGGGCGAGGACCGATGTCCTCAGGGATGCCGGCCAAGCTCGACTCATTCCGACGCCCCGCCCTCCTCGTCCTCGCGGCCCTCGCGCTGCTGCTCTTCTGCGCCGCCCAGGCCCAGGCGAAAAAGTGCGACGGCAAGAAGGTGACGATCATGGGCACCGCCGGCAACGACCACATCGTCGGCAAGAAGGCCAGCGACGTGATCTACGGCGGTGGCGGCGACGACGTCATCACCGGCGGGCCGAACGGCAACGACACGATCTGCGGCGGCCCCGGCGACGACAACATCAACGGCGGCCGCGGCTTCGACTCCCTCCACGGCGAAGGCGGCGACGACAAGCTGCTCGGCGACACCGGGTCCGACAGCATCGACGGCGGCGAGGGCGACGACGAGCTCTCGGGCTCCAAAGGCGCCGACGGCCTCCACGGCGGCGGCGGCGATGACGTCATCATCGGCTTCAAGGGCCCCGACAAGCTGAGCGGCGGCGGCGGCAACGACTACGTCGACGGCCAGCAGGGCAGCGACAAGATCGACGGCGACGGCGGCGACGACAAACTGCTCGGCGACAAGGGCAACGACCAGGTCGACGGCGGCCCCGGCCACGACCACATCGAAGGCGGCCCCGGCGACGACAGCGACCTGCAGGGCGGCGGCGACAATGACGAAGTCTTCGGCGGCGCCGGCACCGACCACGTCGACGGCGGCCCCGGCGACGGCGACATCGTCCGCGGCGACGCCGGCACCGACAGCCTCTTCGGCGGCGAAGGCGCCAACGACATCGTCTCCTACGCCAGCGCCACCCGCGGCGGCGTGATCGTCAGCCTCGCGGCCAACAAGGCCAAAGGCGACGGCCACGACGACCTCAGCGGCTTCGAGGACGTCGTCGGCTCGCCCCAGGGCGACGAAATCACCGGCGACGGTCAGTCGAACCGGATCGACGGCGGCGTCGGCAACGACGACCTGCAAAGCGGCGGCGGGGGCGGCGAGGCCTTCGGCGGCCCCGGCACCGACTCCTGCGAAGGCTTCTCCAGCGAAACGTCCTGCGGCCCCGAAGACCCGCCGCCCCCGAGCCTCGCCTACGGGACCCTCAACCTCGGCCTCGACGGCTCCAGCCTGATCGTCCAGGGCAGCCCGCAGAACGACGACATCCGCATCTCGCGGGGCAACGGCGCCTGGGTCGTCTCCTCGGCGATCCCGATCTTCTCCGGCGACGGCTGCGAAACCCCGGCCTCGAACGGCAACGCGATGGTCTGCCCCGACTCCGGCGCGGTGCCGCTGATCGTCGTCACCGGCGGCAACGGCAACGACACGATCGTCGTCGACCCGAGCGTCCCGGCCGGCGGCAAAGTCCGCATCAACGGCAACGCCGGCGACGACACCCTGGTCGGCGGCAACGGCGACGACGTGCTGGAAGCCGGCGAGAACTACAACAGCCCCGACAACGGCCACGACCGGCTCGAAGGAAACGGCGGCTCCGACGTCCTCTACTCCGACCCCGGCGGCGACACCCTGCTCGGCGGCAACGGCAACGACCTGCTGGTCAACTCGGTCCCGACCTGCCAGGGCCACGTCTACGACGGCGGCAGCGGCGAGGACACCGTCTCCTACGCCCGCTCGAAGGACAACCTGCGGGTCGCCCTCGGCGGCACCGGCGGCCCTCCCGGCTGCGGCAACCCCGACAAGGTCCTCGGCGACAACGAGAGCCTGGAGGGATCCGACGGCCCCGACGTTCTGGTCGGCGACAACGGCGAGAACAGCATCATGGGCCACATCGGCAGCGACACCCTGGTCGGCAAGGGCGGCAGCGACTTCATCGAAGCCCTCGACGGCCAGCGGGACAAGGTCGACTGCGGCGCCGGCGAGGACGACGCCGCCGCAGACCAGAAGGACTCCCTCTCCAGCTGCTGAGGCTGCGGGGCCCCTACTCGGCGAAACCCTCCTCGCCGATCAGCGGCACGAACCGGCAGGGGCTGATCGGCTCGGATTCGTGGCGGTCGCCCCGGCGCCGGTAGAGCGTCAGCACATCGGCGTCGTCGGCGGCGAGGGGAACGACGAGCCGCCCGCCCTCGGCCAGCTGCGCGAGCAGGGTGGCCGGCGGCGCCGGCGCGGTGGCGTGGACGGCGATCGCGTCGAACGGCCCGCGGGCAGGCACGCCAAGGCTGCCGTCGCCGACGACGAGCTCGACGTTGTGGATGCCGAGCGAGGCGAGGGCGCGCCCGGCGCCGGCGGAGAGCGCCTCGTGGCGCTCGATGCTGACGACGTGGCTGGCGAGCAGCGAGAGCACCGCCGCCGAGTAGCCCGAGCCGGTGCCGACCTCCAGCACTAGCTCGGGGCCGCGCAGCTCCAGCGCCTGACAGATCGCAGCGACGATCCAGGGCTGGGAGATCGTCTGCTCCTCGCCGATCGGCAGGGCGGAGTCGTTGTAGGCGCGGCCGCGCAGCTCGGCGGGGACGAACTCCTCCCGCGGCACCTCGGCCATCGCCGCCAGCACCCGCTCGTCCTCGATCCCGCGTGCCCGCAGCTGGCGCTCGACCATGCGCCTGCGTGCGGCGGCGGCGCTCACAGCACCGTCGGGCGGCTGCTGAAGCCGGGGAGGAACGCCCAGGCCGGGAAGGCCTTCCGGAGGAACTCGTGATGACGGTCCCAGTCGCCCGGCGAGAGCGGCGACGGCTCCAGAATCTCCATCCCGTCCGGGCTTTTTCGGAAGCCCCAGCTGAATCCGAGGACCGCGTCGATCTCTTTGCGGCCGTCGAGGACGTCGGCACCGCAGCCGCAGAGGAAGCTGTGGGCGAGGAAGCTCCAGGACTCGAAGTCGGAATGGGGAGCGTCGAAGAGGGTCGGCGAAAAGCCGTAGACGGCGAACGGGTGCGGGACCGGCCCCAGCGGTTCGAAGTAGTCGAGGTGAAACCCCGCCCCTTGCCGATGGGAGTCCACCAGCTGCACCCAGCCGAGGAAGTCGGCGTAGCCGCGCGCCGGCGGCGAGACCGTCGCCCGGCAGACCGGATAGCCCCGCGCGAAGTCAGGGCATCCCAACGCGGCGGGATCTTCGTTGACCCCGATTTCCACCTCCACCGCGCAGTCACGACCAGCGCGCTCGAACTCGATCCGCACGGCTAGTAGATGTAGTTGCGGAGCTTCTCCGGCTCCAGCACGGTGACGCGGCCGCGGCCGGAACGGACGACCCCGGCGCGCTCCAGCTCGGCGAGGAAGCGGCTGACCGACTCGCGCGAGGTGCCGGCGAGCTGGGCGAGGTCGGTCTGGTTCATGTTGATCGTCACCTCTTCGCTCGGCTCGCTCTCGCCGCTGCCGTTGTCCTGGGCCTCGCGGCTGAGCTGGGCGAGGATGCCGGCGACCCGGCTCGGCACCGTCTGGAAGGACTGCCGCGAGAGGCGCACGTTGGCGGCGCGCAGGCGGCGGACGAGGCCGGCGACCAGCTTCAGCGAGATCTCGGGGTGGCGCGCCAGCAGCGCCCGCACGTCGTTGGCGGGCAGCGCCAGCAGCTCCCCCTCGCTCAGCGCCTCGGCGCTGGCCGAGCGTTTGTCGCCGTCGAGCATCGCCAGCTCGCCGAAGATCTCGCCCGGGCCGAGCGTGGCGAGGGTGATCGCCCGCCCGTCGGAGTGTTCGCGGGTGACCCGGAAGCTGCCCTCCTTGACGATGTAGCAGGCGTCGGAATCGTCGCCCTCGTGGAAGACCCGCGTCCCGGCCGGGAAGGTGCGGGGCACGGCGACGTGGGAGAACCGCTCAAGCTCCCCCTCCTCCAGGTCGGCGAAGAGCGTGACGCTCTTCAGCAGCTCGACCGCGCTCTGATCTGCCTCAGGCACCTGACCGAGATTATGGCAATGGCCCCCCATTCAGCTGTTCCTTTTCGTTGCTGGAGGCAGAAAAGGAACAGGCGAGGCTTGAATCAGGCCGAGGCGGTCAGTTTGCGCGGGCCGCGGCTGAAGCCGGCGCCGACCAATGCCTCCTGGTGGCCGGAGCCGATCACGGCTTCGCCGTCGAGTTTCTCGATCGCCAGTTTCGGCAGTTGGCCGGCGGCGACGGCGTCGGCCAGGGCCCGCATCGCCTCCCGCAGCTCCTGGTCGGCAAGCGGCTTCAGGCGCAGCAGGCCGCGTCCTCCGCGCTCGACGAAGACCAGCGGCTCGCCGTCGCGCAGCAGGAGGTGCGCGCCGGGGGTGCGGCCGGGGCGGCGGCCGCCCTCGAGCTTCGGCCAGGGCAGCGAGGCGCCGTAGGGGTTGGCCGGGTCGGTGGCGGCGAGGACGAGGTAGGAGCCGTCGCGTTCGGGCAGCGAGCGCAGGCGCTCGACCGCGCCGGGGAGGGCGAACTGGGCGCCGCCAAGGCCCTCGACGAAGTAGCCGCGGCGGGCGGTGCCGAGCAGCTCGAGGTTGCCGAGCTCCCCGTAGAGGGTCGAGAAGCCGCCGGGGACGCCCTCGGCGAGGACGGTCTCGCGGGTGACGATCCCGTAGCGCTCGAGCATCAGCTCGGCGATGGCGCGGAGCTTGGCGCCCGGGCCGGGGGCGTTGGCGAACAGCGGCGCGGTCAGCGACCAGCGGCCCTGGACGGCGGCGCCAGTCGTGCTGCGGCGGCGGGCGAAGCGGCGGCCCGGGCGCTCGGAGGGCGGCACCGCGCGCAAGCGCGGCGCCCGCAGCGGGGCGAAAGCGTCGTTGGTCGCCTCGCCGCTCCAGACCAGGTCCCAGAGCGCGTTGTGGATGTCCTCGGCCGGGTGCTCGAGCTCGACGACGAGGTCGAGCCAGAAGGAGGGGCCGGCGGCAAGCCGCTCGCGGATCGCGTCGTGGACCTCGCCCTGCGGCGATTCGAGCTTGGAGTTGGACGGGGGTGGCCCGGCGAGGCGGACGTCCTCGCGGAAGTAGAGGGCGACGCGGCCGTCGTTGCGACCGAGGGCGCCGGCGCCGAGCCAGACCAGCTCGCCGCTGGTGCAGAGCTCGTCGAGCCAGCTGGGCGAGTAGGCGCCGAGCCGGCGCGGCAGCACGTCCCCCTCCCAGACTTTCGGCGTCAGCGCCACGCCCTGCAGCGGCACCAGCGCCTCGCGCAGGCGGTCCAGCCCGGCGCCGGTTCGCCGGAATGCGTCGACGTTCTGCCAGCTCGGCAGGAAGCGGGCGAGCTCCCGCGTGTCGGCCGCCTCGACCTCCTTGCGCAGGCGGGCGAGGCTGGCGCGGCGGACGCGGCGCAGGACTTCGGAGTCGCACCACTCGCGCTCGGTCCCGCCGGGCAGCAGCTCGCCGCGGACCATCGCCCCTTCGGCCTCCAGCTCGCGCAGCGCCGGGGTCGGGTCGACGCCGTAGCGCTCGGTCAGCTGCTGGGTCGGGAAGGGGCCGTGGGTGCGGGCGTAGCGGCGGACCAGGGTCCGCATCGCGTCGGGGTGCTCCTCGAGGAAGGTCTCCGGCAGGCCGGGCGGCTCCGGGACGCCGAGCGCGTCGCGGTAGAGGCCGGCGTCCTCGGCGGCGATGTAGCGCTCTTCGCCGGCGATCCTGACCAGCGCCACCCGCCGCTCGGCGACCAGCTTCTCCAGCATCGATTTCGCCGAGTAGCCCTCGGCGACCCGCGCCTCGCACTCCTCGGCGGTGAGGTCGCCGAGGTTGCGCAGCAGCTGCTGGAGGGCGTCGCGGTCGCCGGCGCGGCCCGCCTCGGTGCGGTGCTGCAGCTGCTCTTCGACTTCTTCCAGCGCCTCGGGGTCGATCAGCTCGCGCAGCTCCTCCTGGCCGAGGAGCTCGCGCAGCAGGTCGCGGTCGAGGGCAAGCGCCGCCGCCCGCCGCTCGGCGTTCGGCGTGTCCCCCTCGTACATGTAGGTGGCGACGTAGTCGAAGAGCAGCGAGGAGGCGAAGGGCGAGGCGGTCGGCGTCTCCACCTCGACCAGGCTGAGGGCACGGGAGTGAAGTTTTTCCAGCAGCTCGGCGAGGGCGGGCAGGTCGAGGACGTCGCGCAGGCACTCGCGGTAGGTCTCCAGTACGACCGGGAAACGGGGGAAGTCCCGTGCCACCTCGAGCAGGCTCTGCGACTTCAGGCGCTGCTGCCACAGCGGCGTGCGCTTGCCCGGGTAGGCGCGCGGGATCAGCAGCGAGCGCGAGGCGTTCTCGCGGAAGCGGGCGCCGAACAGGGCGCTGCCGGAGAGCTCGCCGACGACCAGGTCTTCGATCTGGTCGGGGTCGATCAGGACGAGGTCGGCGGGCGGCGGCTCGTCGGCGTCGGGAAGGTGGATGACGATCCCGTCGTCGGACCAGATCGCGTCGGCCTCGATGTCGTGCTCGGCACGAATCTTCGCCGCCAGCGCCAGGCCCCAGGCAGAGTGAACGCGGCCGCCGTAGGGCGAGAGGATGCAGAGCCGCCAGTCGCCGATCTCGTCGCGGAAGCGCTCGACGACGATCGTCTCGTCGGAGGGGACGACGCGGGTCGCCTGCTGCTGCTCGCGCAGGTAGCTGACGAGGTTGTTGGCGGCGCGCTCGTCGAGGTCGTACTCCTTGGCCAGCTCGGCGGGGTCGCGGTTGACGGCCTCGCGGGCGAAGGCGCCGATCGCCCGCCCCAGCTCGGCGGGGCGGCCGATCCCGTCGCCCTTCCAGAAGGGGACGGCGCCGGGGGCGCCGGGGGCGGGGGTGACGATCACCCGGTCGCGGGTGATTTCCTCGATCCGCCAGGTGCTGGAGCCGAGCAGGAAGGTCTGGCCGGCGCGGGCCTCGTAGACCATCTCCTCGTCGAGCTCGCCGACCCGGCGGCCGTCGGGGAGGTGGACGCCGTAGAGGCCGCGGTCGGGAATCGTGCCGGCGTTGGTGACGACCAGCTGGCGGGCGCCTTTGCGGCCGTGGATCGTGCCTTCGGTGCGGTCCCAGACGATCCGCGGCCGCAGCTCGGCGAAGCGGTCGGAGGGGTAGCGGCCGTCGAGCATGTCGAGGACGTTCTCCAGCTGTTCGCGGGAGAGGTCGTGGAACGACTGGGTGGCGGTGACGACGCGCTCGACCTCGTCGACCTCCCACTCGTCCAGGGCGGCCATCGAGACCAGGTGCTGGGCGAGGACGTCGAGCGGGTTCTGCGGGATCGTCGTCTCCTCGATCTCGGCCTCGCGCATGCGGCGGGCGACGACCGCGCACTCGAGCAGGTCGCCGCGGTATTTGGGGAAGATCCGGCCTTTGGAGACTTCGCCCATGCGGTGGCCGGCGCGGCCGATCCGCTGCAGGCCGCGGGTCACCGACTTCGGCGACTCGACCTGGATGACGAGGTCGACGGCGCCCATGTCGATCCCCAGCTCCAGCGACGAGGTGGCGACGAGGCAAGGCAGCTTCCCCGACTTGAGCATCTCCTCCACCACGGAGCGCTCCTCGTGAGAGAGGGAGCCGTGGTGGGCACGGGCGATCTCGGTGTAGGGCTCGGGCGTTTCCGGGCCGGCGGGTCCTGTCCCCGATTTGGTCCCACCATCCCTGTCGGGATGGTCCCCCAAATCGGCGCCACCCCCCGGCAGAGGCGAATTTCCCAGTTGCTCGGTTGCGGGTAGCTCTTGTTCGCCTTCGCCGTTCGCAAGCTCGTTGAGTCTCTTCGCGAGCCGCTCCGCTGCTCGGCGGTTGTTGACGAAGATCATCGTCGAGGCGTGTTCCTGGACCAGCTCCAGGAGCTTGGGGTAGATCGCCGGCCAGATCGACCTCACATGGGCCGAGGGCTCGACTTCGGTCGGCGGCGGCCCGTCCTCGCTCGGATAAGCAGGCGCCCCCGGATCCGCCATGTCCTCGACCGGAACCACGATCTCCAGATCCAGAGCCTTCTTCTGCCCCGCATCCACAATCCGGCAAGACCTCTTAGGACCAACGAGGAACTGACCTATCCGCTCGAGCGGCCGCTGGGTAGCCGAGAGGCCAATCCGCTGAATGCCAGAGCCATCCCCATCCCTGGCGGTGGGTGGCGTGGTAGGGGGGGCCCCCTCCTGCTGCGCAGGAGGGGGTGGGTCCCCTGCCGCGACAGGACCCGCCGCCCCGAGCGCATGGTCCCGCACCAGATGATCCAACCGCTCCAAGGTGAGCGCCAAATGCGCCCCCCGCTTGCTCTGCGCCACGGCATGAATCTCGTCGACGATCACCGCTTCGACCCCGGTGAGGATCTCCCGCACGCTGCTTGAGAGCATCAGGTAGAGCGACTCGGGGGTGGTGATGAGGATGTCCGGCGGGGTTTTCGCCATCGCCCGCCGTTCTTTCTGCGAGGTGTCGCCGGTCCGCAGGCCGACCGAGACGTCGGCGCCGATGCCGCGCAGAGGCGCCCGCAGGTTGCGCTCGATGTCGTAGGAGAGCGCTTTCAGGGGGGAGACGTAGACCAGCTTGACCCCGGTCCCCAGGTCTTCCGAGCGGGCCAGCTTGTCGATCCCCCAGAGGAAGCTGGCGAGCGTCTTGCCCGACCCGGTCGGGGCGCAGATCAGCGCGTGCTCGCCGCTGGAGATCGCCTCCCAGCCGCCGGTCTGCGCCGGCGTCGGGCCCTCGAAGGAGGCCTCGAACCAGCGCCGCGTTGCCGCGCTGAACGGCGCCAGCGGATCGGATTCCGCCCTCGGTTTCGCCTTAGTTGCCAACCCACCGATCTTACGCAGCCGCACCCATTGGCAAGAGGGGGTATCTGCCGAGACCGCAAAAAGTCCCCCTCAAGGTGCTTTTTTGCGGTCTCGGCGAATCGATCGTGTTGCGAAGGGGTCTGGCGCCCCTCTAAAGGCCCCTCTAAATCAGCAGCGGTCGGGGGGTCGGGATCGGCCTCCAGGCGCACGTCTGGCGGCGGCGGACTCTGCGCGGGGCGGCGTCCTCGGAACCCCGAATAGCGCCGCTATTCGGGGTTCCTGCGTCCTGGCCCCGCTTGGTCCGGCGCTTGCCAGCCGCACACCTGTAGATCCGATCCCGACCCCCCGACCGCTACGGGGTGCCGCCGGCGAACTTGACGTAGGCGTACCAGCTCTTCTTCGGGGCGAAGCCCGCTCCGAAGAGGCCGGAGCCGTCGCAGAAGTTGCAGGCGGCGCCGAAATCGTCGATCGAGAACCAGTAGACGCGCTGGATCCGCCACTTGCGCTGGTTCTTGACCAACAGGCTGAAGGCGCCCTTCAGCTGCTGGGCCTGCCCGGCGGGGCCTTTGGCGAAGGAGTTGCCTGGGCTCTTCGGCGAGGAGCTCCAACCGAGCTCGGTAAGCCAGATCCCGGTGCCGGCGTCGTGGTGCTTCTTCATCACTTCGCGCACTTCTTCGATCTGAGGCGTCAAGTACTGGTATTTGGTCGAATAGGGATGGAGGGCGATCCCGTCGAACTTCGCCGTGATCCCCGGCACGCGGTAGAGCCCTTCGAGGAAATCCGTCGCGAAGAGGTTGTGATTGGCGGTCTTGGATCTGGCGCCCTTCGGCCAGGCGAACAGCCCGGCGAGGATCACCTTCGCGCCCGGATCCGACCCTTTGATCGCGGTCGAGGAGATCTTCACCATCTGCGCGTATTCGGCCGGGTTGGGCTTGTGGACGAAGAACTTGAAGTTCGGCTCGTTCCAGACCTGCCAGTTGCGCAGCGGCCGGAAGGGGACGTCGGGGTGCTCGGCCCAGAAGGAACCCTGCGGCCCGTAGCGGGCTACCGCCGCTTTGCAGAAGGCGATCCAGCCGGCCTTGGCCTTGCCGGCGACCGGCAGCTTCGCCGGCACCTGAACCCCACCGCCGACCGAGACCAGCCGTTCGGCCCAGGCGGGGATGCCGGCCAGGAAGGGGAGCACGTCGATCCCGGTGCGCGCGGCCTCGGAGATCTGCGAATCCGTCGCGTCCCAGTTGAAGGCGGCGCCTTCGCTCGGCTGGGCGGTACCCCAGTTGACCGGGATCCGGATCGTGTCGACGCCGCCGCGATGCACCCGTTGGTACTGCTCGACGCTCAGCGAGGACTGCGGCACCGCGCCCCAGAACATCGACGGCACCGCCTGCGCGGCCGAAGCCGAGACAGCCATCAGCGCAAACGCCAGCAGGGCGGCGAATGCCACCCGCGCGCGCACGCCAAAGCCAAGGGAACCGCCCGAACGCATCATCGTCAACCCGCCTTCGGGGTGATCGGGGTGTCGCCGCCGCGGCGACGCTGCCAATAGACGATGCCGACCGAGATCGCCGCGAGCAGAGCGACGATGATCAGGATCGGGACCAGCGGCGAAGAGCCGCCGTCATCGGAGGAGCCGTTGTCGGGCACCTGCTGGAGGCTGGCCACCTGGCCGGCCGCGTCCTTGGCGCCGTTCTGGTGTTGGGAGTTGGCGGAACCGTTTCCACCATCGACGCCGCCCGTGCCCTGCCCGGTCGGCGTGCCAGCATTGCCACCTCCCGATGAACCTCCACCAGAGCCAGGACCCGTACCGCCGGCCGTGCCGCCTCCCTTGTTGGAAGCATGGGCCTTGTCGTCTTCTTCGCCCCCACCGACCACCGTCGGCGCTTTGTGGGCTCCACCGGTCGGCGAGGGAATCGCGTTTTCGTATTCGTAACCGGCCGAATCCGCGCTAGCGGAGACCGGGAAAAGGGCAAATGCCAGCACAGCAAGCATTGACAGAAGCGAGAAAACGGATCGGCCCGAGCCGTGGGCCGGGCGGTGGCGGCTCCCAAGCATGGCGCGCAAGGTTAGAGGAATCAGCGGCGGCTTTCTCCCCAGTTTTGCTGATCGGGGCGCTGGCGCTGACGGGCGGTGGGTCGGCGATCGATGACCGTCATCTCGCCGGCCTCGCCGTATGGCTCCTGGTTGCAGGTCTTTTAGTACTCGGTGCTGCTGGTCGCGCCTCCCTGGGGCGGACGTTCTATTGGGGAACTGGGCTGCTTCTGGCGCTGGCGATTTTTTCTGGTTTCTCATCTCTCTGGTCTGGGTCGATTGAGCTGAGCGTCACCGAGGCCGATCGCGTTCTCGTCTACCTCGGCGTCCTGCTTGCCGCATTCCTCATCGCCCAAACCGACCAGAGGCGCCAACGTTTCGCTGAAGGAATTGTTTTTGCCCTGATCGCGGTGGCGCTGATGGGTCTCGCCACCCGCCTCCTACCCCACGTTTTCCCCGTTGCAGAGGGGCTGGGCAGCGGTCCGCGGCTGCGCTATCCGCTTGGCTACTGGAACGCAAACGGCGTTGCATGCGGGATCGCCGCGGCGCTGATCCCCTGGCTCAGCCGCCGCTCCCTGACCCCGGCGCTGCGCTGGATCGCGGTCGCCTCCCTGCCGGCGGTGCTGCTGACGCTCTACTTCACCTACTCGCGCGGCGGCGTCCTTGCCCTGCTCGTCGCCGGCGCCTGCCTCGTCGCCCTCTCCCACGACCGCCTCTGGATGATCGGGACGCTGGCGGTCGGGGTGCTCGGCGCCCTGCCCGCCGTGCTTGCGGTCCAGGCCCGCGGCAGCCTCGCCGACAACCTCGACAACGCCGCCGCCGTCGACCAGGGCGTCGTCGTGCTGCTGGTCCTGCTGGCAGGCACCGTTCTGACCGTCGCCCTCTTCGCCGGGATGCGGGTGCTGGCGCGGCGGCGCGGGCCGCTCACCGGCAGGGCCGTGGAGATGTCCCGCGACCCGCGCACGCTGCGGATCGCCGCGATCGCCGCCGCGGTCCTCGCCCTCGCCGCGCTCGCCACCGTCGGCGGCCGCGCCTGGGACCAGTTCTCGAGCTCCGACATCGAGTTCCCGAACCAGCCCCAGCAGCACTTCGGAGACCTCTCCGGAGCCGGTCGCCACGACTTCTACCGGGTCGCCCTCGACGCCTTCGAAGAAGAGCCGATCGCCGGCAACGGCGCCGGGACCTACCAGTTCTCCTGGGTGAAGCTGCGCTCGATCGAAACCCCCGTCCACAACGCCCACTCCCTCTACCTGGAGGCCTTCGCCGAGCTGGGTCTTGGCGGCGGCCTGCTGACGCTGGGCATGGTCGGCTTCCTGCTCTGGACCGGTTTCGCCGCCTGGCGGGCCGCCAGCGGGCGCGCCCGCGAGCTGAACGCGGCGCTACTGGCAGCCGCCCTGGCGGTTGCTGTAGGTATGGCCTTCGACTGGTTTTGGGAGATAGCGGCGCTGGGCGCGGTCTTCTTCCTTGCCGCCGGCGCCCTGCTCGCGGCCCGCTGCGTGCAGCTCGCCCGCGCCGCCGGCAACGACCGGGCCGGGCCGCGCGGCTTCGGGCTCGCGGTCGGCGGCCTCGCCGTCGCCTGGATCACCGCCCTGGCGCTGATCGGGCCGCTGCTGGTCGAACGCGAGCTCAACTCCAGCCAGGCGGCCGCGGCCGAGGGCGACATCGGCGTCGCCGTCGAAAAAGCCGACACCGCCCGTTCGATCGAGCCCTGGGCGGCGAGCCCTTACGTTCAACTCGGGCTGCTGGCCGAGCTGCAAGGCGACTACGCGACGGGCGCCAAGCGGATGACGGAGGCGATCGACCGCGAGGAAGGGAACTGGCTCCTCTACTACCTGCGCGGGCGAATCGAGCACGAGGGCGGCGACACGGCGGCGGCCGAAGCCGACCTCGACCGCGCCCGGCAGCTGAACCCGCTGGAAAAGTGCCTGCAGGAAGGGTGGGACGGATGCGGATGACGCGCCCTGTCGACCCCAAGCCGGCCGACGCCAGGCCCGCCCGCCCGGCGCCGGGCGGGCGCGCGCGCCTCGGCGAACAGCAGGGCCCGCAGGGGTGGCGCCGGCGCGGCGCGATCCTGCGCCGCCTGCTCGCCGCGGGCGACTGGGCCGCACTGGTCGGGACTCTCTGCGCCGTCACCGCCGCGACTTCGACCACCGACATCGCCACCCTCTTCTGGGCGGTCCTCTTCAGCCCCGCCTGGATCCTCGTCGTCAAGCTCCACGGCCTCTACGACAACGACCACCGGCGGATCCGCCACAGCACCCTCGACGAGCTGCCCTCGCTGATCTCGGCCAGCACCCTGGGGACGCTGCTGCTCGACGGGCTGCTGGCGCTGACCCCGGCCGGGCCGTTCTCCCCCCAGAGCGCGATCGCGCTCGGCGTCGGCACCCTCGCCGCCAGCTTCGCCCTGCGCGGGACGATCCGCTTCCTCTGGCACCGGCTGACCGCGGTCGCGACCGGCGTGGTGGTGGGGCCCACCGCCGTCGCCGACCTGATGGCGCGGCGGATCTCGACCCACCCGGAGGCGCGGCTGACCCTGGTTGGCTACCTCTCCGCCAGTGCGGAGGAACCAGCGAAGGAGCTGCCGCGGCTCGGCTCGGTCGCCGACATCTCCAAGATCGCCGACGAATACGCGATCGAGCGCGTCGTCGTCACCGAACACGAGATGAGCGAGCAGGACGCCGAGCGGCTGATCGAGGAGTGCAAGGCGGCCGGACTCGGGCTCACCTTCCTCCCCCAGCATTACGGTCTGCTCGGGCCGGGGATCGAGCTCAACCGCCTCGCCGAGCTGCCAGTGCTCGACTTCCGCTTCAGCGACCCGCCGCGCTCGACGGTGGCGATGAAGCGGGCGATGGACGTTCTCGTCGCGGCGACGATGCTGCTGTTGCTCTCGCCGCTGCTGCTGGCGATCGCGATCTGGATCCTGCTCGACGACGGCCGCCCGGTCTTCTTCCGCCAGAGCCGGGCCGGCAAAGACGGGGCGCCGTTCAAGATGCTGAAGTTCCGCACGATGGTCGCCGACGCCGAGCAGCGGCTGCCCGAGCTGGTCGACATCGAGAGCCTCGACCAGCCGGCCTTCAAGATCCCCGACGACCCGCGGGTGACCCGCAGCGGCCGCTGGCTGCGCCGCACCAGCGTCGACGAGCTGCCGCAGCTGATCAACGTCCTGCGCGGCGAGATGTCGCTGGTCGGGCCGCGGCCCGAGGAGGAGAGCGTCGTCGCCCTCTACGACGAGCGCCAGCGCGGGCGCCTGGCGATCAAGCCCGGGATCACCGGGCCGATGCAGGTCTACGGCCGCAGCGACCTCACCTTCGAGGAGCGGCTGGCGATGGAGCGCGACTACCTCGACAACCTCTCGCTGCTGACCGACCTGGAGATCCTGCTGCGCACGCCCCGGGCGATGGTCCGCGGCGAAGGCGCCTACTGACTTCCGCGATGCCCGAGCTCGAGGTCGTGATCGTCAGCCACGGCGCCGAAGCGCTGCTGCGGCGGTGCCTGCGCTCGCTGGCCGAGCATCCACCGTCCGAGGATGAGATGCGGGTGACGGTCGTCGACAGCGGCAGCCCCGACGCGACGCCGGAGATGGTCGCCCACGAGTTCCCGGAGGTGCGGCTCCTGCGCGAGGACAACATCGGCTTCTCGGCGGCGAACAACATCGCCCTGCGCGAGAGCACGGCCGAGGCCGTGCTGCTGCTGAACCCCGACACCGAGGTCTACGCCGGGACGCTCGACGCTGCGCTGGCCCGGCTGCGCTCGGAGCTGCGGATAGGGATGGTCGGGGTGAAGCTGGTGACCGAGAGCGGCGAGCTCGATCACGCCTGCAAGCGCTCCTTCCCGACGCCGGCCAGCGCCCTGGGGCACTTCACCGGCGTCGGCGGCTCGCAGTACCGGGCGGTGCACCTGGGCGACGACGAACCGGGCGAGGTCGACGCCGTCAACGGCGCCTTCATGCTCTGCCGGGCCGAGGCGATCCGCGACGTCGGCCTGCTCGACGAGGACTACTGGCTCTACATGGAGGACCTCGACTGGTGCCACCGCTTCTGGGACGCCGGCTGGAAGGTCTTCTACGAGCCGGCCGGCGTGGCCCTGCACGTCAAGGGCGCCTCTAGCGGCAACCGCCGCGCCCCGAAACAAGAGGTCGCCTTCCACCGCGGCATGGCCCGCTTCTACCGCCGCTTCGACGCACCCGAACACAACCCGCTGCTGAACGCCATCGTCTACGCCGGCATCGCCGCCAAGCTCGGCGTGAGCTTGACGATCACGACAGTTCGCGGGCGCGGGCGCGGGCGCGGTTGAAGGGCTGGAGTCCCGATCTCGCGCTACCGTTTAGAGCGATGGAGGCATCAGTCGACTTCACCATCGCGTTTGACAGCCCCGACGAGGCGGGCTGGATCGTCGCGCGCGTGCTTGAGGTTCCCGGCGCCATGAGCCAGGGACGTACCCGCGAGGAGGCCCGTGAGAATGTGCTCGACGCGCTACAGACGGTCCTCACTCCCGATGAGGAGCTATCTGGCGAGGTTGCCAAGGCCGATCTCGAGCACCTGCGGTTTACTGCCGCGGCGTGAAGCGCCGGGACTTCGAACGCCATCTGCAATCTCACGGCTGCCGAGAGATCGGCGGGTCGAAGCACGCGAAGTGGCGCGGCCCCCAGGACCAGGTTTCAGCTCTGCCGCGACACAAGGAGATCGGACCCGGTCTGATTCGCACAATCTGCAGGCAACTCGACATACCAATACCCAGGAATCCTCGGTAGCGGGCTGAGAGCTGGACGAACTCGGCCGATCTTTCGCTAGAACGGCAGCGAATCGGCGAGCTCGGCGAGCGTCGGCGCGCTCTTGTCGCGCTCGCTCAGCAGCGGTTCGCTTACCTGCCAGTCGACGCCGACGACGGGGTCGTCCCAGGCGATGCCGGCCTCGGTGGCCGGGTTGTAGTAGCTGGAGACCTGGTAGCAGACGTCGGCGGTCTCGCTGTGGACGGCGAAGCCGTGGCCGAAGCCGACGGGGACGAAGAGTTGGCGGTGCTTGACGTCGTCGAGGACGTACGCCTCCCACTGGCCGTAGGTGGGAGAGCCGCGGCGCAGGTCGACGGCGACGTCGAGGATCTCGCCGCGGGCGCAGCGGACCAGCTTCGCCTGTCCCGGCTCGGTCTGGAAGTGGATCCCGCGCAGGGTGCCCTTCGAGGAGCGGGAGTGGTTGTGCTGGACGAACTCGACCTCGACGCCGAGCTCGGCCCAGGCCTCGCGGCTGTAGGACTCGAGCATGAAGCCACGCTCGTCGCCGTGGACGACCGGCTCGATCAGGACCACCCCGTCGAGCTTCGTCTCCAGCCGCTCAGCCAAGGCTCTTGCCGTACTGCTTTTCGTAGTACTCGCGGTACTCGCCGGAGCGGATCGGGCCCCACCACTCCTCGTTCTCGCGGTACCAATTCACGGTGCGCTCGAGGCCCTCGGCGAAGTGGACCTGCGCCTCCCAGCCGAGCTCCGTCTTCAGCTTCTCGGAGGAGAGCGAGTAGCGGCGGTCGTGGCCGGGGCGGTCCTTGACGTACTCGATCAGCGACTCCTCGCCGCCGGTCAGCTCGATCACCCGCTTGACGACCTCGATGTTCTCGCACTCGTCCGGGCCGCCGACGTTGTAGGCCTCGCCCGCCTTGCCCTTGGTCAACACCGTGTGGATGCCGCTGCAGAAGTCCTCGACGAATAGCCAGTTGCGGACCTGGCGGCCGTCGCCGTAGACCGGCAGCGGGTCCCGGTGCAATGCGTTCAAGGTGATCAGCGGGATCAACTTCTCCGGATACTGGCGCGGGCCGTAGTTGTTGGAGCCGCGGACGATCGAGGCGTCGATGCCGTAGGTGTGGAAGTGGGCGGAGACCAGCAGGTCGCCGGCCGCCTTGGTCGCCGAGTACGGGGAGGACGGGTCGAGCGGCGAGGTCTCGGTGAAGGAGCCTGACTCGATCGAGCCGTAGACCTCGTCGGTGGAGACCTGCAGATAGCGCTCGACGCCGAGCTCCCGCGCCGCGTCGAGCAGCGTCCCGGTGCCGATCACGTGGGTGCGGGCGAAGGCGTCCTGGTCGTCGATCGAGCGGTCGACGTGGGACTCGGCGGCGAAGTTGACCACCGCGTCGGCGCCCTGCATCGCCTCGCGGACGACGGCAGGGTCCTCGATCGCGCCCTCGATCAGCTCGGTGCCCTCGGGCAGATTCTCCCGCCGCCCGGCGTAGGTCAGCTTGTCGAGCACGACGACGTCGTGCTCGTCCTGCACCAGCCGCACGTACGTCGAACCGATGAACCCGGCGGCGCCGGTCACGAGGAGTCTCATTCCGTTCCTTCCTGCGCTTTGCGTTGAGCGAGATAGCCTGCCAGGCCGTCGCGCCAGCCGGGCAGCCGGATCGCATGCTCGCGCTGGCTGGCCAGAGCCGAGAAGGCCGGCCGCGGCGCCGCGGCGCCGAATTCCTCGCTGGTGATCGAGAGCACCCGGCACTCGACCTCGGCCTGCTCGAAGATCTCGCGGGCGAACTCGTACCAGGAGCACTGGCCCCCCGCCGCCATGTGGTGGATGCCGTACTCGATCCCCTCGATCAGGCGGACGATCCCGTAGGCGAGGTGCCAGGTGTAGGTGGGCGAGCCGACCTGGTCGCGGACCACCGTCACCTCGCTCTGGGCCTCGGAGAGCCGCAGCATCGTGTCGACGAAGTTGCGCCCGCCGATCCCGAAGAGGCCGGCCGAGCGGACGATGAAGTGGCGCTTGTTGGCGGCCGCGACCGCCTCCTCGCCGGCGAGCTTGGTGCGGCCGTAGGCGGAGAGCGGCGCCGGCTGGTCGCTCTCCACGTAAGGCGCCGCCTTGACGCCGTCGAAGACGTAGTCGGTGGAGACCTGCACGACCCGCGCTTCCACCTTGGCCGCCGCCGCGGCGACGTTGCCGGCGCCCGCGCCGTTGACGGCGAAGGCCGCTTCCTCGGCGTCCTCGGCCCCGTCGACGTCGGTCCAGGCGGCGCAGTTGACGACCACGTCGGGCCGCTCGAGGTCGAGCTTGCGGTCGAGCGCGGCGGGGTCGGTGACGTCGAGCTCGGCCCGGCCGTAGCCGACGAGGTCGTGGCCGGCGTTGCCGGCGGCGAGCATCACATCGCGTCCGAGCATCCCGGCCGCTCCGGTGACGAGCAGCTTCATAGGGGGGCCAGAGTAGTGAGGCGGCTCAGGCGACGAAGGACCAGAGCACGAACTGGGCGGTGAAGACCGCCATCCCGGCAGCGAAGAGGGCGACGAGCCGGGTCGTCCAGCCCCGCTTCTCGCTCACCGTCGCCAGCCAGATGAAGAGCGGGAAGAGGACGACGACGAAGCGCGCCGAGGACCAGTAGGGAATGTCCGGCTTCTGCGAGGTGAAGATCGGCACCAGCGAGACCAGCACCCAGGCGCCGTAGGCGACCGGCAGCGTCCGCAGCATCGCGATCCCTCCGACCACGGCGAACATGGTGAAGAAGAGCTGCATGACGTTGAGGTAGTCGAAGGTGCCCTGGTAGGAGCTGGTGGCGAAATGGCCGATCCCCCGGCCGGCCTCGCGGAACCCGGCCCAGATCCCCGATAGCGGGTCGACGGTATGCCGATCGAAGACCGCCTGGGCGTGGTTCCAGGCGAACCAGTCGTCGAGGGTGAAGTGGAGGTAGGCGCTGAAGGTGATCAACCCCAGCGGCGCCAGGGCCAGCCAGGCGAGGTTCGGCCGCAGCCGGTAGCGCGGCCGCCAGCCGCCTCCCTCGCGGTCGGGCTCGCGGTCGGCGCGCGGGCCGTAGAGATAGAGCAGGGCGACCGGGACGACCAGCAGCAGGCCCGGGACCCGGGTCGCCGAGGCGAGGGCGATGACGATCCCGGCTTCGGCCCAGTGCCCGGTGCGGGCGGCGAGGAAGGCGGCGACGGCGAGCAGCAGGAAGAGCGACTCGCTGTAGGGGATGCCGAAGAAGAGCGCGGTCGGAAAGAAGGCGAGCAGCAGCAGCGTCGGCCCGGCGAAGCGCTCACCGACTTCGATCGTGGTCAGCCGGTGGAGCAGGGTGAGGGCGGCGAAGAAGCAGGCTAGGGAGATCGCGTAGGCGACCAGCAGGATCAGGCCGCGGCTGGCGCCGAGGCCGCTCAGCAGGTGGACGAGGCCGGGGTAGAGCGGGAAGAAGGCGGGCCGGTTTTCGACCGGCGGCAGTCCTTCGAAGTTCTGGGCGTAGCCGTCGTAGGCGATCGCCAGGTAGTGCTGGGCGTCCCATTTCGCCAGCGGCGAGAAGACCAGGTCGAGGAGGTTGTGCCCCGGCCAGGCGGCGAACGGGTGCGAGAGCGAGGGCGATTCCCCGATCACGTTGGGGATGAAGCCGGAGATCGTCACCCAGATGCCGACCCCGAAGACAATCAGGCGGCTGGGCCAGAAGGCGGCCCAGGCCGCACGAACGCTCGGGCGCCAGCTCACTAGACGAGTTTGATCTCGGAGCGATCGCCGACCAGCAGCCGCAGGGTCTTCGGCATCCCCTCGCTGCGGGTCAGCTTCACTTCCTTGCCGAGCAGGCTGGCCTCCATCCGGGTGCCGAGGTCCTCGACCACCGAGCCGGAGAGGACGATCGAGTTCTCGACTTCGGAGCGGCGGACGTGAACGTCGTCGCCGATCGAGGTGTAGGGGCCGATGAAGGCGTCCTCGATCACGGCGCCAGCGCCGATCACCGCCGGGCCGCGGACGACCGCGCGCACGAGCTTGGCGCCGGTGGCGAGCACGACCCGCCCCTCGACCTTCGAGGCCTCGTCGACCTCGCCCTCGACCGCGGTCTCGAGCTCCTCGAGCACCAGCCGGTTGGCCTCGAGCATGTCGGCGAGCTGGCCGGTGTCCTTCCACCAGCCGCGGACGACCTCGGAGCGGACGGTGCGCCCGTCGTCGATCAACTTCTGGATCGCCTCGGTGATCTCCAGCTCCCCGCGCCAGGAGGGCTCCAGCGAGCGGGCCGCGTCGAAGATCAGGCTGCCGAACAGGTAGACGCCGACCAGCGCCAGGTTCGAGGGCGGCTCTTTCGGCTTCTCGATCAGGCGCACGATCTTCTCCCCGTCGAGCTCGGCGACGCCGTAGGACTCGGGGTCGTCGACCGGGGTAAGGAGGATCAGCGCGTCGGGGCCGTGCTCTTCGAAGGTCGAGACGAGGCCGCGGAGGCCGTCGCGCAGGAGGTTGTCCCCCAGGTACATGACGAAGGGCGAGCCGCCGATGAACTCCTCGGCGGTCAGCACCGCGTGGGCGAGCCCGGCCGGCTTGTTCTGGACGATGTAGGTGATCCGGGCCCCGAAGCGCGAGCCGTCGCCCGCCGCCTCGCGGATCTCATCTCCGGTCTCCGGGGCGATGATGATCCCGATCTCCTCGACGCCGGCCTCGACCAGCGCCTCGATCCCGTAGAAGAGCACGGGTTTGTTGGCCACCGGCACCAGCTGCTTGGCCGAGGTGTGGGTGATCGGGCGCAGGCGCGTCCCGGCGCCGCCGGAGAGGATCAGTCCCTTCAGGGGCTCCATCGGGCTGGAACCCTACCTCGTCCCGGCCACCTAAGATCGGGGGTTCATGGTCGCCGCCACCGATCAGCCGCGGGACGAGCTGACGGCGCTCCGCGAACAGCGCGAGGCGCTGCACCGCGAGCTCGTCCGCAAGAGCTACCGCATCGGCGAGCTCGAACAGGAGATCGCCGAGGTCGCCCGCACCTACGAGAAGAGCCTCAGCTGGAGGCTGACCCGGCCGGTGCGGGCGCTGAAGCCGGCCCTGAAGAAACTGCTGCGCTAAAGCGATGCGACGCGACCTGCGGGTGCTGAAATCGATCCTTCCGGGCTGGGCGATCGCCTTCCTGCGCCGCCTCCGCAACCTCCTGCGCCGTGGCCGGCAGCTGCGGCTGCACACCCCCCGCGCCCGCCGCGAAGCGGCGCTGCAGGAACTGCAGGCGCTGGCGGCGCGGCCGCTGATCTCCCTGGTGATGCCGACCTACAAGACCGACCTCAAGTACCTGCGCGAGGCGGTCGACTCGGTGCTCGGCCAGCACTACCCCGAGTGGGAGCTGATCGTCGTCGACGACGCCTCCGGCGACCCGGCGCTGGAGCGGGCGCTTAACGCCTACGCCGGCGCCCACGCTCAGATCAAGTACCGGCAGCTGAGCGAGAACTCCGGCATCTCCGCCGCGACCAACGCCGGCATGGAGCTGGTCGAGGGCGAGTTCGTCGGCTTCCTCGACCACGACGACACCCTCACCCCGGACGCCCTGTTGCGAGTCGCCCAGGCGCTCGCCGCCGACCCCGAGCTCGACGTCGTCTACAGCGACAGCGACAAGCTGACGATCGGCGGCGTCCGCGCCGACCCGTTCCTGAAGCCCGACTGGTCGCCGGTCTACGCGCTGGGGGCGATGTACATCGGCCACCTGCTGGTCGTCCGCACCTCGGTCGCCGAGGCCGCCGGCGGGTTCGACCCGGCCTTCGACAAGATCCAGGACTTCGAGTTCATGCTGCGGGTCTCCGAGCGCACCGGCCGGATCCACCACATCCCCCAGATCCTCTACCACTGGCGGGCGATCCCGGGCAGCATCGCCGCCGGCACCGAGCAGAAGTCCGGGGTCGAGGATCTGCAGGCGCGGGCGGTCTCGGCCCACCTCGAGCGGCTCGGCCTGCCGGCGCGGGCGGTCCCCCACGCGGCGATCCCGCACCGGGCGGTGCTGGAGCCCGCGAACGGCTCAGCGCCGCGGCCGAAGGTCAGCGTCGTCGTCCACGCCCGTGGAGCTGTCGCTGACCTGAAGCGGCTGCAGCGCTCCCTGGAGAAGACGGACTACCCCGACTTCGAGACGATCCTCGTCCCGGAGGGGAGCCGCGCCGAGGCGCACAACGCCGGCGCCGCCCAGGCCGCCGGCGAGTACCTGGTCTTCCTCGCGCCGGACACCGAGATCGTCGACCCCGGCTGGCTCACGCAGCTCGTCCTCCACGCCGCGCTGCCGGACGTCGCCGCGGTCGGACCGAAGCTGGTCCGCCCCGACGGCAAGGTCGAGCAGGCCGGGATCGCGATCGGGCTGCGCGACCCGGCGGCGCCGATGCTGGCCGGCGTCGCCGCCGAGGGCGACGGCTACTACGGCGCCCTGCCCTGCTCGCGCGAGGTCTCCGGCCTCAGCGCCGAGTGCATGCTGGTGGCGCGGGGCGACTTTGAGCGCGAGGGCGGGTTCCTGGACCTGTATGCCCACGAGTACGAGGACCTCGACCTCTGCCGACGGCTCGCCCGCAGCGGCCGCAAGTGCGTCTACGCGGCGACGGCGACGGTCCTCACCCACCGCGGCGAGGCCGCCCGCCGCGCCGGCTCCGACATCGTCGACCGCGCCCTCTTCGTCGACACCTGGTACGACGAGCTGCTCGCCGGCGACCCCTACTTCAACCGCGGCTTCGCCCGCCAGCGGGCCGATTACGTCCCCTCCGGCTGGCTGGAGCCGGTCCACCGGGCGGTCGGGGCGATGAGGGCACGATGAACCGGGTCGTCTTCGTCATGTACGGGCCGCTGGACGTCAACAGCGCGATCCAGGCCTTCCACTTCGGCGAGGAGCTGACCGCGCAGGGCTGGGAGGTGATCCTGGCCGGCGTCGGCGACCCCGACCGGATCGAGGCCGTCGGCCACCCCCATTTCGAGTGCGTCTCCCACCAAACCCTCGAGGAGCGGGTGCGGGCCGGGTCGATCCCGCGCGAGGGGACGATCGTCTGCGGCTGGACGCCGCGCGAGCCGGTCCGGCGCCTGACCACGAGCCTGGTCTCGAAGCTGCGCGTCCCCTACGTGATCCACCTCGAGGACAACGAGCACTACCTGGTCGAGACGATCACCGGGATGACGATGGAGGAGCTGCAGCGGCTGCCGCTGAAGGCACAGGACCGGCTGGCGCCGCCGGACCTCATCCACCCGACCTACCACGTCGAGTTCCTCCGCGGCGCCGCCGGGATCACGGTCATCACCGAGGAGCTGAACGACTTCAACGTCGGCCATCGGCCCCACCACGTGGCGCGGCCGGGGATCGACACCG
The DNA here is from genome assembly GCA_035703365.1 of Solirubrobacterales bacterium. GTDB lineage: Bacteria > Actinomycetota > Thermoleophilia > Solirubrobacterales > 70-9 > VAYN01. The sequence goes on from DASSYI010000011.1 coordinate 29,653, forward strand.
AGAGCTTCAGCCCCGAGCGGCCGAACCCCAAGACCCGCGAGCAGCTGGGGCTGCGGCCCGACGAGTTCGTCCTCGTCTACCACGGCACCATCCACTACGCGAACCAGCACGAGATGATGAGCCTCTACGTCGCCGTGCAGCTGCTGCGGCGGCGCGGGCACCCGGTGCGGCTGGTCCGGCTCGGCTACAGCGAGTTCGGCGGCGTCGACCCGCGCGCCTTCCGCGCCGTCTCCGACGGGGTCTTGGAGCTGGGCCGGATCGACTGGCGCGAGGTGCCCGACTACCTGGCGCTGGCCGACGCCTTCGTCCAGCCCGGCGCGCCGGATGACTTCAACCGCTACCGGCTGCCCTCGAAGCTGCCGGAGTTCCTGGCCATGGGGCGCCCGGTTATCGTGCCCGACTGCAACATCGGCCACGACCTGACCCACGGAGAGAACGCACTTTTGCTCGAGCAGGGAAACGCAATCGAGATCATGGCGCGGGTCGAAGACCTGATCGCCGACCGCGAGCTGACCGAGCGGCTCGGCCGCGGCGCCCGCAAGTTCGCGCTCGAGGAGCTGAGCTGGAGCGCCAACGCCACGGCGCTGGGCGGGTTCTACCGCGAGCTGACGAACGCGGCCCCGGCGGGGCAGCCGGCATGAGCCGCCTCAAAGACCAGGCGGCGCGGGCGCGGGCGATGGCGGCGGGGTCGCCGACCCTGCGCAAGGCGGCCGGCAAAGTGCTGGGCCGGGTCCCGGCCCCCGGCGGCGGCGCCAACGCCTCCTCCTGGACGATCAAAGACACGCCGCTGAAGACGGTCCTCGACCGCTACCAGGGGAGCTTCCCGTTGCCCGCCGCCTCTTACGGGACGGTCCAGGACTTCGCCGACAGCGTCGACAACATGCCGGGGCTGGCGGGGGCCAACTTCGACATGAAGGACCTGCAGCGCTGCTGGATGCTGAAGGCGATCCTCGGCAACGTCCCGGTCGGCGGCAAGCTGCTGGAGATCGGCGCCGGCGAACCGCTCGTCGCCGGGGCGCTCTCGCGGATCGGGTACGACGTCACCGTCGTCGACGCCTACGACGGCAGCGGCAACGGGCCGAAGGAATTCGAGACCTTCCGCACCGCCTACAAAGACCTGAACTTCGTCCGCGAACACTTCCCGCCGCAGACGCCGCTCGGCGACGACTACGACGCGATCTACTCGATCTCCGTCCTCGAGCACGTCCCGCTCGACGTGATCGACTCGGTGATGGAGCGCTCGCGCGAGATGCTCGCCAAGCAGGGCGGCGTCTCGATCCACGCCGTCGACCACGTCCTCGCCGGCTGGGGCGCGGACGAACACCTGGAGAAGCTGCGCCGCATCGCCACCGGCATGGGGATCACCGACGAGCAGCTCGACTCCACCCTCGCCGAGCTAAAGGATGACCCCGAGACCTACTTCGTCTCTGCCGAGTCCCACAACCGCTGGCGCGGCGCCCTCCCCTACGAGCAGTACAAGATGCGACGGATCGTCTCCGTCAACCTCTTCTCCGGCGCCTGAGCGACGACGCGCTAGGACTCGGACTCGGGCCGGCGGCCTTCGGCGATCCGACCTAGGTTGGAAAGCGCCTTCTCGTAGCGGCGGTCGAGTTGGGGCAGCTCTTCGCTGGCTTTCTTGAGAAGCCGCTTCCGCTCCTCGGCGGAAAGCGCTGGTTTGGCCGTGCTTGCCTTCATCCCAACGAAGTCTACGCGCTCAACCCTCTCCTTCAAGGGTGGACGGGTCTCGAATCCCGGCCAGGACCTCTAGTACCCGGATCCGCTGCTCCTGCAGGGCGGAGAGGTTCTTGGCCTCCGCCGCGGTGACTTTGGCCTCGTACTCGATATTGCCGAATTTGATCGGGAATTCGCCAGAGAGAGCGCGCCAGGCGATCAAGCAGACGACGCCGATCGCGCCCAGCAGCGCGCCCGCGCGCTCGATGTGGAAGAGCGCGGTCCACCCCATCGCCACCCCCGGCAGCGGATCGGGAATTGCGGATCGGGTGCTCCAGTAAAGGGCGCCGGCAAACACGACGAGCACGATTGCTCCCTTTGCGATCCGCCGCCCCATCGTTCCGGACGGTACTACTGGAGCGAGCTTCCTACACGCGCGGCCCGCACACGCGAGCATCCTTTGTCCAACGGCGAAGCAGACGCCGCAAGCCTCGCGCATCCTTCGTCGCACCGGGCCGGGGCGGTCGATGGACCGAGCCCACCACGCCAGCAGAGCGAGCCAACCGATCAGCGCGAGCGGCGACAAAACGATCGGCGCCCAGTCGACCTCGTGCACTTCGCCGGCCCTACAGACGCTCGGCGATTTTCGGGGCTTCGCGGTTGAAGACCCAGACCCCGAGGACGCAGGTGACGACGTAGATTGCGATGGCGGGAAGCATGTTGAGCCAACCGCCGGCGACGCTGACCGCCCCGGGGGCTTGGGGATCGATGATCCAGTGGCGGGCCTGCTCGAAGATCAGGGTCAGGGGGTTGGCGAGGAGCACGTCTTTGAGGAAGCTCGCTTCGAGGAGCGTGATCGGGTAGATGACCGGCGTTGCGTAGAGCAGCACGGTCGCCGCCACCGTCCAGATGATCGCGACGTCGCGGAAGCGGACGTTGAGCGCCGAGAGCAGCAGCGAGACGGCGCAGGTGAGGACGAAGACGAGCACCAGGATCACCGGCAGCAGCAGCCAGGTCCAGGTCGGGTCGACGCCGTAGGCGAGGATGAAGATGAAGACCGCGACCAGGTTCAGCGCCAGGGTGAAGAGGGCGACCATCACCGAGGCGAGCGGGATCACCAGGCGCGGGAACTGGGTCTTGCGGACGATCCCCTCCTGGGCCAGCACCGAGCTGACCGCCGCGCCCGTCCCTTCCTGGAAGAGCCCGAAGACAACGAGGTTGAAGAGCAGCAGGACCGGATAGTTCGGCACGTTGAAGCGGAAGATCCGGGTGAAGACGACGAGCAGGACGGCGAACAGCATCAGCGGCCGGACCAGCGACCAGAGGTAGCCGAAGGCGGTGCCGTGGAAGCTTTTCTTGAATTCGGTCGCCGAGATCAGCCAGAGCAGGTCGAAGAAGCGGCGGCGGCCGCCGCCGGTCGCCGAGGGGCCGCGGACCTCGCGCAGCTCCAGCGCCGCCGGGGCCGGCGTCTCGGTGCTCATCCCTCTCCCTCCTCCAGATCGAGCTGCACCTCGCGGTCGAAGAAGGCGACGCCGGGCTCGCCTTTGCCGAAGACGACGAAGTCGAGCACGTGGGGGGAGTAGAGGACGAGGTTGGCGATGTTCTGGTTGCGATGAATCCAGCAGCGGACGATGTAGCGGCCGGGCGCGAGCCGGTTTTCGACCTTGGCCCGGATACGCAGCCGCTGCCCGGCCGCCACCCGTTGCGGAAGATCGTCCGGTGCCACCCCGAACCCGGTCACCTCGACCCCGTCGGCGTTTGCCAGCGAGAACCCGAAGGTCGGCCCCTCGACATCGCGCTTGGCCTCCAGCCTGGCGCAGAAGTGGAGGTCCTTGCCCTTCTCGACGTTGGTCACCCGCCCCCCGGAGTCGTCCTCCAGCCAGGCGTCCTCGACGACGATGTCGGCGACCTCGCCAAGCGAGTCGTCGCCGCTCGACGGAGCCGATTCGAAGTTCAGCCGCAGGTACTTGCGCGCTACCTCGCCGGGGTCGCCGACCGCCTTCACCTCGCCGTCGTGGAGCAGCATCGCCCGGTGGCAGTAGTGCTCGACCGCGCCCATGTCGTGGGTGACGAGGATGACCGTGCGGTCGGAGTCGCGCATCTCGTGGAAGACGTCGGCGCACTTCTGCTGAAAGGCAGCGTCGCCGACGGCGAGCACCTCGTCGATCAGGAGGATCTCGGCGTCGGACTGGATCATCACCGAGAAGGCGAGCCGGACCAGCATCCCCGACGAGTAGTTCTTCAGTTTCATGTCGACGAACTCCTCGAGCTCGGCGAACTCGAGCACGGCGCCGAGGCGGCTGCGCGCCTCGCGCCGCTCGAGGCCCATCATCACCCCGTTCAGCTCGACGTTCTCGCGCGCGGTCAGCTCCGGGTTGAAGCCGACCCCGAGCTCGATGAAGGGCGCCAGCCGGCCCGCCATCCGCACCGTGCCCTGGTCGGCGCCGTAGATGCTCGCCAGCACTTTCAGCAGCGTGCTCTTGCCGGAGCCGTTGCGGCCGACGATGCCGAAGAACTCGCCGCGGTGGACGTCGAAGGAGACGTCGCGCAGAGCCCGCAGCTCTTTGTACTCGGACTGCGAGAAGGTGGTGACCAGCTCTTTGAGCGAGTTGACCTTGTTGACCGAGAGGCGGAAGGACTTGGAGACGCCGCGCGCCTCGATCACGACCGGCTCGGCATCGAAATCGCGCCCGCGGCTGGCCGCGGGGCCGTCATGGGAGGTCTCGACCGCCATCTGCCGACTAGATAATCGAGCATCGACCGGCTGGCCGCCGGCTGCGGGCGCTCAGCGCTTGAGGAGACGGGCGCGAGTACGGCGCAGCAGGCCCGGGTAGCCGCCCCTCAGCCGCTCGACCTCGGCCCGCAGTTGTGGGTTCTCGCGGCGCAGGTGCTCGAGCTCCGGCCGCAGCTCGGCGAGCTCGGCTGCGGCGCTGTCGCGTTCGCCGACAAGCTGCGCCACCGCCCGCCCCGCCGGCGTCCCGGACGCCGGCCGGCGCCCCGCTTTGGCCTCGACCAGCTCGCGGCCGAGCCGTTCGTTGACGCGCCGCAGCTCCTCGACCCGGCGCTCGAGCTCGGCGACGCGATCCTCGCCCGCGCTCACGAGCCCGCCCCTCCGAGCGCGCGCAGGCGGCGCCTGGAGAGCGCTTCGTCCCAGGCAAGCGCGTGCAGGTCGCCGACCCCGAGGTGCGAGAGCGAGTCCGGCCGCATCCGGTAGTTGGCCTCGCAGGCGGGGATGACAGCGCCGAGGCGCCCGTCCTCGCGGAGGCGGCGGTAGAGCTCCCAGTCGGCCATCAGGACGCCATCCCTCTCGTAGGAGTAACCCTCGCTCGCGAACAGGCTGCGGGGCATCAGGGCGATCGAGTCGCCGTCGGAATTGATCGCATAGTCGCTGCGGACCGCATTCCCGAGCGGAGCGTACCCGGCCGCGCCGGCCCGCACGCGCGCCTCCTCCTCGTCGCCGAAGAAGCGCAGCCAGGAGGTGACGTAGGCGATTTCCGGGTCCGCCTCGATCATTGCCACCGCTCGGGCTACGAAGCCCGGCTCCAAGGTGTTGTCGGCATCGAGGAAGGCGACATACTCACCGTCGGCGTCGAGGATCCCGAGGTTGCGGGCGTCTCCCTCGCCACCGTTCGGCTTGTGGAGGACGCGCACCCGGTCGAGCTCGCCAAGCTCGAAGAGGACCCGGTCCCCGGCCTCGAAGGAGCCGTCGTTGACGACGACCACCTCGAGGTTGCGGTGCGTCTGCGCCAGCAGCGAGTCGACCGCCTCCCAAACCGTCTCCCGCTCCCCGAAGTAGGTGACCACCCCGGTCACCAACGGCTCCTCGGAATCGCCGAGACCGCGAGAGATCGTCGTAGAGGCGATCTCTCGCGGTTTCGGCGGCTGGGGGTCGGCGCGGAGGTTGCGGTAGGCGCTCAGGATCTCGTCTTCGTCCGTCAGCTCGAGGAAGCGGGCGCGGGGGGCGCCGGAGGCGCGGAGGCGCTCGACCTCGGCGCGGTCGGCGAGCAGGCGCTCCAGGGCGCGGCGCAGGGGCTCGCGGCCGGTGCCGTCGGTGTGCCAGCCGCTGAGGCCGTCGGCGACGATCTCCCGCAGGCCACCGACGGGGCTGGCCAGCACCGGCAGGCCGGCGCGCATCGCCTCCAGCGCGACGTCGGGCCAGCAGTCCGAGAGCGAGGGGACCGCCAGTACGTCGCTCTCGTGGTAGAGCGCCTGCAGCTCCTCGTGGGGGATCGGGTCGAGGATCTCCACCCGCGGGTCGCTGCCGGCGATCAGCTCCATGGTCATGCGCACCGACTGAGCCATCGGCGCCGTCGAGGTGTCGCCGCCGACGATGGTCAGCTGCCAGCCCGGATCGCCGGTTTCCAGACAGGCCTCGAGCAGCGCCAGCACCCCCTTCGCCCGCTCCAGGCGGCCGGCGAAGAGGATCCGCAGCGGCTCGCCGGGGGCGGCCTGCCGGGTCGCCGGCTCGGGACCGGCCTCGAACGGGACCCGGATCCGCGTCGCCGGGTCGAGGTGTGCCCCGGGCATGCCGGCGCGGTAGAGCCCCAGGGCGTCCTCGCCCGGGTGGATCACCCGGTCGGCGAGACGGAGCGCCTCGCGCTCGAGGTCGAAGACCATCCGCTGCGGCGGCCGCGGCCAGCCGCCGTCATGGAGCTCGATCAGCTCGGCCGAGCCGCGCAGCCGCAGCGCGATCGCCGTCCCGCGCAGGGACCGATGGCCGGCGGCGCGCGCCTGCAGCGGCACCAGCGCCTGGCCGCGGTAGTCGGCGAACTCGGCGTAGTCCGGCGGCCGCTCGCCGAACGCCTCCTCGATCGCCGCCAGCAGCGCCGCCGAGCGTTCGTGGTCCTCGCAGGCGAAGGCCAGCGGCGGCGGCTCCGGGGCTCCGCCGTCGACATACGGGTCGATCACCTTCACCTCGTGCTCGCGTTCGAGCAGCCGGCCGAGACGCTCGACGGCGAGGTCTTTACCGGTACCGGCGCGGTGCGCCGAGGAGACGAGGAGGACACGCATTAAGAAAGGAAAGCTTAGTTGCTGTGGACACTGCGTCTAACTGTGGCGCGCGACGGCCGGCGTGCTGCCGAGCAGATAACTTTCCCGCGTGGCGAAAGGCACAGATGGCCTTCGTCCCGCCCGGGCGGGGGCCGTGCCAGGGACCGGGACGGGGCCCTCCACCCCGGTTCTCCTACTCCTTGTCTGGCTCTTCGGGGCCTCGGGCTGCCTGCTGCTCTACCTCGGCTCGAAGCTGACCTTCCTGCTCGACGATTGGGAGTTCCTGCTCTACCGGCGGGGCTTCAACGCCGACGCGATCCTCGACCCCCACGGCGAGCACATCGTCGCCCTGCCGGTTCTGATCTACAAGGCGCTGCTGGCGACGGTGGGGATGGGATCGGCGCTTCCCTACCGGGTCGTCTCCACCGGCCTCTTCCTGCTCAGCGCAGCGCTGCTCTTCGTCTTTCTGCGGCGGCGGGTCGGCGACTGGCCGGCCGTGGCGGCGACGGCGATCGTCCTCTTCCTCGGCGCCGCCTGGGAAGACCTCCTCTGGTCCTTCCAGATGACCTACTTCGGCTCGATGGCGGCCGGGCTCGGCGCCCTGCTGGCGCTGGAACGCGAAGACCGCCGCGGCGAGGCCTTCGCCTGCGCGCTGCTGGTCATCTCCGTCGTCTTCGGCAGCCTCGGCCTCTCCTTCGCGATCGGCGCCGCCGTCTTCGTCCTGCTGCAGCCGGAACGCCGGGGGCGCCTCTACGTCTTTCTCGTGCCGCTCGCCGTCTACGCCCTCTGGTGGCTCGGCTGGGGCCACGACGCCGAATCGGCGATCAGCCTCGACACCGTCGCCCGCACCCCCCTCTACGTGATCGACAGCCTCGCCAACGCCGTCGGCTCCGCCACCGGGCTGACCAACCCGGCGTTCGAAGTCCACGACCGCCTGCTCTGGGCGCGGCCGGTCGCCGTCGTCCTCGTCTTCCTCGCCGCCTGGCGCCTCTACATGCGCGACCGCGTCCCGCTCTGGTTCTGGGTGGTGCTGGCGACCGCCGGCTCCTTCTGGATCCTCGCCGGCTTCAACCAGATGCCGGGCCGCGAACCCGACGCCAGCCGCTACCAGTACCTCGACGTCGTGTTCTTGTTCATGCTGGCGGCGGAGCTGCTGCGGCCCGAGCTGGAACGCGGGCTGCGGATCGGCACCGGGGCGCTGGCCGCGATCGCGGTCGTCACGGCTCTCTCGCTCGCCGCCAACCTGGATGAACTGCACGATGCCTACGAGGGGACCTACCACCCGATCAGCCAGCTGGAGAAAGCCGGGCTGGGCTCGCTGGACATCGCCGAAGCGATCGTGGAACCGGGTTTCGTGCTGAGCGAAGACGTGGTCGACACCGGCTTCGTCAACGTCGACGCGGGCTCCTACTTCTCGGCCCGCGACGAGTACGGCAGCCCCGCCTACGACGAGGCGGAAATCGCCGCCAGCCCCGAGTTCGTCCGTTATGCCGCCGACAAGGTGCTGTTCGGCGCCCTGCGGATCGGGCTCGAACCGCTGCCCGCCTCCGCCGTGCCGGCGGCCGGCTGCGAGACGGTGCCGAGCGACGGCAGCGCCTCGCCGCGGTTCAGCCTGCCGCCCGGCGGGATGACGATCGTCGCCGGCGCCGAGCCGATCGAGCGCTTCGAGCTGAGCCGCTTCGCGACCGGCTCCCCCCCGGTCCTGATCGAAGGGCTCGGCCCCGGCGAAGCGGGGCGGCTGGCGCTACCGGCGGACGGAGCGACGACGCCCTGGAAGCTGCGCCTCCTCACCGCCGGGCCCGCCAAGGCCTGCCACCTGGGAGGCGACGGATGAAGCTCTCGGTCGTCATCCCCGCCCACAACGAGGAGGGCTCGGTCGCGGCGACGGTCGAAGGGATCGTCGAGCGGCTCGAGCGCGAGGGGATCGAGTACGACGTCCTGGTCGTCGACGACGCCAGCCGCGACCGCACGAAGGAGATCGTCGACGCGATCGGGGCCGGCAACCCGCGGGTCCGCTGCCTCACCTCCTACCACCCGCCGGGGTTCGGCTTCGCGGTCCGCTGCGGCCTCGAGCAGTTCGGCGGCGACGCGGTGGCGATCATGATGGCCGACGGCTCCGACAGCCCCGAGGATCTGGTCGCCTACTACCGGGTCCTGGAGGAAGGCTACGAGTGCGCCTTCGGCTCGCGCTTCGTCCGCGGCGCCCGGGTGATCGACTACCCGCGCACGAAGCTGATCATGAACCGGATCGTCAACTTCGGCATCCGCGTCCTCTTCCGCCACCGCTACAACGACACCACCAACGCCTTCAAGGCCTACCGGCGCGAGGTGATCGACGCGATCCAGCCGCTCCTCTCGCACCACTTCAACCTCACCGTCGAGCTGCCGCTGAAGGCGATCGTGCGGGGCTTCGACTTCAAGGTGGTGCCGATCTCCTGGACCAACCGCAAAGCCGGCGTCTCGAAGCTGGCGCTCTCGGAGATGGGCAGCCGCTACCTGTTCATCGTCCTCTACGTCTTCCTCGAGCACCACCTCAGCCGCGGCGACTACCGGCGGGGCAAAGCGGCCCGGTGACGTCCCGCCGTCCCAGCGCGACGCCGCTGCTGCTGGCGGCGATGGCGGCCGCCGCCGCCTGGATCGTCGTCCTCGGCTCGAAGCTGACCTTCCTGCTCGACGACTGGGGCTACATCGTCCTGCGCCGCGGCGACGAATTCGAAGACTGGGTGCGGCCCGACAACGAGCACTTCGTCGCCGCCCCGATGACGATCTGGAAGCTGCTGATCTCGGTCTTCGGGATCGAGTCGATGCTGCCCTACAAGCTGGTCTCGACCGCGCTCTTCCTGCTCGGAGTCTGGTTCCTCTATCTCTGGGTCCGGCGACGGGTCGGCGAGTGGGCGGCGCTGATCGGGATGGTCGCCCTGCTCTTCTGCGGCGCCGCCTTCGACGACCTCCTCTGGTTCGCCTCGATCACCTTCCTCGGCTCGATGGCGGGCGGCCTCGGGATGCTGGTCGCGCTCGACCGCCAGGACGACCGCGGCGACCGGCTCGCCTGCCTGGCGCTGACTGTCTCGCTCTGCTTCTCCAGCCTCTGGGTCGCCTTCGCCGCAGGCGCCGCGCTGGACGTCTTCCTCCGCCGCCGCGATCGCGGCCTCCTGCGCCGGGCCTTCATCGTCGCCGTGCCGGCGGCGATCTACGTCGCCTGGTGGATCGGCTGGGGCCACGAGGCTGAAAGCGCACTCTCGATGCACAACGTCATCAGGTCGCCGGCCTGGGTCTTCGACTCGATCTCAGCCGCGGTCGCGGCCCTGCTCGGCCTCGCCGTCCCAGCGGAAAGCATGACCACCCCCAACGGCCTCGACTGGGGGCGACCGCTGGCCGCCGCCCTGCTCGTCTTGGCGCTCTGGCGGCTGTGGAAGATGGAGCGGATTCCGCGCTCGCTCTGGGTCGTGCTCGCGGTCGCCTTCGTCTACTGGACCCTCGGCGGATTCGACGTCAAGCCGGGCCGTGTCGCCTCGGCGAGCCGGTACCAGTACACCGGCGGAGCGTTTGTCCTGCTGATCGCCGCCGGCCTGCTCAGCGGGGTGAAGCTCCAGCGGCGGCTGCTGATCCCGGCTCTGGTGGTGCTCGGCGCCGCGGTGCTGCCCAACGTCGTCTTCTTCCACGAAGCGTATGAGAGCTACCACCGCACGAGCCAGATCGAGCGCGCCGACCTCGGGGCGCTGGAACTGATCCGGCCGCAGGTCGAACCGACCTTCTTCCTCGACGAAGAACTCGCCGACACCGGCTACGTGCCGCTGGAAGCGCAAGCCTGGTTTGAAACCCGCGACGCCGACGGCTCGCCGGCCTACGACGAAGCCGAGCTGATCGCGGCGCCTGAGCCCGCCCGCATCCCCGCCGACAAGGTGATGGCGGCGGGCCTCGGCGTCGCCTTCGGCGAGCTGGCGGGCAAGCCGGCCGAGAGTTGTCGCAGCGAGACGATCGAAGGCGGCGAGCTCACCCTGACGCTGCCGCGCGGCGGTGTCGCCCTGCGCTCAAGCGCTCCGGTCGATCTCACGCTGGGCCGCTTCTCAGGGTCGTTCCCGGTCGAGCTCGGCCGCCTCGAACCCGGCACCTGGGCCGAAGTTCGGATTCCGACCGACCTCTCGCGCCGGCCGTGGCAGTTGCAGGCGAGCGGCGAAGGGCGGCTGAACCTGTGCCGGCTGGCCGGTTCATGACCCTGAGGCGGGCGACCGAGGTGGCCCTGGGCCTGGCGATGTTCATCGCCGCCGGGCTGATCTTTTACGCGACCAAGGGCCAGGGGTTCGCGATCGACGAACTGCCCTACTACGCCCACATCGCCACCGAAGACGGCATCGTCGTCCACTACGGGAGCTCCTTCAGCCCCGCCTACCTGCTGGCACCGTTTAACGGTCACCTGCAGGTCGGCGGCCGTTTCATCTACGAGGCGGTCTTCGCCACGATCGGCGCCCACTACACGGCCTTCGTCCTGATCAACGCCCTGGCGATCTGCGCCAGCGTCGGGGTCTTCTTCGTCTTCGCGCGGCGGCGGATCGGCGACCTGGCGGCGCTGGCCCCCTGCCTGCTGCTGCTCTTCTTCGGCATCGCCCGCGAGCAGTTCCTCTGGCCCTTCGACCTGCACACCTCGCTGGCCCTGGCCACCGGTCTCGGAGGACTGCTCAGCCTCGAGCGCGGCGGGCGCAACGGGGACGTGCTCGCCTGCCTCCTGCTCGTCTTCTCGACCTCGATGATCGAGACCGGCCTCGCCTTCGTCCTCGGCGCCGCGGTGATGATCGCGCTCGGGGCCGATCGCCTGCGACGGGCCTGGATCGTGGCCGTCCCGGTGGTCTTCTACGCGATCTGGTGGGTCTGGGCGAGCAAGTTCAACCAGTCGGAAACCGAACTCTCCAACGTCGTCCAGCTGCCGAAGACCGCCTTCAACTCAGTCGCGGTCGTGCTCGGCTCACTGACTGGGACCAACTCGGTCAACGCCTCCACGTTCGGCACCGAAGTGACGACCCTGGGGAAGGTGCTGGCGGTCGCGGCGCTGATCGGGCTGGCGGTGCGGATCTTCCGCGGCGGCCTGCCGCGCACGATCTGGGTCTGGTTGACCGTCGCCGCCTCCTACTGGGCCCTGCTCGCGGTCGGCGACCGGCCGCCGCAGAGCACCCGCTACCTGCTGGTCAGCGGGGTCCTGGTGCTGCTGATCGCCGCCGACTGCTTCCGCCGCCCGCTCTCCACCCGGGTCGGCGCCGTGCTCGTCGTCTTGGCGCTGCTGCCGTTGCCGGCGAACATCGACGCGATGCTCACCGGCAAAGACGAAAACATCCTCCGCACGGACATCGCCAAGAGCCGGGCGGAGTTCGCAATGCTGGAGCTCGCGGGCGAACGGGTCGACCCGTCCCTGATCGTCTCCGCCGACCCCTTGGTCGCGGAAGCCGGCGGCGGCCTCTACCAGGGGATCCCGGCGGGCGCCTACCTCGCCTCGGCCGAAAAGAACGGCTCGATCGCCTTCACCCTCGACGAACTGGGGGAGCAGCCGGAGGAAATCCGCGAGATCGCCGACACCACCTTGGTCAGGGCGATCCCGGTGGAACTCGAACCTTCCCACTCTCCCGGTGCGGCCCTTACCTGTCGCACCACCAAACCTGGAGGGATGGGCGCAGCGGTCGTCCCTCTCTCGACCGGCTTCAACCTGGTCCGGGTCTCCGGAGCCGGGACGCCGACGATCGGTGTGCGCCGCTTCGCCAACTCTGGGCCTGGTGTCCCGATTGCCCGCCTGCGACCCGGCGGCTGGGCCGCACTGAAGCTTCCCCAGGACGGCGAGAAGGACTGGCAGCTGGTCACGAAGGCAACTGTCACCGTCTGCTCGTAGTCTTCGAGCCCCTCGGAGCCCGGCAAGGAACGATCGACCTGAACTACGAGCGCCTCTACTCATACCGCCACCGCAACGTCGACCAGGAGGCCCGGCGGGGCGTCTGGATGGAGATCGCGCCCCACGTCCACTCGCTGATGGGCTCGCCGCGGTCGGTCCTCGACCCGGCGGCGGGATGGGGTGAGTTCATCGAGGCGATCGACGCCCCCGATCGGGTCGCGATCGACGAGGTCGACTACGAGCAGGCTGGCCGCAGCTCCGACGTCCGCCGCATCACCTCGCGGATCCAGGACGCCGAGCTGCCGGCCGAGCACTTCGAGGGCGTCTTCGTCTCCAACTTCCTGGAGCACCTGCCGAGCCAGGTCGAGATCTCTGGGTTTTTGGAGCGGATGCGGGGAGCGATGAAGCCCGGTGGGCGGATCGCGATCATGGGCCCGAACTACCGCTACTGCGCCCGCGAATACTGGGACTTCGCGGACCACATCGTCGCCCTCACCCACCTGGCGATCGAGGAGCACCTCTACACCGCCGGCTTCGAGCCCGAGCGCACGATCCCCCAGTACCTGCCGTACTCGTTCCGCGGCAAACTGCCGCCCTCGCGGCGACTGACTCGGATCTACCTGCGGACGCCGCTCGCCTGGCGGCTGCTCGGCAAACAGTTCCTCGTAATCGGCCGCAAGTAGAAAAGGGTCGGCTAGTAGCCGAACCACGAGTGGTTGAGCGTGTTGTCTGAGGCGCGGGCGATCACGTCGATCCGGTACTGGTCCCAGGACACAGCGCTCGGAGATGAGTAGAGGGCGCCGCCCAGACTTTCCCAGGCGGTCCAAGAGGCCCCTCTGTAGATGTCGTAATACCTATGCCAGAGCTCGTTATTGGTCCCGCGGGCGAACAGGTCGAGTCTTCCGTAGCTCCAGGACGAGATTTCCGGGTCGCCGACGATGTTGCCGCCAAGGTTGTCGCTCGACCAGCCGGCGCCTTCCCACCACCAGTGGTTGACCGACCCGTTACTGGCCCGGGCGACGACGTCGATGCGTTCGTCCCCCCACGACACCGCGCTGGGCCCCGACGCCAGACTGCCTCCCAAGCTCTCCCACGGCCCCCAGAACCCGCTGTTCCAGTATCGGTGCCAGAGAGCGTTGTCGATCCCCCGTGCGAAGACGTCCATGCGGTCGCTTCCCCAGGAGGCCATGTCCGGGTCCGAAGTGATGTTGCCGCCGAGGTTGTCGGTCAACCAGCTGGTGCCGTTCCATTTCCAGTGGGAGACGGCATTGTTGGAGTCCCGCGCGACGACGTCAACGGTTTTCTCCGTGGTAGAGACCGCGCCCGGGCCGGAGGTCAGTTTTCCACCCAGGCTTTCCCAGCCGCTCCAGCCGTTGGCGTAGTACTTGTGCCAGAGCTCGTTGTTGTCGCCGCGCGCGAAGACGTCGAGGCGGCCGGTCCACCACGAGGCGATATCCGGGTCGCCAACCACAGCGCCGCCGAGGTTGTCGCAGCAGTGCCAGCTCGGCGGCGGGGGCGGCGGGGGCGGGTCTTTGTAATAGATGACCCCGTAGACAGTCGTACTTCCTTTGACGCCCGTATTGGGGTAAATCCTGCCGTTGTCGGAATTTTCGCTCGGCGTGATTTCCAGGAAGACGCCTTGGCCAGGGCCCCCAGTACATCTCTCCTGTTTCTGGAACATGAGGTGGTTTACGCAGACGGAGTGCTCCACGCCGGAGACGTAGACACCGGTGACGTATTTGTGGAAGGGGCTGGTACACGGGCTGCTGGGCGTGACGGTCGCGCCCCAGCAGAAGTGTTCTTCGTTGGTCGCAGCCCCCGCAGAGGAGACGAGAACCAGCAGCCATATCGAGATAGCGCCCAGAACTACCGTAAATACACATCGCCGATTCCCCCACCGAAAAACGTTCATGCCCCTCCCTTGGACCGCGTTGTCGTTTACACCGTGGCGAACCGAATACTAAAAGATGTCTAAGACAGACGGATGCTCACGGCAGCGGACAGGCGTAGACCGGGGCGACGACCACAGCCAGCCAGGAATCGGCGGCCGAGTCGGCGGGAATTCGCAGGGCGCCCCAGCGACCGGCGGGGACCTGACCGACCGGGACGCTCGCCTTGCCGTCGGTGAAGCGGCTGAGACCGATCGGCGCGGTCGCGCGGGTCGCGCCGAGCAGGACGCCGCCGCCCGGCAGCTCGAAATAGGCGGGGCTGGCCGGGCTCGCGTCCCGGACCTTGGTGCAGGAGGCGCGGTTGACCGGGGCGGATGCCGGCTGGAGCGAGAGATCGAGCGCTCCGACCAGGGCGGCATCGGCGATTCCGCGGAGTTCGAGGCTCTCGCCGCGTAACCGGTCGAGGGGGATACCAAGGCTGCCGTTGCGATCCACGCCGCGGAAGTAGTCGCCGGCATGGAGGCCGACTCCCTGATGTCCGCCTGCTTCTTCCACCCGGGGATCGCTCATCGGCATGTAGGTGCGCGCCACATGGCCGCGGGCGAGGTCCAGCATCGCGAACTCGGTGTCGAGGATCTTGGCGCTCTTCAGTTCCGTGCTGCGTCCGTCGTTCAGCTTCTGGACGTTCGAGGGCAGCGCGACGAGGAAGACGGCGAAGAAGGCGAGGGTGGCAAGCGGCGAGAAGCGGATGCCGCGGATCGCGTCGACGGCGACCAGGAGGACGAGGACGGTGCCGACGTAGACATAGCGGGTCCCGTCCGGCGCGCGGCCCCCCATCGCCATCGTCACCCAATAGGCGAGCGCGGTGGCGAGGAACATCCAGAGGCTCGGCGGCACCGCGCCGCGGCGTATCCGGTAGATGAGCCCAGCGACGGCGAAGCCGGCAGCGACCGCTGGGACCGGGGTGATCGTCGTCACTTCCGGCGGGGCGGCTCCCGCGGTCGGATTGAGCCCGGTGACCGAACCGACCACCGCGGTCAGGGCGTTCGCCACCTCGAATGGAATCAGGCGGACGTTGCTGAGGAGAATCCCGGACTGGTCAAACTTCTGCGCCCACAGCCACCAGATGCCGTAGAGGAAGATCGGTGCGCCAACGATCCAGAGGCGCCGCCGGCGATCGTCGCGCAGGAGGATCGAAACCCCGACCCCGACAGCGAAGGCGACCCCGACCTCGAGCATCGCCACCGAGAGGACGAGGAGCACGGCGGTGAGGACGTCACCGCGCTGGTCGTCCCGTTCCAACGCCAGGAATGCACCGAGCCCGAGCGCCGCCGAGTAGAGCGTGTGGAGGTCGAAGGGCCACATCAGCACTTCGTTGGCGTAGCCGAGGGTCAGCAGCGGCAGGGTGAAGGCGAGGGCGATCGGCGGAGACGTACGGCGCCAGGCGAGGGCGAAAAAGAGGCCGGAGCAGATGAGGACGCCGAGGACCTCCGCAGCCCGGAACCAGAAGTAGCCGGTGCCGAAGAGGGCGAAGAGGAGTTCGTAGAAGAGCCGGCCGAGGATGACGAGGTGCCCGTTGTGCGGGGCGAAGAGGTATTCGAGCCCGTCGACCCGCACCTGCCCGCCGCTCTTGTCAACGATGTGGGAGAAGTAGAAGAGCTCGTCTCCGTGCAGGACGTTGCCGTTCCCGGCCAGCAGCAACCAAGTCGCCGCAGCCAGCATCGCCACAGCCAGTCCGACCAGCGCAATCGCCGGCTTCTGGAGTCTGCCCGCCACCGAGCAGGACCCTATCGAGCGTCAGCGGGCGTCCCGCGTGTCGCACCTTGCAACCTAGGTGTTACACTTCTTGCGTGCCCACCGTCCGACCCCGCTACACCTTCACCGACACCGGCGTGCTGCGTGAGCAGTTGGACGAGGCGCAGCGGCGTTGGCCCGACATCCGGAGTCGAAAAGAGTTGCTGCTCCGGCTTGCCGAGGCTGGGCAGAAGGCGATCGCGCGCGAGGCGGAGGGACGCAGGAAGGCGATCGCGGAAACCGCTGGAGCGTTTACCGGCGTCTTCCCCCCGGACGCACTCGAGCAGCTGCGCGCAGACTGGCCCGAGTGATCGTCCTCGATGCCAGCGTCCTGATCGCCTTCCTCAACGGCTCCGACCGGCATCACGCCAAAGCCAACAGCCTGCTGGAAGCCCTCAGCAGCGAGCCGTGGGGGACCAGCTCAGTCACCCTGGCCGAGACCCTGGTCTACCCGGCTCGCGCGGGGCGCCTGGAGGAAGCGGAAGCGGCCCTCCTAGGACTCGATATTCAAGAGGTTCCGTTGGGGGCGGGCGCTCCAGGTCGGTTGGCCGAGATGCGCGCCGAACTGGGTCTGAAAATGCCAGATTGCTGCGTCCTGCTGGCCACCCAGAACAACGAAGCCATGGTGGCCAGCTTCGACGCCGGATTGCTCGCGGCGGCGCGGAAGCTGGGGTTGACGGTCGCCGGTTGACTCAGGCGCCGCGCCGGCCGAAACGCAGCCGCGGGACCCGCCAGATCGCCTCGCGGACGATCGAGCCGTCCATCTTCGAACTGCCCGCCTGGCGGTCGCGGAAGACGATCGGGACCTCGGCGACGCGGAAGCCCGCCTGCAGGGCGCGGTAGGTCATCTCGATCTGGAAGGCGTAGCCGCGGGCGTCGACCGAGTCGAGGTCGATCGCCTCCAGCACCTCGCGGCGGAAGCACTTGAATCCGCCGGTCAGGTCCTTGACCTGGACGCCCAGAACGAGGCGGGCGTAGGCGCTGCCGCCGCGGCTGATCCCGCGGCGCAGCGCCCCCCAGTTGGAGACGCCGCCGCCCTCGACGTAGCGCGAGCCGATCACCAGGTCGGCCCGCTTCGCCGCCTCCAGGAGGCGGGGCAGGTAGGCCGGGTCGTGGGAGAAGTCGGCGTCCATCTCCAGGATCAGGCTGGCGCCCTCCGCCAGCGCCTTGCGGAAACCGGCGATGTAGGCCGGGCCGAGGCCTTCCTTCTCGGTCCGGTGCAGGACCTCGATCCGCTCCTCCCCTTCGGCGAGGCGGTCGGCGATCCGGCCGGTGCCGTCGGGGGAGTTGTCGTCGACGACGAGAATCCGCGCGTCGCCCGGAAGCTTCGGCAGGACGGCGGCGAGGAAGGGCTCGATGTTCTCGGCCTCGTCGTAGGTGGGCAGGACCAGCCAGGCCGGGCCCCGCGGCTCGTCGGGCGTCACCGCTCTAGGGCCTGGCCCGCCCGCCCGTGATCTTCACGAAGGCGTGCCAGGCCGGCTTCGGCTTGAAGCGTTCGCCTTCGCGGAAGAAGCCGACCGAGTCGCAGAAGTTGCAGAGCAGGGCCGCGTCTTTCCAGGAGAACCAGTACACCTGCTTTAGGTTTAGGCGCCGCTGGTTTTCGATCAGGTAGCCGTAGGCGCCGCGCAGCTCGCGTACCTGGCCGCGGATCCCCTGCTCGAAAGCGACTTCCTCGAAGTTGTCCTGCGAACCCCACCCCATCTCGGTGACGTAGAAGCCGGGGCGGTCGTGGTTTTCGCGGCTGACTTCGTGGAATTCCTCGACCATTTCCTCCAGTTCGCGGGTGTCGATCGCGTAGGGGTGGAGGGCAACCCCGTCGAAGCTGCTCTTGATGCCGGGGACCCGGTAGAGCCCTTCGAGGAAGGCCGCCGCCGACATCCCTTTCTTCCCTCGCGCGTTCGGCCGGGCGAAGAGCCCGCTGAGCACGATCTTGGCCCCGGGCTGAACCGACTTGATCGCCCGGCTGGAGATCTTCAGCAGCTGCGCGTAGTTGCGGACGGAGACCGGATAGGCGAAGTAGAAGAAGTTCGCCTCGTTCCAGATCTGCCAGGTGCGCATCGGTTTCGGCGCGGTGATCGCCGGTTCGTAGTTGATCCCTTCGGTGCGGTGTTCGCGCCAGAACTGGCCGCCGGGGCCATAGCGTTCGACCGCCGCCTTGACGAACGCCGTCCAGGCGGCGCGCTGCCGCGCGTTGCGGACCGGCAGCTTCGTCAGTTTGCCGAGCCAGGGAGGCGTCCCGGCGAGGAAGGGGAGGATTTCGAGACCGCCGCGGGCGGCGACTTCGACCGTGGGGTCGATCGAGGACCAGTCGTAGCCGCCCTTGCGGGTCGGCTGCACGACGGACCAGGCGATCGGCATCCGCAGTGATTCGATCCCGCCGGCGCGCATGTAGCGCACGTCGGTGTCGGTCAGACCGGTCTGCGGTGCGATCCCGAAGAAGCCGCGCGGCAGCTGCGGCTTCGGCGCCGCGCTGCCGCCACTGGCGACCGCGAGGAGCCCCAGGGCCGCGACCAGCGCGGCGACAACGAGAAGGCGGAGCTTCACGCCTTGACCACCCAGCGGTCGAGGTTCTGCTCGTACATCTCGCGCAGGATCTCCTCGATCCCGTAGCGCAGCTTCCACTCGGGGTAGTCGGCCTGGAAGGGGGCGAGGTCGGAGATCCACCAGCGGTGGTCGCCGATCCGCGGCTCCTCGCCCATCTCCCACTGCAGCTCGCGCCCGGCGATCCGCTCGCAGGCGTCGATCGCCTCCAGCATCGAGCAGTTGCTGAAGCGGCCGCCGCCGATGTTGTAGACGGCAGCCGGCTTCGGGTTCCTGCGGAACGCGTCGAAGGCGGCGATCAGGTCGGCGCTGTGGATGTTGTCGCGGACCTGCTTGCCCTCGTAGCCGAAGACGGTGTACGGCGTCCCAGTGACGACGCACTTCATCAGGTAGGCGAGGAACCCGTGCAGCTTGGCGCCGGCGTGCTGCGGGCCGGTCAGGCAGCCGCCGCGGAAGGCGACGGTGGGCATCTCGAAGTAGCGGCCGTACTCCTGGACCAGTAGGTCGGCCGCGGCCTTGGAGACCCCGAACAGCGAGTGGGTCGAGGAGTCGATCGACATCGAGGTGTCGATCCCCTTGTAGTAGGGGTGGTCCTCGGGCAGCTCGAGCCGCTTCTCGAGGCTTCCCAACGGCAACCTGTTTGGAGTGTCGCCGTAGACCTTGTTGGTCGAGCAGTGGACGAAGGGGGCGTCGGGGCAGTGGGCGCGCGCGGCCTCCAGCAGGTTGAGGGTGCCGTTGGCGTTGACGCCGAAGTCGGTCTGCGGGTCGCCGGCGGCCCAATCGTGCGAGGGCTGCGCGGCGGTGTGGACGACGAGCTCGATCTGGCCGGCCCGCTCGCGGAAGATCCGGTCCACCGCCTCGGCGTCGCGGATGTCGGCGTTCTCCCAGCGGAACTCGCCGGGGTGGGCCTCGATCAGCCGCTGGGTGACGTGCGAGGTCGAGGATTCGGGGCCGAAGAAGCTGGCCCGCATGTCGTTCTCGATCCCGACGACGTCGAAACCCTCGCGGACGAAGTGTTCGACGGCCTCGGACCCGATCAGGCCTCCCGCGCCCGTGATGATCGCAACCGGCATACGTTTATTCCCTTCCCTTCACTGGGGTTGAATTTCGAGGGCGGCGGCGATCCGCGCCTCGTCGGCGGAGACCCAGTCGTGGATGTCCGCCAGCACCTGCTCGGCGCTGCGTTGGGGTCGCCATGCGTCGAGGCCGAAGAGCCTCGTGCAATCGGAAAGGTACACAGGGACGTCCCCGGCGCGGGTCTCAGGCACGGCTGCAATCGGGACTTCGTTGCCGGTCAGCCGCCGGCAGATCTCGGTCGTCTCCAGCAGGGAGAGGCTGCACTCGCGGCCGCCGCCGACGTTCACGGTGCGCCCGTCCCAGGCCGCCGGGTCGAGCAGCTGCCGCTCGACCAGGTCGACGAGGTCCTCGACGTGGAGGAGATCCCGGACTTGCTTGCCATGCCCTCCGAACCCGATGTAGCTGAGCGGGTTGCGGAAGTGGTGGGCCAGCATCCAGTGGGTGAAAACGCCCTGGTCGACCTTGCCCATCTGCCAGGGGCCGGCGATCACCCCGCAGCGGTCGGCGACGGCGGGGAGCCCGAAGGCCGCCCGGTACTCCTCGATCAGCAGCTCGGCGGCGAGCTTGGTCGTCCCGTAGAGGGTCCGCGCGCCCTGCAGCGGAAAGTCCTCGGAGATCCCCGCCGGCGAGACCCCGGGAACCTCCTGCTCGGCGGCGATCTCGAAGCGGGTCTCGGCCTGCTCGAGGTTGAGCTCGACCTGCGGCGCCACCGGGTAGACGCGGCTGGTCGAGAGGAAGACGAAGAAGGCGCCGTCGCGGCGGGCCAGCTCCAGGCAGTTGTAGGCGCCGGTCAGGTTGGTGTGGAGCAGGTAGGAGGTGTCGCCGTCGACCCCGCTCATCACCGAGGGCTCGGCCGAGCACTCGACCAGGGCGCTCAGCGGCGGCAGCGCCGCCAAGTCGTCCGGCTCGCGGACGTCGCCGCGAACGAACTCCACCCCCGCCTCCTCGAGGCGCGGCAGGTTCAGCTCCGAGCCCTTGCGGTAGAGGTTGTCGAGCGCGATCACCTCCCACTCGGGGTGGCGGGAAGCGATTGAGACCGCGAGGTTGGAGCCGACGAAGCCGGCGCCGCCGGTGATCAGCAGCCGGGTCAAGGCTGGCGAAGCTATCACCTAGGATCGACCCGTTTGGAGTACCCGCCGGCCCCCAGTCGCCCGCCGTCCCCCGCCGCCGAGGTGCACGTCTGGCGCGCCGCCGCCGCGGCCGTCCCGGCGGACGAGGCGCTGGCGCGGGTTCTGGCGCTCTACCTGGGTGGGGAACCCGGGGCGATCGAGCTGGTCCGCGGCGAGCACGGCAAGCCCCGCCTGGCTGCCGAACCCGAGCGGCTCGCCTTCAACCTCAGCCACTCGGGCGGCCTGGCGCTGGTTGCGGTCACCCGCGGCCGCGAGGTCGGCGTCGACGTCGAGCGCGAAAAGCCCGAGCGTGACCTGGTCGCCCTCGCCGAGCGGGCGCTGTCCCCCGAGGACGCGGCGACGGTGCGCGGCGCCGGCGGGGAGGAACGCGGCCACATCTTCTACGCGCTCTGGGCGCGGCACGAGGCCCGGCTCAAGTGCCTCGGCGTCGGCCTCGGCCGCCCCCCCGCCTGGCCCTCGCCCCCGGTCGCCGCCCGGAGCCTGCCGATCGACCCCGGCTACGCTGCCGCGGTCGCAGTCACCGGCGACGCGGTGCCGATCCGCTGCTGGACGTTGGGTTGACCGCGACCCGGTGCCGGGTAACGGGTTAGCTAACTTGACGACCTTGGTTCGGGCAGCGGCAAAAGCACTGGCGGCGGTGGCGCTCTTAATGGGGCTGTGGTGCGCGAGCGCCCAGGCGCTGACGCCGCAGTCGATCGGCAGCTTCGAAGAACCGATCTTCCTCACCTCGGCGCCCGCGAACCCCGACCGCCTCTTCGTCGTCCAGCGCGACGGGCGGGTGATCGAGGTCGAAAACGGGAACCGCACCGTCTTCGCCGACATCAGCTCGGTGGTCGAACCCATCGGCGAGGGGGGCCTGCTCTCGATCGCCCTCTCGCCCGACTTCCAGTCCAGCGGGCGGCTCTTCGTCTACTACACCGGCAAGGAAGAGAGCCCGCCCGAGATCCACGTCGCCGAAATGGTGGCGAGCGGCGGCTCGGCTCCCCTCTCCAGCCTGCGGAACCTGCTGACGATCTCCCACCCCAAATACACCAGCCACTACGGCGGGCAGCTGCAGTTCGGCCCGGAAGGGAACCTCTTCATCTCCACCGGAGACGGCGGCGGCGAAAACGACCCGGAGCACAACGCCCAGGACCTGAGCAGCGAACTCGGCAAGATCCTCCGCATCGACCCCGACACCGACGGGGTCATCGTCTTCAGCATCCCGCCGGGCAACCCGTTCACCTCGACGCCGGGCGCCGCCCTCACCGTCTGGAGCTACGGCCTGCGCAACCCCTTCCGCTTCTCCTTCGACCGCCTCACCGGCGCCCTCGTGATCGGCGACGTCGGCCAGGGGAAACGCGAGGAGGTCGACTACGCCCCGGCCCCCGGCCTCGGCGCCGGCGCCAACTACGGCTGGAACTGCCGCGAGGGGTTCATCGCCGGAGCGGTAGCCGACGACGAAGGTTGCGACACGGCGCCCCCGGGCTCTTTCACCGATCCGATCTTCGACTACCCCCACTCCGAACCGGGCGGTGACGTCGCCCACGGCTGCGCGATCATCGGCGGCTACGTCGCCCGCAACACCAACTACGGCGACCTCTACGGCCGCTACGTCTACGGGGACCTCTGCGTCGGCGAGATCCGCTCTTTGCTCCCGGGCCTGCCGTTCGCCGGCGGCGACCGCTCGGAGGGCGTTGCGATCGACTCGCTGAACTCCTTCGGCGAGGACTCCTGCGGGCGCCTCTACGCGATCTCCGGCAAAGGCCCGGTCTACCGGCTCGTCGGTCCCGGGGGCGATGGCTGCGGCTCGACGGCCCAGCCGCCGGTGCTGAAGAACTCCTTCGTCGGCATCCGCGCCCTGCGCCGCAAGGTGAAGCGCAACAAGCGGGCCCTGATCACGGCCTTTATCTCGCCCTGCGAGGGCCGTCGCGGCCAGCGGGTCAGCCTCTGGCAGGGCAAGCGCCGGATCGGGGTGCGGCGGGCGGATCGCGTCTGCTCGGTACGGTTCAGGCCGCGGATCAAGCACCGCGTGCGCTTCCGGGCGAAAGTGCTCTCCGACGGCACCTACGCCGAAGCGATCTCGCGCCCGCTGAAGATCCGCATCCTGCGCCGGCACAAGCACTAGCCGCCGCGGTCGCCGTCCTCGTCCTACTCGATTTACCGGTCTCCCGTGGGCACAACCCATTTCGATCACGAGATAGCCAACCTCCGCACCGCTCCCGGCGAGCTGTCCTTCGACGCCCGCATCGGCGAGCGGACGACCAACGTCTGGATGCGGACCGCCTCGCCGGCGACGCCCTCGGCCGATGCCGCTCTCGCCGCCGTGACGATGCCCGCGATGCGCCACGGCGGCCGCCTGCGGATGACCGACCCGGTCAGCCCGAGGCTGCTGCGCGGACAGCGCGAGTTCCAGGCGATCCAGCGCATCTGGTCGCACGACTGGATCGGCGGGATAGCGCTGGAGGAAGTCGAGGTGGAGGCGCCGACGCGCGACCCCGAACCGGGCGGCGCCACGGGGAGGGTTGCCGCCTTCTTCAGCGGCGGCGTCGACTCCTGGGACACCGTCCTCGAGAACCCGGACCTCACCGACCTGATCTTCGTCCGCGGCTTCGACCTCGCTTACGCCGGTCCCCATACCCGGCTCGCCGACCAGGTCGAGGAGCGGCTGCGCGAGGCGGCGGGCGACCTCGGGCTGCCGCTGCACGTGGTCACGACCAACCTGCGCGAAATGGGCGATCCGCACCTGCCGTGGGGCATCTACTACGGCAGCGCCGGCGCGGCGATCGCCCATTTCCTCGCTCCTCTCTTCGACCGGGTGCTGATGGCCACCCCGGCCGACTACGAAGTCCAGGGCCGCTGGGGGACCAACTGGATGGTCAACGTGCTGATGAGCGCCGAGGGGGTGGAGATCGCCGACCACGGCGGCCACCGCAGCCGGATCGAGCGGCTCGAACGGCTTACCGAGGATCCGGTCGCCTGCCGCAGTCTCAGGGTGTGCTGGGAGAACCCCGACGGCGCCTACAACTGCGGGCGCTGCCAGAAGTGCCTGGCCACCCTGATCGCCCTCGAGGCCATCGGGGCGCGGGGGCGGGTCACCTCCTTCCCGGCCGAGCTCGAGCTCGGCCCGGCGGAGCTGGCTCGCGTGAGGATCGGCGACTCGATCGTCCTCTCCTTCTGGGAAGACCTGCTGGACGTCGCTCGGCGCTCGGGTCGGGGCGATCTGGAGGCCGCCATCGCGCCCGTGGTGACCACCGGCAGGGCGACCCTCGGGCGCAATCGAGACCAGCGGCAGCGGCGAGGGCCGGGCCCGCCCCCCACCGGCGCGCTCCAGGCCCGGAACCTGTTCCCCGCCGCCGATCCGTCCGAACGGTCCCTCTACGCCACCCCCGAGACCGCCGCAGCCGTCGCCGGCGCCGGGTCGCTGGCCTTCCTGGTCGGCGGCTACGACGGTTCGGGCAACTTCGGCGACGTGCTGATGCTCGAGGCCGCGCTCGAGCTGCTGGCGCCGCTGGAGCCCTACCTCGTCGTCCTACCGGTGCTCGAGCGGCGCTACATGGATCACCACCCCGAGCTGGCGGCGCAGATGGTCCGCCCGCCCCGCTATCCGGTGTATTTCGACCCGGAGGGTGGGGGCGAGGGCGGGCTGGTCCCGATCGCCCCCGGCCCCGGCCTCGACTCCGCGGTGAGCTACTTCTACGGCGGCGGCTACTTCAACGGGCTCTGGGGAGACCGCAAGCTGGCGATGATGCGGGCCGCCGAGGCGCTGCTGGCAGAGGCGAAGCCGGACCGCATCCGGCGGATCGGCTCCGGCCTGTCGGCGGAACCCGCGTGGCTGGCCACCCTCGGCGAGGACGACGCCGCCCTGTTGCGGTCTTTCGAGCTGCTGGGGTCGAGGGACCCCCGCACGGGCGAGCTGCTGAGCGGGTTCGGGTCCGCGTTGGTACCCGAAAGCGGGGACGACGCGGTCGGCATCCTCAGGCGCCTGCGGCCGGCCGAACCCGAGGGCGCGGAGCCGCAGGTGGTGAACCTGCACTTCACCGAGCACGACTGGGTGACCGACGACCCCGGCGCGCTGCTCGATTTCTACGTCGAGCTGGTCGCGGAGCTGAAGGAGCGCGGCGACCGCGACGTCGTCGCCCAGCCGCTGATCGCCTACCTCGACCCCCGGGTCGACGAGCGGGCGGCGGCCGACCGCCTCGCCGTCGCCCTCGCCGAACGCGGGCTCGAGGTGCGCGACCCCGTCGTCCTGCGCCCCGCAGGCCTCGGCCACGCGGCGGCGAAGATTGGTGTAGGTGCCGTCACGGTGGCCTGCTCCTACCACGTCGCCCTCACCTCGCTGATGCTCGGCCTGCCCACCCTGACCGTCGCCCATAACCCTTACTACGAGCAGAAGTCGACGGGCCTGATCGATGCCTTCGACCAGCCGGCCGGGTTCGTCATCGGGAAAGGCGCCGATGCCAGGAGCTGCGCGGAGCTGCTCGCCGCGACCGCCCTCGACCCCGAGGCGGGCCGCAGGCTGCGAATCCAGCTGGCGCTCGACGGCCGGGCGGTGCGGCAGCGTCGCTTGATGGCCGAGACCGACGTCTTCGGCCCGATCGCAGCCACCGTCGCCGGGCTCGAAGACGGCGCGCCGCGGTGGGCTGGAGAGGGCGCGGACGTCGACCGCCGGGTGCGGGGGGTCGAGGGTCGCACCCGCGCCGCCGAGGAGCGTGCCGCCCACGCCGAGCTGCACGCCTCCAACCTGGAAGCGCAGATAGCCGAGCTCACCAGCTCGACCTCCTGGCGGCTGACCCGGCCCCTGCGGCGTTTCGTCAGGAGGGTGCGATGAGCACCTCCACGGGGGCCGTGACCGATCTACAAGCCTCACCGGGAGAGCTCTCCTTCACGTTCGACTCAGGAGGCGAGCGGCACCGGATCTCCTTTCAGACCGAGACGCCCGTCCTGCCCGCCTCCGACGGGGCGCTCGCCGCGACCCTGATGCCGGCGATGTCGCGCGGCTGCGACCTTTCTCTGGAGGTGCCGGTCAGCGCCAGGATCCTCCGCAACCAGCGCGAGTTCCAGGCGATCCAGCGGCTCTGGTCCTCGCGCTGGCCGTCCGACCCCCATCCGCTGCGGGAGATCGAGGTGAGCGCTCCCACCAGAGTGGCCGAGGGTCCGCGGGAGCGAGGCCGGGTGGCGACCTTCTTCAGCGGCGGCGTCGACTCCTGGGCGGCGGTCATCGACAACCCCGACGTGACCGACCTGATCTTCGTCCGCGGCCTCGATTTAGTCCCGACCTGGCCTCAACACCAGGCACTCGGCGACGAGGTCGAGGCGCGCCTGCGGAAGGCGGCGGCGGAGTTGCAGCTGCCGCTGCACGTCGTCACCACCGATGTCCGCACCTTCTCGGACCCGATCCTGCGCTGGGAGAGCTTCTGCCCCAGCGTCGAGGCGGCGATCGCGCTGTTCTTCGAACCCCTTTTCGAGCGGGTCCTGATCGCCAACGACAGCGACTACGGAAATCAGGCGGAGGTCGGCGCGAGCTGGCAGGTCGACCACCTCTGGAGCAGCGAGGGGCTGGCGATCGAGGACTGGGGCGGTCGCTTCGGCCGGGTCGAGCGGCTGCGGCGGATCGCCGACCACCCGGTGGTACAGGAGACCCTGCGCGTCTGCTGGGTAAACCCCGACGGCGCCTACAACTGCGGGCGCTGCCCTAAGTGCCTGGCGACGATGATCGGCCTGGAGGCGATCGGCGCCAGGGAGAAGATCCGCACCTTTCCCGCCGAGATGGACCTTGAGCCGCTGCGCAGCCACCCGATCACGACGCCGCTGCGACTGGCGCTCTGGGAGGACGTGCTGGCGGCGGTCGAAGAGTCCGGGCGAACGGATCTGAAAGAGGCCGTAGCGCCGATGGTCGAAGCCGGCCGTCAGGCCGTGGGCGGCCCGGCGGCCGAACTGCAGACGGTTCTGGCCTCCAGCTCCTGGCGGCTGACGGCGCCCCTGCGCCGCCTCGGCGAACTCCGCCGCCGCTAGTAGGTCCCGCCGAGCTTGCGGTGGTCCCAGGTGGCGGTCCGCAGCGGCCGGAAGCGGATCGCGACCCGCTTCGGGGCCTGCGCTTCCAGCGCCGCCTTGGCGTCGCCCTCGACCGAGGAGATCCCCTCGGCGTAGCGCAGGGTCAGCTCCTCGGCGAAGCCGATCACGGTCTCGAAGTCGCGGTGCAGCTCGGCCTCGGCCTCGATCATCGCCCCCCGCAGCTCGCCGTACTCGTGGCCGGTCTCGACCAGGACCGTCGCCCGCGGGTCGCGTTCGAGGTTGCGGACCTTCTGGGACTTGGCGTAGGTCCAGATCCAGACCTCACCCTCGCGGGGGACGAACCAGAGCGGCATCGAGTGCGGCCAGCCGCGCGGCCCGAGGCTGGAGACGACCGCGATCCGCTCGCCCTCCAACAGCTCCAGCAGCTCCGGCTCCGAGAGCTTGATCTGGTCGCGCCTGCTCATCGGGCCTCAGCCTACGGGCTGGAAGGAGCGCCGGTAGGCCGTCGGGGTGGTCGCCGTCGCCCGCCGGAAGTGCTCGCGCAGGGAGGCGCCGGTGCCGAAGCCGCAGCGCCAGGCGACGTCCTCGACCGGGAGGTCGGACTCCTCGAGCAGCCGCCGCGCCTCGAGGACGCGCTGGGTCAGCAGCCACTGCAGCGGCGTCGTGCCGGTCTCCTCGCGGAAGCGGCGGGCGAAGGTGCGGGGGCTGACGCCCGCGTGGCGGGCCATCGCCGCGATGTCGAGCGGCTCGGCGAGGCGGGTCAGCGCCCAGCGCCGGGTCGGCTCCAGCGAGCCGCCGAGGCTGGGCGGCTCGGGGCGGAAGAACTGCGCCTGGCCGCCGTCGCGGTGCGGCGCCGCGACCATGTGCCGGGCGACGCGCTCGCCGGCGGCGGCGCCGAAGTCGCGGCGGATGACGTGGAGGCTGAGGTCGATGCCGGCGCTGAGACCGGCCGAGGTCAGCACCTCGCCTTCGTCGACGAAGAGCGCGTCGGGGTCGACCTCGACCCCCGGGAAGCGGGCCGCCATCTCCCCCGCCCAGGCCCAGTGGGTGGCGGCGCGGCGGCCATCGAGGACGCCGGCGTGGGCGAGGGCGAAGGCGCCGGTGCAGACCGACATCAGCCGCGCCCCCCGCGCGGCGGCATCGCGGATCGCCGCCAGCGCCTCCGCGGGGGGCGGATCGAGGATCCCGGCGTAGCCCGGGACGACGAGGGTGTCGGCCCGCCGCAGCGCCTCCGGGCGGGCGCCGGGGCTGACCTCGAAGCCGCTGGTGGTGCGGACCGGCCTACTGTCCGCCGTACAGACGGCGACCTCGTAGAGCGGCTCTCCGCCGGGCCTGGCGGCGACCATGAAGGCCTGCGCCGGGGCGGTGAGGTCGAAGGCGACGAGCCCGTCGAGGCAGAGGACGGCGACGCGGTGCATGGCAGAAATCTAGCGAACATTGTCATTCCTGCCTCTGGCGAACCGGCGCGCCGGCGGTCAACCTTGTCGCATGGAGATCGCACTGCTGCTCTACGACGGAATGGCCACCCTCGACGCAATCGGCCCCTACGAAGTCCTGCGCAACGTCCCCGGCTGGGAGATCCAGACGGTCGCCCCGCGCAAGGGCGAGGTCCGCGACGAACGCGGCACCATGGCCCTGGTCGCCGACAAAGATCTGGCTGAGGTGACGAGCGCCGACATCGTCCTCGTGCCCGGCGGCCGCGGCAACCGCCCGTTGCTCGCCGACGAGGCGCTGCTCGAGTGGCTGCGCGCGATCGACCGGACGACGAAGTGGACGACCTCGGTCTGCACCGGCTCGCTGCTGCTCGGCGCCGCCGGGCTGCTGGAGGGAAAGCGGGCGACCTCGAACTGGCTCGAGCTCGACGAGTTGCGTGGCTACGGCGCCGACCCGGTCGGGGGCCGCTTCGTCGAGGACGGCAAGGTCATCACCGCCGCCGGGGTCACCGCCGGCATCGACATGGCCCTGCACCTGGTCTCCCGCGAGGTGAATCCGGAGGTGGCCCAGGCGATCCAGCTGGGGATCGAGTACGACCCCGACCCGCCCTTCGACTCGGGCTCACCGGAGAAGGCGCCGCCGGAGATCGTCGAGCTGGTCCGCTCGGTCAGCGGCGCCGCGCAATCCTGACGAAGGCGTGCCAGGCCGGCTTCGGCCGGAACCGCTGGCCCTGGCGGAAGAGGCCGACCGAGTCGCAGAAGCTGCAGAGCCCGGCGGCGTCCTTCCAGCTGAACCAGACCACCTGCTGGAGGTTGAGCCGGCCGCGGTTGCCGAGCAGGTAGCCGTAGGCGGCGCTCAGCTGCTGCGCCTGGCCGCGCAGGCCGACCTCGAAGGAGACCGGGCTGCGCTCCTGGGAGCCCCAGCCGAGCTCGGTCAGGTAGAGGCCGCCACGGCGGTCGCCGTGGCGCAGCATCACCCGGCGCACCCCGTCGACCAGCACCCGCAGCTCGGCCGCATCGGCGGCGTAGGGATGGAGGGCGACGGCGTCGAAGTCGGCCTTGATCCCGGGCACGCGGTAGAGGCGGTCGAGGAAGTCGGCCGCGTCCATCGCCGCCGGCGGGCCCTGCTTGGGATTGCCGAAGAGGCCCCCCATGACGACGTCGGCGCGCGGGTCGGCGCGGTGGATCGCCCGGCCGGAGATCGAGAGCAGCTTCGCGTAGCGGGTCGGCGAGGCGGGCTTGGTGAAGTAGAAGAAGTTCTCCTCGTTCCAGATCTGCCAGGCGTGGATCGGCAGCCGCGGCAGCGGGTCTTTGGTCCCCGGCGCGTGCTCGTCCCAGAAGCTGCCCCGCGGCCCGTAGCGTTCGACCGCGGCACGGGCGAATTCGGCCCAGGCGCGGCGCTGGCGGCCGCTATCGATCGGCAGGCGGGTTTCCCGCCGGGACGCCCAGCGCGGCGGCGAGCAGAGGAAGGGCAGGACTTCGAGGCGACCCGCGGCCGCGGTGGCGACGGCTTCGTCGAAGGTGGTCCAGTTGAAGCCGCCGCGGGGCGTCGGCTGCACCCCACCCCAGCGCAGCGGCATCCGCACCGTCTCGATGCCGCCGCCGCGCATCCGGGCGGTGTCCCGCGGCCCGATCCCGGTTTGCGGAGCGATCCCGAAGAACCCCCGCGGCAGCGCCTGCGCGCTCGCCGGCGCGGCGAGGCAGAAGATGGTCAGAAGCAGGGAGAGAGCGAGGCGGGTGCGTGGCATCCAAGGAAGAACACGGCGGCCGCGCCCGAGTCGCGGGGCGACTTTGTCAACCAATGGTTTGCAAAGTCGCTCAGGCCGTCGGGATCAACTCCAGCTCCGACCAGGGACCCTCGCCGCGCATCGCCTGCGTGCGGCCGTCGAGCCAGTCGACCTGGAGGTCGTCGTAGTGGGGGCTGGCGGGATGGCCGGACTGGCCGGTGAAGGTCTGCCAGCGCGAGCGGTCGGGGTCGGCCGGGTCGGCGATCATCCGCCAGCTCGGCGCCCAGACCGCGTTGTAGGGGTCGTTGGGGTCGTAGGCGATCTGGCTGACCGTCTCCTGGGCGCCGCCGGCCCGGAGGCGGCGGTTGAGGAGGCGGTCGAAGAGCGGGTTGGCGTCGCCGAGCGGGTGCGGGAACTTGAGCTCGTGGATCCGCCCCCAGCGCCAGGCCTCGGGGTCGGGCCCGAAGCGCTCGGAGAGGTCGTCGAGGGCGCCGGCCAGCGCCTCGAGGACGAGCCCGTCCCAGGGCCGGCCGATCAGCTCCTCGTCGGCTTCCTCCCAGAGCGCCATCAGGTGCGAGTGCCAGCGCCAGGGAGAGGTCACGTGCGGCAGGAAGCCGTTGTCGGCGCGGTCGAGCCAGCGCTCGCAGAGGTCGCGGTCGCCGATCGCGCAGCGGGCGACTTCGCGCGCCAGCCGCAGCAGGAAGGCCTGGTAGATGCTGCCGGCGATCGTCTCCGGCCCGAGGCAGCCGTCCCAGCTGCGCAGCCGCTCGATCGCGCTGCGCTCGCGCTGGCCGCGCGGGTGCAGGCGGCTGAGCCGCGCCGCGGCCTCCAGGCCGGGGATCGAGAAGTTGTCGTTCTGGATCTCCTCGAAGCTGTCGAGGTCGTGCTTCTCGGTCGCTTCCAGCATCTGCTCGATCCGCTTGGCGCGGAAGCCGTCGAGCCAGTCGCTGGTGATGTGGTGCGGGTACTCGTCGCCGACGATCCGGTTGTTGGCGGTGATCACGAACCCGCTCTCGGGGTCGGTCACCTCCGGCAGCTCCTCGTAGGGGACGGTCCCGTCCCACTCGAACTCGCCGCTCCAGCCGGGCTTCGGCAGGTCGGGGCAGCCGCCGCGCCGGATCGGCAGGCGGCCGATCAGCTTGTAGCCGATCGAGCCGGAGCGGTCGGCCCAGACCATGTTCGAGGCGGGCGCGGTGTGGCCCTCCAGTTTCGCCACCAGCTCCGGGCCGGAGGCGATGTCGAGCAGCTCGAAGGCGGCTTCGAAGGCGGTCGATTCGGCGAGCGCCTGCCAGGCGAGCGCCAGCGGCTCGCCCTCGTCGGCGCCGAGCGCCTCGTTGACGATCGGGCCGTGGTGGGTGGCGCGCACGTCGATCGAGACCGGCTCGGAGCGCCCCTTGACGACGATCTCCTCCCGGCGTTCCTGCAGCGGCCGCCACTCGTCTTCGAACAGGTAGCGGTCGCCCTCGACCCGCTCGACGAAGAGGTCCTGGACGTCGGCCATCACGTTGGTGATCGTCCAGCAGACGTCGTTGTTCTGGCCCATGTAGACACCGGGCATCCCCGGCAGCGAGGCGCCGCGGACGAAGCGCTCGCCGTGGCGAAGGCTGACCTCGTACCAGATGCCCGGCATGCTCGGCGAGAGGTGTGGGTCGCCGGCGATCAGCGGCGTCCCGGTCGCCGAGCGCTCGCCGCTGACCGCCCAGTTGTTCGAGCCCGAGGCCTCGGCCGCGAGACCCAGCGAGCGCCGCACGCGGTCGATCTGCTCGACCAGCGGCATCCCTTCGCCGCTGAACGGCAGCTGGTCGACGACCGGGTTGTCGGCGGGGTAGACCGGGTCCAGCCGCGCCGCCAGCTCGGGACCGAGCTCACGGACCAGGTCGGCGCGCAGCAGCTCCCGCTCCCAGTTGGTCGAGAGCCCGAAGGCGAGCAGCTTGCCGAGGCTGAGGATGTCCACCGGGCTCCAGGGGGACCACTCAAGGCGCAGGATCTGCATCTCGAACGGCCTCGCCCGGGCGTCGCGGGCGGCGGCGTTGACGCCGGCGCAGAAGCGCTCCAGCTTGGCCCGCAGGCCCGGCTCCATCTCCTCGACCTCGCGCTCGGCGGTCCAGCGGATCCCCAGCGTCCGCATCAGCCGGTCGACGGCGAGCCCCTCCTCGCCGGCCATCTCGGCGACCCGGCCCTGGACCACGCGGCGGTAGAAGTCCATCTGCCAGAGCCGGTCCTGCCCGTGGCAGTAGCCCTGGGCGAAGAAGAGGTCCTCGCGCTCGGCGGCCTCGACGTGCGGGACGCCCCAGCGGTCGCGCCGTACGCTCACTTCTCCGCGCAGCTCCGGAACCTCGATCGTCCCGCTCACCTTCGGCAGCGGCCGCCGCGCCAGGCGATGCCAGAGGAGCGCCAGGCCGGAGGCGAAGAGGCCGGTCGTGGCGGCGCCGCCGAGCAAGGCGTACTGACCCACTTTGCGATTGCGACGCCGTCCCATGTCGACTGTGTATCACGTTTGGCCAGCTGGCCAGGATTTAGCTTCGAAACTTTTACCGATGCTCAGGTTTCGAATGGCCGTGAAGAAGATCGCGGTGTTTCTCGTCCTCGTCCTCCTCGCCGCGCTCCCGGGCGCTGCCTCGGCAGCCGGAAGCCTCGACCCCGGCTTCGGGCAGCACGGGAAGCTCCAGGTGAGGCTGCCGGTCGGGGAACTCGAAGTCTCCTATACGGGGAAGCCGAGGGCGGCGCGGATGGCGATGGCCGCGCTCCCCGGCGGTGGCCTCGCGGCCGCGGGCGGCAGCTTCGTCATCGAGAGGGACAGGCAGGGGGCCGCGCTCGACCGCTTCGGCGGTGACGGAAAGATCCGAATCCCCGCCCCCTCAGGATCGAAGTTCGAACTCGCCGCCCTGGCCGTGGACTCGCAGACCCGGGTGCTGGTTGCGGGCACGCTCGCGGACCTGGGGTCAGGCGTGGCCGGCGGAACCGGGGGACGGGTCGCAATCGTCTATCGCTTTCTGCCCGACGGCAGGCCGGACGGCTCGTTCGGCGCTGGCGGCTCCGTCAGCGGCAGCTTCGGCCAACAGCCCCCCGCCACGCCGTCGGGCGTCGTCTATCCGGAGCCGGCCGTCGGCCTGACCTCGATGGCGGTTACCCCGGACGACGGGATTGTGCTCGCCGGCTACGCCTCGGCCCAGGTGATCGGCTGCTCTGCGGGTGCGCCGTTCGGCGCGACCAGCTCGTCCTTCTTCGCGCGGCTCGACTCGGGGGGCGCACCGGTCGCCGGATTCGGTAAGGGGGGCGTCGTCAGCGAAGGTCAGATCGAACGCGCCGCCTCCCTCGTGCTTTCTCCGGCCGGCCGGATCGCCTTCGACGGGGCGAGCGGCGGCTACTGCGGATTCCGCGGCCCGGCCGAATCGGGGAAGCTCGTCGCCCTCCTGGCCGACGGGCGGTTCGATCCGGGCTTCGGCGAGAGCGGCGGCCTCCCCCACCCGAAATTCGAAGCGGTGACTGCGCTCTCCTTCGACCCGAGCGGGCGGCTGCTGGTGCTCGGCCGCCTCAGCGACACCGCTCCGCTCGAAGGCGGGATCGCCGACCCGGCGTGGCGGGTCAAGCGCCTGCTCCCAAACGGCCAGCCCGACCTCACCTTCGGGCACGGCGGCACCGCCTCGCCGAAGCTGCCGCCCCGCGCGATCCTCGAGGGCCTCGCGATCGACGGCCGCGGGCGCATCGCCCTCGCCGGCTATGACATCCGTGGTGGCGACGGCGCTCCGCGTCGCTTCCTCCTCACCCGCCTCAGCCCGGCGGGGAAGCGCGAACCGAACTTCGGTCGCCGCGGCCTGGAGGCGATCGGGTTTCCAAAAAAACAAGCGGCCGCGCTCGCGGTCTCGGCGGCGCGGGGAGGCCTGCTCGTCGGCGGGATTCTCGGCGACCCCCGCTTCCTCGACATCGAAGGGCTGGCGTTCGCCCGCTACCTGAGCCGATAGCCGTGCCGTCCGCGCCGACCGGTTCGCTTTGCCGATGAAGCGGCTGCTCGCGACCCTTCTGATCATCGCCCTCCTCGCGGCCCTCACCGGACCCGGAGCGGCGGCGAAAGGCCGGCTCGACCCCGCCTTCGGCGAGGGCCGGGCGGTGCTGGAGACGGCGCTCAGCGGCACCGACTACGGGCGCGAGGGCAGCGTCGCCTCGGCTCCCGACGGCCGCGTCTACGTGGTTGTCGGGGAGCGGACCGTGTTCGGCTTCCTGCCCGACGGCCGCGTCGACCAGGGCTTCGGGACGGGTGGCGCGATCGAGCCCTTTCCGCCCGGGGAGGTGATCTACGGTCCGGTCGGAGTCGCCGTCGACCGGTTGGGCCGGGTCCTGGTCGCGGCGACGATCCTGCCGAATGAAACCCCGCCGCCCGGCGCCGAATCCGAACCTTCCGAACCCGTGCCGGAGCCCCAGCAGGCGATCTTCGTCGCCCGCTTCACCCCGGCCGGTCAGCCGGACCCGACCTTCGGCGACAAAGGGCTGCTGGTGACGCGGCTGGGCTTCCCGCCCCCGCAGATCCCGCCGGGTCCCGTGTTCGGAACCGGCAAGGCGAGGCGAGCGAGGGTCGACGCTGCCGGAATCGCGATCGACGCCGCCGGCCGCATAGTCCTCAGCGGCACCTACCTCGCCGGCTATGAGGTCTGCCCCGACGGCCATCCTTCGGCGGCGCACCGGGAAGCCTTCCTCGCCCGCCTCGGCGAGGACGGCAAGCCTGACCCGGGCTTCGGCCACGGCGGCGTCACCCTGTTGCGGGAGGGTCCGGTCGGGTCCCCCGTCCCCGACGAGGGCGGCGGCGTCTACGCCTCGGTCGGCACGCCGATGCCGCTGTGCGCGGGCGCACCTCGCGAATCACGCGGTTACCTCTTCCACCTGGATTCTGCCGGTGCACCGGTGGCCGGCTTCGGCGAAGGCGGCTGGCGCTCGATTCCGGAGGACACCTTCGTGGAGCTCCTGGCCGACGGGCGCGGCGGGCTGGTCCTGATGCCGCGGTCCGTGCAGTGGCGGAGCAAGCTGGTCCTCCGCCGCCTGCGCGCGGACGGCTCCTGGGATCGCGCCTTCGGTCGCGGCAGCGTCGCCGAACCGTTTCCCGGCCCGAGGGGAACGCTGACCTTCGCCGACGCCGGCATCGGCCGCGGCGGTCGCATCTACGTCACCGGCAAGTGGACGCGGAGGGCGCGCGCCGGCGGCGCCGAGCGTCGGTTCCTGCTCTTCCGCCTGGACAAGAGCGGGCAGCTCGACCGCCGCTACGGAGTTTTGCGCACCGGCTTCGGCAAGGGGACGATCGCCCACTCCCGTCAGCTGCTGATCACCCCGGCCGGCGCCCCGCTGGCCCTCGGCACGGTCAAGAACCCGCTCGCCGGCTACGAAGGCTTGGCGCTGGCCAGGTACCTGCCCTAACGGCTGAGCACTTCGGCGGCGAACTCGACCAGGCTGCTAGCGCGTCGCATTACCTTCCGAACCTCGGGCACGTTCATTTTGAGGAATCCATAGTGCGCCTTGTCCTTCAGGTTCAGGAGCTCGCGAAGATCTTCTGCAGCCTTCCTTCCGCCCGGCGTTATCTGCCTCAGGAGCTGCTCTGCATCGCGATGATTCTGCGAACGCGATCGCTCCTGCAGGGCCTTGCAGCAAGCAGCATCAGAGGCCGCAATGCCCGCGAGGACCGCAAGCGATGCCGCCGAGCCGGCGTACACGAGCGAAGCGTCTTGATCCTTCTCGTCGACTACCAGCTCGGCGACCGCCAAGAAGTCCCGGGCTCTTTCCATCCTCTGCCTGGCCTGCTCCGAATCGCAGGAGCGGGTTCGGGCTGCCTTTGCCATGTCAGGCCCTGACCAGGATCGAACGGGCGGGAGGGCCGAGGATGTCCACCGCGTCGACACGGATGCTCTCGACGATCGCCGGCCGTTCTCGCCGCAGCCGGTTCAGTTCGCGCTCGCCGATCTCGATGATCCCAGCGTGGTTGCCGGTCCAATCGAAAACAGCATCAGCCAACCATCCAACGGTGCCCCGCCATTCCTCGTTTTCCTCGTCGACTGAAGCGGGGCGGATAAGGAAGATGTCGATGTCGCTGTCGATGTCGCCGTCCCCGCGAGCAGCCGAGCCGAAGACGGAGACATGAACCGGGGCGGGATGCCAGTGCTCGAAAGCTTCCCGCAGGCGCCCGAAAAGCCGCGATCGAAGATCGGCAAGTTCCGCGATCGGTTCGGCTGCAACGTGGTCCCAGTTCAGCCAGTACATGTGGGCCCGTCCGGCGTCTTGGCGAGACACCAGCCCATGTCCGACGAGGCGGTCGAGGACTTTCTGGGTCGCGTCCTGAGAGCGGTCGGCGAGTCGTGCCACCTCCCGCCCGCTCCGTGGTTTCGTCGATCCCGCCAGGACCGTGAGGACGGCGCTGTCCACTGCGGGGAACATCGACTGAAAAGGGGAAGTCAGATCCACGGGGGGGAGTATGACAGATATTCCGGTCATATGCCGGAAATTACATATATTTGACTGGAATCTCAGGCAGTCAGGTCGGTAGGCAGCCGCCCCTCGGCCTCGAGCTTTTCGAGATGGGCCTCCATCGCCATCGCCGCCATCGGCAGCAGCTCGATCGGGATGTCGTCCCAGACCGCGGCGAGCAGCTCGGCCCGCGAGCGCTCCCCCTCCTCCAGCGCCGCGAGCAGGCGGCGCTCGCGCATCGTGCGGTGCTCGACGTACTCGGCCAGCTTGGCGGCCGGGTCGGTGACCCAGGGACCGTGGCCGGGCGCGATCAGCTCGATCTCCTGCGCCTGCAGGAGGGCCAGCGAGTCCATGAAGGCAGCGAGCGAGTTGCCGCCGGGCGGGACGATCGTCGAGCCGAGCCCGAGGACGAGGTCGCCGCTGAAGCAGACCCCGGTCTCGGTCAGGAAACAGACGTGGTCCTCGGCGTGGCCGGGGGTGGCGAGGGTGCGCAGCGCGAAGTGCTCCTCCCCCCCGGCCGGCAGCACCACCTCGGCGTCGAGCTGGTCCGCGCCGGCGGTGTGGTCGCCGTGGGAGTGGGTGAGGAGGACGAGGCCGATGCCGCCGCGCTCGGCGGCCGCGGCGCGGATCGCCTCCAGGTGCTCGGGGTCCTCGGAGCCGGGGTCGATCACCACGCAGGGGTCGGAGCCGAAGAGGTAGGTATTGGTCCCTTCGAGGGTCATCGGCCCCGGGTTGGGGGCGACGATCCGCAGGACCTCGGGGTGACCCGGCGCCTCGGTCAGTTGGAGGCTGCCTCGACCTCTTTGGCGATCGCCTCGCGCGCGTCGGGCGGCTCGAGCACGACCAGGTCACCGGCACCGCGGAGGATCTCGCGGACCAGCCAGGGCTTGCCGGCGTAGGGTAGCTCGACGACGACGGCGCCGTCGGCCAGCTCCTCGACCACCGTGCGCTCCTCACGCAGCCAGCGCGCCCGCTCGGGCGAGACCCAGACCCGGGCCACCTCGGCGGTCGGCACCTCGCCGTGGGTCATCCAGCCCTCGACCCCGGCGAACTCCTCGACTTCGGGCCGCGGCTCGAACTTCTCGTCGGAGAGGCGCGCCTCTTTGACCCGCTCGAGCTTGAAGTGGCGGACGCCCGCTTTGGTCAGGTCGTAGCACTCGACGTACCAGCCCTCTTTGCCGTTCTCCAGCCGGTAGGGCTCGACCCGGCGCTCGGTGAACTGGTCCTCGTTCTCCTTGTAGTAGGAGAGCTCGAGCACCCGGCTCTCGGCGATCGCCTCGTTGACGGCGCGGGCGACCGCGGCGTCGCCGCCGCCGGCGGAGGCGATCTCAAGCCCCTCCTCGGATGGGTCGTGGCCGAGCGCCTTGACGATTTTCCCCCGCGCGGTCTGCAGGTCGGACTGCGGCAGGTGGTCGCCGAAGAGGTCGATCGCCGCCACCAGCGCCTTCGCCTCCAGCGGCAGCAGGCGGGCGGGGCGGGCGAAGTTGTCGCCGTAGGGCTGGGAGTCGACCTCGATCTCGTCGCCGAGGATTTCCGCGTAGAGGACGTAGGTGCCGCCGCCGAAGTTGACGACGTTCAGCAGCTCGACGTCCTCGCGCAGCTCCTCCGCGGTCAGCTCCAGGCGCTCGCGCAGGTCGGCGACCTCCAGCCGCTCGCCCGCTTTGGCGGCTTCGATCAGCATCCCGGCGAGGGTGACGAGGCGGGCGAAGCGCTCGGGCCGGATCGCGGCGTCGCCGCGGCCGCCGGAGCGGGCCCGCTTCGGCTGCTCCTCCAGGGGACGGTCGACGACGTCGGCCGGCTTGAACCCGTTGACGTGGCGCTCCAGCAGCAGGTCGCGGCGCTTCTCGGCCTCCTCGCGCAGATCGTCGGGCGCCAGCACCTGGGCGTTCTGGCGCCAGCGCAGGACCCAGGCGATCAGCTCGCGCTCGGAGGCGTAGGCGGTCTCGAAGACGCGACCCTTGCCGGGCGCGCCGTCGGACTTCTTCGCGTTGCGGAGCTTCCCGTAGGAGCCGTAGTCGCGCTCGATCAGCCAGGCGATCCGCTCGCGGATGAAGATCTTCGCCGTCCCCTTCGTCTCCCCCAGCTGCCAGTCGGCGCGGCTGCCGTAGTCGCGGCGGTCGAAGTCCTCGGGGGGCGAGAAGTCGTGCTCGGCCTTGGAGGCGTAACCGACCTTGCCCTGGATCCGCGAGAGGCGGAAGACGCGGACCGCGTCGCGCTCGTGCGAGTGGCCGATCAGGTAGAACTGCCCGCCGCGGAAGACCAGGTGGAAGGGGTCGACCTTGCGCTTTTCGGTCTCGCCCCGCTCCATCGTGTAATAGGTGAACTCGATCGTCTTGCGACGGCTGATCGCGGTCTCGATCTTGGAGAGGCGCTGGGAGAGGTCGCGGTTCTCGGAGGGGGCCATCTCGACCGGCGCCCGCTCGCCCTCGGCCAGCGGGTTCGGGTGGCCCCAGGCGACCTGCTGCAGCGCCAGCCGCAGCGGCTCGGCGTAGGCGAAGCCGCTCTCGGTGAGCAGCATCAGGGCAGTGCTCAGCGCCGCCAGCTCGTCGTCGGAGAATTTGATCGGTTCGAGGTAGAAGTTCTCGGGCGGCAACGAGTAGAGCTCGGCCTCGAAGAACCCCTCGCCCGGCTTCTCGACCCCGAGCTGGATCCCCAGGCTCTCGAGCTCGGCGCGATCGGCGTAAAAACGGCGCGCGAACGCGTCGTCGTTCATGTCGCTGTAGCCCTCCACCTCGCGCTTGATCTCGAGGGCCGAAACCGGCCTCCCCTGAGCCATCAGGAACGAGATCAACGAGAGCTGGCGAATTAGCTTCTCGGTGTCCTTCGCCACTGCTCGGCAGGATAGTCTGCACGCGGCGCATGGACATCCTGCGAAACCTCTTCGGCAACCTAACCGCGGGCATTATCCGGCTTTTGGTGACGGTCGGAATCCTCGCAGCGGTCTATTTCTTCCTCGTCAAGCCCGCTCTGGACACGACCGAAAAGATCAGCCACGAAGTCAACGTCAACGTCCAGCAGGGCTTCAAACAGGCCGACGTCAGCGAAATCAGCGAGACGATCGACGACGTCAACCGGCAGGTCCAGCGCGAAATCAAGAAGTCATTGCGCCAGTCCCAGCGGCAGGGCGACACCGACAAGCTGATCGCCTGCATCCAGCGCGCCCACCAGAACGTCAACAAGATCCAGCGCTGCAGCGAACGCTTCCAGTAACGCCGGCTAGAGCTGAGTTGCGATCAGCCCCATCAAGGCGGCGATCATCACGAAGAAACCGCCGAAGAGCGTTCTGTTCAAGGCATCGAAACGCCCCTCGAGATGCTCGAAGCGAGCGTCCATCCTCGCGAATCCCCGATCGACCTTTTGGTTGAGATCGCCCAGCCGCTCGTCGGTCCACTTCTCCCTGGGGATCATCATCACAGCCATGATCGTAGCGTAACGTTTCGTATTCACGAAACAAGACCTGAAACACAGGGAAGCGAAGAATCTTTGGGAATTCTTCGGAACTTCTAGGCAGCCCGTTGGGCGAAGAACGCCGAGCCCGACAACGCCCGGTCGAAGCCGGACCAGACCTCGCCGGCGGGGAGCTGCTTCTCGAGGCGGTCGAAGCTGCCGAGGCGGCCGCCGAGGTTGTCGATCATGTGCACGAGGACGGCCTCGCGGGTGGCGGGGACGACCGGCGAGCCGTGCTCCAGCGAGCCGTGGTGGCTGAGGATGATGTGGAGGACGCACTGGGCGAGGTGGGGGTCGAAGCCGGGCAGGTCCTCGATCGCCCGGCGAACGGTGTAGTAGCCGAGCGGGATCTCGCCCTGCAGGCGGCCGGCGTCGGTGAGGTCGATCGCCAACGGGTCGTCGTTGTAGGCGACGCACTTGCCGATGTCGTGCAGCAGCGCGCCGGTGACGGCGACGTCGCGGTCGATTCCGGGGAAGAAGTTGGCCGCGGCGGAGACCGCCTGGGCGACCGAGAGGGTGTGCTCGAGCAGGCCGTGGCGGTAGGCCTGGTGGTAGGTCTTCGCCGCCGGCGCGACCGAGAAGCGCCTCCAGGTCTCCGAGTCGGGGCCGAAGAAGCCGTCGAGCAGCCCACGCAGGTCCGGGTTCTGCACCGTGGCCAGCAGTTCGCGCAGCTCGCTCTCCAGTTGCGCCAGCGAGACGTCGGACTCGGTGGCCAGGTCCGCGGTCTCGTACTCGTGGTCCTCGGCCTCGCGCAGGGCCGAGATCTTGATCTTCGCCCCCCAGCGTTCGCTGACCTCGAAGACGCCGCTGACATGGACCGCGGAGCCGGTGCAGCAGAGGGAGTAGAGGGCCTCGGCCTCCTCCCAACAGACCGCCTCGGCGGTGCCGGTCGCGTCGCCGACCGAGAGCCGCAACCAGGGCTCGCCGTTGCGCTTGCGGCGCAGCTCCCGCTCCCGCACCGCGAAGACGCCGGCGACCCGCTGGCCGTCCTCGAGGTCGCGCAGCGGGACCCGGACGGCGGGCTCCGGCGGGGTCTCGGCGACCGCCGGCTCGACCTGGGCGAACGCCTCGATCTGCGTCTGCTCGCTCATCGTCAGTCCAAGGTAAAGACGGAGGCGGACGCGCCTGGCGACAGGTTTAAGGTGCGCTGGTGGGATCGGCGATACGAGAGGCCTGGGCCGCGGCGAGCGCCCTCGCCGCCTACCTGACGACGGTCCTGCCGCGGGCCCGCCGGGAGCTGCGGCGGCTGGGGCCGCTGCCCGCCGAGAAGAAGAGGAACGCCGAAGCCGTGGCAGTCTTCGCGACCCTGGCGCCGCGCCGGCACCGGGCCGCCGTGGTGCGGGCGATCATCTCCCTGCAGGCCGCGATCGACCTCCGCGACGAGGCAGAAGAGGCCAGCGGGGCAGAGGCCCCGCTGCTCGTCGGGCGGGTCGCGGCGCTTGAAGCCGATTGGCATCTGGTGGTGAGGACCACCCTGCCGGCTCACGAGGCCGTGCTGCCGGTGCTCCGGCCGGCGGTAGAGCGCTGCAAGGAGGCCCAGCGCCGGACTCACCTCGCCGCCCGCGAGGGCCGGGATCCGCTGCGGCGCTGGGCGATGGAGCTGGAAACCAGCCGCCTCTACCGCTGGTGGGAGGTCGCCGCCGGCGCCAGCTCCTCGGTGGCCGCCCACGCCCTGACCGCCGCGGCGGCCGATCCGGCCACCTCCTTCGCCCGCGCCGGCATGATCGACGGCGCCTACCAGCCGTCGATCGGCGCCCTCACGGTCTTCCTCGACGACCTCGTCGACCGCGAAGAGGACCGCGCCGCGGGCGAGCACAACTACCTCGCCTATTACGAGGACTCCGGCGAGGCCGCGGAGCGGCTGGCCCTGTTGGCCCGCCATGCCGACGTCCTGCTCGCCCGCGTGCCGCATTCGGAACGACACCGGGCGATCCTTGCCGGCGTCGCGGCGTATTACCTCAGCTCGCCTGCAGCGCAAACCGCCTACGCCGAGCCGGTTCGCGAGCGGCTGCTGGCCTCGCTGGGGTCAGGTGCGCGACTCCTCGCCGGGTTCATGCGGGTCCGGCGCCTGGGGGAACGAAAATGGCCCGGGCAAGCGGGGAACTCGCCCGAGCCATGAGCATGAGGATCCGTAACCGCCCAGGGTACGGCGGGACGGAGCCGGTGTTGCCAGGTCTTAGCCGAACAGGGAGATCGGCGCGACCAGGCTCAATAAGAACATATGCGGACCGCCGATGTCAAGGTTCGCCTTCAATTGGCAACGCGGTTCGCCCACCTCTGCGCCTCTCCGAACCCCAGGTATGGCAACAGGGTCAGCAAGACCAGCTCGGGGCGGAGCTGTTCGAGGCGATCGGTGCGGCCCAGCCGCAGGTGGTCGCCGACGAGGCCGACCATACCGGCCACCAGGGTCTCGTCGGTCGCCCCCGGGAGCCGGTCCTCGCGCGGGGCCCGCACCCTTAGAAACCCCGTCAAACGGCCGATCACGCTCTCGTAGCGCTGCAGCCCGCCGGAGCCGGAGGGCGCGTCGATGGCCAGTGTGTCGACCACCTCCGGGTGGGCAATTGCGTAGTCAACTCCTGCGCAGATCCCGGCGGCGACCTGAGCCGGCCACTCCTCCTCACCGGCGCAGGCGTCGAGCATTGCCGTTTCCAGATTCGCTAGCGCGAGTGGGAACTCCATGAAATTGGAACATTAACAGACCATCCGTCCCGATTTTGTAGAGAATAGTCTGCGCGTTCAGCGCTTCAGCGGGCGCGGCAACCGCGGGTTATTCCGGTGGCGAGATGCGCCCCTGCAGCAAAGCTGTACGAGGTGCGGGCGAAGGAGAAGAAGCCCGCGGTCAACCGGGGCGGGATCGGGCAGGAGGCGCTGAGATAGCTGCGACGCGAGCCGCGGTACTCGTAGCGTCGGAAGA
Organism: Solirubrobacterales bacterium; assembly: GCA_035703365.1. GTDB lineage: Bacteria > Actinomycetota > Thermoleophilia > Solirubrobacterales > 70-9 > VAYN01. The sequence continues at coordinate 72,575 of DASSYI010000011.1, forward strand.
GGGTGATCTCGAACCGGCTCAGGCGCGGCCAGGGTCCGAGCGCGGCAGAGACGCGGCCCACCAGCGAGGTGCCGAACCGGCCCGATCCCGACCTGACCGTCAGCGGCAGGACCGAAGACGTCGGTGGATTTCCGGCGCCGGCATGCAGAAGGACGGCTCGGCGCCCGCCGATCCGGGAGTTGAAGGCAAGGAGGCGGGCGTGGACCGCAAACGGGGCCTGGTTCGGCAGCACCACCACGGCATCGAGGCGCCCCCTGCCGACCAGGGCCCCGCGGCAGGCCGCGATCGCTTCGCCGGCCCTGGTGTTCCGGAGCCGGCGGAGAGGACAGACCGGGAGCCCGCGGGTGGAGAGCACCCCCTGGGAGGGGAGGCCGATCTCGAGTTGGGTGACCCGCGGCAGCAGCGAGCCGTCCGTGGTTCTCAACCGCCCTTCGAGATGCACGGCTATCGGCGCCGGATGGTCACGGGGAAGGGTCAGAGGGCGCAGTTCGCCGTCGAGCGAGGAGACGAGGACGCCGCGCTGGGTCTGCTCCCCGTCGGCACGGTCGAGCCCGGCCGCCGCGATGGCAAGGGCCGCGATGACGGTGGTCACCGTCATTCGGGCGACCCCGTTTGTCCGTAGCCGCCTCACCCGTACCTGGAGAACTTGAAGCTGCAGTAGTTGAAGCCGAATGCAAGCACCACATTGTTGGCGAGATTGCCGCTGTGGATGAAGCGGGTGGTGAGCCGCTGGGCCTTGATTCCCTCGCTCTTTCGCAGCGCGGCCGTGATCTGCCGGAGGTAGTCCTCCTGCCGGCCGAGGAAGCCGAACCACTTGTCGAGCTTGGCCTCGTCCGCGCTCGGCCGCGGCACGGCGCTGATCTGCTTGACGGTGCCGCCGAAGATCGTCGTCGCCTTGCCGAACTTGCCCGCCGCGGCCTTGAACCGTTCCTTGCGGATGTCGGCGCGGGCGCCCTTCATCGCCTTCTGGGTCGCCAGCGCGTCGGGCTTGCAGATCTTCTCCAGGCGTTCGACGTATTCGTCGCGCGTCGGCGCTTCCGCGGCGGACGCGGCGACGGCGAGCAGCAGCGCTGCCAGCAAGGCGATCGGGATCAGCTTAGGCACCAGTGGGGCTCCTCTCTGAGATCAACATGTTGCGGCGGGGGAGGATGCGGTCGAGCAGCGACGGCACCTGCCAGACGCGGTCGCCGAGCAGCAGCATCAGCGCCGGCAGCAGGATGATCCGCACCACCGTCGCATCGAGCAGGATCGCCACCGTCAGCCCCACCCCCATCTGGCTCACGGTCGCGATCGGAGCGGTGGCGAAGGAAACGAAGACCGCCGCCATGATCGCGGCGGCGCCGGTGATCACCCCGGCGGTCTTCTCCAGCCCGAACGTGATCGCCGCGCGGTTGTCGCCGTCGACCTCGTAGCGCTCGCGCATGCGGGCGATGAGGAAGACGGCATAGTCGATCGAGAGGCCGAAAGTTACGCCGAAGATCGCCCCGGCGCCGACGGTGTCGATGTAGGGGTGGCCGCCGAGCGGATAGCCCTCGGGGATCTTGCAGACCAGGCTCATTACCCCGATCGCCGCCGCAACCGAGGCGAGGTTGAGGCCGACGGTCAGCAGCGCCAGCAGCGGCGCCCGCAGGATCACGACCAAGGCCAGGAGAGTGAAGAGGACGAAGGCGCCGATCACCAGCGGCAGCCGCGCTTCGGTCGCTTCGCCGTACGTGTTGAGGATGGCAGCGCCGCCGGTGACGCCGGTCTCGAGGCCGCTCGCCGCAGCCAGCCGCGAGGCGTCGTCCTCGAGCCGGGCGCCGACACGGCGCGAGCCGTCGCTGTTGAAGGGATAGTCGGAGACGACGAGCATCCGCGCCGCCTGGCCGCCGCCCTCGACGCTGATCGCCTCGCCCGCTTCGGCGCGCTTCTGCGCCGGGGCGCCGTCCAGGGCGGAGAGGACGAAGTAGCCCGAGTCGAAGAGACCGGGAGACTGCCGCCGCAGCTCCTCGGTGCCGAGGGCGAGCGGGGTCGCCACCGCGGTCACCCGCTCCCCGGCGCTCGCCAGCTTGGTCTGCAGCGGGTAGGCGCGGCGAGAGCCTTCCGAGAGTCCGCTCTGCAGAGTCCCGGCCCCTCCCTGGAGTTCGACCAGTCCCCTCGAAAGGCGTTCGGCGCCGTCCCCCAACCGGTCGAGGCCGCCGCTGAGCCCACCGGTTGCATCGGCCAGCTTGCCGACCCCCGCTTCGAGCTGCTTGCCGCCGGGGACGAGCCGGTTCATGCCGCCGTTGACCTCCTGGGCCACGTCGCGCAACCGCCGCACTTCGTTGCGGTTGGCGGCGACGGTGCGGGCGAGCACGCGGGCCTGGTTGGCAAGCGGCTGCAGCGAGGGGTCCGAGGCGGCGGCGCGTTCGAGCTCGCGAGCGAGCTTCCGCGAGCGCGCCTGCTCGCCGCCGCGAAGTCGGGGCACCAGCGAGCGCAGGCCGAGGGTGAGGGCGAGGCTGCCGACCGAGACTTCGCGCTGGCCCTGGGCGAGGCGCCTGCTGCCGTCCTCGAGCCGGCCGATCGCCGCGGTCGCTTCTTCCCCCCTGCCGGCGGCGCGCTTCAGCTCGGAGGCGATCAGGCCCGCTCCGGCGGCGGCGCGTTCGGAGCCCTCGGCGAGCAGGCCGCTGCCCGCCGCCCCTTCGTCGAGGCCGGCGCGGAGCTGGCCGACGGCGTCGGCGGCGCGGCGCAGACCGGGCCCGAGCTTCTCCAGCTGCCTCGGCGCGTCGGCGCCTGCCGAGAGCCTGTCGCCGAGCGAGCGCAGCGGCGCGGTGCGGCGGGCGATCGGCCCCGGCCCGATCACGGTCCGCACCCCCGGCTGGGCCGCGATCCGCCGTTGCCAGCGCGCCAGCTGCGCGAGGTCCTCCCGGCCGCTGATCGGGCCGCGATGGGTAGCGGCGACAAGGACGAAGGGCGCCTCCCAGCCGGGGCCGACCGAGCGGTCGATCGTTTCGGCGTCCTGGCGGGCCTGGTTGGAGGTCGGCAGCTCGTCGATGCCCGGCGCGCCGGTCGAGAAGCCGAGCACCGGCAGGGTGAGGAGAACCAGCGGAATCGCGACCAGCCCGGCGGCCAGCGCCGGGTTTCGCAGCGCCCTTCCGGCCGCCGCGGCGACCGTGGACGGCCCCGCCTTCGTGCGGCTCGGCCCGATCCGGCCCGCGTTGATCCGCGGCCCCAGCAGGCCAAGCAGCGGAGGCACCGCCAGGGTCGAGATGACGACGCTGATCACGGTCACCACCGCGGTCGCGGTGGCGAGCGAGAGCAGCAGCGAGCCGGGCTGCAGGAAGGCCGAGAAGACGAGGGCGACGATCAGGGTGAGGCCGGCGAAGAGGGTGGTGCGACCGGCGCTGCCGCGGGTCGCGGCGGCCGCCTGCCAGGGGTCGGAATCCCGCTCCAGCTCCTCGCGGAAGCGGGAGACGATCAGCAGCGAGTAATCGACCCCCAGCGCCAGGCCCATCATCGTGCAGACGACGAGGGAGAGAGCGTCGATCGTCATCGCCCCGGAGAGCAGCGCCAGGACCCCCCGCCCGGCGAGGACGGTCAGCGCCCCGAAGGCGAGCGGGATCGCCGCGGCGGCGATCGAGCGGAAGACCAGCAGCAGGACGAGGATCAGCAGCGGCGCCGCCAGCAGCTCGGCCCGCTGGGTCGAGTTCAGCGATTCCTCCTGCAGGGCGCGGGAGACCGAGGCGAAGCCGGACTGGGTGGCGGTGACCGGGGACCTCACCTCGGCTTCGATGATCTTTTCCAGCTCCGGCACGGTCTCGCGCATCGCCCGTTCCAGTGGTACGTGGAAGTCGACTAAAACGAGCGCCTTGTCGCGAGCCGGGCGGAGAGCGGCGAGCGAGCCCCGGTCCCAGGGCGAGATGACGGTGGCCGAGCCCTCGCCTCGCAGGGCCGCCACCAGCCGCGGCCCCTGCCGGTCGATATCCCGACCCGGCCCCCGCAACAGGACGACGAACGGAGAGGAATCGCCGAAATGGCTCTCCGCCAACGTTTCACCATTCGATGCAGAGGTTCCCGGGACGTCGAGCGACAGCGGCGAGAGCTTCCCCTCGACGTTCAGCCCCCACATTCCAAGCGCCACGCAGGCGACGAGAACGAGGGCGAGTCCCTGTAGCGCTCGGCGGCGTTTCACCGACCGACTTCCCCTCTCATTGGACGAGGAGTCTACGTCAGTATCTGCCTAAACCTGGTACGTAGTTGTCTCGATTCGGCAGTCAGGCGAGGGGGTCGTGCCAGCGCAAGCCGGAGAAGCGGGCGAAGTCGTTGTCGTGGGAGCACAGTTCGGCCCCGTGCTCGATCGCCAAAGCAGCGAGGTGGGCGTCGCCGGTCAAGTTGCCGGCGGTGCCGAGCGGTTCGAGCAGATCGCGGAGGACGGCAGCGTGGCGCTCGGAGGGGTGGATGACGGAGGAAATGGGAGACCCGAGGCAGGCGTCGACGAACTCGAAGGCCTGCGCAGGCGAGAGAGGATCGTCAAAGACGAAGGGATTGGTTGAGATCCGGATGAACCCGACCAGGGCCAGCCAGGCAAAGCCGACCTCCTCGGTTCCGGACAGCACCCCTTCGAGCCAGGATCGCGCCCTCGCGTAGTGGGGCGAGGAATCGTCGGCGGCGTAGATCAGCAGGTTGACGTCCGGCAGCTTCACTTGCCGAGGCGCATCTTGCGGAGGATCTCCTCGTCTTCCATTGCGCCCGCCAGCTGCATGGCCTTGTCAAGGTTGACCCCAGGCCTGACGCCCAGGCTGCGCGCCGGCGGGAGGCGATACGGCTGCCCCTTCGGCTCCCCGCGCTCGATCCCCTGTCGCACGCTGGAGTTCAGCGCCTCCTTGAAGGAGATGTCGCGCTCGCGGGCCAGCCGTTTCAGCTTCGCCGCCACATCGTCGTCGAGGGTTACCGTCGTACGCACCGAGGCATCATAGCATCAGCTTACGTGCTGTTGTGATTACCGGCGGCGAACTCCCTCCCATGCAGCGGGAGCGCAGGGGGTCTTCACCAGCGGGCGCAGCGTCCGGCCCTTGCCGCTCTGCGCCTCCAGGCCGACCCTGGCCCGGCGACCTCCCCGGCACAAGCCGCCGCTGTTGACTAGCAGGCCTCGTCGTCCCCCGGCCAGGCGGAGGGACACTTTCGTGACGGGCATGTCGGGAATCGAGTCGAATCCGACCCGGATCCGTCCCTTGCGGGCACCGAGCTGAGCCGCCAGGTCGAGGTGCAGTTCACCGTCGAGCGAGGCGACCAGGTCGGGGAGCCTGCGGTGCGAGCCGCGCAGATACACCGGCCCTCTCAGCGGGCGCTTCAGCAGGGGGCTCCATACGGTCGCCGACCCGTAGGCCGAGGCGGGAGGGCAAGTTTTCGCCGCGAAGTTCGTCCGCGAGCAGACGGCGCGGATGTGGCGGCTGTCCAGCAGCTCCGTGCCGGGAAGGGTGAGCGCCGCCCGGCGCAGGTTGGCGTCGCCGGCCCGCGGGGCGAAGACGGCGCGCAGTCCCGGGTGGGCGCCGCGATGGCTGGAGCCGAGCAGACGCACCGCGACTCGCGGCTTGAAGGCCAGGGCGGCGCAGTCGGCGGCCTGGAAGCGGGAGCCGGCGGTAGCGGTAACGCCCGTGGCCGCAGTGGCGGTAGCGGTAATTGCAGCCGCGGCGCAGGAGGTCGGGTTGCGGATGAAGGCGGGGCGGTCGAGGACGAGGCGGATCGAGCGGTAATGCAGCGGCACCCCGCCGAGAATCTGAGGCAGCGGATCGAGGTCGACCCGGGCCTGGGCGGTTTCGGGGTCGATTCGGATCGCGGCGCGGACGGCCACCGTGCCGAGGTCGTAGGGGCCGGCCACCGCGGGAACGCTGATCAGCAAGCTATAGGGCGCGCCGCGGTAGGGCCCGGCGAGATACACGGCCGAATCGGGCCCGGCGGCCGTTGGAACCCAGAGCGGGTCGGTTCCGGAGCCGAGTGCGAGGCGGGCGTAGCCGAGGCGCGAGTCGGGCGGGCAGACGCCGGCCACGGCGGCAGCCTCGGGGCAGGCGTCGACGGTGGCGAAGGAGGCGCTAAGGCCGGGAGGCAGGGTGAGGGTGAGGCCCGAGAGCGCCGGTTCGGCAGCACTTTGGCCCAGGGCCAGGACGAAGGCCGACGCGGTTCCGGCAAAGTTTGACGCAGTGCCGGCGTCGAAGGTCGGGGCGAAAGTGCCGCTCGGACAGGAGCGGTCGACCGTCAACGGGCTCTTTCCCTCGAGCGAGGCGCCGCCCGCGGAAGGGGTCAGGGTGTAGGCGATCGTCGCGGTCCCGCAGGCGGCGGGAGTGGTGAGCGGCGCGTGGGGACCGGAGTTGAAGTGGAGCTCGAGCTGGGAGAGCGGAAGCTGCGGGATCTGGGTAAGGGTGGCGGTGAGGCGGCCGCTCCCCGGGTCGGCGTCGACCCGGATCGGGAGGCTGACCAGGACGCCGCGCTCGGGGTCGCGCAGGACCAGGTAAAGAGCGAAGCGGGTGTCGAAAGGGTTCTCTGCGCCAGGAGCGGCGGTCGCCGGATCATCCGGGGTGGCGACGTAGAGGGAGCCGGAGATGGGCTTGGCGAAAAGCGGGGTCTCGACCTCGGCGTAACCCACCCGGGAGGTCTCCGGGCAGCCGGTCGCGGGATCGGAGTCGGGTGCCTCGGCGCCGAATTGGCCGGGGGTGCAGGCGGCGAGGCCGGCGGCCAGCGGCGGGTTGATCGTCATCCCGGGCGGCAGACGCAGGACGGCGCGCTCGGTGTCGGCGGCGGCGCGGCCGCCTGGCGAGGAGATGCCGGGGTCGGGGGCGGAGAGTTCGAGGTCGAGGCCGGAAGGAGAGCTGGCGAGCGTCGTGGTCGCGGTCGCTCTCAGCGAGGGCGAGTAGGACAGGGCGCTGCAGGCGATGACCGCCTCTGGCTCGGGAGCGGTGGCGGTGACGGTGGTCTGCGGCGATTGCAGGGAGGAAGCGGCGAAGGTCGTGGTCAGGGGGCCCGGGCAGGCACGGGGAAGGGTGAGGAAAGCGCTGCCGTGGGGGGCGCCTTCCAGGGTGAGGGTGAGGCTGAATAACTCGGCGATGTTCGGGGCGTTGACGATCGTGGCGAGGACGTTGTGCGGCGGGCTCGGGTTGATCGTGAGGTCGATCGTGACCGGGTCCTTCAGGACGTGAATGCCGAGCTGGGCGGCAAAGCCGGGCCGTGGCTCCAGGAGATAGACCGTTGAGGGCGGCACTTCCAGATCGCCGAGCAGGAAGCCGAGCGAGCCGACGGAGGTCGAGGCCGGGCACGCGTCGGCGACGAAGTCGGCGCGGGAGCAGACGGGGAGCAGCCCCGGGGAGCCGACGAGGCCAGGTGGCAACCCGACGCGAAGGTCCCTGAGGGTGCCATCGGGGTGCTCTGAGCCCGGCGGGCCGGTGGTGTTGAAGGAAAGCTCGGTGGTCCAGGCTTCCGGGTGGGAGCCGGCCCGCTGGTCACCGGCCACACCGCCGGCGCCGGTGAAGGTGGAGGAGAGGGACTTGAAGCCGAAGTCCGCGTTCGCCGCCGGGGCGGCGAACGCGAGGATCGCAGCGAAGAGAAGCGCGACCAGGGTGGCGGTCGCAATGCCGGCACGGTCGGGCGCGCCTCCCTCATGGCCAAGGCTGGCCCAGGTATCTGTCCGCTTCATATCCCCGTTCGCGGGCGTTGGACGCCCCGTCCGAAGCTGCTTCCCTCAGCCTCGTTTGTGAACGCGAGTGTACCGGTGCGGCGTCGGCGGGGCAAACCGCAGCCGCGCGCCGGAGCGACCGGCTCGCCTGCTCCGGCCTACTGGGCCTGGGCCGTGAACGACAGCGAGCCGACCGGCTCGCCCGGCACGAAGTCGGGCCTACCTTCGGCGAAGGCCTGGTTGAAGTAGGCGGCGACGGCGGCAGGCAGGCTCAGCGCGGCGGCGCCGAGCGAGATCGTGCGGGCATTGGGATCGGCGTCGGTGGTGCCGGGGCCGAGGTCGAGGACAGGCACCTGGCCGAGTTTGCCTGGGTAGGTCGGCGCCGGCTCGACGTCGGCTTCGGCGAGGGTCTGGTGCAGTCCGAGGTCGAACCACGGTTCGGTCCAGAAGACCTGGCCGGAGCCGAGCTGGAGGAATTCCAGGGCGCCGGCACTCCGCAGGGTCCCGGAGAGAGCGTCGGGGCTGAGCCGTCCGCCGCCGATGATCGGGAAGCTGAAAACCGGGCCGGGCGCGCGCTGGGCGGGGGCGATCGGGTTCAGCGAGACGAAGTGGGCGTCGAGCTTGGCGACGAAGGCGGGGTCGATGGAGACCGTGGCGGCGCCGGTACCGAGAATCGCGATCGTCTGCGGCTGGGCCCTGCTGATCAGCTTGCCCAGCGGCTGTCCAGAGGCGAAGGGAACCGCAGGGCGCAGCTTCTTGTTCAGTCGCGTCGCCACCTTGGCGCTCAACCTAAGCTTCTGGGCGGTGAAGGCGGTGCCGAAGCCCTGGCGGGAGGAATCGATCTTCGCCGCGGTTGCGACTTTGAGCTGAGAGCCCCCCACCTTGGCGATCAGCGGCGTGCGCTTGGTTTTCACCACCAGCTGCCGCAGAGGGAGGCGTCGGCGCCCGTTCTGGAAGACCAGCGAGCCGGCGTTTTCGATTTCGCCCCGGCCGATCGTCGGGTCCAGCGAGCCGCCCGAGATCGGCAGGACAAGGGCCGCACCTCGGCGCTTGGCCCCGGTCTTGGCGCTGAGCTCGATCCCCTCCTGTTCGAGAAAGCGGGCAAACCGCTTGTCGAGGACGATCCGCGTCGTGCCCGAGCCGAGTGGATCGTTGATCGCAACAGCGGGACGGGCCTGGGCCGCCAGCAGGGCAACAAGCAGAGCCGTGGTCGCTGCGAACGATCTCATCAGGAAGGTCTTTTCCCCCGGTAGCGCACGAAGGAGCGAGGCGAACTCGCACCGCCAGGCGACGGCCTGGCGGTGCGAACCCAACTTCCTCTTACCGAAGTGCGAGAAACGAACCGACTTCATCTTCCCCTTCAAAGCGAAACACGTAGGTTTCACCGAAGCCCGTGGTCATCGAATACCCCATGAGCGTGTTAGCGGCATCAGAATTTTTCACCCGATCTTGAGTAATTATAATGACGCCTTGGGAAGCGCTGAACGTCTTGACTTCACCCAAACATTTGAGGGTTGCCACCAGCGGCGTGGTTGAGCTGCCGAATTTCCAATAACCTGAGGCGCCTCCCGGTTCTGGTTCGTGGTTAGCGCCGCCCACATTGGGCGTTTTGTTAAACGTCAGCGATTCCGCTTCACACGAGTAGGTGGACCCGCCTTTGAAATATTTGCAGTAAGTCGTCCACGGGTAATTATCGCTATTGGCGGCTAGCGGTTCGCCGGATTCCACAGTGGTCTTTGACCCCAGGCCCACATTCTGACATTCGTATTTAACCGTTGGGTCTGATTTGAGCGTGAGAGTCACGGTCCCAGCGAATATCTGGGATGACCCGGCGGGCAAGATTTCGGCGGTCGGACACACGGTTTGATCAGTGTCGCACAGTACCGTTTCGGAGCCGAATGCCGCTCCAGAACCGACAGCGGCGGTGAACGCAAGCACGGCCAAACCGGCGCTTACGATGTAGGACAATCGCTTCATGCTCTCTCCTTGGATCGTGTTGGTCGCCCAGCAATGCACTGAGCGCCACCAGTCTGATCATGGAGGCAGCAGCAGTGCTTGGCCGATGTGTCGAATGCACCCCTACATTTGTGCCGAAGTGGCCAGCAGCACAGGCGTGTGACTATTCCAGCTCCTCCAAGCAGAGAATGAGTTCTAGTTCGGCATGAACGGTGTCCAGGGTGCGGCCAAGCAGCGCCTCGATCGCCTTGAGCCGGCCGCGAAGTGTGCTGCGATTGATCTTCAGAGCGGCCGCCGCCGAGGTCACATTACCTGCCGCCGCAAAATACGCTCGCAGGGTCTGCTTGGCGAGCACACCCCGGTCGCGTTTGGATTCCAGCGGGGTAAGGTAGCGTCGGCGCAGTGAAGTGAGCAGTAGATCGTCTTGAAGCGCAGTTGCCAGAAGGGCTACGTCAGCGTAGTGAACGATGCTGTCAGAGCACTTTTGAGCGATCGGTAGTGCTGCCAGTGCTTGGCGATGGCTGAGGCGCCACGCGGCTAGGCCTCGACCCGGTTCGCCACAAGCCAACACACAGGTCTCCGGCCACGGATAGGTGTTTATGACGTCGAGTTCCTTCCGGCTCAGTTCGTGACGGCCGCCGAGCCAGGCCCAGACGAGGTGGGTGTCGGGCTCGGTCAGCAACAGGCGGCGGTCGAGGCGCCCCCCCAGGGTGCCGAGGGCTTCGACGGCGCTGGCTCCGGTCGCCACGAGGGCGAGATGGTGGGCATTGAACTCATAGCCGAGCGAAGTAGCGTCGAGCGGCTCTCCGGCCAGCAGCCGGCGCAGCAGCGTGTAGCGGCGACGCTCCGTGCCACCCGGCTTGGCCGACGCCTCGCGTTCGTACTCATCGCTGACCGCGGCGACGATGCGGTCATAGCGGGCGGCCAGAGCACGGAGGGCGGTTCGCAGCTCGGCGGCGCCGAGCCCGAGCGCCGCAGCCTCCTCGAGCAGGCCGTCGGCGATCAGCGTGTGGCCGGCGGAGTAGCGGCGCAGGACGGCGTCGAGGGTGACTCCGTTGCGGGCGGCCAGCCGGGCTTGGCCGAGCAGCTCGACCGGAACGGGCCCGGGTTCTCCCCGAGGGGCGGCGATCGCGGCGAGGCCGTAGTTGAGGCCGGCGGCGAGAGCGGAGCGCAGGCCGTTGACGTAGGCGGGGTCGGGAGCGGCCGAGGGGTCGGGGATGGCGACGATCCGGGCCAGGGCCGCCTGCTCGAGCTCCCCGCGACGGGCGTCGAGACGGCCGTGCAGATGGCGCAGAGAACTGTCAGCCGACAGCTGCAAGCTCCCTCACCCCGCAGCTCTTGTCGACGGTGGCACCGATCGGTTTGCGCCCGGCGAACTCGAATTCGACGTATGCGAGCGAGAAGGAGGCGAATTTGGCCCCTCTGGGGGCTGGGCAGGCGGCGTTGAAGTAGGACAGCTCCTTGCCCCGGTAGCGGTATTTGCGCTTCAGGGTGAGCTTGATCCGGTCCAGGTAGCCCCAATCGCCCAGCGCCTGGGGCAGCGAGGCCTGCAGTTCGGTTCCGTAGGGGCCCCTGGAGACGCGGCGGATCGAGAAGGCGATCACGAAGGAGCTGTTGAAGGGATGGGCGGTGTAGATCTGGGCGAGCAGGGTGGGATGAGCGCCCCGGCGGCCGTTGAAGATCAACAGGCGCCCGCGGGTCGGGTACGGGCGCTGGTCGGGGAGGATGATGTGGGCCCAGAACTGCCCGGAGCCGATCAGGGCCGGGCCGCAGGCGGCGAGGGCGCGCTCGGTGGTGGCGGGCTGGATCTGGTCGATGCGGCAGGCCGGCAGGCCCTTGGACTGCAGCAGGCCGTGGCGGTTGACCCTGACCGTCAGCTCCCGCAACTGGGGCGGGATGCCGCCGGTGGCGGTGGTGAGGTGGCCGCCGACGAAGACGGCTATCGGGGCGAGCTTGTCTCTGGGCAGCTTGTAGGGGATCACCTGGGCCAGGGCGGTGATCCGCAGTCCGTCGGACTGGATCACCGCGGCGGTTGCGATCGCCGCCGTGCCCAGCAACGAGGCCACCAGGAGGGGCGCTGTCGCCCTCCCCCTCACCGCCGTCCGAGGGAACCGGGCGAAACGCCTAGCGCGCCGCCCGCGCATGGCGCCTGCTGCCCTGGTGCTTCCTCTTTCCCTTCTTGCACTTCACCTTCAACAGCGGGCGGGTGTCATGGGTCTTGCCGTTCTGGCCCTTGAACTTGACCGTGGCCCGGTTCTCGGACTTGCACAGGTCGCGGGAGTTGGCGAGCAGGCTCTTGCTGCCGCCCTGCAGGTCGACCACGACCTTGGTGATCGGGGCGTCGGGGACGAGGTCGAAGCTGTTGCGGATGCCGCCGTTATTGGAGTCGATGAAACCGACGGCGTTGAAGTCGATCAGGCCGTGCAGGGCCAGGACGAGGTCGGGCAGGTCGCGTTCGCCACCGTTGGAGCGGAGGAAGATCGGGCCTTCCAGCGGCTCGGCGAGGATCGGGGTCCAGGCTTTGGCGTGGCCGTAGATGCTCCCGGCCGGGCAGTGGGCGCCGTTGCCGGCGCCGGCGTTGAACTGCACCCGGGTGCAGATGGTGCGGATATGGCCCTGTTCGAGGAACTCCGAGTGCGGCAGGGTCACCGAGATCGCGGCCGAGTTGGCGTCGCCGGGCCGCGGCGCCAGCACGGCCCGCAGGGCGGGGTTGCCGCCGCGCTTGGTCGAGCCCCGCAGCCTCAGGCTGAGCTTGGGCTCATAGCCGAGGCTGGCGCAGTCGGCGGCCTGGAAGGGGCTGGTGGCGACGAAGGGGTTGTCATCGGCCGGGCTGACGAAGTCGAGCCCGGAGCCGAGCACCGTGGAGGCGGTCGAGGTCGGCGCGCAGCTGGTCGGGTTGAGGACGAAGTCGGGCCGATCGACGTAGGCGCGGATCTCCCTGAGGCGCACCGGGATGCCGGCGATGATGTGGGGGATCGGGTCCGAGCCGGTCGCGTCGACGAAGACTTCGGCGGTTTCGGGGTTGATCTTCAGCGCGTAGCGCACCACCACGGTGCCGAGGTCGAAGGGCCCGGCCTTGGCGGCCGTGACGGCGACGATCGAGAGCGGGGCGCCGTGGTAGGGGCCGGCCAGGTAGACCTTGCCGGGGACGTAGACCAAGACCTGGCCGACGCCGGCGCCGACCAGGGTGTGGCCGACCTCAGAGGCCGCCGGGCAGCTGGGGGCCGCGAGCTCTTCTTCTCCCCCGTGGACACCGGTCCTGGCCGTGGCGGCGGCGATCGCCGCGTCGGGGCAGAAGGGGATCCCGGCCAGCTTGCCGACGATCCCCGGCGGCAGCTTGATCGAGAAGTTGGTGATCTCCTGTTCGGCGTCTGAGCGGGTGATGCGGACGTCGAAGGGGGAGTGGGTGCCGGCGGCGTTGTTGACGGTTCCGGCCAGCAGACTCGGGCGGAAGGGCGGCAGGCCCCCGGTGGGGCAGGGGCCGTGGTCGGGGCCGGAGGTGATGTCGAAGGCGTTTGAGGTGGTCAGGAGCGAGCCCGGCGCCGCCCAGGGGCTGAAGTTGGAGAGGGCGGAGTAGGAGCCGCATGCCGGGGGGGTGACCAGGGGCGCCCGCGCCCCTTCGCGGAAGTGGAGCTGGAAGGTCGCCACCGGCAGCTGGGGGATGTCGTCGAAGACGGTCGTGATCCGGCCCGTCACCGGGTCGGTGGTGACCTTGCCGGGCAGCTTCACGAGGATGCCGCGGTCCGGCACCTTCAGCACCATGTAGACCGCGATCAGGGAGCCGAAGGGGTTCTCGTAGGGCTTGGCGAGGTAGAGGGAGCCGACGGCGTCGCGGTCGATCACCGGCGTGGTCGCGATCACCGAGCCGATCTTCGAGGTCTCCGGGCAGCCCTGGTCGGGCGGGCCGTCGTAGGTCTCCCGCGCCAGGTCGGCTTGCGAGCAGACGCCGATCCCCTCCGCCTGGGAGGGGTTGACGCTCATCCCCTCCGGCAAGATCACTTCGGCCCGCTTGCTCTCCGAGCCGTAGCGCAGGTGGCCGAATTCCAGGCCCTTGGTCGGCATCGCCAGCGAGTAGTCGAGGCCCGAGCCGCTGGTGCCCTGGCCGGTGGTCGGCTTCAACTCGGTGGTGGGGCTGAATTCGAGCGCCGAGCAGCCGGCGATCTGCGGGAAGGGGGCGCTGATCGTGCGCGGGGCCTGGGCTTCCTGGTAGGAGGTCGCGGTGATCTCGATCCGGCGTTCCTGCCCGCAGCTGGTCGGGTTGGTCATGAACGGCGTTTCGGGCAGGGTCGAGGGACGCCCACCGGGGGGGCCAGTGCCATCCCGCGCCTCTACTGGGGTGATCCGTGCGGGGTCGTGTTTGGGATCGGCGGGAACGCCCCAGAAGGTGATCACCGATTCGATCAGGGCCACCGCCGCGGGGGTGCTGCGGGCTTCGGCGATCAGGGCCTGGGTCTCGGGGTCCACGCGGACGTTGATGAAGACCGTGTAGAGGCCGGCGAAAAAGCCGAAGCGGGCGACGAACCTGCCCCCGGGGGCAGGCATGTTGTAGACCGGCTCGGAGAAGGTGCCGTTGATCGTGCCCGAGATCGTGATGTCGATCGAGCCCACCTGGGAGTCCTGGGGGCATTCGCTTTTCTCCACGACGGTGGACAGCTGCACGACGCTGCACTTGGGGAAGGCCTCGGGGTTGCCGAAGATCCCCGCCGGCAACTCGACCACGACGTCGCGGGTGTTCGCGTAGGCCTGGCCTTCTGCATCCGCGCTCAGCCTCAGGGCGGTGGTGAAGTCCGCATGGGCACCCGCCTGCAGGCTCGAGAGCGAGGCAGAGGCCGACTCGATTTCGTATTTGTCGAATTCATCGGCTGCCTGGGCGCTCGATGCGGCCAGGGCGAAGAGAGCCAGGGAGAAGAGTGCGAGTAGACCGCGTCTCATCGGCCGGCCCTCCTGTGGTTGTGGGTTCGCTTGTGCTTCGCGTGTTTCTTCTTTTTGGCGCAGCGCACCTTGCCGCCGCGCCTTACCGCGCGCCTGCCCTTCGGGCAGTGCCGCCTGCCGGCTTCGGGGCTGACGTTGCCCGCGCCCCGGTAGACCGAGCTGGCGGGGGTCGGGTCGTTGGGCGCGCTCGCGGCGGGCTGGCAGGCTTCGCCCAGGCACTCTCCCGCCGCCGCCGCGGGCGGGGCAAAGCCGCCCCGCACCCTGGCGTCATAGATCGAGGGGGTGGTGTCGGAATCGAAGGCCGGCGCCAGCAGGTCGCCGCTATGGAAGAAAACGTCGTCGCCGCTGTCGCTGATCGCGTAGAGGTAGTCGTCGAGAGCGCTATTGCCCGATGAGATCAGCGAGACGCAGCCCCCCGGGCGGGTGCAGCTGCCCACGCCCTCGGCCTCCCACTCATAGACGTCCTGCAGGCCGTCGGAGTCCTCGCGCACCAGCGGCGCCTTGGCCTGGAAGAAGACCCGCCGGCCGTCGGCGCGCAGGTTCGCCAGCAGGTTGTCCGCGACCAGCGGCTCCGGATCCCATTGAAAAAGGCTGAGGGACTGCAGCGTGCCACCCCCGCGCGGGGGTCCTCCCGTCGGGTTGCAGGAGAGGCACTCGAGTTGCGCCGCCGCTAAGTCATAGCGGTATACCTGAACCGTGCCTTCGGAGTCGTAATCGGTCAGGTTCGCACGCGACTCGAACACCATCGCCGAGCCGTCGGGGGTGGTGCGGGAGGGATCGAACCCGAACCGTCCGGGTGCTCCTTCTGCGCCACCGACAGCGAATATCCATCTCCCCAGCCCCGTGGGGACTCCAGTTCCGCCCTCAGCATCGACTTCGGTCACCGTTCCGACGAAGCTGATCTCCCCTTGGTCGGAGAGATAGAGGTTCTCCGCACCGGCCTGTGGCGTTTCGCCGTTGGGATTGGCTCCGCCGGCCAGTACCGTCGGAGAGAGGAAGTAGGCGACGGCGCCCAGAGCGGCGACGTTTACCGGCGTGACGTCACCGCTCGTGGTAAAGGGGATTACGCCTTCGTCGACATCGAAGGCTTTCAGATTCCCGCCCTGCAGGTAGAACACACGCCTGCCGCCCTCGGTGACTCCCGCGAACGTCAGCCCCGCGCCGATCTGGTAGGTGGTTTCGTTTCGGTAGCGCAGGTATAGGGTTCCTCCGATCTCGAAGGCGATTCCCTCTCCGTCGAGGGAGGCTCCTTGGAAGATGGCGGCCTGGCCGTCGGCGGGGGTCACGTCTCCGGGCAGGAGGGAGACGACATGCGTGACTCCGTCGGCGGTGCGATCGTAGATCGCCTTCGTACCGCCGGAGGGGGCGTTGGGCTCGAGCTTGATCGCCGGCGCTCCGGTGTTGCCGCTGTAAAAGACGATGTGCTCGCCGTCTTCGCTGATCAATTTTCCGGTCGCATGAGGGTCGGTGGCGATGCTGCCGACGCCGATCAGGTCCGAGTGCCCGTCCGGATAGCGGACATAGAAGGTGGACTTGTCGTCGATGGCGGCGCTGCCTCCCGGCCCCGCGGTGCCCCAGAAGGAGTAGCCCTGGTCCGGCGAGACGCTCCCCGGCAGCAGGTCCTTCGCTTCCGCGCCACTCGGGCCCGCGGCCGTGGTGGTCCAGCCGTCGGCGCTCCGCGTCGCGAGATAGGGGTCTCCGCCGAGTGAGCCGGTTCCTTCATAGCCTGGGATCGCGCCGCCTTCGACCTGGAACGAGACCTTTGATCCATCTGGGGAGCTCTCGCGGGTGGGGAAGTAGACGCCGAGGTGGCCGAGGCCGATCGGGCTACGGGCGTTGGTGTCGGCCGGCGTTACCAACTCATAGGCACGGCAGTCTGGCAGCAGCGCCGACGGCCCGGTCCGAAGCGCGTCGTTCGGGCAGGCCTGCCCGGGGGCCGTCTCCAGATAGGTGGTGAACCCACCCTCGGCTTCGTCTTTCCCGAGTTCGTTTTCGGCTACCACGCGGAAGCGGTAAGCCGTTCCGGGGGCAAGATCGCCGGCCACCGCGGAGACTCGACGGCCGGTTTTCCCGACCGGAACCTGACCTTCGCCGGCGAGTTTCGCCGAGGCGAATTCTTCCACGTCGTAGTTCTCGAGGGTCGTGTATTCGAAGCGGTAGGAGGTGGCCAGGTTGCCCGGATTCACGGTTGCCACCAGTTCGGCGTCATTTCGCGTTACTTCCTCGGCCGCGAGCGATTCGACCACCGGTTCGACCTCCGACGATGGCCCGAAGGCGAAGGAGTGACCGATGCCAACCGGGTGAGAGGGAACGAAGAGGTACCGCCCTTCCGAGCTCTGGCCCCCGTTCGGGCTGTCGACTCCGTTGTCGACCCAGATCTGGGCTCCCTTCCCGGGTTCTTTGACGATTCCCTGGCCGATCGTTTCCAGGTAGTCGCCTTCTTCGCCGTACGCGTAGACGATGTGTGCTCCAAATTCGCCGGCATCGAAGACGAAGAAATCCCCGCTGCTTTCGTCGACGGCGACCTTGACCGCGGCGCCGAATTCACCGGCTGGGCTGCCCGTCCCGTCGAACGTTTTCAGCAGTGCGTGAGGCGCCTGGAGATCGAAGACCCTGACCAGGCCTTGCGAGGTTTCGGGGCTGTAGTCACCGACATAGAGGAGGTTCCGGGAGGCGTCGACCGCAAGAGATCCCACAAAGGGATGAAGTATGCCGCTGCCGACAATTGATTCAGACAGGAGCACATTTCCAGATTCGGCCGATGAATATTCAGCAGTTTCTATGAAAAGATGGTCATTTTCAGGGTTGACGGCCACGGAAACAGATGCTCCTGTTTCGCGGACCAGCACGGGCGGGTCGGTGTATTTGATGTTTCCAACAGTTGGTTCGTACGGTGCTGAAGGCGGATAGCGGACCACTTTGCCCGAGCCGGGGACCGACTCGGCCACATAGAGATTGCCCTGGCTGTCAACCGCGAGCGCCTGCGAGCCGGGGGCCGCGACCTCGGTGATGAAGAACCCTTCGGGGTCGAAGACGTCGATTCTGCCTTCGTTTGCTTCTTTGCCCCAGCTGGCGACGTAGATGTTTCCGTGCTGATCGGTGGTGATCGCTTTCGGCAGGGCAAACGCAGATGAGGGGTGGGCGCCACCAGGGCAGCCGGGATCCGGTACCGAGTCGAGCGTACCGGTGGAGCAATCGCCCGTCAGCGAGAGCCGCGGGTCGAAGGCGTGCGTTTGCACCGCGGCAACCGCTGGAACGGCGCTGGTGACGGTCGCCGCGATGACCATGGCCGCGAGGATGCCCCCGCGAACAGCGATTCCCCGACTCATCGAGATCCTCCTCTAGTCGCCGGCGCGGCAGGGGCCGAGCGGTGGCGTTTGTGGTGTGCTTTGCAGCCGGTCGCCTTCAGCGCCACCTTGGCCTTGTACTCCTTGCCGGAGTGGGCGGTGTATTTGGTCTTCGCCCGGTGCTTGCCGACGCAGAGGTTGGTGGAGTTTTGCAACAGGCCCTTCTTGCCACCCTGGAAGTCGACCACGACCTTGGAGATCGGGGCGTCGGGGACGAAGTCGAAGGTGTTGCGGATGCCGCCGTTGACCGAGTCGATGCGTCCGACCGCGTTGAAGTCGATCTGGCCGTGCAGGGCGAGGACGAGGTCGGGGAGCGGGTGTTCGCCGCCGTTGGAGCGCAGGAAGACCGGGCCCTCGAGCGGTTCGGAGAGGATCGGGCTCCAGGCTTTGGCGTGGCCGTAGACGGCGTCGGCCGGACAGGAGGCGCCGTTGCCGGCGCCCGCGTTGAACTGCACCCGGGTGCAGATGGTGCGGATGTGGCCCTGGTCGAGGAACTCCGAATGCGGCAGGGCGACGGAGACGCGCTCGGGGTTGGCGTCGCCGGCTCGCGGCGCGAGCACGGCCCGGAGGGCGGGATTGCCGGCACGCCTGGTCGGGCCCTTAAGCCTCAAGCTGAGCTTGGGCCGGAAGCCGAGCCTGGCGCAATCGGTTGCCTGGAAGCCGTCCGAGGGGTTGGCGAGCGCGCCGCTGGTGGCCGTCACCGTCGCCGTGATCCGCTTGGCTTCGCAGCCGGTCGGGTTGAAGGTGAAGTTCGGGCGGTCGACCAGGACGTTGATCGTCCGGTAGGCAACGGGAACGCCTTCGAGGATCTGCGGCAGCGGATCGGTGACGATGGTCGCCAACGCCGTGTCGGGGTCGACATAGATCGCCGCCCGGTTGACGACCACCCCCAGGTCGAACGGGCCGGCCTGCGCCGGCACGA
The DNA here is from genome assembly GCA_035703365.1 of Solirubrobacterales bacterium. Taxonomy (GTDB): domain Bacteria; phylum Actinomycetota; class Thermoleophilia; order Solirubrobacterales; family 70-9; genus VAYN01. The sequence continues at coordinate 91,353 of DASSYI010000011.1, forward strand.
CCGAGACCACCGAGTAGGGGGCGCCGCTGTAGGGACCAGCCAGGTAGACGGCCGTGGGCGCCTTGCCGGGCTGGGGAATCCACAAGGGCGCACCGCCGACCCCCGAGGAAGCGCTCAGGCTTCCGATCCTGCTCCCGTTGGGGCAGCTTCCGCTCGCCGCATCAGCCTCGGGACAGAGCGGCACGCCGCTCAGCTTTGCCAGTAGTCCCTGCGGAAGGTGAAGGGCGATGCTCTGCGGACTGTCTTCCCCATCCTTCCTCGTCAGCGAGAAGACAAAGGGCGAGAATTGACCGGCTGCGGAATCCATGCTTCCAGCGGAAAGACCAGGCGAGAAACCTCCCTTGCCGCAACCCTGGGTGATCTCCATCGGGGTGGAGCCGCTGACAGCCGGCTTGCCGGACCAGGGCGTGAAGGAATAGGTGGACCGATAGGTGCCGCAGGTTGGCGGCGTCGCCAAGGGGGCACGGGGACCGCCGAACACATTCAACCTCAGGCTGCTGAATGGGACCTGCGGCAATCCGCCCAGCTTGTCGATTCCGTTGAAGATCGTGGTCACCTGCCCGGTCTCCCGGTTCGCTTCGATCTTGGCTGGGAGCTTTAGATGAACTCCTTGTTCGTCCGTAACGACCCAGAACTGAAAGAGGTTTCCGACTTCGGGAGTGCGCTGGTACACGGCACCGTGGAGAGTGTCGGCAAGGGCCGGCACGTCGACTTCGACCGACCCGATCTTGGCGCCGTCCGGGCAATGCGATGGTTCGTTTCTGCCGAAGCCAACCTGCCCGGCACTGCAGGCTTCAAGGCCGTCTCCGGCCGCGGGGTTGATCGCCAAGCCCTCAGGCAGGCTTACCCGGGCGCTCCGCATCGTCGAGGTAGCACGTCCCTGGGGGGTTTCGTCCTGCGGAATGACCAATTCCGAATCGACGCCCGTCGGGGCCGCTGCCTCGGGATTCGTGGGGATCAGGCTGAACCGCGGTTCGAACTCCACTTTTCCGCAGCCGCCGATTTTCGGGAACGGCGTGCTCATCGTCGAAGGGGTGTCGGGCAGCTGATAGCTCGTTGCAGTCACCGTCAGTTCCCGGTCCAGGCTGCAGTCCGTCGGGTTGGACAGAAAGGGGGCTTCCGGAATACTGGCTTCACGACCACCTTCGGGCGCACCGCCTTCGATCGCCTCCTGGGGAGTGATGCGTTCCTCGTCGTGGCTGGGCGCGGCGGGAACCCCCCACAGCGTTGAGGTAGCTTCCAGCAGCCCAGCCGCGGACGGGGCTCCTTCGACCGTGCCGACCACGCTGTAGTCGGTTGGATCGACCCTGACATTTACCAGGGCCGGATATACGCCGGCGAAGAAACCGAAGCGGGCGACGACGTCTCCGTGCTCCGGGGGCTCCATGTTGTACAGGGGCTCGGAGAAGGTGCCCGAAATCGGATTCAGCACCCGCACCTGGGTGACCCCGATTTGGGAGTCGACGGGACACTCGCTTTCTTCAAAGCTGTTCCACAGCTGGCCCACGGTGCAGCGCGGGATGCCCTGCGGGTTGCCGATCATCCCCGGCGGCAGCTTGAAACTCACATTCTGGGTTTGTGCGAAAGGTTCGCTGCCGTTTCGGGTGAGCTTGAAGCTCACGGTGAGGTCTGCATGCTCGCCGGCTTGAACGCTGGACAAAGCGACACCGACTTCTTCGAGGCCGTAGCGGTCGAATTCATCTGCGGCAAGAGCCGAGCCCGTGCCGACCGCTGAGACCAGGGCTATGGCCACGGCAGAAACCATCAGCATCCTCCGAGCTCTCATCGGGGTGCCCCCTTTCCCCTGGAGTGGGCTCTTTGCCGCCGATGCTGCCGCTTCTTTACGCACCGCACCGATCCGTGCTTTTTCACCTTTCGCTTGCCCTTGGGACACCTCTTGGCAGGCTTTACGTTGCCGTCAGCTCCCAAGCCGGAAGTAACGGGCGGAGGCAACACCGGGGCCGGCGAAAGGGTCGGCCGACACCCTTCGCCCTGGCATTCCGCCGGCGCCTGTTCCGGGAAGCCACCCCCGACCCTGGCGTCGTAAATCGAAGGGGTTTCGTCGGCGTCATTCGGAACCAGGAGATCCGGCGAGAGGACGAAGACGTCGTCGCCGGAGGCGCTGACCGCAAACAGATAGTCCGATCGGCGGCTATGGCCAGACGAGATCAGATAGATGCAGCCGGAAGGATCGGTGCAGCTGCCCACGCCCTGGGCCTCCCACTCATAGACGTCCAGGAGCCCATCGGTGTCTCCGGGGACCAATGCCTCGGGCGACTGGAAGTAAGCGCGGCGGCCGTCAGCGCGGAGATTGCTTACCAGGTTCCATGCATTGAGAACCTGGAGCTCTTCTCCCTCCTGCCTCACCTGCTGCAGGCTGGCATCGCCGGTAGGAGGCAATTCAGTTGGATTGCAGGAGATGCAATCCAAAGTGTTGGCCTGAGAGTCGTATCGATAGACCTGGGCGCGCCCTTCAGGGTCATAGCCGGTCAAGTCGGCCCGTGACTCGAAGAGCAAGACCCCCCCGTCGGGAGTTGCCCGCGATGGATCCACGGCGACGCTCCCCGGCGGGCCCTCGCTCGGCCCGATCGCTTCCAGCCAGAGGCCGAGCCCCTCGACTTGGTTGACTCCCCCGTTTTCGCCTTCCACGTCGCGCTGGGTGAGGACGCCGATGAAGCTGATGGTCCCTTCTCTGGACAGGTAGAAATTCTGCTCACCCGGTTCAGCTTGGCTTCCGTTGGGGTTCGCATCGCCGGTCAACACAGCGGTGGAGACGAAATATGCCGTGCTGCCATCGGCCGAGATATTCACCGGGATGACAGTGCCGCTGGGCGTAAAAGGAGTGACCGCTTCGGTCAGCACGTCCCGGCGCATCAGTTGGCCGCCGTCCATATAGAAGATCTGGGCTCCCCCACTGGCAACCCCTGCGAATTGGACATCGGTTCCAATCGCGATGGTTCGTTCGTTCTGGTACCGAAGGTAGAGGGTGCTCCCTATCGAGAAGGCCAGACCGCGGCCGTCAAGCGACCCACCCTGGTAGGTGGCAGCTTTTCCGGGTTCGGGGGTGACGTCTCCCGGCAGCAGGGAGACCACGTGGGTGACTCCGTCGGCAGTGAGGTCATAGACGGCCTGCGTGCCATCCGGTGGAGCGGAGGGCTCGAGCTGCACGGGCACCGAACCGGCGAGGCCGCCGCTGACGAAGACGATGTGTCCCCCGCCTTCGCTGATCAGCCGGCCCACTGCCTGGGGGTCGGACCCGATGCTGCCGCGGCCGACAAGCAGCGATTTCCCATCGGGATAACGGACGTAGCTGGTCTGCTCTTCGTTGACCGCAGCGCTTCCGTGCGGCCCGGCGGCGCTCCAGAAAGAGAACCCCTGGTCCGCAGACGAGCTTCCGGGCAGGATCACAGGCGATTCCGATCCGGTCGGGCCGACATAGGCCGAGGACCATCCTTCGCTTCCGCGGATAGCCAGATAGGGGTCCCCGTGGAAGGATCCGGTTGCATCGGTGTCAGGAAGCGATCCGCCTTCGATGTGGAAAGACACCTTGTCTCCTGAGAGCGACGCCTCGCTCGAAGTGAAGTACATACCGGCACCGCTGAGCCCAATCGGCGTGCGGCCGTTGGTGTCGGGTGGCGTGACCAGCTCGTAAGCCCGGCAGTCGGGAAGCAGCGCCGCTGCGCCGATGCGAAAGTCGCGGTTCGGGCATGCCGCCGATTCGAGTGAGCTTTCAGGGTAGGTGCTGAACTGGCCCACGAATTCGTCACCGTCGAGCGCATTGCCGGCGCTGACGCGAAAGTAGTAGCGGGTGCCTGGCGTCAGATTTTCCGCGAGGGCCAGCGCTTCCCGATCGGTCTTGACGGCGGGCAAATGACCACCTCCGACGACGGTGGCGGGCGTGAAACCGGGCGATTCCGAGAGTTCGAAGGTGTATTCGGTCGGGAGGTTGCCGGGGTTGATCAGAGCTTGGAGTTCCGCCTCGCTGGTCGAGATGTTCCGGGCGGAGGCAGAGACGATTTCGGCCGGCACTTCGCTGGGGGGGCCGAAGGCGAATGAGTGTCCGGTCCCGATGGGATGAGACGGAACGTAGAGGTAGCGACCTTCGGTGCTCAGTGCACCGTTGGGGCTGAATTTACCGTTGTCCACACCGGGCTGCGCCCCTAGCGAATAGACGAAACCGTGTTCGATCGTATTGAGATAGGTGCCATTTTGATCGAATTCATACACCTTCGTTCCGTCGCCGTCGTAGACGAACAGGTGACCAGTCCCTTCATCCACCGCGACGGAGAGCGGTCCCAAGAATTTTCCGCCTGGAACCGCCGAGCCTTCAATGACATCCAGTTTTTCATGCGGCGCCGCAAGATTGAAGACTTCGACGAGAAGTGGATCGCTGGTGGCATAGAGTCGCCCTTGCTCAGCGTCAACAGCTAGGCCCGAACCTTGCGGACTTTCAACAGCCGTAATTTCATCTAAGACGGGATTGCCTTCTTCGGCAGATCCGTACTGAGTGACCCTGGGACCGAAATTGGCAAACAGATGGTTGTTCGAGGCATTGACCGAGAGTGCGATTACCGGGCTGAAGGCGATTTCCACCAGAGTCGCCGGGGGATCGCCGTAGGAGATTTCGCCAGCGGCGGGATTGTATGGAGCCGAGGGCGTATACCTGACCAGTCTTTTTCCGAGCGTCCGATTGGTCACGTAGAGCACACCGTCGCTGTCTACGGCCATCGCCATCGGGCCCGCGGTAGCTTCCAGCTCGGTGATAAAGAGGCCGGAGGGGTCGAAGACGTCGATCCGGCCTTCCGAGCCCCCTTCGTTTTTTCCGAGGCTGGCGACGTAGATGTTGCCGTAGGAATCGGTCGTCACCGCTTTGGGCGAGGCGAAGGAGGCGGGGGGGTGGGGGCCTGGACAACCGGGCCCGCCGTCAGGGATGCCATCGAGGGGACCGGTGCTGCAGCCGCCGGTCAGCGAGAGGGTCGCGTTGAACGTGTGGAGTGGGTCGGCGGCGCCGGCTGCCGGCGCGAAGATCGTCGACAGGGCGATCAAGAGCGCGACGATGGCGCCGTCGAGACCTAGGTGTTTCACTGTGACGTCCCCCGCATTGAGTCCTACCTTCGCTTGTCGATCAGGCCTGTAACTCGAATCCATGGCGCCGGAAGGAGGGTCCCTCCGGCGCCATGTTGACCGTTCTGACTATTTGGCGGTAACTGCCCACGCTCCGTCTGCAAGGCCGGCTTTTTCGGCTGGCATCGGGAAGATCGCGCCGCTGTTCGGATCTGGGCTGGCACCTAGTAGTTCTTCTTCATCGAAGAACAGTTCGAGGAACACTCCGACATAACCAGGTTCTTTCATATTTTTCGCATTTTTCTCGTAGATGCAGAGGACGCCGGCTTTCGCCGTCGGGTTCGCGGCGTCTCCCGGGCAAACGGCATCGACTGCCGCTTCGCCTTCCATGACATCGGCTTCGCTCGTCGCTCCGGTGGCAGGGTTGAACTTCACGCCCGCTTCCCCGCTCGAGGCGATGTAGGCGGCGGTAGTGGGCGCCGGATTCAGCTGAATCGGATAGGTGATCTCGATCGACGCCGTTTGACCGGCGGCGTTGAAGCTGTGCGACCACACCCCGGTCAAGGACTGGCCTTCCGGCAGCGGTTTCGAGCCGAACGTGCCTTCGGGCCCGGCGGGCCCGGCGGGCCCGGCGGGTCCGGCGGGTCCGGCGGGTCCGGCTGAGCCCTGCGCGCCCTGGATGCCCTGGTCACCCTTGTCACCCTTGGGACCTGCGGGGCCGGGCAGGCCGTTGGCTCCTGCCGGTCCGGCGGGGCCGGTCTTGCCGGCGAAGGTCTTGGCGATCTTCTTGACTTCCTTCTTCTGCTTGCCCGAAAGCCCGCCGCCTGCGGCGTAGGCGCCGCCAACGAGGGCGGCGGTCAAGGCGACGATCGCCACGATCAGGCCGGCTTTGCCGAACGGTTCGCGTAGTTTGGTGAACATCTAGTTCTCTTCTCCTTGTGTAGTGGTGCCCGCCGGGACATCCCCGAGCAGCCGGTACTGAGATTTGGAGCAGCCGCGGGCGACCGTGGCGGCCGGTGCGGGACTGGCTCCGGTGCGCCGGGGGCCGCCCGCGCCACTCGTGCGGGTCCGTGAGCCAGGGAGAGCCACGGAAGCCGGCTGGGAGAAGGGGGGTGCCGCGCCGAAGCTCGATACCGATCCCAGTGGCGTTCTCACGAACTGCTCTCCTTGTCCCGTGTCCGGCGCCTCTGTCCCAACTCAATTTGGTGTGAGTTCCCTGACCGAGGCGTCGGTCTTTTCTCTCTCCCGCCCCGGAACACCCTGGCTTCTCCCAACTGCAGATGCCTGTTCCAAAGGCTTCACAAATTAAGCACATCCACGTACCGGCTGTCAAGAGCGGACAGGATGGCGGCGGGGGACGGTGGGCTTGAAAGAGCTTGATAGCGGCTCTACAATGGGCTTCGGGCGGGGGAGAAAGTTGTGAGTAAGTGACCCGATTTGAGCCGTGCGCGTACCGCTATAGACTTCTCGCGTGGTCGCGATGGGGCTGATCGAGGTCCGCGGATATGGTCCGCCTGCGATGGCGCGAACTCCGTGGGGGGATGCCGCTCAGCTGCGGGAGAGAAAGATGCGACCGGGGCGGGGAACCCCCCGGGGGGAGGCCCGGCGCAACCAGCGCGAGCGGCTGTTCGCGGCGATGGTGGCGACGGTCGACGAGAAGGGGTATGAGGCGACCACGGTGGCCGACCTGGTCAACCTCTCGGGCGTCTCGCGCAGCGCCTTCTACCGCCACTTCGAGGACAAGCAGGCCTGCTTCCTGGCGGCGGTGGAAGAGCTGGTCGGGCCGACGCTGGAGAAACTCGGTGGCGACGAGAGCGCGCCTGCCGGGGCGGAGCGGGCGCGGCAGGCGTTCGAGGAGCTGATCCGGCTGATCGTCAAACAGCCGGCGGCGGCGAAGATGTGCATCGTCGAGGTCTACGCGGCGGGGCCGGAGGGGGCGGCGCTGGTCGACCGCTCGATGGACCAGGCGACGGACCTCGCGGTGCAGATGCTCGCACAGGTGCCCGAGCGGGAGGGAATTCCGCGAGATCTGGTGCGGGCGATCGTCGGCGGCATCCAGAAGGTGATCCACAAGCGCCTCTACCGCGGCCAGGTCGAGGAGCTGCCGGCGCTGGCGCCGCAGCTGTGGGAGTGGCTCTTTTCCTACCCGGTCCCCCCTGGCCCGCTGAGGGCGACCCGCCGGCGAGTGGTGAAGGCGGTCCCCTTCGAGGAGCGCCAGGCGCAGTCGAGCCCGCCGGAGCGGCTGCTGCGGGCGCTGGCCGCGGTGGTGGCCGAGAAGGGATACCCCGACACCACCGTGGCCGAGATCGTCGAACGCGCCTCGACCTCGCAGCGGACCTTCTACGAACACTTCAGGAACAAGGAGGACGCGATCGTCGCCGCCCTCGACAGCGGCTCGGCCCACATGCTGGCCGCCGCCCTCCCGGCCTTCCGCCGCGCCCCCGACTGGCCCCACGCGGTCCACGACACCCAGGAGGCGATGTTCTGCTTCGGCGCCGAAGAGCCGGAGTACGCCCGGCTCGGCGGGGTCGAGATGTACGCGGCGGGCAAGCGGGCGCTCGACCAGCGCGAGATCGTCACCGAAGGCATGGAGGGCCTGCTCGCCCCCGGCTACGAGCTGAAACCCGAGACGCCGCCGATCGCGGCCGAGGCGATCGGCGGCGCGCTCTACTCACTGCTCTACGACCACGTCAACAAAGAGGGCCCGGAGACGCTTCCGGACCTGGTGCCGACGCTGGTCTACGTCACCCTGGCGCCGTTCCTCGAGGCCGAGGAGGCCTACGAGGTCGCGGTCGGCTAGCTGCTGCGGCTGGGCAGCAGCGCGGTGCCGCGGTCGACGGCGCGGTCCCAATGGCCGCCGGCCCAGTCGGCGAGGCGGTCGATTCGGGTGCGCAGGGGCGGCGCCCAGAGCGCCAGAGCCGCGGCTGATCCGAGGGCGGCGCCAGCGAGGACGTCGCTGGGGTAGTGGACGCCGAGGCCGACGCGGCCGATCGCCAGCACCGTCGCGAAGCCGAGCGCGACCCAGCCCCAGCTGCGCTTGCGCAGCAGGATCGCCACCGCGATCGCGAAGGCAGCGGTGGCGTGGTCGCTGGGAAACCCGGGGTCGGCGGCATGCGCGGTGAAGAGGTGGACCTGGTGGGGTTCGGTGACGAAGGGACGCGCCCGGTCGACCAGTTCGGAGATGACCTTGGCGGCCAGGAGCCCGAGCCCGGCGCTGAGGACTGCGGCAACCGCCGCCCGGCGCCAATCGGCCCACCGCTCGCCGCGAGCGGCGAGGAAGACGACCGCCAGCGTCGCGACGAAAAGCGCCTCGGAGGCGTTGACGTAGAAGAGCAACGGGTCCTCGACGCCGTCGTGGCGGAAGAGGAATTCGTTCAGGGCGTGCAGCAGCGACGAGTCCACCGGCCGCACGCTGTCACAAGTTCTTTACGCCAAGCTAAAGGCGTCGGTGAACCACTCGCAGCGAAACGGGTCAGAAGATCTGCAAGCCGGCGAGGGTGAGGAAACCGGTGACCATGATCCCGGAAAGGGTGATGAACCCGTACATCATCGTCCGCTGCACCGATTTGACCTCACCCCGAAGCTCCCGGATATCAGCATCGACCCGTCCGAATCCGAAGATCATCTGCTCCTTGAGATCGTCGAGCCGCTCGTCGGTCCACGCTTCCCTTGCCATCGCCTCCATGATGGCAAGTGTAATGAATTGTCTGTGACAGAACAGTCACAAATCACATTTTCCGGTTAAGCCGGGGGCGACTCGATCGCGAACAGGCGCCATTCCCCCGGCGCGCCCTTCAGCTTCTCGACCCCGCGTTCTTCGAACTCCAGGCCCGAGCCAACGACCAGCTCGCGCACGGTGCTGGAGACGAGGACCTCCCCCGGCCCCGCCAGCGCCCCGATCCGGGCGCCGATGTTGACCGCCATGCCGCCGACGTCGTCGCCGATCAGCTCTACCTCGCCGGTGTGGATCCCGGCGCGGACGTCGATCCCGAGGCCGGCGACGTCCTCCCGGACCGCGCTGGCGCAGCGGATCGCCCGGGCCGGACCGTCGAAGGTGGCGAGGAAGCCGTCGCCCATCGTCTTCACCTCGCGGCCGCGGTGCAGGGCCAGTTGGTGGCGGACGGTGGCGTCGTGGCGCTCCAGCAGCGCCCGCCAGCCGCGGTCGCCGAGCTCCGCCGCCTTTTCGGTCGAGCCGACGATGTCGGTGAAGAGGATCGTCGCCAGCGCCCGTTCGGATTCGCTCGCGTTGCGGCTGCCGACGAGGAACTCCTCGACCTCGTCGAGCATCGCGTCGAGGTCGCCGGAGAACGGCACGTGGTCCTCGCCCGCCAGCTCGACGTAGCGGGCGCCGGGTATCTCCTCTGCCAGGTAGCGGCCCTGCGCCGCGGCGATCATCCGGTCCTCCGCGCGGTGGAGGACAAGGGTCGGGACGTCGATCGCAGGCAGGATCGCGCGCACGTCCATCTCCCGGTAGAGGTCCATCAGGGCGATCGCCCCGGAGGGGCTGGTCCCCTGGCGCAGCAGCCGCGCCCACCAGCGTTCGAACTCGTGGTCCCCGACACGGCTCGGCGCCCAGACGTTGAGCGCGACCGCCTTGCCCCAGTCCCGCTGCACGACCGCGCCCCAGCGGTCGAGCGCCTCCTCGGCGATCCCCGGCGTGAAGCCCTCCGTTTCCAGCATCCGCGCGAAGGTCCCGAAGAGGATCAGGCCCGAGACCTTGCCGGGATAGGTGGCGGCGTAGAGGGTCGACATCGGGCCGCCCTCGGAGACCCCGAAGAGGGCGGGGCGCTCGAAGCCCGCCGCCGCGATCACCGCCCCGAGGTCGTCCATCGACTCCTCCAGGGTCGGCGGCCGGCCGGTCCGGTCGGACAGCCCCTGCCCCCGCTTGTCGAACATCGCCAGCCGCGCGAAGGAGGTCAGACGGCGGAGGAAGCGGGCGACCTCGGGCTCCTCCCAGAGCAGCTCGACCTGGGAGACGAAGCCGGGGACGAGAACCAGGTCCAGCGGCCCGTCGCCGACCACCTGGTAGGCGATCTTGACGCCGTCGGAGTCGGCGTAGTGGGTTTCGGCTTCCACCCCTGGATCGTCTCAGGCTTGAAGCAGCTCGCGCAAGGCGGCGCTCGGAGGGCCGCCCCCCCGTTGCATCTGCGGCGGCCCTCCAGGCGCTTGTGCTCAGCTCTAGTTGACGACCCCGAGCCCCCCGCTCCCTGTGCCGGTGAAGGTGCCAGTCAAGGTTCCGGTGCCGAGGATCCCGCAACTGACTTTCGCGTTGACGTCCAACGTCGCGTGTCCTTCTTTGACGCCTGTGACGGTGCCGATCGGGGTGCCGCTACCGGTTTTGCAGACGGCCGAGGAGCCGAACGCTGTCGACACGGTTGTCACTTCCGAGGCTGCAGAGGTCACCGATCCGTTTGTGCCGGAAGTCCAGACGACCGACATACTTCCCGGACTCAAGACCGTGGTCGTATGGCTGCAATTCCCGACGGTCAAGGTGCCGAGTTTTCCGCCGACAGAAGCACCACTGAAGACTCCTTCGGTCGCGCCTTTGACAAAGGCTTCGGTGCATGTGTCGGTAGTAGTGCCGAAGCTGTCTTTGAGGATCATCGAGGTGCTGGGTTGTAGGGACGCGCTCGCCTGTACCGATTTATTTTGAGTTACCCCTTTGATCTCGATTGTGGTCGCCGAGGCGATCCCCCCGGTCAAAAAGGCCAAGACGCCGAGGGTCATGGCCGCAGCGAGGCCGAGCTTTCTAAAACGCTTCATCTTCTTCTCCTTGGATTGGGTACTGGGCGCGACGGCAATCGCCGCGCGTAGGCCTAATGCTCAGAAGTTACTGATCATTAGCTGGAGTTGGCATTCTCCGCGGCCACCAGTTCCATCTCCCGAGCAGGGTCATCAGGCTGGGCACCAGCAGCGGCCGGACCAGGAAGGCGTCGAGGGCGACGGTGAGCACGATCGCGACCGCCCCCGTCTTCAGGAGCAGGAGGCCCGAGGTCGAGAAGGCGCCGACCGCGACGCAGAAGAGGAGCGCCGCGGCGGTGATCACCCTGCCGGTGCGCTCGACGCCGAGCGCCACCGCCTGGCGATCGTCGGCGCCGCGTTCCCTCTCCTCCTGCACCCGCGCGAAGAGGAACAGGCCGTAGTCGGTCAGCAGGCCGAAGGCCGCCGCCACCACGACGAAGGGCAGGGCCACCATCAGGGCGTGCTGGGAGGAGTAATCGAGCACGCCTTCGAGGCGCCCCGCCTGGAAGACGGCGACAGTCAGGCCGAGCGCCGCCCCAATCGAGAGCGCGTTCATCAGCAGCGCCTTGAGCGGAAGCACGAGGGATCCCGTCGCCAGGAAGACGAAGAGGAGCGAGGAGAAGGCGACGATCGCCAGAGCGAGCGGCAGCCGGCGCTCCAGCGCGGCCGCCGAGTCCAGGTAAGCGGCAGTGTTGCCCGCGACGGCAACCGGCGCGGTCATCCGCCGCAGCCGGGACACGAGGTCGCGGGTCTTCTCGGAGAACAGCGGCTCGGTGGGGTTCAGGCGCATCTCCCAGAGCGCGGCGGAGCGTTTGGAGAGGGCCGGGAACGCGATTCCGAGGCCGGTCCGTTCGGCCATCGCGTTCACCCGTCCCCAGGCGTTGACCGCCTCGCTTTCGTCGCCGTGGATCGCGATCGAGATTTCACCGACGAAGGGGTTGTCGAATTCCCGCCGGGCCTGCTCGACGAACTGGCGGGCGTGGGAAGAGGTCGGCAGCGAGGTCGCGTCCAGCCCGACGAACCGCATCGAGAAGGCCGGCAGTGCCATCAGCACGAAGAGCGCGCCGGTCACCGCGGCCACCAGCCGTGGCCGCCTGGTCGCGTGCAGGGCGATGCGGTACCAGGCCGACCCCCCGCGGCCCTCGCCGGTCCGCTCCGCCGGGCGCTGCCAGCGCCTCGGCGCCAGCGCGTTGACCCGCGGCCCGAGGAGAAGCAGGAGAGCCGGCAGCAGGACGAGTGCGGAGAGCCCCGTGACGATCGCCACCGAGCCGCCGGCGAAGGCGACGGACCTGACGAACGGGACCGGGATCACGAAGAGCGCGCAGAAGCAGAGCCCGATCGCCGCGGAGCTGAGCGCCACCGTCCGGCCGGCCGTGCGAATCGTCGTCCGGGCGCTGCCGCGCGGTCCCGCCCCGTCGGCGAGCCCTTCGCGGAAACGAGAGACCATCAGCAGGCTGTAGTCGACTCCCAGCCCCAGGGCGAGGGCGAGGGCGATGTCCAGCGAGAAGACCGACAGGGGGACCAGGCCGGTGACGATGCGCAGCAGCCCCAGCGTGACCAGCAGCGCTACCCCGCCCACCGCCACCGGCAGGAAGGCGGCGACCGCGCTGCGAAACACCCAGAACCCCAGCAGCAGGAGCAGCGGCAGGGCGATCAGCTGCGCGCGCCGCAGGTCCTCGGAGATCTGGCTCTTGAACTCCCGCCGCGAGAGGAGCTCGCCGCCCACGATCGCATCCGGGCCTTCGACTTCCCGCGCGACCTCTGCTGCCGCCGCCTCCCTCCCCTCCCGCGGTTTCACCCAGGCGAGCACGTAGCTGGAGGCACGGTCGCGGGAGGCGAAGACGTGGTGCGCCACCGCCGCGACCAGGGGGTCGCGCCTCAATCTCTTCGCCATCCCAGCCCCCGCCGTTCGCGGGGGCCCGGCGACGATCACGGCGACGTCGGGCGGGCCCCGTGACCCCTCGGGCCGGTTGCGCTCGAGCTCGTCTTCGGCCCGGAAGCTCTCGGAATCGTGGCTGTAGAAGTCGCCGGCTCGGTAGGACATCTCCTCCGGTGCCGAGCGGCCTGCCGCCCCGCCCGCCAGTGCAACGGCCACCGTCAGCGCGACGACGAGCCGAGGATGCCGCAGCGGCAGGGGCCACTCCATTTGAGGGCCCGCCCCCTGGAGGGTCCCCTTGATCATCTGTTCAGTCTATGTTTTTTGAGCGATTGGTGATGTGGGCGACAACCATCGTCGTGTGACCGCTCGCCGGCCCTAAGGAACAATGGGGCCGATGGAAGCGGGGCATGAACCGACGAAGACCGCAGTCGTCACCGGTGCATCCAGCGGGATCGGGGCCGCCACGGCGCGGGCGCTGGCGGCCGACGGCTGGTCGGTCGTCCTCGGCGCCAGGCGCCTCGATCGCATGCTGCCGCTGGCTGAGGAGATCGGCGGCAGGGCGCTGCCGCTCGACGTGACCGAGCCGCGGTCGGTCGAGGAGTTCGTCGCCGAGGTTCCCGAGTGCGGCGTCCTCGTCAACAACGCCGGCGGCGCCCTGGGGCTCGATCCCCTCAGCGAGGCCGACGAGGAGCGGTGGCGCCAGATGTACGAGACCAACGTGATGGGAACGATGCGGATGACCCGCGCGCTGCTGCCGCAGCTGACCGGGTCCGGCGACGGGCACATCGTCGCCGTCACCAGCATCGCGGCCTTCGAGGCCTACCGGGGCGGCAGCGGCTACTCGGCGGCCAAGCACGCCCAGCGCGCGGTCCTCCGCACCCTGCGGCTGGAGCTGCTGGGGACGCCGGTCAAGCTCACCGAGATCGCGCCCGGGATGGTCGAGACCGAGTTCTCCCTGGTCCGCTTCGAGGGCGACGAGGAGGCGGCCCGGCGGGTCTACGAGGGCACCGAACCGCTACTGGCCGAGGACGTCGCCGAGTGCATCCGCTGGGCGGTGGCCCAGCCCGCCCACGTGAACATCGACGAGATCGTGGTCCGGCCCCGCGACCAGGCGACGGCGACCGAGGTCCACAGGCGACGGTAGATGGAGCAGCCGGAATCGCTCGGCGCGATTTTCATCCGCTTCCTCAAGTTCGGTTGCTTGGCCTGGGGCGGCCCTGCGGCTCAGATCGCGATGATCAAGCGCGAGTGCGTCGACGAGGAGAGGTGGGTCTCGGAGGCGAGCTTCAAGAAGGTGCTCGCCGTCTACCAGATCCTTCCCGGCCCCGAGGCGCACGAGCTCTGCGTCTACTTCGGCCGGCTACGGGGCGGCAAGCTCGGCGGCTTCCTCGCCGGGCTCGGGTTCATGCTGCCGGGCTTCATCCTCATGCTGGGCCTCTCGGTCCTCTACGTCGAGGCCAGCCTTGCGGGCCATCTCGGCGATCTCTTCTACGGGCTGACGGCGGCGGTCGGCGCTCTGGTCGCCCGCGCCCTGGTCCGGCTCAGCAAATCCTTCATCTCAGACGTGCCCCTGGCGATCATCGCCGTGGCAGGCTTTGCCTTGACCCTCTGGCTCGGGGTCACCTTCGTCTTGATCCTGCTCGGCGGCGGCCTCGCCTATGAGCTGTGGACGAACGGGCGTCGCTGGGCCCACCGGGCAAACAGCTTCGCGGTCGCGCCGCCGGCGATCTTCGCGGTTGCCGCCGGGGCGGTCACGGTCTCGCTGACGGCGGCGATCTTCTTCGAGGGGCTGAAGGCCGGCCTGCTCACCTTCGGCGGCGCCTTCACCGTGATCCCGTTCCTGCGCGAGGCCGCGGTCGAAAACCACCACTGGATGACCGCCAGCCAGTTCAACGACGGCCTCGCGATGGGCGGCATCCTGCCGGCGCCGCTGATCATCTTCTCCACCTTCGTCGGCTACATCGCCGGGGGGCTTGGCGGTGCATTGGTGATGACGCTCGGCATCTTCATCCCCGCCTTCGTCTTTCCGATCTTCCTCCACCGCCAGCTCGTCGCGGTCTCCGAGAACGAGCGCCTGCACCCCTTCCTGCTCGGAGTCGCGGCGGCGGTGATCGGGCTGATCGCGGCGGTGACGGTGACGATCCTCGAAACCAGCGTCGTCGACGTCTACACCGCCCTGATCGCGCTCGGTGCCTTCGCCGCCCTGCAGCGCTGGCACGGCAAACTCACCGTCGTCTACGTGATGGCCGTCGCCGGGATCGTCGGCGTCGTCCTCCAGCACACGATCGTCTAGAGAGAGGAGTGGCCAGGGCCGGATTCGAACCGGCGACACCACGATTTTCAGTCGTGTGCTCTACCAACTGAGCTACATCGCGAGTCGCCCGCTAAACGACTTGCCAATGCGGTATCGGGGCTACCTAACCTAAGATCCTACCTCGCCCGGCGGTGGCTCGATACCCTCAGATTCGGGCGGATTTGGGGCGCCTTTGGGCGATGGATCATTGTCTCGTCGCCCATTAAAGGCGCCAGCGACTTCTCAGCAGCGTCCTACTCGTCGCAGATGTTCAGGATTCGTGACAGCGGATGAAGGGCAGGTTGGTCACCTGAATCCCAGCGGAGTCATAGGCGCGAAGCCGTTTGATGCAAACCGGCCCTCTAAATGACCGTGATAGATAGGCGTACTGGTTCAACCCTGCGGCTTCGGCGCGGCGTCTCCCTATATGACTGACTCGGGCTTTTTGAAACCCGCGAGATCCAAGACCGAGTCCGACGGAAAAGACGTTCGGAGGAAGCACCGCTGCGAAGACGGTGATTTGTTGCTTCCCCTTTCCGAGGGCCAGCCGTCCAAACAGCGGCAAATCACTGCGCACGCTACCGCATTCCCGCGATTCGCTACCGGTGCCGTTGAGTTGAGCGTAGAGGTTGAGACAGGCGGAACTCGACGTGTTGCCCTTTACCGTCCTCTGTACAGATACCGACCACGCAGCCCCCTCTCCTGCCCCATGCCCAAGAGGCACCGACCTATCCGATCGAGCAGCGGCTACCGAGCTGGAGACCAGAACAGCCAAACCAATTAGCGCTCCAACTCGCAGCCCCCTGGTCCGCCCGTTGTGTTTCATTATTCTCATCAGCAATCGATGCACGTCGTGTTGTGGTGACCGACGTAACCGCTCTTAGTTGCCCAAATATACAGGGCGAGGCCGACCTGCCGGACGGTCCATTCGTGCGTTTCATTGCGTCCGAACCCCCAGTTCCATTCGCCATAAGGGCTGAGATGTTCACCATGTTCCACGAACGCGCCACCACCGTATTTGGTTTTACCCCACCAGACGCACTTTTGATGAGGATCAATGAAGTAGTCCCACTCTGCTATCGCCACGGTATTTTGATTCTCAACGTTGTTTTTCTTCGCACATTCAATGTGATCCGTCGGAGCTCCCTTGTGCTTGGCCCACTCTCCGAGAACCCGATAGTAATCCCCCCGGATTCCATAGCTAAAGGCCACGTCCTCTGCGCCTTCTTCTCCTGCGAATGGGTTTCCGCAGTGACCCCCTGGCCGTTTCGGCGCGAAAGGACCTGCATCACCAATTTCGTCGCTGATGATGTGGCATTGAATCCAGCGGAAATGCTTGTGTTCGATCCTGTCTTTAGAGGCCGAGGCCAAGGGCTCTCCAACTTCGGCCTCCGAAGCCGTCGCCGCTTCCGGTGCGGGTTCCTCGATTTCGTTAACGATGCCTTCATTCGGGCCCGCTTCCCCCGGCGGCGATTCGACATACGTCGTTTCAAAGCCTCCGTCCCATCCAGTCCCGGCAACCACGGGATACACGTACGACGCCGAATGATGATGGACGGTCAGCGTGACGACATTGCTCGAAGTTAGCGCGAGCGAGGTTGGCACAGCCGTTCCAATCGCATCGTGAGCCGCAATAACAGAGATCAGAACGGCAGGGTGTCGAGGTTCCCCTTTCCACCACACCTGAAGTGCCTGATCCCCGACGGCTTCGATTTCTTGTTCGGGATTGAGACTGAATCGCCAGGAGAAGGTCTCGCTTGAAGTGGAATCCCGGATAGCTTGGAACATCATCGTGCCGTCAAACTTCGGATGCACAATCGTGTCGACGTTGCCACTGGTGTTTGAAGAGAGTGCAGCTGCCTCGTTCTGAAGTGCCCCTTCGGTCGCTCCGGATCCCACCGCCGTTGGTTCTATCGATATTGGACCCTCATCGGTGTGGATCGTCGTGGTTGCGCCCGGTTGTAGCGAGACCGTGGTTTCGACCGGCGCCCCGACGCTAGCGAAGCCGCCTCCACCGGCTTTCATCCCAGGGGGATCGAACGGCAGCACGGTCTCTTCTGCCGTCGAGGGAGTGATGATCGACGCGTCTGCGGTTTGTTCGACGGCTTCAAGCGTGTCCGCAGCCTCAGACGCCGAGATGTGGCCTTCTGGATCGACGTTGATCGTCCACGACCGATTTCGGACGTTGCCGGCGAGGTCTTCGGCGGCCATGACCGCGCTGTGGGATCCGCCCCCATAGGCATCCATATTGATCCAGAAGGTCTTTGCTTTCGAGCAACTGCCGGCTTCACAGGTCTGGGTGAGGCTTTCCCCCACCACAACACCGTCGATCGAGAATCGGATCTGTTTGACGCCATAGCCACCCTGATCGGTTGCTTCGGCAGTCGCGCTGCGGGTGCCTTGCTGCACCCAGCCTTCAGGAGCGCCGGGGAGAGCACCGGAGAGCACCATTTCGGGCGCAGTGGTGTCCCGTTTGATTTCGAATTCGCGGGAGGCGGTTTTCGATTTCCCTGCTGCGTCGGTGGCGACAACTTCGACCCGATGGAAGCCGACCGAGTAGCTGCTCGAATTGAGCGTCCATTCGCGCGTCAAGGAGCAACCTTCTGCGGGGCAGCCCGGCGACGCGGAATCAACGGTTTTCCCGTCAACGATGATCGCCACGCTCGCCACGCCGGATTTCCGCTCTTCGTTCGGTCCGGGATCGGTCGCAGTCGTTTTCACTTTGTAGGTCGGAAGCGTCTTGCCCAGGGTCGCTTGTTCGGTGATCGACCCGGTCAGCGCAATCGTGGGCGCGGTCCGGTCCCCATGGGTTTCGACGTTCAGCGTCTTGGTCGTAGCCAGGCCGACGCCATCGGTGGAGATCACTTCCACTTTGTGGGTACCCACCGAGTATTCGTCTGCTTTCATCACCCATTCGCGTGAGATCGAGCAGTTCTTGCCGGCGGCGCAGCCGGGGTTGTAGGTGTCTTTCAGCACTTCGTCGACCTTGACTTCCGTTTTGGTCGCACCGGACTCAACGTGGCGATCGGCATGTTCCCAGCGGGCGATGCGTTTGTTGTTGAAGTCGGCGACCACGAGCTTGTTTCCCGGGGCGACGGCGATGTTCTTAGGGGTGTTGAGCTGATTGGGGGCTGCGCCGGACGTGCCGAAGGTCCGCATGAAGCCGCCGTCTGGTTTGAACTCCTGGATTCGGTGGTTGAGGCTGTCGGAGACGAACAAATTCCCCGATGGCGCGATCGCCACGTCGAAGGGCGAGTTGAATTGTCCGCTGCCGCTGCCGGTGGTCCCGAACGTGAAGAGCTGGGTCCCGCTCGGGCTGAACTCCATGATCTGGTTGCTGCCCTGCAGCGCCACCCAGCCATTTCCAAACTCGTCAACGTCGATGCCGAATGGCAGAGCCACTCCGCCGTAGGGCTGGGGAACGGCAAAGAAGCTTTTCAGGGTGCCGGTTTCGCTGTAGCGATAAATGAGCTTGGTGTCTGGATCGGTCATCCAGAGGGTCCCATCGGCGGAGACCCCGACGTCAAAGGGAGTGGCCCCAAGCCCCGGGGTGAAGGCGGAGACGAATTGCCCGGCGGAGTCGAACTTGATGATCCGCCGATTCCCCTTCTCCGCGAGGAAGATGCTGCCATTGGGGGCGACGGTGAGACCCCGTACTTCTTTTAGGGGGACTCCGCCAGCGGAGGTGATCT
>DASSYI010000029.1:0-68995 GCA_035703365.1 Solirubrobacterales bacterium
GGGGCTCGCCGGGGTCGTCTCGCGCCGGCACTCGCTCCGCTCCTGCTCCCTCGCTCCGCTCGGGCGGCTCTCGCCTCCCCGGCATCGCGACGTCCTGCCCGACCGGCTCGCCGCTCGGCCTCGCGCGACGGTCGCTCCGCTCCCTGACCTCGCTGCGCTCGGCCGCGCTGGGCCTCCCGGCATCGCCGTCGAAGCTGCCTGGCCGTCCCTCGGACGGGGGCCACCCCCTCGGCTCAAGGCCGCCGGGCCGGGGCAAAAGCTTTCTCTCCCAGTCCCCGAGAAGTCCAGCAGCAAGTCCAGCATCGATTCCCCGACTGCCGGCCCCCAGCCCGCGATGAATCCCCAGGCCTTCCTGATTCCAGCGCCACATCTCTCCTGCCTTCGGCTTCCTAGAGGTAGGCCCAAGGGCCAACCTCTACCGCCGACACACTACGAACCCTCCGGTTCGCCCCGTGCAAGGTCCCGGCCGCGGTGGCAGTAGATGCGTGGTCGGAGTCACGAAGATCGGCAGACGAAACGCCAACTACTGGATCCAGGCGGTCGCCGAAGGCGGGGACGATTACTACTCCAAACCGGGCGAGGCCCCGGGCCAGTGGAAGGGAGGGCTTGCCGCCGAGCTGGGTCTACACGGCGAGGTCGACCGCGACGCCTATGCCGCCCTTCTGGCGGGCAAGAACCCGGTGACGGGCGAAGCCCTTCTTCGTCGTCCCGAGCCCCGCGTCTTCGTCGATGCCAGCGGCCGGACCCGCCAGAAGGAGCCGATCCTCGGCTACGACATCCGCTTCAGCGCCCCGAAGTCGGTCTCGGTGCTGTGGGCCGTCGGTTCCCCCGACCTCCAGCTGGCGATCGAGCGGAGCTTCGATCAGGCGGTCGAGGCGGGGGTCTCCTATCTCGAAGCCCACGCCTGCTACGTGCAGCGCGGCAAGGGCGGCGTGGAGATCGAACCCGGTGAGGGCTTCCTGTCGATGAGCTTCCTGCACCGCTCCTCCCGGGCCGGAGACCCGGCCCTGCACGCCCATGTCGTCACCGCCAACATGACCCGCGCGGAGGCCGACGGCAAATGGCTGAGCCTCGCCAACCCGAAGAGCCAGTCGCCGCTTCTGGCAGAGGCCAAATCCGCAGGCTTCGTCTTCCAGGCGGTGCTGCGCGAAACGCTGACGAGGGAGATCGGCGCGACCTGGAAGCCGGTCGTCAACGGCTACGCGGACCTCGAGTGGGTTGCCGATTCCGTCCTCGAGCATTTCAGCCGCCGGCGGGCCGAGATCGTCGCCGAGATGGCCCAGCGCGGCACGAGCTCCCCGTCCGCTGCAGAAGTCGCGGCCTACCGAACTCGCGAGGCCAAGGAATGCGACGTCGACCCCGACACCCAGCGCTCCGGGTGGCGGGCCCAGGCGGCTGAGTTCGATCTCACTCCCGGGCGGATCGATGAGTGGCTCCGCGCAGCTGCCCCGCGCGAGCCCAGACCGCTCGATGCCAAAAGAATCTCGGCCGCGGTGGAGGGTCTCGAAGCGACCCGCTCGCATTTCGATCGCCGCGAACTCCTCTGCGGCATCGCCGAGCAGATGGGGGAGGGGGCATCGCTCGACCAGCTAGAGGAAGCGGTTACCGCGGCGATCTCCAGCCCTCGCCTAACCGAGATCCACCGCGGGAAGGAGCCCCTCGGCGCCAGCTATTACTCCACCCCTCGCCTGCTCGCGATGGAGGAGCGAATCCTGCAGAGCGCCGTGGCCGGAAAAGGCGCGAGCGCCACAGTCCCTCCGGACACCTTGGCCGCGGTGCTCGATCGCCACCGCTATCTGAGCGCCGAGCAGATGGAGATGGTCCGGCGGATCACCACGGGCGGCGAGAGGATCGTGGTCGTCTCCGCCCGCCCGGGCACCGGGAAGACGACCGCGCTAAGCGCCGCCCGGGAGGCCTGGGCGGAGGCCGGCATCCCGGGTATCGGAGTCGCCACCGCTCGCAGCGCATCGGGCGAGCTTCACGACGCGGGCGTGCCGTCGATGTCGATAACGGCACTCCGCATCCGCGGTGAAGAGGCGATCGCCGCCGGCAAGCGCCCCCTGCCGCCGCACACCGTCGTCGTCATGGACGAGTCCTCCACCACCTCAACGCTCGACATGCACTTCCTTGTTGAGCTGGTGGACCGATGCGGCGGCCAGCTCGTCTGCATCGGCGACACCCGCCAGATCGGCGCCGTCGGCCCGGGTGGGCTCTACGGCCGCCTCGCCACCGTCACCGACGCAATCGAGCTGAACGAAATCCGACGCCAGCGCGATCCCCGGGACCGGCGCATCGTCGAGCTCGCCCACGAAGGCCGGGGCTCTGATGCGATCGACCTATTGCGAGCGAGCGAGCGCCTCCTGATCGCCGACACCCACGAGCAGGCGCTCGACGCGCTCGCGCTCAACTGGCATCAGAGCTTTCAGGACGGCGAGGACGCCGTGATGATCGCCCGCAGGGTCCGCGACGTAGCCGACCTGAACGAGCGAGCCCGCGAGCTGCTCGCCGCCGAGGGCCACCTCGGGGAGATGACGGTAGAGGTCGCCGGGCAGGAGTTCGCGGTGGGCGATCGGATTATCACCCGGGCCAATTCAAAGAATGTTTCCAATCGTGAGCGATGGGAGGTCGTCGGCGTCGACTCCACGCAGACGCACCTGCAGCTGCAGAGGATCGGCGGCGACGAGCGCAGCGTCATCCTGACTCCGCGCTATCTCGAACGCGTTACTGACAACGGTGAGCCCTCGATCCAGCATGCCTATGCCCTCACCACCTACGCGACCGAGTCGAAGACCTTCGACACCGCCCACGCGTTGCTTGACCCTGGTATCTCCCGCGAGGACTTCCTGGTCGCCGTTTCTCGGGCGCGCGGCCACACGACCGCCTTCGGAGTCGCGGCCAGCGAGTTCCTCGATGCCGATCTCGGACCCGCCACCAGGGAGGTGCTAGACGAGGCCCACGACATTCGCACCGGCTCTGAGCGCGTCGCCTCGGAGTTCTCGGCAAGCGAGGTGCCCGAGCGAAAGCACATGGACCGACTTGCCCCGCACGAGCTCGCCGCACGTCGCGCCGAGCTGGTTGGGAAGCTCGATGCCGGCGACCGCGATCCGACCGACGGGCGCCGCGAGATGATCTCGAACCGCCTCGCCGAGACCCGCGAGCGCCTCAAGGAGATCGCCACCTCTGAGGCCGAGCTCCTCGCCCAGCCCCAGCCCGACCCCGACGAGCTCTCCCTGTTGCAGACCACCGCCCGCATGACCACTCGGCAGGTCGATCGGCTTGAGACCGACCTCGCCGCGCTTCCCGCCCGCACCTCGTCCCCAACGAGACCCGAACCCCTCTCAACCGATGAGCGGGTAGAGCTGAGCCACATCGAGGACCGGCTTCTCCAGCTCCGCCGCCGCGAGGTGGGCGCCGAGCGGATCGAGCCCTCGCAGATGATCGTCGACGCGATCGGCCCCCGCCCCCAGGATCCCGTGAAGATCGCCGCCTGGAACGAGGGCGTTGATCTCATCGTGGGCTACCGGCAGCTGAACAACATCACCGAGCAGGGCGGCCATGTGCTCGGTCCCATGCCCGGCGATGCCGCGGCACGGCAGGCTCGTCGCGAGGCAGAGCTCCGCCTGCAAGCCGTCCAGCAAACTCTTGCCTTGGAGCGAGCGAGGCAGGCCGAGCGCTCGGCATCGCTGACGCGGTGAATGGTGCGCGACGTTGGTGAGGCAGGCGGCCCGATGATCGCACGCTTCGCGTGCGGGGCCGCCGCATGCCTCACCAACGCCAGCTGGAGACCCGCCAGGCCCTGCTTCGACTGCAGGCGCTGCTCAACGATCCTGTCTCGGTCGAGATGAACGACTACGGCTCGTTCTTCGGTTGCGCCTTTCGCGGCACCCTCGATCAGGTCGAGATTCTTCCGGGCTCTGACACGGCGATCACCGTCTTCTTGAGCGACGGCGCCGGCTTCTTCCTCGATTTCGAGATCGTCGACACGTTCCTCGTCCGCCAGGGTGGCGGCCCGCCCCGGCTCGAATTCAGAAGGCGGGATGGAGGCCCTACGATCGAGATTCACTGGCTCGCATCGAGAACTCCCTAGGACCGGCAGCTATCGCCACTCCCGTTATGACCAACACAGGCGCCCGAAGACGAGCCTGACGGAAGTCGGATCATCAGGGCCCTTCGAAGCTTTTGTCGCGGTAGAGCAGTTGCCCCGAGCGGCTGAAGGTCGCCACGCCCGTTACGAACCCCACCGGCGGGTAGTACTCGACGAAGTAGCGGACGTTTCGCAACCAAGCCACCTTTCGCCGCAGCCGCTCTGACGGAGATTTGGGCCGGATCTCTAGGCGCTTGTTATTGCTGAGCGTGAACTGCACTCTTGCGACTTCCCCGTTAACGGTGCCGCTGACGACCCGGTAGCTGCCGTCTTCGAGGAGATCATCGGAGGCCTCGATGTCGAAGCGCCGCCCAAGGTGCCCGCCCTTCGGGATGCCGGTCGCAAACCCCCAGTTCACGGCCCCCTCCAGTTCGAACTCCATTCCGAACAGCCAATCGCCGCCGCAGGGGCCGTTCTCGCCGATCGTGCCTTCCACCGACCACGCCCACCCGCTCGGGCTCGTCCCCTTCTCGAGAGGGACGTCATGCCGTTTGATGCAGCCTGCTAGGGCATCGCCGCCGATGCCCAGCGATAGGACGGCGACCAACGAGATGAGGAAGAGGGGGCGCCGCATCGGCGCCATATTAGTCAGCAACAGTGCGATAAACACTCGGCATGTTCGGATAATCTGCGCCGGTGAGTTCAGTGGGCATCCCCCGCATATGCGTTGGCCTGTCCGTTCTCGCCGCCCTGATCGTGACGCAACCGGCCCTCTCTTCAGCTCGGGGGGCACGAGCAGAAGAGCAGCCCCGGGTGAAGACCGACGGCCATCTCCGGCCCGGGCACCTCGAGACCATCTGGGTGAAGGGATTTGCCGGGGCGGGCGTCATCGAGGCGTCCTTCTTCCCGACCGCGATCTGCGAAGACGCATGTGGGGGGCGGACCTTTC
This sequence comes from Solirubrobacterales bacterium, assembly GCA_035703365.1. Lineage (GTDB taxonomy): Bacteria > Actinomycetota > Thermoleophilia > Solirubrobacterales > 70-9 > VAYN01. The sequence goes on from DASSYI010000029.1 coordinate 5,034, forward strand.
GCGCCGGGCGCATCGACAGCGACGGAGCGGGCCGACTACGAGTCCACGTTCCGGGAACCTTCATCGACCAGCACGGGCGCTCAGTCTTCTTCCGCGACGGTGAACGGATCGACGTCTTGGTGACCTGGGAAGCGGGTCCACGCGAATTCGCGATTGCCACCGCAGAACCGGAACCCATCTTGGTCCGCACCAAGGGCTCCTCTCAATGAGTGACATCGCGCCCCTGCGTCACGCGCTGAGGCCGGCGGCCCGTGTGCTCATAGCCCTTCTCGGCCTAATGCTGGCGGTGGCTTCGACCGCCGGCGCGTCGTCGGCGATGAGAGCCGAGGCGAGCGATGCGCTGTATGTGCCGAACGCCTTTCGGCTAGAAGGCACTAACGGCTTCACCCTTGACGTGATCGGCACGCGTCCGTTCCACGGACACCCGGCCTCGTTGACCATCTACGCCTCCCGAGGCGGGAGCGGCGTCCGCTACATCGCGCCCGCCACCGTCACCGAGACCGTGATGCAGGCCGACCTCGGCGATCTGGGGCAGATAGCTCTGAGCTTCACTCCCACCAACCTGGCCACCAAGGTTCCTTGTGGCAAAAGGACGATCGCGTTCGACTCCGGGCTCTTCGAAGGCACGTTCCGGTTCCACGGCGAGGAAGGTTTCACGAGCGCCGACGTGAGTACGGTGCCGGGAAACCTCGATTTTGAGCTTGCCCCCTACTGCAGCCGGGTCACCTCGGACGAAGCGATTCAACCCGTTGCGACCTCCGGTGCCCAGCCCGGCGCCGAGCTGAACGTGCACGGCCCGGGTCTTGGGGCCGATCTGACCGTTCGCAAGAAAAGGCGGGGCGCTGCCGCAGAGGTCGACGTGTGGTTCTCCGAATACGTCGACGGCATCAGGATCGACAGGTACGCCTACCGACGGGTTCCGAGCGCCGCCTTCACCTACGACCGCCGGGTTCGCAAGGCCTCTCTCCATCCTCGGGCGCCGTTCTCGGGCAGCGCCCGATTCGACCTGACGAAGAAGGCGGGGCAGCGATGGAGCGGGGATCTCACCATGGATCTGCCTGGGAAACGGTCAGCGCCCCTAGTAGCCCCGACCCTGCGCGCGACCCTTCGCCCGGTCTGATAGCTCGCCCCCGTTCGGCACGGAAGACACGCTCCGGGGGGCCTCCATTCGCAGCGGTTAAGGCTAGGGACCACCAAGGCAAAGAGCCACGATCTGGCCTTCCGCCGAGCCACCGGAGTTGCTGGCGAATCTGCCGGAAACGCTGTCTCCGGTCCCGCTCAGCACCGGCAGGGCTTGCAGCCAGCTCACTTCCCGATTCCCCGGCTGGACCATCGCGAAGCCGGTCCCCATCAGAACTTCCCCGGGTCCGCAGAGAGCGCTACCGGTGTCGCCTGCAGTCCACTCCGGGTTCGACGCGACGGCATCAGCGTCTTTGATCGACGTCACGTGCAGCGTCCGCTTCGCCAGCGCGCCCCCGTAGATCGATCCCGGGGCCACGGCTCCGGCGGTCACCGCGTTCGGTGCGAGCGCCCGCGCGGTGACAGAGCCCTTCTTGAGGACCCGTCGGTTGACGGCATCGTCGTCGAGCTTCGGGGTGGTGACCGCCGAACCGGCGATCGCCCTCGCGTGGCCTGCTCCAGGGGCCAGCGCCTTGGCCGTCACAGCCCCGCGGGCGATGTCGCCCTTTCGGATCAGGCCTCCCCCGCTCGAAACTGCGCCGGCAACCCCGCTGAGCGAGACAGCGAGGGCGAGAATCCCCGCCGTCATGCCGATCGCGCCCATGACAGTTCCGGCACTGGGACCCGCTGAACGTCCACCGACAACCCTCATCTCGATTCTCCTTCTCTGACCTCGACGGGCTGCCGACCCGAACGGGTCGGCAGCTTCGGCTCAATTGTGCCTCTACCGGGCACTCATCCCCTGACTTCAACCAATACCGGCTTGGCGCGGCCTCCCTCCCAAGGCCAGTCGTGTTGGCGCGGTGCGACAGCCCTGATCTTGTAGACGGTCGTCACGGTCGTCGCGTCGAAGCGATAACGCGCGTGGAAGACGCCGTGCCGATTCGTCGTCGCCTTGCCGAACTCGTACCAACGGTTCGAATGCAGCGCCGCCGCCTCGAGGATCGCCACGCGCCCGGCTGCTCTCGGCCCCGGGAGCTTGCCCCACATCTTGATTTCGCCGCCATTGCCAAGGCGGCCCCGGTCGATCTTGAACTTGATCTTGGCGCGCGAGAAGAAGTGGACCGAGCGTCCGACCTGGAAGGTGTCGTGCCGGTAGCCGAGGAAGACCTTTCGGTTCGGCCCCGGGGGGACCTTGTAGACGAAGTGCCCGTGCGCGTCGGTGGTCGCCGTCGCGACCGGCTTCAGCCCACCCCCCGATCCCTGCGTCTGCATCTGCACGCAGACGGTGGCGCCGCTGATCGCATCTCCGGCGTTGTTGGTCACTTCACCCGCCACCTTCGCGGCCCGGCCGAAGGGCAGCACAACCTCGTCCTTGTGGGAGCGGGTGAAGTGCGCCGAGAGGTTCTCTCCGCCCGGGACCGCCGACTCGGTGCAGGAATTGTCGACGGTGACGTTCTGAGCAGCGGTGCAGCTGCGCGCGGCGTCGGTGAGGGTCGCGTACTCGCTGGCGCACACCTGGACGGAGTTAGCCCCGTTCTGGAAGGGATAGGAGGCGGTGTCGAGGTCCCACTTCGCCTTCAACGACCGCGGGCAGGGAGTAGCGCTGACCGCGACCGTTCCCTCATAGCCCCCCGCGAGCGGACGCCGGCGACGCCGGGCGAATTCAGCCACCTCCTCCGGGAGCTTGAGCCCGAGGATGCTGTTCCCTGGGCACTCGCTGGATATGGCACCGCCCGCGCGCAGGAGATCGAATACCTCGACTGGCCGGAGGTGGATTTCGAGGGCGACGTAATTCTCCTCGCGGAGAGTGATGAGGCCAAGAAGTCAGAAGCGGCTCGCAGGATCGTTCCGATGGTCGATCAGCTGCGAGTCCGCCTTCATGCCGAGTGGGTCCGACAGGGTCAACCGACGTCAGGACGGGTCTGTCCCCCCCGCCGCGCCGACAACAAGTCGGGGTGCCTCTCGCTCAACGCTCTGCAGAAGCGCTGCCGCCGGGAGTGGCAGACGCGGGGCCTGTCCCCGATCGGCCTCCAGGACTCCCGCCACACCGCAGCCACCTGGCTCGATCACGCGAATGTGAGCCCGAAGGTCGCTTCGGTCTTCATGGGCCACAAAGCACCGAAGCGCCAGGCCGACGCGGCGCCGATCACGCTCGGCCGATACACCCACGTCCTCCCCGGCGAGCTGGAGCGCGCCCGCGGTGAGCTCCAGACTTTCCTCGACGCGCGGGAGGTCGATGAAGCCGGCAACTCCTTTAGACTCGCGGAGGCCGTCTGATGGTCGGTCTTGTGCTGTTTTTCGCATCTCCTCCCCTTCAGCCTCCCCTTTGGTTCCAAAGGACCATCGCGGCGCGGAGAGGGAAGAGCGAAATTCGGCTCCTGGCCTAAAATCCCGGCCCTTGCGCCCGTAGCTCAGCTGGATAGAGCGTCGGTCTACGAAACCGAAGGTCACAGGTTCAAATCCTGTCGGGCGCGTTCCTTGCTGTTCCGGAGGACGCCGTGCGTTTCCCGGTGCAGAGCGAGATCGTCGGCTTTAGATCGAAGAGGCGTTCCGAGCGGCGCCGGGCGATTCCGGCGCGTTCCGGGCGGTCCGTGTCACATCCTGGTCACATCGAAGAGCGCCCAATAGGGTCTCCGCGATGGCAGAGGCCGCCAAAGCCAAAGCGCGCAAAGCAGCGCGCCGGGCTCAGTCCGATTTCGAGCAGGCGAGCGAGAAGCTCGAAAAGCGCCGCGAGGCGCGGAAGGCGGCGTTCGAGCAGGCGCGAGCAGCCGGTCTCTCGACTCGTGAGATCGCCGAGGCGGCGGGTCTCCACTTCACCCGAGTCGCTCGCATCCTTCAGTCGAAATAGAGATCGTTGCTAGGTAGCAACACCCCTGCTACGCTGACGCCTTCATAAAAGCGCCCCCGCGCTGCGCAAACAGCCGGGGGCATGGCACAGGAGGGGTTAGCTCCCATGCACGACAAGCCTAGAGGCGCCGACGATGACGGCGCCACGACCACCGCCGAGCTGGACGTTCGCGACCAGGCGGCGGTCCTGACACACGTCCTCTCGCTCTACCCGCAGACGCTTACGGAGTCCGAGCTGCTGAAGGAAATGACCGGCGGTGGGGAGGAGGCGTTCTCGGATCGCGACCGCTACCGGCGAGCGGTCCGCGATCTCACCGCAGGCGGGCTGCTCAATGTGAAGGGCAGACTGATCGTCCCGACGAGAGCGGCCGTCCTCTTCCATGAGCTGGAGGAACTCTGATGGACGGCAGGCAAGTGGACGAGGCAGCCGCCAAACGGCTCGGCCGGAACCTGTTTATGGCCCGCCGTCGCGCTGGGTTCTCCCAGGAAGAACTCGGCGCGCTGGCCTGTCTCCACCGAACCGAGATCGGATTCATCGAGCGAGGCCGGCGCCTTCCTCGGGTGGACACGCTCGTGAAGCTCGCCTCCTCGTTGGCGGTCCCGGTGGGCGAGCTGGTGGCAGGGATCGAGTGGATCGCCCCCGCCGCTGCCGGGCCGGGCTCCTTCGCCGTCGTCGGGAGCTGAGGACGATGGGAGACGCCGAGATGAAGATCGGGGTCAAGCCGGTCGAAGGGCGGATGATCTTCCTCCTCCAGCATCCGCTCCGCAGGCGCCTGCTGGGCCTCTACGTCGAATCGGCCGAGCCGCTGAGCCCCAAGGAACTCGCCGACTACACGAAGGCACCGCTCGACCACGTCGCCTGCCACGTCCGTGTCCTGCGCGATCACCGGGCGGTGGAGCTGATCGAGGTGCGGCCGGCGCGGGGCGCGGTCGAGCACTTCTACCAATCCACCGGCCTAGTTGACGAAGTGCCGTGGGCGCGTGCGGTGCTCGGGCTAAGGGAGGCCGCGTGAACAACACCAAGGTCATCAGCGTCCGCATGCCGAACGAGCTGGCGGGGCAGATCGACGCCATGGCCCGCGCGGAGGGCGTTTCGATCTCCGAGGCAATGCGAGCGGCGGCCTACCGCTACATCGCCACCCGAAGAGCAGATCAGGACTTCAAAGAGCGCCTTAGGAAGCGACTCGAGGAAGACCGAGAGATCTTGGAAGCCCTAGCCGAGTAGAGCGACCCTTTGACCCCTCACGCACTATCACTCCGGCCGCCTCGAACTCCAACTGCAACCCCCCGACACATTATGAACCCGCACAGGTGTTCGCTTTTCGTGCCTGAGACGGGACGGGTCAGGGGTTCCCGAAGTTTGACCTTCGGTCGGCCTCCCCACTGCCAATTGTGGCGCGGCTGCGCCGCGCGTTTGGCGGGTGGGGAGGCGCTCCCGGTAGTGGTCGTCAACTGCCAGGGGCGTTCGCGGCGAGAAGGGCATTTCAGCGGCATGGAGCAGGACCGCGCGGAACTCTTCGCTCGCCGAAGGCACTTAGGCGGCATGGAACGGAAATTGTCCTCGCCGAGCTTCTTCACCGAGCGGACTCTTGCCGACTTCCTAGCCGTCTCGGACCGCACCGTCCGCAACTGGATCAGGCGCGGCGAGCTGCCCAGCTACAAGCTCGGCGCGGCCCGGAGGATCGACCCCGCCGACGTTGACGACTTCCTTGCCCGCCACAGAGACGAGGCATCGTGAGACGGGAGACGCCAGTCAAACGCCGGAACCCATCCGGCGAGATCGTGTGGATGGCCCGCTACACCGGCCGCGATGGCCAGCGCCATATCGCGAAGCCGAGCTGGAACCGGGGCAAGGGAACCTTCAAGCGCAAAGGCGAAGCTCAGAGAGCGATAGATGAGGCATACGGCCTCTCGGATCGGCCCGACACCTTGGGCGACTACTTCGCCACTTGGACCGAGCGCCACCCGCGATCTGAGCGGACCAACGCAACGAACGACCACCGCATCAGCCGCGTCGCCGACGTAGAGGTCGAGGGCATCGCATTGAAGGATTGGCCTCTGCGCGAGCTGCGCCGCCGTCACGCTCTCGCCCTGGTCGACCACATGCTCCGGGTCGATGGCCGAGCCACCACCGGAGCGGTCGGGGTCATCCGCGCCCTCTCGGCAATGACCGAGGACGCGATCACCGATGAAGTCTGCGATCTCAATCCCTTCAAGGGCGTTCGGATCAGAGCCAATGACCCAAGGGCGAAGAAGAAGCCCCGACCGATCCGCGTCTTCACCTTTGAGGAAATGCACCGCTTCGCCAAGGCGGCGGGCGATTACGAGGCGATGGTCCGAATCTTCACCGACTGCGGCCTGCGGTTGGGGGAGGTGCTGCCGCTGCGGCGCGAAGATTTCGACGGCGAGACCCTCCAGGTCCGCCGCACCGCCCACGAGGGACAGATCCTCGAGGGGACGAAGACCGACCATGGCGAGCAGGATGCAGGCCGCGTCGTCCCGGTGCCGGCCACGCTTGCCTGGATGCTCGAAGCCCAGCTCCAAATCACCGACGACGATCTCCTCTTCACGACCCCGACCGGTCGCATGTGGCGAGAGCGGAACTTCTACCGCGACCTTTGGCGCCCAGCCCAGCAAGCCTCCGGCCTCGACATCCGCCCCCACGAGTGCCGCCACAGCTACGTCACGCACCTACGGGCTGTCGGCGTCAACGACGCCGACCTAGCCGAGATCGCTGGCCACCGGGTCGAGACGATGCTGGCTCGGTACACGCATGCGGTGGGGGGAAATTTCGGAGTGGTTCGCCGAGCCATTGGATAAGACCGGCCCTTACTCCTCGATTTTCATCTGACCAACGAAACGGGTGTAGCTCCCTCCATATCGAACTTGTGACCATCGGCCGTTGCGTTCAACCACGGCCATGCTCCGTCGGTTCTGGTTGGCCACGATGGCAGTTAGGGGCTTATCGCCATGAGCGGCATGGGCATCGGATGCCGCCAGTCGCAACATTGCATCTGAGAGAGCAGTTCCATCATCGAGGCGCCTGCCACGGTGGTCCAGGCTGATCGCTAGGACGTACAAGCGAACGAACTCGATCAAGTGGCCGCTGTCGATGATGAGTGGCTCGACGTGATGACCAGCACAGGCGATCAACTCGTCTTTCTCAAGGGTTAGAAGTAGATGGTAGGTAAGGCCTCCCGTATCCGCCAGATGCTTGATGGCCTGGTTTTTCAGATACTCCTCGACCTCATCTTCGTACCATTCGCCTTCCGAACACTTGAAAGAAGACAGGTGCGAGCCGTCGTCAGAGGTCGCCGGACGGGTGACCAAGTCGGCAGAGGTCGCCCGTCTCTTGGCCATTACCTAAGTCGAAGAGGAGAGGCGGGCACGGCAGCAGGTTCACGCGACAGCTCGCGTTCTACCCAGTTCAAATCTCTGTTGGGCAGATCAGTGACGAGGATCCCTCCCTCGTCTGAAATGGATTTGTAAGGGGATGGGGGCTCATCAAATTTTGGCGGTTCCAATAAGGCAGCTGGCATTGCGAGAGTGAAGGACCCCCCGCTGGGCATTGCCTCTTGAAGGAGGGCAACAGCTTGTCCAACCATTGCTAAACCTTGGCGTTCCAAGTCCTCGCGCTGGACTAGCAAGGCCTCGCCGGAGTCCCCTTCGATCTCCGCCACGGAGATACTCATCCTTTGAACTACGCCAAAAAACGTGGTCGCACGGCATTTCTCCTCCGAAAGCACTTCGGCACGGACCCGTTCGGCTTCGCGAGTAAGCGTCTCGATTGCATCAACAAGAGCGGGTCGATCATCGACATCTTCATCGAGCCAAGCGCGAGATTGGGCCAGCCAGTCTCGCACGAGGCCGCCGTGTTCAAGCCCACGCCAAGTGGACCGGCGACAGGTTTCTGCATAGGCGCGAAGGCCTGCTGGAGCATCGTCATCGAACGGGTCGTCGGGGAGCCTCATGGAGAGGCTCGTGATCGCATCTTTGATGACCCGTGCCCATCGAGAGCGCTCAAGTTTGACGGCATGGGAAGCCAGAGATTTGGCCGTATCAAACTCTTGGAGTCGATAGGCGCGGGCAGCGTCAGCGTTCAGGCTGCTGTACAGAGTGAGTCGCCCGGCAAGGCGACCACCAGCCATTCGAACGTGGATAACGATGCCAGGCGAAGCTGCATGGTGCTGCCGCAGAGTCCGAAACGGACGATCCGTGGTGACTTCCGCGGGCCTCAAAATCGAGAGGATGAAGTCACGGGTCAGGAATGGCTCTTCGACCACGTGCACAGCTATATTCTAGCACCGACACGGCGAAACGCCTTATCGGTGGGCAACGGAGTCTAGCGGGAGGTCCTGCCTTGTCCTGCGCGACGCCACCTTGGCTGAGGCTGTGTCGCTCTAAGTCGCATCCCGGTCGCATCAGCGCCACAATCCCCGCTCCAGCCCCACGCTCTCCCGTACTACGAAACCGAAGGTCACAGGTTCAAATCCTGTCGGGCGCGTTCCGCCGGGCCACTCCGCAGTCCTTCTGAAACCCGCTCGGTATGCGGCCTTAGGCGGCGCCACGACGAGAGTGAGACGCTCTCGGGGTGGCAACGAAGGTGGCAACAGGGCAACGCCCCGCCACTGAGGTGAGCGCGCCGCTTAGGCGCACCGCCCACCCCGGCGTCTATCGCCGTGGGGGCCGCTTTATCGCCGTCTACCGCCGCGGCGGGCGCCAGCGCAAAGAGTCGGCGCCGAGCTTCGCCGAGGCACGGATGCTGAAGCGCCGGCGCGAGGCTGAAGCACGCTCTGAGCGCGGCGGGCCGACCCTGCACGAGCACGCCCTGGGCTGGGTCGGCGCCTATGCGGGCTCGGGACGCGACACCGTCTCGGGGCATACCCGCCGCGAATACCGCCGCCTCCTCGACACCTTCGCTCTGCGCTACTTCTCGCCCGAGCTGCGCCTCGGCGATCTCGACCGCGAGTCGCTGGCGGGCTTCGTCACCTGGCTCGCCCACTACCGCGGCGAGCGCGGCCGCCTCGCCGACCGCTCGATCCGAAACGCGGTGGTGCCGCTGCGCCTCGCTCTGGCGGGGGCCGCAGAGGCGGGACTGGTCGAGCCCGGCCTCGCAGGCGCCCTGATCCTGCCGCGCCGGCGGGGCGGGCGTGGCTGGGACTTCGAGCAGGGCCGGGTCCTCTCGCGCCGAGAGCTCGGCGCGGTGCTGGCCGAGATCCCCGCGCCCTGGCGCGATCTCTTCGACCTGCTGGCGGTCAGCGGCCTGCGGATCTCCGAGGCGATCGCCCTGCGCTGGGGGGATCTCGAGCTCGAGGCGCCCGCCTGCCTGTGGGTGCGGCGCTCGATCGTCGAGGGGGTGGTCGGCGCTCCGAAGTCGCGCTTCGGCCGACGCCTGCTGCCGCTGGAGGCAGAGCTTGCGCGGCGCCTCGCGCGGCGCCGGCCCGAGGGAGCGGGGGAGGAGGACCTCGTCTTCTGCACCGCTAGCGGCGCGCCGCTCAGTCCCGGCAACATCCGCGCCCGGGTCCTGGTGCCGGCGCTGGGGCGGGCCGGGGTGGCGCGGGTGGGCTTTCACGCCTTCCGCCACACCTGCGCCTCGCTGCTGATCGAGCGCGGCCTCTCGCCGCTTCGCCTGCAGAGGTGGATGGGCCACCACTCCGCCGCCTACACCCTGGATGTTTACGGGCACCTGATCGATTCCGAGCTGGCGCCGCCGCTGGACCTCGCCTCGGAGCTGAGGTCGAGCTCCTAAGCCTGGGTGCAGGGTATTGACAGATGCTCGGCCGGCGACCTGTTCCTAGTCCGCCATCTCGCCAATTCGAACCGCCGACCTCTTGGGTGCGATCCAATCGGGCGAAATCTGGGCGAGGACTTCAGAAGTCGGCCATTAGCAGGGAATTAGACGGGCTCAGCGACCGCGCAGCATGCCGGTGATTTGCCACGGATATGCAGGGATATGCGGCGATATGCGCGGAGTCGGGCACTCCTGGCGAGAAGTGCCCGAAATCTGCGCAGGGCGGTTGGAGCACCATGGATGAGGACTCTCCTGCTCAGGATCGGCCTTTGTCGCGGTGCATTCCGCTTCGAACGGGTCAGCTAGAGCAGCTCCACGAGACGTCGGGCGGCACGGGCGGCGCCGTCGACCTCGACATCTCGGTATTCGACCTCACGGCCGATCTCCTCGGCGATCGCCGCCGCGATCCGCTCTGGCGGGGAGTCGTCGAAGTCCATGCGACGACCGGCTCCGTAGCGTTCGAGTCGATGGCGGACGTGGAAGTTCTGCTCGAAGTGGTGGCGCAGCGGGAAGTAGAGGAACGGTCGCTTCTGCGCGGTTAGCTCCATCGCCGTCGTGAGACCGCCCTGGACGACTGCCAGGTCACAGGCCGCCAGGTGGCGGTAGAGGTTGTGTACATAGGGGACGACCTCGAGACCGGCATGCGAGGGAAGCGAGGCGGGGTCGATGCGCGGCCCCGCGACGACGATCATGCGCAGGTCGGGGATTCTCTCCTTGGCCGCGGGAAAGGAGGCGATCACTCGTCGCAGCAGGTCCGCCCCGACGCCCGAGCCGCCGACGGTGACGATGCAGACCCGCTCGTCGTCGCCGTAGCCCAGCTCAGCACGCAGCCTGGTGCGATCGCCGAGGTCAGCGGGGTCAAAGCCGGTCACATAGCCGGTGAAGTCGAAGTGGCGCTCGGTCCAGTCGCGGATCGCCGGCAGCTGCGGTCCGAGTCGCTCCGGGACGATGTCGTCGGGGTTGCCCACGAAGAGCGCCATGTCCCGGACCTCGGGGTGCTCCGCGACGTGGTCGACCATGTCGGCGTTGTAGTCAGCGGTCAGGAAGCCTTCGCGCTCATTCCTTTCGTCCATCGGCAGAAAGCCGACGAAGTCGGTCAGCCACGCGAACGGGACTCGCTTCTCACCTGGGTTCTCATGCAGGTAGTAGTCCAGCTCCCAGGCCTCGTCGCCGATCCAAAGGTCGTAGCGCTCCTCGCGCACGACGTCGTGAAAGAGCATGAAGTTGGCGGCGAGAATCTCGTCCATGCGGCGCAGCGCGTGGAAGCAGTGCAGGTCGTGCTCGGCGGACTCCGACTCGATGTGTCGGGACTCGTTGGCCAGGTGAGCGCTGGCGGGATGGATGCGCTCCCCCTCCGCCTCCAGGACCCTGGTGACCGGGTCCTGGGCGAGCCAGTCGATCTGCAGGTCGGGATTGAGCCGGCGCATCTCACGGGCGATCGCGATGTCGCGTTGCGCGTGGCCCAGTCCGATAGGCGAGGAGACGTAGAGGGCCCGCGGACGCCCGTCAGGGCGGTAGACATTGTCGTCGCGGCGCTTGCGCCCGAATGCCTTTTCGGAGAAGTCACGCAGCGCCAGGTTGACCCGGACCGGCTTGCGCCCGTGCGGGAAGTGGCCGACGTCGCGAAGCCGCTCGAGCCGTCCGTCGCTGAGACGGGCCAGGGCCCGGCCGTCGCGGTAAGGCGTGATCTTGTCGCGGTCGCCGTGGATGACCAGGACCGGGCAGTCGATGTCTCTGGCCAGCCCGCGCAGCACGCGACGACGATGATGCACTCCTCCTTCCGCGGTAGCGATCAGCGTCTCGGGGTCGGTGTCGAGCGCCCACCCGACCCCGTCCTCAATGCCCTTGGTCGAGTGTGGCTCTGGCAAGAACCGCGAGATGAACCACTCGGCGAACGCCGGGTAGTCCTGGCGCCAGTGGTTGGCGTTCATACGGGCCCACCAGCGATAGGCCGGCGCTGGCCTGCGGAACATGGGCAGGGTCCTTGGGCTGGCCAAGATTGACCAGTGGGACGGCGTGTACGGGAACATCGGGCCGATGAAGGCAGCGCCTGCCACGCGCTCGGGGGCGAGCCGTGCCATCTCCAGCTGCCATTGAGCCCCCCGCGACCAGCTCACCAGCACCGCGCGCTCGGTGTCGGTCGCATTCATCACGGCAAGGCAGTCGTAGGCGAACTCGGCCGGCCCGTAGCGGAGCGGGTCTCGGCACCGCGCGGAACGGCCGTTGCCGAGCCCATCCATCGTCAGTACTCGGAAGTGACGGGCGAAGTAGGGGATCTGCATCTTCCAGAAGCGAGAATGGACCAGCGACCACGTGGGGAGCAGGAAGATGGTCTCCTCGCCCTCGCCGTAGACCTCGTAGAAGAGGCTCATCCCGTCGCGCTCTACGAAACCCTCGCTGTCCGGATAGCGGGCCCGGCTCTGTTCACCCTCACGGTCGGCCGACTCCGCGCTCGGCGCGATTGGGGCGCTGGCCCTCACTCCTTCCCCTTCTCGAGTGACGTAAGCCAGGTGTCGATCGAGGCGAGCAACTCGGCGTGACCACGGTCGAAGCCGAGTAGGCACTCGGTCAGAAGTCCCTTGTTGAACTGCATGACGAGCGTCGCCCAGGCCTCGGCCGAGAAGGGCAAGCGCTCGAGCCCGTACTCCTCGATCGCCTGCGCGCATGCGTCCCGCAACAGCGTGCGCCAACGGTCATCGACCTCGTTCAAGCGCTCGCGCAGCTCCGGTTTGTTCCGGCCGAGCGCCTCCATCTCGGCCCACACCTTTGGGTAGCCGGACGCGAGGTCGTCCTCGATGAAGCCCATCGCGGCCCGCCACTTCTCCAGGAAGGGCACATCCGACTCGTACATCGACCGCTGGCGATCGAGGACGCGGGCGGTGAATCGCTCCAGGGCCTGCAGCATCAGCTCGTCGACCGAGCCGAAGTAGTAGTGGACGAGGCCGTGGTTCTGTCCGGCCTCGCGAGCCAGCTGCCGGGTCGAGATCCCCGCCGCCCCCTCTTTGATGAGGAGCCGCTCCGCGGCGTCGAGGAACGCCTCGACGTTGACCTGTCTGATCGAAGGGTCGCTTGCGGTCTCCTCTGGGATGAGTCGGTTAGTCATATGACTAAGACGACTATCTAAGCACCCCCCGGCATGGCCGTCAAGATGCTCTAGCCGAGCGTCGGGCCGACCCGCACTTCGAACCGCTCGCCCAGCGTGTCGAGGGTCTTGCGGTAGCGGGGTGCGTCCCAGTGTTGGGTTGCGAGGAGCGCGGTGGCTCCGGTCATCCGCCGGGCCGTTGGGTACCAGCGGTCGAAGTCCAGGCCACAGTCGATCATCACCTTGGGCGGCAGAGCGCGGGCGATGCGGCCGAGGTTGTACATCGACAGCGTGATCGACGCCCAGATGATCGCGGATCGCGATTTCGTCGCGAGGTCCTCGAGGTCGAGCTCATAGAGCCGCGCGGCGCGCAGCTTGCCGCGGAACATGAGGTGAGTCAGGTGGTAGCCGCCGAACGACGTGAACGGGCCCGTGACGCTCGACCGCAGCTGGATCGAGAGCACCTTGCCCGTGTCCGAGGCGAAGGGCTCGTATGGGCGTCGTGGCTGGGCGAGGTAGCCGGTGCAGTTCACGACCCAGCTGCCGGTGGGAACCGCCAGCGATCGGCCGTCGCGGAGGACGATCGTGGGCCCGTCTGTCGTGTCGAGCACGTCGTCGAGATGTCCCGGTTCGATCCGTCGCACCCCGGCTCGCACCGCGGCACACTCGGCGTCGGAGAGGTAGGCGCTGAAGAAGTTGGTCGGCTCGGAAGATGGGCTGATGCCGTAGGTGTCGGCGAACCACGCGGCGACGTCGCGCTCGTTGGTGCCGTCGAAGCGGAGAGCGACCTGGCGCAGCATCGCGTTGATGCGGGTGCCGGCGTACCAGCGTTTCGGGCCGGTCGGGAAGAACGTCTCGCGACGGCTGAACATCGTGCCCGAGCCGGCCACCATGTTGAGCTCGCGGCCAGGGCACTTCCGGCGCAGCATCAGGGCGACGTCCATGGCGGTCTTGCCGCTGCCGACGATCCAGACCGGGCCGCGGTCCCCAGGGCGCTCGGCGATAAGGCCCGACAGCGCCTCCGGGGTGGTCGAGCGAACGGCGGCGCTCGAGAGCGACAGCGGAGAGGCGGGCAGGACGTCGTTGCCGAACGCCTTGATCAGTCGCTTGGTCGTCAGGGTCTCGGTCCGCCCGTCCGGGGCCCGCACGGTCACCGTCACGGTGCCGCCGGCCTCGGCGTGCTCGACGTACTCCCAGCCGAAGCGCTCCTCGAGGTCCACTTTCGTGCGCACTACGTCGACGCAGTGACCGAGGTGGTCGAGCACCTCGTCGCGGGTCGCCAGGTGGCTGGGCGGCTTGCCCAGCTGCCAGGGGATGTCGCCGGCGGTGAAGATCGGGTGGGGCTGGTGCAGCCGGACGAAGTCGTAGGTGTCCACCCACATCCCTCCGGCGCGGGGGCGGCTGTCGACGAGGACGACCCGGTCGCGCGGGGAGAGGTAGCGGCTGGCGACAGCCAGCGCGTTGAGCCCGGTGATGCCGCCGCCGATGATGATCAGCTCGCTTGTCTCTTCCACGGTGTCCTCCTCGATCCGCGACGATCCGGGCCCTCGCAACGCTAACATAAGAAATAAAAGCAGCAGCATAACTTTATGAAGGAGGGTGGGTGACGGAGCGCTCGTATGGCCAGTACTGCGGTCTCGCCGGCGCGCTCGATCTCGTCGGCGAGCGCTGGACTCTCTTGATCGTCCGCGAGCTGATGTCGGGACCGAAGCGCTACACCGATCTAGCCGACGGCATGCCGGGTATCGGTACCAGCCTGCTGGCCAAGCGGCTGGCGAAACTCGAGAACAGCGAGGTGATCGAGCGACGCCTGCTTCCGCCACCGGCTGCCGCGATGGTGTACGACCTCGCGCCCGCCGGCCACGAGCTGGCCGCGGCCCTGGGACCACTCATCACGTGGGGCCTGCGCCACGTCGTCCCGGAGGCTCCGGGAAACCGCCAGTTCAACGCGACCTGGTGCGTCTTGCCCTTCACCCAGCCCGCCGACCCGCTGGCGCTCGCAGGCATCGAGGCGACCTACGAGTTCCGCATCCGCGACACCTCCGCGCTTCTGCGCGTACACGACGGACACGCCGAGCTGCTCCCCCCGGGAACTGCCACACCGGACACGACGATCTCGATGGACCCCGCAACCGTCGCGGCCCTCGGCGCTGGCCGCCACACGATCAGCGAGGTCGAAGCCGACGGCGCGATCACCGTCGAGGGTGACTTTGACGCGGCCGCCGCGCTCTTCGCCGCCTTCGAGAGTGGCGCCAGGTTGCCCTCAGGCTTGAATCATCGCGCAGAGAGCTAAAGAGGAAGGGCGCTGGGTCAGCGATCTCGCCGGTAGGGAGATGATCTGTGAACCGTGCATTCACCGTTCGCGGCCGCCGCGGCTTTCGACCAGGTTGACCCTGGCCTGACAGCGAATTACTGTAAGAAAACCAGCGCGGTAGCAGTTATGGTCGTCCGGGAGGTGTTCTGATGGGCTGCAGAGTCGGATTCGGGAACCTTGCCGATGGGCGTCCACTGTGGGTCGCCGACTTCGCCGGCAGCGGTAACACGGACACCCTCTTCTACACGCCGTATGACGGCAATTGGTGGCTCGGCGTCCACGACGGACAGGCGCTCGCCTGGAGCAACGTCGGGAACACGCTCGGCGCCTTTGGCGACATCTGGGACGGCCGCCCGTTCTGGATCGGCGACTTCGACGGCGACGGCAAGGCCGACGTCCTCTTCTACGCGCCGGCCGATGGCAACTGGTGGCTTGGCTCACACGACGGCGCCAAGCTGGCCTGGAGCCTCGCCGGCAACACTCTCAGCACCCCGAATTTCGGCGACATCTGGGACGGCCGCCCCTTCTGGGTCGGCGACTTCTCCGGCGCCGGCCGCGCCGAGGTGCTCTTCTACACGCCCGGCGACGGCAACTGGTGGCGCGGCAGCCACGACGGCACCGCCCTCGTCTGGGCCGACGACGGCAACACCCTCGGCGCCAACCCCGGCGACCCCGACCTCGGCGACATCTGGGACGGCCGCCCCTTCTGGGTCGGCGACTTTGACGCTGACGGCCAGGCCGAGGTGCTCTTCTACACGCCCGGCGACGGCAACTGGTGGCTGGGGAACCACAACGGGTCCAGGCTGAGCTGGCGGCCCGTCGGCAATACCCGCGGAGCGGGTTCCGGCGACCCCGACTTCGGCCAGATCTGGGACGGCCGCCCCTTCTGGGTCGGCGACTTCTCCGGCGCCGGCCGCGCCGAGGTCCTCTTCTACGCTCGCGACGACGGCGACTGGCAGCTGGGCTCCTACAACGACCGCCTGCGCTGGAGCCACGTCGGCAACACCCCCCAAAAACTCTTCGAGATCCGCATTTTCTGGGTCGGCAGGTTCGACGGCGGCAGCAAAGCCACCCTGCTCTCCCACACGCCGGGCAACGGCAACTGGCAGCTTGCGGTCCACGACGGTGCCAACCTCGTCTGGGGCGACGTCGGTAACACCCAAGGCGCCAGCCCCGGCGACGCCAACTTCGGCCAGATCTGGGGCAAGTGCCCGATTTTCGTCGGCGACTTCGACGGCGGCGGCAGAGACGACGTCCTCTTCTACTCCCCCGACGACGGCAGCTGGTGGTGCGGCACGCGCGACAACGGGCCGCGGCTCGGCTGGAGGCTGGCGGGCAACACCGGCGTGCCGACGAAGGTGGTGCCTCGCAAGACCCCGTGGGCGGTGCTGCTCTGCCGATTCAATGACAGCGCTATCGAACCGATCCCCCGCCAGTACTACGAGCGCCTGTTCACGACGGCCGGGGCGGGCACGCTCAACATGGTCGAGTTCTTCTGCCACATGTCCCACTGCAAGCTCGACCTCAGCGGCTCGCAGGTCTTCGGTTGGCTGACGCTCGACAAGAAGTTCGGCGACTACAAGGGAAGCGGAACGAACAAGCGCGGACGCCTTGACCTCGTCGAGTGGGCGAAGCAGGCGGCCCGCCGGGCCGGCGTCAAAGTCGACGACTACTTCGGTGTGGTCGTCGTTCTCAACGTCCCGACCGACCTCTTCGGCGGGAAGGGGTTCGCGGTCTGTGACCCGCTTTCCAGCCACCCCGCCTCGATCGGGCAGGAGATGGGCCACGGCTACGGCGTCGACCACTCGATGCTCGACGGCTCGACCGAGCTTTACAAAGACCGCTGGGACACGATGAGCACGACGACGGAAACGTTCTCGGCGCCACACCCCGAATACCAGCTGATCGGTCCCGGCCTCAACGCCTGGAACATGCGCGGCCGCGGCTGGCTTGACGAGAGCCGCGTCTGGAAGCACGGCGGCGAGCGCTTCGACGAGACGATCCAGCTGCGACCGCTTCACCATCGTGAGCTGCCCTGGTGGCTTGCGGCGGAGCTGCCCGGCAACTTCCTTGCGGAGTTCCGAGTCATACAGGACTGGGATGGGGGGCTCTTGCGCCCGGCGATCCTGATCCACTACTTCAACGAGAACCAGTCCTACCTGGTGCAGGGCGGCTCGGGGGGCAGTTATGACCTCGTTGCCGGCGACACCTTTACCGCCGACGTGGTCTCGTTTTTGGGCCTCCGGCATCTGATCAAACTCGACATCATCGGCATCGACGGCGCGAACCAGGTGGCGACGGTGAGAGTGCGGTATCGGCCACACTGACGGCCTAGGTGCTACGCGCGTTTGCCACTACCTGAGGGGCGGAGGCTCGGGCAGCCACGGTTCTGACGGCCCTTCCCACTCTTCTGAGCCACCCACCGGTTGAGGTGAAGGTCGCGCTGCCCCACCTAGCTCAGCCAAGACCCACACGTGATCGGAGGGATGGGGGTCGGGACAGCGGATCTCAGTCCTCAGAACTTCGTATCGCCCTCGAAAGAAAATATGGTCGATCCCTTGGTCGCAGGGGCATGGCTGATCGTCTCGCCGCTCCGCCCGGGTGTTCCGCAGGCCGGATTTCTGCGCGAAGTCCACGAACCAAGACTGTGCGTCTCCACAGTTGAAGTCACCGGCGGCGATGATTGGATCTCCTGGGGGATCTCCTTTGACCAGCAACCGCAGGCGCGAGAGCCCAGCCCTCTGGGCGCTGTTGCTCCAAGCGTCGAACCTAAGGGAATAGAGATGGTGCGTTACGCCCCCAAGATCGATCGACGTACGCAGGATGGCGTAGCCTTCGGATACCGGATGCACCGATGCAGGCCCGAGGGGCCAGCGGGACAGGACGGCGACGGCCTTATGGGACGCCCACCCGAGACGATTGGTGTGCCCCCAATGAGCATGCGGGAATGTAGCCATCCTCATCAGCTCGCGCACCTGATGCACTCCCTTCCCGAACGGCCAGTTCCACAGCAAGGCCTCGTTTAGGAACACTAGATCGGCGTTCTGCTGCCGAATCCGGTGGGCAATCAAAGCGAGTTGGGAGTTGTCGAACTGTTCGTAACCCAGCCAGCTTCCCTCAGCGATGTTCCAGGTTATGACGCGCAACGCAGGCATCTTGCGTTCCTCCCGGGTCAGCAGCCTAGCCCCACTATACGCCCGCGTTACCGGCTAACACTCGGCTTGCCACTCGTCGCGGGGTGGCTCCGCTGGCGTCGAAGAGCGCCGCACGATCTACGCGGCGGGATACGCAAACGGCACTTCATGCTCGCCCGCCTGCGCAATGACGGGCACCTCGACCGCGGTTTCGCGGGAGTGGCCTCGTCAAGACCGATGCAGCAAGGCGGCGTGCCTGCGCCTGCTGATCGGCGAAGGCCTCGCGCGCGACGGCCGCGGTCGCCTCTTGGTTCCAGGATCGGTGCTGTCCCGCTCTCGAGGTGTTCATCGGATGATCGCGGTGGCGCGCTTCCGCCAGGACGGCGCCTTGGACCGGAGCTTCGCCGCGAAGGAATTGCGCGGACCCGGCTGGGAGCAGAAACGTGGGGCGGGCCGCTCGTGATCGGACCGGGCGGGCGCATCGTCGTCGCCGGCTCGGTCGGAGGCGGAGGCGGAACCCTCCCGTCTCGCGCTTGTCGGCTACAGACCAAGCGGGCGGCTCGATCCCGCATTCTTCGGCGACGGCATGTTCAAGGGGAGCTTCGGGGCGGCCTCCAGCGAAGCCACCGATCTGTCGGTCGGACGCCAGGGGCGGGTGGGTCGTCGCCGGCGCCGCACTCTTTGGGCGTCGCAGTGAAGGCGGCCAATCAGCGCTGCTGGTGCAACTTACTCCATAGTGGAAAGAGCTAACCCTCAAACAAGAGGGCGCTTAGGCAGTCAGGTGGCCATAAGAGGGGGTTATCGGGCGTTGGTGCTTCCTTCCCGGGGGCCTCGGGTCAGCCCGGCTAGCCCTTGCTGCTCGGCGGATCTGCTTTGCCGGGGTAGGTCCGCTCTTCCTGGATGCGGCCGTTCTCCTTGTGGATTTTCACCGAGACGGGCTCGGGAGCCGCCTTAGCCTTGCCGGCGGTCGCCTTGACCGCTTCCTCCTTGCGGGGCGCGCGCGTGCCCGGAACGGCTCTCCCGTTGCTCTCGCCCCTCCACTCGTTGCCCTTCTTGACGACGTCGATTCGTTTCATGGCTCTCCTGGAGTAGATGTTCCGATGAGATAGCTAGCCGCGCGCCGCGTCTCCGGGGCCGTCCCCGGACCCACCGCCCGAGGTGGCATCGCCGCTTGAAGTCCGATGTGGCCGGGGGTCCGCGGGTAGGCCAGACCAGGTGGCGACGTCGATCAGCTCCGGCTGCTCCTCGGCCGGAAGCCGACGCTCGAAGAGCGCCAGCGTTTCGCCGACGCCGGTGGCCGCCGGAGCGAGGATGCCGTGCAGTTCGAGCTGGTGGGCCGCCTGGGCGACGCGATGGCAGGGACCGTAGTCGCCGACGTCGCTCGTCATGTCGAGAATCGAGAGGCCGACCTTCTCGCGGTTGGAGGCGTCGCGGAGGTCGAGGATGTTGGTGACCTCGACTTCGCAGGTCACGAGCCGGCGGGGTTCGACCAGCTCGGGCCGCATCCCGTCGGTGGGCTCAACGAGGTGGCGGTATGCCTCCACGATCACCGAGTCGGTGGGGCGGGCCAGGTAGAGCACCGGGTAGGTGTTTTCGGCGCCCCAGCGCCCGCCCGAAGCGCTGCCGCTCAGAGGCCGCTGCTTCGGTGAGGCGTGGCGCTGGAAGACGCCGCTGGCGGTAGTGGTGGTCGCGCTTGAGACGGCGACGGCGATCGAGCGGTCCATCTACATGGCCCCCGCGCTCAGGCGTTCGACAGCCGCCAGAACCTCTCGGAACTTGCCCGCCATCAAGAGGTCGATCGGCTTTTCAGAGTTGAGGGTGCGGTTGCGGCCGTGGAGCCAGATATCGGTGCCCTCGGCGTTGTAGACGTCGCGAAGCCGGTCAACGATGTAGTGCAGCTCGAGCAGGCGGTCCTTCGCCTCCCCGACCGGACGATGGGCGCCGGACGCCCAGTGCTGAACCTGCCGGGTCTTGACCCCGGTGATCTCAGCCAGCTCCGAGTTGGTGAGTACGCCTTCACGTAGATCACCGACGAGCTTTGCATAGAGCCCGGACTCCGCAAGTGCTTCAGTTCCCGCCACGACACCTCCATTATGTACTTCGATTTCTAGATAAACGACGTGGTGAACGACATGTATGTTAGCATTCCGGACGACACGGAAGGAGATCGCTGAATGCCTGAGCTACTGATCCGCCCTGGAGAAAACGACCACGAGGTCATCGGCGACCTCCTGACCCCCGCTGCCGGCGCCATTCTCATCCCCGGAGCCCGCCCCCTAATCGACCGGCTCGTGCTCGACGCCCACGTCGCCGCGGCACGACCGGAGTTCGCCGCGACCGCCCGCGAGGCGGGGCTGCCGATGCTCATCGACCCGCTGACGCTCTTCTGGCAGGGGGTGCTGCGCGAGAAGGACAAGTGGTCCCAGCTGCCCTTCGGTGATGCCCGCAAGCTGAGCCCGCAAGAGCTTTCCAACGACTTCCGCCGCGAAGAGCTGGTCGCCGCCACCGTCGACTTCCAGATCGACAACGGCGCCACGGCGATCATCCCCGCCTACACCTACGCCAGCTCGCCAGGCGACCCGTTCTTCCGGATCAGCCTGGACTTCCTGCGCGCGACCTCTCGCTACATGGCGCGCAACGGCATCGCACTCCCGATCATCCCCATCTTCTGCGCCCAGCTCCAGAGCTTCGGACCGGAGAAGTCCTGGCGAGAGGGCATCGACCGCTTCGCCTCGGTGGCGCTCGACCTCGGCCCCGAGGCGATCGGCGTCTGCCTCTCCCCGGCAGGGAACCTGAAAGACGACTCCTACAACAAGGTCTTCCGCCTCTTTGCTGCCACCCGCAGGTTGAAGAAGACGGGCACCCGGATCTTCGCCTGGCGCCAGGGGATTTACGGCCACGGTCTCGTTGCCGCGGGCATCGACGGTTACGAGACCGGGATTGGGACGCGCGAGCAGGCGCAGTTGGCGCGGGCGATCGGCTCGCGCAAACCGCCGAAACCGGGGAAGAAGAGCGGTGGCGGCGGCGGGCCAGGGATCTACCTCGAGCCGCTGCGCCGTAGCGTTAGCTCGAAGGTGGGCGAGACGCTTCTCGGAGATCGCTCGATGCGGCCGAAGGTGATGTGCGACGACGAGCGCTGCTGCCCCAACGGCGCCGGGAGCACCCTCGACCAGCGCCGCCACCACGCTGTCCGGTCTCGCTCCCGGGAGCTGGCAGCGATCGAGAGTCAGCCGCACATGACCTGGCGGCTACATCAGATCCAGAAGGACGCTCGGGCCGCGGCGGACCTCGCCGTCCAGGCGAACGAGGTGCTGAAGCAGGCCAAGATCAAAGAACGGATCGGCACTCCCGGCTACGAAGCGCTAGCCGGGGTGATGGAGTTCCTTCTGGCCTCCGCCGAAGACGTCGAAGCGGCTTGACCTCGATCACAGCACGGCTCGCCCGTCGCGATATCTGAGCAGCTTTCGCTCCCACTCCCGTCCGATACCCGTCGCTGTATGGCTCCGACTCCCGAGGAACGCAAGCGGACATTGGAAGACAGCGTCACCGTCATCGAAGAGCTCGACGCCGCGATCCCGATGATCTGCTCGGGCCTGGGGTCGTTGGTGCAGACCCCCGATCGCCCGCGCAATCTCGACGTCGCCATGCAGAACCTGGCGCCCGGGTTCGAGCGACTGCTCAAGCTCACCTACATCCTCGCCGCCGCTCATCTCCGCGGTGATCGACCGGACTGGCGAGTGTTGAAGGGCCACAGCCACGACCTATCTGGACTGCTCGATTCGCTGGTCGAGCTCGTCGCCGACGCCGACGGCTACGCCACCAGGCCGGTCGTCGTCGCGGATCTCGAATTCCTCCGCTCGGACGAGCCGATGCGGTCGCTGCTCGAGGTTCTCTCGCACTTCGGCAAATACGGTCGCTACCGCCGCATCGACGACCTGGTCAAAGAGCAGCGGGTAGGGGCGGACGGTGAGCCGAGTCGTCGCTGGGAAGAGATCGAGCAGGAGTTGGTCTGGGCGCGTCCAGACGTCGACGAGATCGTCGACTCGATGGACCTGCTGACGCCGGCAACTTTCGAGACCACCGCGGTCCTTCAGCGTCTCGCGCGAGCTATCACCCGGATGTGGACGTTCGGTGCGCTCGGCGAGGAAAACACGATCCACTACGGGGTGCTTTCGGTTTTCGGGCGCCTCGACGACGACGATCTCGGCCAGCAACTCCCGTCGAGGCCGTCATAGTCCACGCCGTTCCGCGACTAGGCGGACCCTCCCAACTCGACTGGCCTCCGTAGTAGTGGAGCTCCGGGTTGCCGGCATCGCCAGCGGTGCGTACAGCTCCCTCGTGTAGGAAATGGGGCGCCGGTCTACGTAATGCCAGTTATCGGGCCAAGGAACCGCTGCGAAGTCTAAATCTAAGTCTGTTCCTTCCACCTTTCCTTGGCTGGAAGATGTTTAGCGTTTTGGCTCTACAGAGGCGATGAGTACGCAGCTGTGGGCCTGCGAAAGCGAAGGTCACAGGTTCAATCCTGTTTGGCGCGTTCGCTGCCGCCGCCACGTGGTCGCCGCTACCATTCCGGCAATGACCACGAAGGATCGACTGCACAAGCTGGTCGACGAGCTCTCCGATCAGGAGGCCGAGGCCGCATTGGTCATCGTCGAGCGTCGGCGGGACGATCCAATGCTGCACGCTCTCGCCTCTGCGCCGATGGACGACGAGCCCTCGAGCGCGGAGGAGGACGCCGGTGCGGCCGAGGCGCTTGACTCGTATCGTCGAGGCGAGGCCATTTCCTCCGAGGAAATGCGCCAAGAGCTCGGCCTCGATTGAGCCCCACCTGGTCGCATGAGATCACGCCGCCTGCTCGGCGAGATCTGAAGCGGCTCGATCGACCGGTTCAGCGCCGGATTCTCGATGCCCTGGATCGCTTCGTGGCGGATCCAAGGGCCGCAGACATACGTAAGCTCGATTCGGTCCAGTGGCGTCTGCGCGTGGGGGACTGGCGGGTTCGATTCAGCTTCGATGATGAGCGTCGGGTGATTGCGATCCTCCGCGTGCTGCCTCGCGGTCGAGCCTACGACCGCTGATCCCGGCGAAGGCGGCAGACGGCGTTCACTGCTGCTACCGTGGATCTCTGAATGTGCATCAGTCGATCGCTACTTCCTAGCTACGATCGGCGGCACGCTCACCGACAGTTTGGCTCCATACCTCGGTTGGATCTCGCTTGATCCGTGGTCTACGAAACCGAAGGTCACAGGTTCAAATCCTGTCGGGCGCGTTCCGTCGGGTCCTCTTGAGTGTGGGTTGAAAGACTCGGCCGGTGACAATGCGGCTATCATTGATATCACCATGGCACAGCTCCTAGTCAGAGATATAGAGGCCGAGGTCGTAAGCGAGCTGAAGGTTCGCGCCGCTCGACATGGCCGCTCCGCCGAGGAGGAGCACCGACAGATCCTGCGCGAGGCGCTCGGTCCGAAGGCCCCGACCCAGTCGCTGAAGGAGATGCTGCTGGCTATGCCAGACGCCGGCGAGGATCGGGACTTCGAGCGGCCGGAGGATCGCGGCCGCGCTGTCGAGCTTTGAGCTACCTGCTCGATACCAACGTCATCTCAGAGCTGCGGAAGGGAAAGCGGGCTGACGAGAATGTCAGGGCGTGGTTCGGCGAGGTTGCCGACGAGGAGATCTTCCTGAGCGTGCTGACGATCGGTGAGATCCGCCGCGGCATCGAGAACGTCCGCCGTCGCGATCCCGACTCAGCCGGCGCTCTTGACAGCTGGGTGGCTCGCCTCAATGAGGCTCATCGCGATCGCATCCTGCCGGTCGATCGGTCGATAGCCGAGGAGTGGGGGCGGATGAATGTGCCCGACCCGCTGCCGGTCGTCGACGGGCTACTGGCGGCCACGGCGAAGGTCTCGGGTTTGACCTTTGCCACCCGCAACATCGCCGATGTCGAGGGCACCGACGTCAAGCTGGTGGACCCGTTCGCTTCGGTTTCCTAGCGGTCCCCCGGGAACTCAACGGCCCCGCCTGCGCGCTCTGCGCTGTGTGGAATCCGGTGGTCCCTCCAATGATCCTCTTCCGCGCGTCAGCCCCCCCGCCGCGCAGCGCGGGTTCCCACGCCTCGGGCGAGCAGATCGGCGAGGCCGTCCTCGCCGGGGTCCGGTATCGCGCAGGCGGCCTCTGGCCCGTGGAGCTCGGGGGCCAGGGGGTCGCGCCCGGTGCGGCGGGCGACGGCCGCTAACGGCGCGAAGAGCACCGCTTGCACGAAGGCCGGGGGTTTGACGAAGCGGATCGCGTCGCTGTACTCGCGGGCGATCGCCGCTAGCCAGAGGGGGTCGGGGAGGCCTTTCTTGTTGACGCGGCCGAGGGCGCCGAGCGACCAGATGGCCTCGATCATCGAGGCAAAGCGGGCGGCCGGTTCGCCGGGGGCGCTGTCGGCTGCGGCTACTTCGACGCGGACGTTGGCGATGCCGTCGCCCGCGTTCCACCAGTCGTGGACGGTGCCGGTCGGGACCTCGACGCGGCCGTCGCTCGGGCGCACGGTGCGCTCGCTGCCGCCGACCTGGAAGCCGACCTCGCCCCCGTGCACCTGGAAGCGCTCGATGAAGTGGTCGTGGATATGGGCGCCGGCGACGGCGGCGCCGGGCTGCAGCCAGAGGTCGACCTCGAGGCGCCGGCCGTCCGCATCCGCCGCGAGGAGGTGGGCGATCTCGCCGGTCGCGGGGTTGTGAAGCCAGGCGCCGACCGGGAGTCCGCCGGCCGAAGAAGTGGCTGGACGGTCGGGGCTCATGGCTCTCTTTTATATAGGCGACCCCGTGATAGCGTCGCGGCGTGGTCTACCAGTCGGCTGCGATCTCCAGGTTGGGGGCACTCCTCACCTCTCTCTTCGTCGCGCTTGCGCTGATCTGCGCCTGCGGTCAGGCCTCGGCGGGTGCCGCGGTGACGATCGACGAGGGCGGCGACACGGTCGAAACGCCCGACTACAAGTTCAACTTCGGCGACCCCGCCGGGAACGTCGAGCGGGTCGACGAACTCAACTGGCGACGGGAAGCGAGCCTCGCCTTCGGGGGCGACCTCGCCAACCAGGGCGGCGGCGCCTGCGGCGAGGTGAGCGAGTTCTGGGGACAGTCGTACGGGAACGCCGACGGCCAGTCGCCGGGCCCCGTCGTCGCCGGCAATCGCGGCACCTGGGGGCAGCGGGGCCAGCGCAGCGTCGAGATCAACTCCTTCTCCCCGACCGTCTGCTCGGGGGACACGCCGCCGGTCCCCGTCCGCACCCGCTACACCTTCTTTGACGCCGGTCCGGCGGTGAACACTGTCCGCGTCGAGCGCCGCTGGTCCTTCGCCGCCAACCAGACCCACATCGCCACCCTCGCCCAGGGGATGCGCGCCTACGTGCCGCGGCTGCCGGGCGGGACCTTCAACCAGGTCGTCTTCCCCAACGCCGCCGGAACCGAACTGCTGACCAGGGGGACCAGCGGCCCGACGGTCGAAACCGACTGGAACAACAGCTGGATGGCGCTGAACGCCTCCGGCGACAACTCCGGGATGCTGATCCTGCGGGACCCGGCCAGCGTCGCCGCCAACCCGGCCAGCGTCACGACCGACAACGACGGCTCCTCCGGCTCGAACAACTCCGGCGTCACCCTCGACCGGCCGCTCGCCAACTGGGTCGTGCCGCTGACCGAGACCGAGTACCTCTGCTTCTACGATGCGACCAGCTGGCCGGTCGCCGAACGCTCGCCGACCCGGCTGCCGGACGGCTGCAAAGCCGCCACCGCGCCGATCAACGTCACCCCGCCGACGGTCAGCGCCGGCGCCGGCAACCCGACCGTGGGCGAAGCGTTCACCGCGACGCCGGGGACCTGGGACTTCTCGAACAACTCCTTCACCTACCAGTGGTTCCGCTGCAAAGGCGAAACCTGCACCGCGATCCCCGGCGCCCAAGGCACCAGCTACACGGCGACCGCCACCGACGTCGGCAGCTCACTGCGGGTCGAGGTGTCCACCGGCTCGGCGGGCGGCGAAACGGAAACCGCGACCAGCAGCGTCGCCGGCTCGATCAGCGGCCACGTCTACGAAGGCGAAAAGAGCCCGGCGAAAGCCGCCGCGGGGGCGCCGGTCCAGGTCTGCAAGCTGAAAGGAACCCCCTGCCGCTCGACCGTCACTGACGGCAACGGCTTCTACCGGGTCCAGGTCCCGGTCGCCGGCGACTACCGGGTGACCGCCTACCCGCCTGCCGGCTCGAACGCCGCCTCGAAAACGCGGGAAACGATCACCCGCGCCAAAGCCGAAGTCGAGAAGACCGGCCAGGACGTCGTCCTACCGCTGCCCAAACCGCCGCCGCCGAGCGTCGAATTCACCGGCGCCGGGGTACGCGGGACGACGGGGGAAGGCGTGCCGGTCGTCCACTGGCAGGAACCGTTCACGATCCGCAAGGAAGCCAACTGTGATTCGAAAGTCGAAGCCCGGCTCGAATTCGGCAACGGGCAGACGCTGCGGGTGCAGCCCTCCAGCTCCGAACCCGCGTCCGGCGGCGGCTGCGTCTTCCCGCTCTCCTTCCAGCCGCTGATCCCGAACCACGGGGCGGCGCGGATGCGGATCCTCGCCCTGCCGCCGAGGAGCGCCGGCGAAGAAGAAGCCGAAGAAAAAGAAATTGAAGAAGAAGAAGCTGAAGAAGAAGAACAGGAAGACGAAGAAGAAGAAGAACCGGAAGAACCCGAAGAAGAAGAAGAAACGCCCGAAGAAGAAGAAGACTCCGAAGAAGAAGAAGAACGGGAAGAAGACGAAGAAGAAGAAAACGAAGACGACGAAGAAGAAGAAAGCGAAGACGAAGACATCTTCCCGATCTACATCGACCCCTCCGGCTACGTCCGCACGGTCGACGGGACGCCGCTGACCGGCGCGACCGTCACCCTGCTGCGGGCCGACGCCGCGGGCGGGCCCTTCTCCGTCGTCCCCGACGGCTCGGCGGTGATGTCCCCGAGCAACCGTCGCAACCCCGATGTGAGCGAAGACGACGGCCACTTCGGTTGGGACGTGATCGCCGGCTTCTACAAGGTGCGGGCGCAGAAGGCCGGCTGCCACGCTCCCGGCGCCGGCGACTCCACCGTCGAAACGGCGGTGATGACGATCCCGCCGCCGGTCACCAACCTCGACATCCGCCTCCAGTGCGACCCGCCCGCATCGCCCCCGCCTGCGGCGCCCCGCGCCAGGCCGCGCGTTTCGCTGCGGCTTCCGGCCGGCGTCGTCATCCGGGTCGGCAAGGACGGGCGGCTCGAAGCCAAGTCGGCCGCCGTCGAGTGCCCCGCCGCCGCGGATGGGTCCTGCACCGCCGCGATCGCGGTCACCGTACCGCCGGCAAAGAAGAAAAGCGGGCGCGGCAAGGCGAAGCCGGTCAAGATCGGCGCCGGCAGCCTGACCATCGCCGCCGGCAAGAGCGCCGCGGTGAAGGCGAAGCTCTCGAAGTCCGGCCTCAAGCTCCTCGCCAAGCTGAAGCTGCTGAAGGCGACCGTGGCTGTTGACGCGACGACCCCCGGCGGGGACGGCGGGACCGGCAGTTTCCGCGCCACCCTGAAGCCGAAGCCGAAGAAACGCTGATAAATGCCGATACCCTGATGGGTATCTCGGCAGATCAGCAAAGAACGACTGCCCCTTCGAGGCGTCGGCGACGCCGGTGGTGGGCGAGCGCCGGCATCGCGCTGGCGGTCTTGGTCATCGCCTTCGCCATCCTCGCTTCGCAGGGCGGGGAGGACGGTGGCGGTGGGCCGCTGAACGCGATCGCGCAGGCGGCCGAGAAGACGCGTAGCCAGCCGGGTGGGCGGGCGACGATCCGGATGGTTGCGACGAAGCCGGGGTCGAAGCCGATCCCGATGTGGGGCAGCCTGGTCTACGACGACGAAGATCGAACGCGGGCGGTTCTGACCGTCCTGCCACCCGGCTCCGACGAGTCGTTTCAGATGAACATGGTCACCGAGGGAACGACGATGTACATAAGCTCGCGCAAGTTCGGCTCGCTGCCGGACGGCGCCAAGTGGATGGCAATCGATCTCGATCTGGGGCAGGATGGGCCCGTCCCAGGCAATCCCGACGCGATGGGTGAACTCGAACTCCTCGAAAAGGGGACCGACGAAGTCCGAGAGCTCGGTCAAGAGAAGGTCCGGGGTGTGCTGACGACCCACTACCGCGGCATCATCGACGTCGATACCCAGGCCGAACGGCTGCGAGACTTCGGCGCCGACGAACTTGGCGGGCGGATCGAAGAGGAAAGCTCACCGACGCGCGTCGACGTGTGGATCGACGCGCAGGGCCTGGTACGGAGAACGAAGATCGTCCACACGCAGCCGCAGGTCGAAGATCAGGGAACGGAGACGGTCGAGATGCGGATGGACTTCTCCGACTTCGGCAGCGAGCCGGAGATCGACGTGCCCGACTCAGACGAAGTCTTCGACGCAACCGCCCTGACCGAAGAAGAGCTCCGCGACCGCTAGGGCCCACGTCATCCGGGCGAAGCCCGTCACGCAGCCCTAAAACCGCTGCGGGGGAACCGCTCCGGGGCCTGTGGGAATGGGCGGATGACCGCCAGTGTCGCCGAATCTAGATTCGCCACTACGGACCGGTGGCGAGCGAGGGGAGGCGAGATGGCAGTCGAGGCGAAGGACGAGGAGCCGGAGCTCACCGCCGCCGCGCCCGAGCCCCGACAGGCGCCGCTCGTCGAGCTGACCGGCGTCGCCCGTCGCTACGAGATGGGCGCTGGGACCGTGACCGCGCTCGAGCAGGTGGACCTGAAGGTCGAGCGCGGCGAGTTCGCGGTCGTGCTAGGCCCCTCGGGGAGCGGCAAGACCACGCTCCTGAACATGATCGGGGCGCTCGACTCGCCGACCGAGGGCTCCGTCCGGGTGCGGGGCCGGGACATCACCCACGCCTCGCGGAGCGAGCTCTTCGCCTTCCGCCGGGAGACGGTGAGCTTCATCTTCCAGACCTTCAACCTCTTCCCGGCGCTGACGGCCAGGGAGAACGTCGAATTCGGCGCCGACGTCAGCGGCCGCGGCGAAGCCCGCGCCGTCGCCGGGGAGATGCTGGAGCGGGTCGGCCTGGGGGAGCGGGGGGAGCACTTCCCCCATGAGCTGTCCGGGGGCGAGCAGCAGCGGGTGGCGATCGCCCGGGCGCTGGCCACCCGCAACCCGATCCTGCTCGCCGACGAGCCGACCGGCGAGCTCGACTTCCACACCGGCGTCCAGATCCTCGAGCTGCTCCACGAGCAGACCCACTCGGAGGGGACCGCGGTCCTCGTCGTCACCCACAACCGGGAGATCGCCCGCGTCGCCCACCGGGTGATCGAGCTCTCCAGCGGCCGCATCGTCGCCGACGCGCCCAACCCCGGCGGGCCCGCCGACATCGCCGAGCTGCGCTGGTGAAGGCGGGGCGCTTCAGATTTTGGCTTCGGTGGTCGCTCCGCGATCTCCGCTCCCGCTGGCCGCTGGTGCTGGCGATCGGGACCGTCCTCGCGATCGGCACCGGCCTGAGCGCCGGGCTCGGCAGCATGGAGCACTGGCGCGTCGAGTCCAACGACGCCAGCTTCGAGGCCCTCCGCGCCCACGACCTCGAGATCTCGCTGACCGAGGGAACGAACGCACCGGCGGGCTCGCTGCTGCGGCTCGTGGACCGGATCCCGGCCGTGCGGCGGGCGGAGGAGCGCCTGATCCTGCCGACGCAGGTGAAGGTGAGCCGGCGCGGCGCCGAAGCCCTGCTGGCGCCGGCGGAACTGGTCGGCCTGCCGGTCGGCTCGGGGCAGCCGGTGGACGGCGTCTACGCATCGTCGGGTCGCGCCCTCCGCCTCGCCGACGAAGGCCGCCCTGTGGCGGTCCTGGAGCGCGGCTTCGCCGCCCGGAACGATGTCGCCGCGGGAGCCGCGCTGCGCCTTCCCGGCGGCCAGACCCTGCGTGTCGTCGGACTCGGGGGCGCCCCCGAGCAGTTCCTGGTCACCCGTCCCGGCGGCGGCGACTTCGGCGGCGCCGAGGCACATTTCGCGGTGGTCTACACCTCCTTGCGGGCTGCGCAGGAGATCGCCGGCGGCCCGCGGGTCAACGACGCGGCGATCCTGCTCCGGGACGGCGCGCCGGTCGCCGCGGCGCGACGCCAGCTCGAGCGGGCGCTGAGCGCTGCCCGGCTCAGCGGCGAAGTGACGACCCTGTCCGAAGAGCCCGCCCACCGGGTCCTCTACAAGGACGCCGCCGGAGACCAGCGGCTGCTCGACGTGTTCGCCTTCCTGATCCTGGCGGGCGCGGCGCTCGCCGCCTTCAACCTCTCGACCCGGATCGTCGAGGCGCAGCGCCGGGAGATCGGCATCGGGATGGCGCTCGGCGTCCCGCCGCGGCAGCTGGCGATCCGGCCGCTGCTGCTGGGGGCGCAGATTGCCCTCGCCGGAACCCTGCTCGGGCTCGCGCTCGGGCTGGCGATGGGCGCGATCTTCCGCGGCGTGCTGGAGGACCTGCTGCCGCTGCCGGTGATGCGGACGCCCTTCGAGGTCGGCGTCTTCGCCCGGGCCGCGGCCCTCGGCCTCCTCCTGCCGATCGCCGCCACCGCCTACCCCGTCTGGCGCGGCCTCCGCCAGACCCCGGTGGAGGCGATCAGGGTCGGCTTCCGCTCTGCCCGCGGCAGCGGCATCGCCGGCCTCGCGAAGCACCTGCGACTGCCGGGTTCGAGCGTCGCCCAGCTACCTCTCCGCAACGCCCTGCGGGCTCCCCGCCGGACGCTGCTGACCGTGCTCGGGATCGGCGCCGTGCTCAGCGTCCTGATCGCCTTCCTCGGCCTGATCGACTCCTTCGACGCGACCGTCGACCGCAGCGAAGCCGAGATCGCGGGCAAGAGCCCGAACCGCGTGATCGTCTCCCTGGACGGCTTCCACGGCGCCGCCTCGGCGCGGCGCCAGGTCGGGTCGGCACCCGGCGTCGCCGCCGCCGAACCGCAGCTGACCCTGCCGGCGACCCTCTCGGCGCCCGGCGCCGAGGGGTTCCGGGGCTCGCTGACGCTGCTCGAGATGTCGAGCCCGATCTGGGTCCCGACGATCTCCGCCGGGTCGGCCCCGCGGCCGGGGGCCGCCGAGCTGGTGATCTCCGAAAAGGCGGCGGAGGATCTCGGCGTGGGCGTCGGCGACACGGTCGAGCTCTCCTACCCGCGGCGGCAGGGGGGCGGCTATGCGGACTCGGTCGCGGAGGTGCGGGTCAGCGGCCTGCACCCGGATCCGTTCCGCACCTTCGCCTACGCCGACACCTCGATCGCCGCTGCCGCCGGCCTCGCCGGCTTCGCCAACCAGGTCTCGGTTCTTCCCCGCCCGAACGTGGGCAGCAACCGGCTGGCGCGGGCGCTGTTCCGCGACCCGATCGTCGCCTCGGTCGAGCCGGCGACGGCGACGTCGGAGCTGATCCGCGAGCGCCTCGACGACTTCCTCGGCGTCCTGCGGGTGATCGAGGCCTTCGCGCTCGCCCTGGCCCTCCTGATCGCCTTCAATTCCTCGGCGATCGGCATCGACGAGCAGCGCCGCGAGAACGCAACCATGCTCGCCTTCGGCGTGACCACCGTGCGGACGATGACGCTCGCGGTCGCCGAGGGCCTGATCGCCGGGGTCCTGGGAACCCTCGTCGGCCTCGCCGGGGGCCTCCTCATCGTCGACTGGGTGGTCGGCAACACGCTGCCGGAGACGCTTCCCGACCTCGGCCTGGTCGTGGAGATCGCCCCGGCTTCGCTGCTCGCCGTCGTCGCCGTGGGGATCCTCGCGGTGGCGCTCGCTCCGCTGCTGAGCGCCCGTCGCATCCGGCAGATGGACGTGCCCTCGACCCTGCGCATGATGAGCTGATCGGGTCGCGTGTTCTAAAAAGGAATCATCGAGTATTCTCGGGGTGTTCGTCCGTCCCGGAGGGCAGGTGGATGGCCAGGACCAGTCAACTGGACCTACTTCATTGCCGGAGCTGCTTGCGGCGGTTTCTGGTCGACGATGCCGACGAGAAACCCGCTTGGTCCTGCCCTGCCTGCGAGCGGCAGCTGCAGCTGATCGTCCGCAGCATCCCCGGTCCGCCGGCCCAGACCGCAAGCGCCCTCGGGGCCACGCTCATGGGCTCGGGCGGGGGCGGCGCCTTCTAGGCATCGCCCCCGCCGCCCGGCGCTACTTGCAGGCTCTGACGGTCCCTTTGATCAGCCGCTTGATCTTCTTTTCCTGCTTGCCCTTGGTCAGGATCAGCGTCACCCGGGCTTTGGCGACGTGGACCGAGCCCGGTGCCATCGGCCCAGGGTTGACCAGGTAGCGGAACGGCTTCTTCTTCTTGACCTTCAGCTTCTTGCCGTCGTAGATGAAGACGACCTTGGTGAAGCGGATCGTCCCGCCGAGGCGTTTGGAGAGCTGTTTGCGCTTGCGTTTGCCGACGCCCATGAAGAAGCGCTGGCGCGATTGCAGACAGCTCTTCGGCAGCCGCAGCACGATCAGGAAGTTGCCGACCTTCTTGGTGATCGTCTTGGTCTTGCCCTTGTAGATCGGCGGCAGCGGCGGCTCGCCGGGCGGCAGGCCGGCGATCGGCGTCAGGTCGGCGAGGTGCAGGCCGCCGCTGTCGCGGTAGACGAGCCAGCCGTTGCCGGCGTCGCCGGTGGTCAGGTCGGCGTTGTTGTCGATCGCGTAGCCGTCGCCGATGTGGGCGACCTGGCTTTCGGCGAAGCTCGCCCCGCCGTCGGTCGAGGTGAAGAGGCGCATCACGTAGGCGCCGTCGCTGCGGCTGCCCGGCCAGGCGACCGCGAGCCGCCCGCCGGGGGACTGGGCGAGCGCGCCACCGACGAACAGGCTGGGCGAGGACTCCACCGCGATCGTCCGCGGCGCCCCGAAGCTCGTCCCGTCGAAGCGGCGCAGGTTGATCGCGCTCGGGTACGGGCCGCCGGCGTAGTCCTCGGAGACCATGAAGGTCCCGGCGGGGCCGCTCGCCAGGCTCGGCTGGTAGCCGTCGGTCACCTTCACCGGGCCTTCCCAGTTGGCTTCCGTGTTGATCAACCCGGAGCCTTTGAAGCGGTAGAAGAACAGCCCGTACTGGGGACTGGAGAGGTTCCAGTAGGCAAGCACCGGGTTGGTGCCGTCGAGGGCCATGCTGGCTCCCGCGACGCCGCCGTCGCCAGGGTTGGAGAAGCTGAGCGAGCCGCCGCCGGGGCCGGCGACTTCGGCGCTGCTGAAGCCGAGGCCGGCGTTATAGGCTCCGATGACGAATTCGGAGCCCCGCAGGAAGACGTCGGCGGGGTCGGTCTTGTTCGAGTAGTACTCGCGTTCGCTGCCAGGGCCGAAGCTGGCCCCGCCGTTGGTCGAGGTGTAGACGACGACGTCGTCGCGGACGTAGCGCGGCGCCACCACGTAGACGGTTCCGCCGCCCCCGAGGACCGGGAACGCCCCCGAGGCTCCGTCGAGCGAGGTGCCGCCCGGGACCGGCAGGACGATCGGCGAGCAGGATCCTCCTGGCGCGACCTTGCAGAAGCGGGGAACGTCGTTGGGGCCGGAGGTCCAGGCGATGTAGGCGTTGCCGGCCCCGTCCTGGGCCAGGTGACCGGGAGAGGTCGGTTCGGCGTCGATCGTCGCCAGGTCGTTGGCGGCCGCGAGGCCGGGGAAGAAGGCGAGCGCGAGGCTAGCCACGGTCAGCGTCAGGACTGCTCTCAAGGTCGGCATGGCGGCACCCTAAGTGCCGCGGCCAAGGCTGGCAAGCGTGGCTAGGGTGCCAACCTGACCGGAAGCGTTTTCAGCTGGTTGAGGAAACCCGACTCGATGTAGACGGGCTTGCCCGTCATCTCCATCTTCGGGTAGCGCTTCAGCGTCTCCTCGAGCAGGATTTTCAGCTCCAGCCGCGCCAGGGCGGTGCCGAGGCAGAAGTGGCGGCCGCCGGCGCCGAAGGCCTGGTGCTCGGGGTTGCGGAGGACGTCGAAGCGGTCGGGGTCCTCGTAGCGCGTCTCGTCGCGGTTGGAGGAGGCGTACCACATGACCACCTTGTCGCCCTCTTTGATCTGCTGGCCACCGAGCTCGACGTCCTTGGTCGCGGTGCGGCGGAAGTGGGCGAAGGCGGGGAACATCCGCAGCGCCTCCTCGACCGCGCCGGGGATCAGCGCCGGGTCCTCGACCAGCAGCTGGCGCTGGTCGGGGTTTTCCATCAGCGCCCGCATCGCGCTCGAGTAGGTCGCCTTGGTGCTGTCGTTGCCGGCGGCGACGAGGAGGAAGAAGCCCATCACGATCTCGTGCTCCTCCAGCTTCTGGCCTTCGACTTCGGCGTGGACGAGGACGCTGGTCAGGTCGTCGGTCGGGTTCTCGCGGCGCTCGGCGATCATCGCCCCGCAGCGGGCGAAAACCTGCTGGATCGCCTCCTGGATCGTCGCTTCGACACTCTCGACGTCGGGGCTGTAGTCGGGGTCGTTGGCGGCCAGGGCCATGTTCATCAGCTCGGCCCAGGCGGCGTCGTCCTCCTCGGGGATGCCCATGAAGCTGCCGATCACCCGCGAGACCGCGGGCTGGGCGACGTCGGTGACGAGGTCGCAGGCATCGCGGCCCTCGAGCCGGTCGAGCGTGCGGGTGACGATCTTTCGGATCTCGTCCTCGTGGGCGGCGATCCGCTTCGGCGTGAAGCCGGCCTGGAAGAGCGCCTTCAGCCGGTCGTGCTTGGGCGGGTCCATGCCGATGAACATCGCCCGCGCCAGCTCGATCGGGAAGACCTCGTCGATGACAACGACGCCGCCGCGTTCGGAGGAGTAGGTCTGCCAGTCGCGGCTGACCGTGTAGACGTCGTCGGCCCGGGTCACCGACCAGAAGCCCTTGGCCTGCGGCAGTTCGGTTACTTCAGGCGTCCAGTGGACGGGGCACTGGCCGCGCATCCGCTTGAACAGCTCCTGCGGCGGGCCGTTCTCCCAGTGCTCGCGCTCGAGCACCAGGGCGTCCTCGACGTTCCCTCCTCCAGCAGCGATCTCAGCCTGGTCAGCCACGCCCCGCGCATACTACTGGCTGGCTGGCCAGTTTTTCCAGTGCGGCCCTCCGATCAGCTCAAAAAGGCGCCTTGTCGCGCGCTTTCTTTCCGGCCGAGTGGCTCTTGTCGCTCGCCTGGCGGGATTTGCCGAACGATTTGCTCAACAGGGTGCCGATCGGGCCGGGGGCCTTGCTGCCGGCGCGCTGGCCGAGGCCGAACCCTCTGTCGGTGCCCTTCTTGGCGTGGTCGGAGAGCCTGGGCACGAGGAAGCCGAGGATCAAGAGCAGCACGCAGATTCCCACTACGACTCCGATAACCATTTGCTTCCCCCTGTTTGCGGTTGGACCTAGAGCTTCTGCTCTAGGTCGTCGGCTTTGCTGCCGTGGCGCTCGGCGATCTGGCGCTCGCGCTCGGCTCGCTCGGCCGCTTCCTGGGCCGCCTGCTCGTGCTCCTGGGCCTTGCTGGCGTGCACCTCGGCCTCGTTGCGGTGGCCCCCGGCCTGTTCGCTGAGGCGCTGGCGTTCCAGTTCGCGCTCGGCCCGACGCTTGCGCGCAGCCCTCACGGCAAAGACCAGCAGGATTGCGACAACGACGACTATGGCGATGATCAGAACGGTTGACATGGCCACTTAATTACCCGTCTGGAGATTGGTAAACCAAGCCGATCCGGGTAGCGAAATCGGGACGTCGAGGGCGTCGACCGGCTAGCCGCGCTTGCGCGCCCTCCCGACCTCCTCGATCAGCTCCTCGAGCTCGAAGCCGCTCTTTCGCAGCAGGGCGATCATCTCGCCGTGGGGGAGGTGGAATTCGACCGAGCCGTCGGGCCACTCGTAGCGGCGCATCCCGAAGTAGGGCCTGATCATGCGGTCGGTCGCCGGCTCGTTCTCGTCGTCGGGGCCGCAAAGCATCGTGGCGCCGCGCCGCGCCAGCCAGCTGGAGACGTAACCGGTCCCGCAGCCGAGCTCGATCGCCTCCTTTCCCTCGAGGTCCTTGGGCAGGAGCCCGAGCTCGGCCTCCGGAACCCGGAAGATGCCCCAGCGGGGTTCCTTGGCGGCCCAGTCGCCGCGGCCGGGCTGGACCCACTCCGCAGCGGCTTCGTTCCAGAAGGCCCGGTTGCGGGCGACGTGCTCGGGAAGATCGCTCACCCGGTCAGCGTAGGGAAGCGTCGCGCACGGTCGCCTCGATCAGCTCGGCGGCGCGCTCGGTCCCGCGGGCGCCGCGCAGCCGCTCCGAGGTGGCGGCGAGGCGGGCGCGCAGCGCCTCGTCGGCGAGCAGGCGCTCGATCGCGCCGGTCAGCTCCTCGCCGCTGTGGCGGTAGGTGTCGAGCCGGGCGCCGTAGCCGGTCTCGTCGATCCGCTGGGCGTTGTCGTGCTGGTCCCAGAAGATCGGCAGCACCACCATCGGCTTGCCGAAGTGCAGGCACTCGGTGACCGTGTTGTTGCCGCCGTGGGTGATCACCAGGTCGACCTTGGGGAGGACTTCGGTCTGCGGTAGGAACTCCTCGCCGACCATGTTCGGGGCGAGCTCGAACTCGGTGTGCTGGGGCCCCTTGGAGACGACGATCCGGTACGGCGCCTCGGCCAGCTCGGCGACAAGCTTGCGCATCAGCTCGACGTCGGCCGAGCCGAGCGAGCCGAGGCTGAGGTAGACCAGCGGCCCTTCGCCCTCGCGCAGCGCCTCGGGGAGCTCCCAGGCGGGGTCGGTCTCCCGCACGCTGGTCTGCAGGTTGTGCCACCGCGGCCCGAGCGGGCGGGCGCGCGGGTAGTCGACCTCGTCGGGATAGAGGTAGAGGTTGAGCCACTCGCTCTCGTGGATGAAATCGTCGGCGGGCAGCGGCGGAGCGCCGCGCTCGACGCAAAACCCGCTGAAGGAGGCGTGCAGCTCGCGGTGCGCCTCGCGGTAGGCCTCCCGGAACGGCTCCCAGCCGCTGCGCTCGGCGCTCGGCAGGCCCGAGAAGGTGGGCGGCACCTCGGGGTCCTTGATCTCGGCCGGGTTGCAGGAGGCGATCCGGGCCCAGGGCCGGCCGCTGGAGAGCAGCGCCGGGAAGCTGACGACGTTGTCCTCGACCACCAGGTCCGGCTGCAGCTCCTCGATGATCTCGAGCAGGCGGTCGTCGACGTAGCGGGCGCCGTCGACGAGCGCCTCGAAGGTGGGGGCGATGAACTCGGCCAGCTGCTCGGTGGTCGATTTGCGGAAGACCGGCGCGGTGTCGCGGATGAAGTCCTTCCAGAACTGGCCCGGCGCTTCCTCGGTCTCCGGCGGCGGCGTCAGCCGCATCAGCCGCTCTTCGAAGCCTTTGGCCTCCAGCGTGCCGGCGAAGGACTCCTCGACGACGAAGACGACCCGGTGCCCGCGCCGGCGCAGGACGTTGCCGATCCCGACGCAGTTGTTGGTCGGACCGAACGCCCCCTCGGGGAAGAAGACGATCGTCGACCCGTTGCCCTGCATCGGCCCATCTTCGGGGACCGGTTGCCAAACCGCAATGTCCTGGGTGTAGAGACCGACTTCTGGGTTTGCTTCACTTCTGAGACCAGAGAAAGGAGGTGGTCCTAACTTGATTCACATGCTTAATGGGACTCTGGAGGTGCAGGGCCGCTAGGCGCCGCACTGGTTTGGGCGCCCGGTGGAATCCACCCCGGGCACCGGCGGACGTAGGGAGCCGGGTCTTGTCCCGCTCGGTAGCCGTTCCCGCGCTCCGTTCCTATGCACCAGGCCGGGGCCGCCAATGGCGGCCCCGGCGCTTTTGCCGCCCTCGGGCGACCTTCGCGCTTTCTGGTCAGCCGGCGGTCTTCAGGCCGTCTTGCGCTTCGGAGAGGAAATGCGATGCGATCCGCCAGCGGCGCTGCAGGACCGGTTCGATTTCGGCCGAGCCGCAGCCGAGCTCGGAAACGCATTCGCCCCAGTCGTTGCCGGCTTCGATGTAGCGGTTGAAGGCCTTCTCGCCGGGGGTGGCGACGGTGGTGAGGCAGTCGATTCGCAGCTCCTCGGTCGGGATCTCGCCGTAGGTCGAGCGGATGCCGCGCACCTCGGCGACGTACTGGTCGTAGGTGACGCCGACGGCCAGCCGCCGCCGCAGCCCGTCCATCGAGCCGACGAAGCTGCCGAGCTGGCTCTGGCAGAGGTCGCCGGCGGGGACATGCCGTCCGCTGCCCCCGCTCTTTGCAGATTTCACAGCATCGTTTCCATCCTTTGGGTCCCCCTGGGGGCCCGAATCGTGGAAACGATCGCCCTGCGCGCTGGCCACGGTGCCTGGGACGGTGACTTCGGAGTCGCCGCTGCAGCCGGAGATCATCGTCGCCGCGAGGATGGCGCAGCCGACGATCAGGGGCCGAAGCGCGGCGAGCACGCGCGCAGTCTAGGAGGCGCGTCCTGTAGAAACACCCCGTGCGGCGAATCGGCGGCTTCGGCGGAGCGGTTCTGGCGGCGTTGCTGCTCTGTCTCTGCGCACCCCCCGCTCAGGCCCGCTCGGCTCCGCACGTGCTGGTCGTCGGGGACAGCCTCGAGGAGCTGACCTCTCCCTACCTGAGCCGCTACCTGCCCGGCGTCGAACTGACGATCAACGCGGTCGGCGGCTACAACAGCTACCAGATCTTCGACCTCTTCCAGGAAAGCTACGAACCCTCCGACGACGTGATCGTCTTCGACGCCGGCACCAACGACAACCCCGAATATCCCGAGATCCTCGCCGGCAACCTGGCCAAGGTCGCGGAAACCGTCGGCGACCGCTGCATGGTCGTGCCGACCGTCCATGGCTTCACCGTCAACGGCGTCGACAACACCGGCAAGAACCGGGTCGTCGCCGAATTCGCCGCCTCGCGGCCCGGGACGCAGGTTCCCGACTGGGCCGGCACCGTCGCCACCCGTCCCGACCTGATGCAGGCCGACAACCTGCACCCGATCGAAGAGGGCGCCGACTACCGGGCCCAGCTGATCGCCCAGGGCGTGCAGGGCTGTCTCGCCTACGGCGACGCGGTGGCGACCGCGCCGCCCGAACCCCGGACCGACGTCGAGCCGATCGCCACCGTCGGCCGACTGCAGGCGCGGCAGGAGGTCGTGATGGCCCGGATCCGGGCCGACGTCCTGCGCCAGGCGGCGGCTTCGCTCCTCTCCGGCACTCTTCTCGGCGGCCGCTGAGGGCCGGCTGCCCGAAGTGGCAATCTGTAGGCATGGAGCTGCCCCATGAGTGAGGTGGTGATGCCGCGCCTCTCCGACTCGATGGAGGAGGGGACGATCCTCACCTGGCTAAAACAGGTGGGCGACGAGGTCGCGGTCGGCGACGAGCTGGTCGAAATCGAGACCGACAAGGCGAACATGGCCTACGAATCCGACGTCGCCGGGACGCTGCAGGAGATCTTGGCGCAGGAGGGGGAGACGCTGCCGATCGGGTCGCCGATTGCTCGGATCGGGGATAGCTCTAACGGTGAGGGACCGACCGCTCGGCCCGCGGGTCCTGTCGACGCAGGGGACCCACCCCCAGCTGCGCAGCAGCAGGGGGTCCCCCCTACGACGCCACCCACGGGAGAGGCGGAGGAGCAGGACTCCGGCGCTCCGGCCGCCGAGGCAGAGCACGAGGCGCAGGCTGAGGACGGTGAGCGGGTGAAAGCTTCTCCGCTGGCGAGGCGGCTTGCCAGGGACAAGGGGCTAGAGCTCAAAGACCTCCACGGGTCCGGTCCCGGGGGGCGGATCCTCAAGCACGATGTCGAGGAGGCCGAGGCTTCGAGCTCAGCGGCGCCTACCCCCTCTACCCAGCAGGAGGGGGTAGGTGCCGCCCCCTCCACGGGCGAAACCGCGAAAGGCAGCGTTGAGACCCAAGAGCCGAGCAAGCTGCAGCAGACGATCGCGCGGCGGATGGCCGAGTCGAAGGCGACCGCGCCGCACTTCTACCTGACGATCGAGGTCGACATGGGGAAGGCGGTCGAGGCCCGGGCCGGGTTCAAAGCCGCGGCGGGGGAGGGCGACGTGGTGCCGTCCTTCAACGACATGATCGTCAAGGCCTGCGCGATCGCCCTGCGCGAGTTCCCGAAAGCCAACGGCGCCTACCGCGACGGCCGCTTCGAGCTCTACTCGCGGGTCAACGTCGGGGTCGCTGTCGCCGCGGAGGAAGCGCTGGTCGTTCCGACGATCTTCGACGCCGACAAGAAGGGCTTGCGGCAGATCGCCGCCGACACCCGCGCCGTCGCCGCCAAAGTTCGCGACGGCTCGGTCACGCCGCCGGAGCTGTCGGGCGGGACCTTCACCGTCTCCAATCTGGGCATGTTCGAGATCGACGAGTTCGATGCCGTCATCAACATGGGCCAGGCCGCGATCCTCGCCGTCGGCGCGATCCGCGAGCTGCCCGCCGTCCGCGGCGGCGAGATCGTCCCGGCACAGCTGATGAAGGCGACGCTCTCCTGCGACCACCGCATCCTCTACGGCGCCGAGGGCGCCGAATTCCTCGCCCGGGTGAAGCAGCTCCTCGAGGAGCCCGTCTCCCTCGCCCTTTAGGAGGGAATGGCCTTCCTAGTCCTCGGCGGGGTAGTCGGCCTCGCCGCCGCCCAGCTCCGGCGGCAGCGCTTTCGGACCGTCGGGATACATGTGCCGCAGCTGCTCCTCGCTCATCTCCAGCGTGCTGGTGATCTCTTCCCGCGGGGCGCCGACGACGAGCCAGAGCTGGTCGGCGCCGGTGTCGTTGAAGAGCTGGCGGTCGGTGTCAGGCTCAACCAGCAGCGTGTCCAGCGGCGCCAGCGTCAGCACCTCGTCGCCGATCCGCACCCGCCCCTCGCCCTCCAGCAGCACGTAGAGCTCCTCCTGGGTGAAGTGCCGGTGCCGGGTCGACGCTTTCCCCGGCTCCAGCCGCCACATCCGCGCCCCCAGCTGCGTCGCCCCGAGCTGCCCGCCGATGTCGGTGTTCGGCGTCTTCATCTGGTTCGAGCGCCGCCAGAAGGCGTCGGCGGCTCTGAGGATGCGAAATGCCATTGACGTGATTATGGCGGCGTGGAGTTGGCACATTCTGCGTGCTACAGGTGCGTCGCAGCCGCCTATGTTCGTCCGGTGCCGCGGATCAGCAGCTTCTACGGAATCGTCATCGCGATGTACTACCGGGAGCACGGGCCCCCGCACTTTCACGCTCTCTACGGCGGTCACGAGGCGTCGATCGCGATAGAGACGTTGAGAATTCTCCGGGGTGAACTACCACCGCGAGCGCTGCGCCTAGTCAGGCAGTGGGCGTCGACGCACCAAGACGAGCTGCTTCGGGATTGGAATCTTGCAGAGCGTGGGGAGGTGTTGGAAAGCATTGACGCTCTCCCCTAGCATCGAGCGCATGGAGGCAATCGTCCACGTCACCGATGTTCAATGGCTCGGCGGTCACCGTCTGCGGATGGAGTTCGAGGATGGGAACTCCGGCGAGGTTGACTTTTCCCAAGAAGATTGGAGCGGGGTTTTTGCTCCCCTCGCCGACTCCGAGTACTTCCGTCAGGTTCGCCTCGACAAGCAGCTCGGCACGATCGTCTGGCCGAATGGCGCGGACATCGCACCCGAGACGCTGCACCAGCTGGTTAACGGCTAGACCTCGAGCCAGGTGCCTTTGGGGCCGAGGTTGCGGACCGGGGTCTCGCCGACCTGGCTCTCGCAGCCCCAGGACTCGTGGATGTGGCCGCAGACGGCGAGGCGGGGGCGCTTCTCCTCGATTGCCCGCAGGAGGGCGGGGCTGCCGAAGTTGCCGCCGCCCCCGGCGGAGTCGCAGTGGTCCTTCGGGGGCGAGTGGAGGACGAGGACGGCGCCTTCGGGGCAGGCGGCGAGCATCTCCGCCGCCGCGTCGTCGTCGAGGTCGAAGCTCCAGTCCCAGGGGGTGACGGGGATCCCGGCGCCGAGGCCGTAGAACTCGGTGCCGCCGGTCGTCGTCCCCTCGCCGTGCAGGACGGTGGCGGCGCTCCAGCCGGCCGTCGCCTCACGCAGGGCGTCGACGGTCTCGTTGTTGCCGGGCACGAGGACGGTCGGGGTCGTGATCGCCGCCAGGGCGCCGATCGTTTCCACCAGCCCCTCGTGCACCGAGGCGAAGTCGCCGGCGCCGACGACGACGTCGGCCTCGGCCGACATCTCGACCAGCCGCGCCCCCTGCTCGAGGTCGCAGTGCAGGTCGCTGAAGGCGAGGATCTTCACGGGGAGAAACCTAGCTGCTGGGCGCGGGGCTCGGGCGCAAGCGCCTCCGCAGGCGGCGTTTAGGCAACCGGTTCGGATTCGGCCCGCACCAGGAGGTCGAAGGAAACCAGCGCGAAATCATGCCGCGATTGCCATAAAATAAAATTGATTTATCAGGTAAATTCAGATAATTTTGGTCCTTCTCCATCGGCACGAAGAGCGGATAGGAGCCCGCGATGAAATGCGAGACGACAAGACCCATCTGGCCCGCGATCAACGTCACGAAGACCAACTAGCCAAGAGGGCGCCGGTGAAGCTGGAATCCGCCAAACCCATTTGGCCAGCGATCAACATCACGAAGTCGTCCTAGGGCAGATGAGAGCCCCTGTCGACGGAGACCTGGCGAAGGCGGCATACGACGCCTTCGCCTCGGTCTATGACGACTTCAGCCACGGGTATATGTACGAGCGCTGGACCCGGCGCCTACTGGAAAAAGCCGAAGAGGCGGGGCTCGCGGGGAACAGGCTGTTGGACGTGGCCTGCGGTACTGGTCTCAGCTTCCTGTCGATGATGGATCGGGGCTTCAGTGTCACCGCCTGCGACATCTCCGAGTCGATGCTTGAAGTCGCGCTTTCGAAGGTCGAGGACGGGGCGGAGTTGCTGGTGGCCGACATGCGGGCGCTGCCGGACCTCGGAGAATTCGACCTCATCTGGTCGTTGAACGACTCGCTCAACTACCTGCTCTCACCAGAGGAGCTGGAGCAGACGCTGGAAGGATTCGCGCGCAACCTTGCTGCCGGTGGCATCGCCTTGTTCGACGTCAATACTCCGGTCACCTACCGGACGTTCTTCAGCAGCGAGATCGCGGTCGAGCGAGGTGACAGACGCATGGTGTGGCGAGGGCAGTCCGTTCCCGCTGAGGTCCGGCCAGGCTCGTTTCACGAAGCCCGGTTCGAGGTGAAGGGGGAGGCGGGATGCGACCACGTCCACCGTCAGCGTCACTTCCCGAGAGCGGAGGTCGTTGCTGCAATCGAGGCTGCGGGTCTGAGGTGCGTTGCCGTCTACGGCGAGTTGGATGGAGCGCTCAGTACGCCGCTCGACGAAGAGGCCCACAGCAAGGCCGTCTACCTCTGCCGTTTCTAGTCGGCGGTTTCTTCGACTTTGCCGGCGGGCATGCTGACGAGGGCGATCACGAAGGCCACCGCCATCACCGCGGCCATCCCGTAGAAGACCGTGCGCGATGCCATCGCGAAGTCGTGGGGGATCGCGTCGACCACCTTCTGGACCTGCGTCGGCAGGTTTTCGGGCGTTTCGCCGGCGCCGGTTCCCTGGCTGATCTGGTCGGCGATTTCCTTGCCGACTTCCTTCGAGAAGCCATGCTTGTCGGCGGTCGCTTCGAGGTTGGAGCGGTTCTCGAGGATCAGGATCGAGCCGAGTATCGCCAGCCCGAGGCTGGAGCCGAAGTTGCGCACGGTCTGGGTGATCCCGGTCGCTTCGCCGTAGCGGTCGCGCGAGACCCGGTTCAGCGCGTCGGTGTTGGCGGGGCTGAGGACCAGCCCGACGCCGGCTCCGGCGATGGCGATGAAATACCACTGGTCGTTCACCGAGAGTTCCGTCAGCGAGTGCCCCCAGAGGTAGAAGCCGACCGCGGCGACCGCACAGCCGAGAACGATCGCCGGCCGAGCTCCCACCCGGTCGAGGATCCTGCCGCCCACCTGTGAGGCGAGGGCAAAGCCGCCGAAGAAGATCAGCAGGTAGAGGCCGGTTTCCGAGGCGCTTTCGCCGAGCGAGATCTGCGCGTACATGCTGGCGAAGAAGAAGAGCGGGACGAACGGGATCATCAGCAGGAAGAGGACGATGTTGTCCACCGCGAAGGCTTTGTCCTTGAAGATCGTCAGCCGCAGCAGTGGGTTGTCGACCCGCAGCTCGTAGCGGACGAAGGAGGCGAGGATCACGAGCCCGCCGGCGATGCAGGCCCAGGTGGCGGGGCTTCCCCAGCCCCAGACGCTCGATTGCTGCAGGCCGAGCACCGCGAACCCCATGCCGAGGGTGATCAGCGCCGTGCCGGTGGTGTCGATCGGCGCCGGGTGCTTCTCGTCTGCCGGTTTCGACTTCCAAATCAGGAACAGGGCGATCAGCGCGACCGGGATGTTGACCCAGAAGATCGCCCGCCAGGTAATCTCGACCAGGAAGCCGCCGGCCAGCGGCCCGATCGCCGTCAGGCCGCCCGCGATCGCGAAGAAGATCGCCATCGCCTTGCCGCGTTCGGAGACCGGGAAGGCGCCCAGGACGATCGCCAGCGCCGCCGGGAACATGATCGCCGCGCCGGCGCCCTGGATC
Organism: Solirubrobacterales bacterium; assembly: GCA_035703365.1. Classification (GTDB taxonomy): domain Bacteria; phylum Actinomycetota; class Thermoleophilia; order Solirubrobacterales; family 70-9; genus VAYN01. The sequence goes on from DASSYI010000029.1 coordinate 49,743, forward strand.
ACGCGGAAGACGATCAGCCAGGTCTCGTCGAGCGAGCCGGTCGGGGTGGCGCCGCAGAGGGCGGAGGCGGCGGCGAAGACGACGACGCCGAGGATCACCATCCGCCGGTGCCCGGCGATGTCCGCGAGCCGCCCGCCGAAGGCGAACAGGGCCGAGAGCGAGAGCAGGTAGCCGTTGATGATCCACTGGACCCCGGTGGCCGAGAGGGTCAGGTCGTCCTGGATCGTCGGGATCGCGATCGCGACGATCGTCTGGTCGATGAAGGTCATCGAGACGGCGAAGATCATCGCCGCCAGGATCAGCTTGCTGTTCTGGGCGGGTGACTGGTTCATGGGGGCGGCTTTGCCGCGCGGGCGGCGATTCCTCCCCGCCTTCGGGTATTCTCGCCGCCGCAATGCCGCAGATCTTCTGGCTCGGATTCGGGATCGCCGCCGCCTTCGTACTCGTCGGCGCGATCTCCGGTGCCCGCTCGCGCACCGCGAGCCTCGCCAGCGGCGCCGCGATCGGCGCCTACCTCGGCATGATGAGCGCATTCCCCTTGTGGGCAATAGGCCTCGCGACCTCCTAGCCCGCCCGCCGATTCAAGACGCCGGCCCGGGGGTACCCGAGGTCGCATGACCAACGCGACCGAGGTTCCCGTCCTGACCCTGCACGACGGCGTCGAGATCCCGCAGCTGGGGTTCGGCGTCTTCCAGATCCCGCCGGAGGAGACGCAGGAGATGGTCGAGGAGGCGCTCGGCGCCGGCTACCGCCATGTCGACACCGCCGCTGCGTATGGCAACGAGGCGGGGGTGGGGGCGGCGATCGCGGCCAGCGGCGTGCGCCGCGAGGACGTCTTCGTCACCACCAAGCTCTGGAACTCCGAGCAGGGGTACGACTCGACCCTGCGCGCCTTCGAGGAGAGCGTCGGCCGGCTCGGCACCGGCCACGTCGACCTCTACCTGATCCACTGGCCGCTGCCGGCCAAGGACCTCTTCCTCGACACCTGGCGCGCCTTCGAGCGGATCCAGGAGGAAGGCGGCGCCCGCTCGATCGGCGTCTCCAACTTCCGCGTCGAGGACCTGGAGCGGCTGGAGCGCGAGGCCGAGAAGCGGCCGACCGTGAACCAGATCGAGCTGCATCCGCGCCTGCAGCAGCCCGCGCTGCGCGCATGGCACGCCGACCATGACGTCGTCACCGAGGCCTGGAGCCCGCTGGCGCAGGGCGAGCTGCTCCAGGACGGGACGATCGAAACCGTCGCCGCCCACCACGACCGCACCCCGGCGCAGGTGATCCTCCGCTGGCACCTCCAGCTCGGCAACGTCGTCATCCCCAAATCCTCGAACCCGGAGCGGATCCGGGAGAACTTCGAAGTCTTCGACTTCGAGCTGAGCGAGGACGACATGGCGGCGCTGGAGCGGCTCGATGCGGGCGAGCGCACGGGGCCGGACCCGGGAACTTTCAGCGTGGGATAGGTGGGGAGGGGACGGGGTGCCCCTTCCAGACACATCTCGCCAATGGCTCGATGTTGAGTGTCTGGCAGGGGCACCCCGTCCCCTCCAGTGACCCGCCGAATACGCTCCGGCGATGCATCTCGACCGGCGGGTCTTGCGTAAGCGTGGAGTGCTCGTCGCGGGGGGAGAGGAGAAGGGGCACGCCGACCCGGCGACTAAGCGGCGGCTGACGCGGATCAATGCGGTTGCCGCCACGGCCTTTGTGATCGGTGGGTCGTTGTTCTCGATCGGGGCGCTGTTGGCGCAGGCGCATGTCGGCGGGCCGCGGTTGGCGGCGGCTGTGTTCATGGTCGGCGGGGTTTTCTTCACCACCGGCGGCTACGCCTCGGTGCTGCAGGTCGCGAACGCTCCCCGTGAGACCGACGCCAACGGCGTCGGGCGGGCGCCGAAGTGGCGCTGGTGGTCGACGGAGCCGGCCCGGCTCGACTGGGCCAGCGCCGTCGCCCTCTTCGTCGGCACCCTCTACTTCGGCGCCAGCCTCGCCGTGGCGCTGGTCGGCGACCTGACCACGGCCCAGCTCCACCGCCTCGTCTGGACCCCGGAAATCATCGGCTGCGTGCTCTTCCTCGTCTCCGGCCACCTCGCCCTGACCGAGATGCACCGCGACCGCCCGCCCGGCGCCCGCGCCGACCTCGGCTGGTGGATCGTCGTCGTCAACCAGGTCGGCTCTGCCCTCTTCATGGCCGCCGGCGTCGCCGCCTTCGTCCGTCCCGAGACCGGCGACGCGCTGGCGATCGGGATCGCCAACTGGTGCACCTTCAGCGGCGCCGCCTGCTTCGCCGCCGCTGGCGTGATGCAGGAGTTCGAGCGTCCTGGCGGCGCCGGACACTTCGCGGGGCGTCGTCCTCGGTCGGCCAAATAGCGCTGCTATTCGGCCTCCCTGCGTCCTACCCCCGCTCGGTCCGGCACTCGCCAGGCTCTGAAAGGATTGGCTGCGTGGCCAGTGCGGACAAAGCGGAGGCGCCGCGGACCGAACGCGTCCTGCCCGGCGTCTGGCGTCTGCGCCTGCCGCTGCCCTGGCCCGGCGTCCCGCACGGCAATGCCTGGGCGGTGGCCCATGGCGGCGGCATCGTCATGTTCGACACCGGGATGGGGGGCAAGGGGCGGCTGCGGGCGCTGGACCTGGCGCTCGGCCAGGCCGGCTTCGGAGTCGAGGACGTGCGGCTCGTCGTCTGCACCCACTCCCACACCGACCACTACGGGCTGGCCGGCGCCATTGTCGAGACCGCCGGCTGCGAGCTCTGGATGCACCCCCGCTGGGAGCACGTGCGGCTGCTCGCCGACGACCCGCAGGCGGCGCTCGAGGCGAGGATCGAGGTGGCGCGCGAGAGCGGCGTCCCGATGGAGTCGCTGGAACGCTACCGCGAGGCCCGCAGCGACGAGGAATCCGGGATCGACGTCCTCAAGGAGCCCGACCGCGAGCTGATCCCGGGGGTCGAGATCGAGACCGACCTCGGCGTCTGGCAGGTCCACGAGACCCCCGGCCACGCCCCCTCGCACGTCGTCCTCCACCAGCCCGAGCGCAAGCTGCTGATCTCCGGCGATCACCTGTTGGGGCGCACGGTCCTCTTCTTCGACTACGGCCACAGCCCCGACCCGGTCGGCGAATTCCTCACCAGCCTCGACGAGGTCGAGGGTCTCGACGTCGGCCTCGTCCTCCCCGGCCACGGCCGCACCTTCCGCGACCCCGAGGCGAAGATCGCCGAGTCCCGCCGCCAGGTCGCCGAGCTGCTCGACAAGGTGCGGGCGGCGCTCGCCGAGGGCGAGCGGACCGCCTTCGCGATCGTCGAAGAGATCATCGGCCCCGAGATGATCAAAACCCCGGCCAGCGCCTGGGTCCTGCAGATCGTCCGCTCCTGCCTCGACCACCTGGCGATCCTCGGCGAGGTTGCCCCGGTCGAGGGCACCGACCCGCGGCGCTGGCGGCTCGCGTAGCCTGTCCGGCGATGGCGAGCTTCACCTACGTGCGCCAGGCGGCCGCCCCGCCCGAGGTCGTCTTCGACGTCCTCACCGACCACCGCCGCTACACGGACATCACCCCCCTGCGCCGGGCCGAGCTCGAGCGCGAGGGTGAGCCGGACCCCAACGGGCTCGGCGCGATCCGCGTGCTCAGCGCCCTGCCGGGGCCGCCGATGCGGGAGGAAATCATCGGCTACGAGCCGCCGACGCGCTTCTCCTACAAGATCCTCTCCGGCTTGCCGGTGCGCGACCACGTCGGCACGGTCGAGCTGCGGCCGAAGGACGGCGGCACCGAGATCACCTACGCGGTGAAGACGACGCCGACGATCCCGCTTGCCGGTCCGGTCTTCATGGCGATCCTGAAGAAAGCGATCAGGGACCTGATCGCCGGCGTCTCCAAAGAGTCGGAGCGCCGCGCAGCCGATGCGCGTTAAGCGCTTCCTCGAGCTCCACCTCTCGCATCGCTCCAATCAGATGCTGGTCGTGGCGTTCCTCGCCCTGGCGATCCTCGTCAGCGGGGCGATCGTCGCCTACGAGCTGCTGAAGCGCCCCGGCGACGTCCACAACCAGGAGGCGATCGAAAACTTCAAGCCGCAGAAGCCGCCGCCGCCGAAGGAACCGAAGACCGTCAACTGGCCATTCTTCGGGCTCAACCCGGCCCGCACCCGGTACCTGCCGGTGAAGGGGATAAAGCCGCCCTTCGACAAACTCTGGCGCTTCACCGACCGGCCCCTGCTCGAGTTCCCGCCGATCTACGTCGGCGGCAAGCTCTACTTCGTCAACAACAGCGGCTTCGCCTACGCGCTCGACGCCGACACCGGACGCGAGCTGTGGAAACGCCGGATCGGGCGCCTCAACGCATCCTCGCCGGCCTATTACAAACACCGGCTCTACATCGTCAACCTCGTCCCCGGCCACATCGTCAAGCTCGACGCGAAAACCGGCAGGGTGATCTGGAAACGGAACCTGCCGGGCCGGGCCGAGTCCTCGCCGGTGGTGATCGACCGCACCGTCTACTTCGGCTGCGAGAACGGCGAACTGTTCGCGATGAGCACCGGCAAAGGGCAGGTCCGCTGGTCGACCCCGCTCGGCGGTCCGATCAAGTCGGCCCCGGCCTACTCCGACGGCAAGCTCTTCGTCGGCGACTACGGCGGCTACATGAACGCGGTCGACGCCAAGAGCGGCAAGCTCGTCTGGCAGAGCGGCTCGCTTGGGCCCGGCTTCGGCGGCTCGGGCGCCTTCTACTCGACCCCGGCGGTCGCCTACGGCCGGGTCTACGCCGGCAACAACGACAGCCGCGTCTACAGCTACGACACCACCGACGGCACCCTCGCCTGGTCCTACTCGACCGGTGGCTACGCCTACTCCGGCCCGACCGTCGCCAACACCCGTCACAGCCCGCCGACCGTTTTCATCGGCTCCTTCGACGGCAACGTCTACGCGCTCGACGCCAAGGACGGCAGCGTCCGCTGGAGCCGCTCGGCCGGGGGGCAGGTGGTCGGCTCCCTCTCGGCGATCGGGGACATCGTCTACGTCGCCGAGTTCAGCAACAAAACGACGAGCGGCTTCATGATGAGGAGCGGCAAGCGCGTCTTCCGCTACCCGAAGGGGACCTACACGCCGGTGATCTCCGACGGCCGGCGGATCTACCTGACCGGGTACTCGTCGATCACGGCGCTCCAACCCCACCGGGGGGTGGCGGCGGTAGGTGAGGCGCGCCCCGCGCGTAAGCCGGGAAAAGCCCGGAGTGGAGGCGGGCGCGGAGGACGTTCAGGCTAGATCCGTAGTTCTGGATCCGGTAGCTGTTGCTGTCGCCGAAGTCCTGGTAGTAGACGAGCATCCGCGTGCGGGGGTGGCTTTTCACCCAGGCGAAGAGCTTGTTGACGAAGCTCGGGTCGTCGCCGCTTTCGACCGCCCACTCGGCGATCGCGAACGGCTTGCCGGAGAAGCGGCGGTAGAGGCCGGTCAGCGCCTTCCATTCGGGGTAGCCGGAGTAGAAGTCGGTGCTGGCCCAGTCGACCCAGCGTGAGCCGGGGTAGAAGTGTTTCGGCCGGTTCTCGGGAGTCGTCGGCGAGCCGGCGGGGAGTGGGCTCCAGACGATCGCCACCGGGGACTTCGGCAGCGCCCGCACATCGACGGTCAGCGGCGGCAGCCCGGCTTCGGCGAGGCGACGGTCGATCGCGCTCTTGCGGCCGCCGCCGTGGACGATCACGTAGATGCGGCGGAAGGCCTGTTTGTAGGCGCGCGGGCTGTGCTCGGGCCCGCGCGAGGCGCCGGAGCAGTCGTAGGCGGCGTAGACGTTGAGGCAGCGGTTGGGCTCACCCAGCGGCCGCACGTAGGCACGCATCCCCTTTTCGTAGAAGAGCTTGTTGAGGCGGACGAGGTAGCGGTCGCCACCGCCGGCGGCGATCTGGGCCGGGGTGATCAGCTCGGCGCCGGTGTTGTTGTCGGCAGTCGAGAGGTGGATCATCGGCCGCGCCCGGGCGATCTGCCAGCGGCGGATCACCTCGTCGAAGTCGGTGCCCCAGGTGCGGAAGGACTGGATTACCGCCGGGTGCTTGTTGAGGTCGTTGGAGAACTGGCCGAAGTCGGCCGGGTCGCCGGTGTCCGAGACGCCCCAGTAGACCTTCTTGCCGGGAGGCAGCAGCGGGCTGAAGGCGGCGGCGGGCGCAGCGAGCAGCGCCAGCGCGAATGCGCCGGCAAGGGCAACCGCAAGCGCGGCGCGGAACTTTCGCGGGCCGGGTAACAGAGGCCCTATGCTCGCAAGTGGTGAGCGTGAGGTATGAGCCCCGTAGGGTCGCTGCAACCACGGTTGCGCTCGTAGCCCTGCTCTGCGCGCTCGGTGCCGCCTGCGGGCTGGCGCCGCCGGTCGCCGCTTCGGCCACCGCGCCCTTCGGCCATGCCTGCGCCGCCGAAAACGGCGTCCGCTTCTGCCCAGCGCCGGACCCCGCCGCGCGCGTCCCCTCCTTCGACGGCGTGCCGCTCGACGTCGACATCACCCTGCCCGAAAAAGGCAAAGCGCCCTTCCCGGCGATCGTGATGATGCACGGCTTCGGCGGCAGCAAGACCGACTTCGAGACCACCACCCCCGCCGGGCCGGCGCCCGACGAAGCGGGCAACGGCTCGACGATCTACCGCTACAACAACAACTTCTACGCCCGCCGCGGCTACGCGGTCGTCAACTACACCGCCCGCGGCTTCGGCGGCTCCTGCGGCGGCGGCCCCGCCGGCGACCACTCCGGGCCCTGCGCCACCGGTTACATCCGCCTCGCCGACAGCCGCTACGAGGCGCGCGACACCCAGTACCTGCTCGGTCTGCTGGCCGACGAAGGCGTCATCCGGCCGCGGGCGATCGGCGTCACCGGGATCTCCTACGGCGGCGGCCAGAGCATTGAGCTCGCCTTCCTCCGCGACAAGGTCCGCCGCCCCGACGGCAAGCTCGTCCCCTGGCGCAGCCCGAAGGGGGAGAAGATGCGGATCGCCGCCGCCTACCCGCGCTGGCCCTGGTCGGACCTGGTCTCGGCGCTGATCCCCAACGGCCGCTACCTCGACACCGCCGTGGCCGGCCCCGAACAGAGCCTGCGCCCCTTCGGGGTGCCGATCTCCAGCTTTCTCGACGGCCTCTACCTGACCGGGGTGGTGCGCGGCTACTACTGCGGCGGCGCCCCGGCCTCGTTCCCCTGCGCCGACCCCGAAGCCGACATCACCCAGGACAAGGCCTACATCGACGCCGGCGCCCCGCTCTCGGCCGAGGCGACGACGGCGCTGAAGGGGATCTATCGCAACCACGGCGGCTACCCGCTCCGCTTCCTCAAAGGCGCCTCGAAGCCGGCGCCGCTGCTGATCGAGAGCGGCTTCACCGACGAACTGTTCCCGATCGAGCAGGCGCTGCGGGTCTACGGCTACCTGCGCAAGCAGGACCCGAAAGCGCCGGTGGCGCTGCAGTTCGGCGATCTCGGCCACAGCCGCGGCTCCAACAAGCCCGCCCTCAACCACTTCTTCAACGAACAGGCGGCGCGATTCTTCGCCGTCCACCTGCAGGGGGCGAAGAAGGGCGCGCCCGCCCCCGGCCAGGTCACCGCGACGCTGACCACCTGCCCCAGCGACCAGCCCGACGTCGGTCCCTTCAAGGCGATCGGGTGGAAGAAGCTCCATCCCGGCGCCTTCCGCTTCGGCCGCGACCCGGTCCAGGAGTTCACCTCGGCGGGTGGGAACCCGACCGTGGCGCGCGAATTCGATCCCGTCTTCGGCACCACCGAAGCCTGCAAGACGATCGCCGAAAACACAGAGCCGAACGTCGCCATGTACGGGCGCCGGGTGACGGACGGGTTCGCGATGCTCGGCCGGCCGACGGTCACCGCCCAGATCTCCAGCACCGGCCAGAATGGCCAGATCGTCGCCCGCCTCTGGGACGTCTCCACCGAGGGGACGCAGCTGCTGGTCGACCGCGGCGTCTACGCCCTGACCGACGGCCAGAGCGGCCGGATCAAGTTCCAGCTGCACGGCAACGGCTACCGCTTCGCCAAGGGCCACCGGGTCTGGCTGCAGTTGCTCGGCCGCGACGCCCCCTACTACCAGGTGGGCAACGTCCCCTTCACCGTGCGGGTCTCGAAACTGCGCGTCACGCTGCCGACGCTGAAGAAGAATCCGCGCTAGCCGCAGCTAGGCGGCTTCGGCGAGCGGCGCCTGCTCGGTGACGATCGCCAGCACCTCGTCCGCGTACTTCTCGATGAAGGCCGGGCCGACGCCGCTGATCGCGAGCAGCGAGTCCTCGTCGGCTGGGCGCACGGCGGCGATCGCGGTCAGGGTTTTGTTGCTTGCGACCGTGAAGGCCGGCTTGCCCGCCGCTGCTGAGAGGCGCCACTCTTTCAGCGCCTCGAAGAGCGGCGCGTCGGCGGGGGAGAGGTCGGGCGCGGGTGCCGCCTTGGCGCCGCTGCTCTTCGTGCTGCGCACCGCGATCGTGTCGGGGTCGGGCAGCCAGTCGAGCATGTCGCAGACGTCGCAGCAGCGCTCCAGCGGCGCCCCCGCGGTGCTGTCCGAGAAGTGGTCGAGCAGGGCGCGGCGGCGGCACTCGGTGCCGTAGATGAAGTCCTTGATCACGTGGTAGGCGCGCCAGCCGCGCTCGCGGGCGACGGCCAGGTCGGGGTCGCCGGCGCGCTGTTCGTTGAAGCGGACGAGGCGGCCGAGGTCGGATTTCAGCGCCAGCATCGTCGCCCGCGAGGGCAGTCCGTCGCGCCCGGCGCGGCCGGCCTCCTGGTAGTAGGCCTCGACGCTGGTCGGGATCGTCACGTGCCAGACCGAGCGCACGTCGGGCTTGTCGACGCCCATCCCGAAAGCGTTGGTCGCGCAGATCACGCCGGTGTCGGTGGCCATGAACCGTTCCTGGATCGCCGTCCGCTGCTCGGGCGCGAGTCCCGCGTGGTAGGCGACCGCGGCGACGTCGGCGTCGCGCAGTTCCGCCGCCACCTCTTCGGTTTGCTTGCGGGTGCCGCAGTAGACGATCGCCGGCCGGTTGGCCGGGTCGCGCAGGCCGGTCTCCAGCAGCGCCTGGCGGCGCGCGGTCGAGCCCTTGCCCTCCAGCGCGACGACGTCGAAGGAGAGGTTCGGCCGGTCGAAGCCGGAGCGGACCTGGAGCGGCTCGCGCATCCCGAAGCGGGAGGCGATCTCCCGCGCGACAGGCACCGTCGCCGTCGCCGTGCAGGCCATCACCGTCGGCCGCCCCAGCCGCTCGACCACCTCGGGCAGCCGCAGGTAGTCGGGCCGGAAGTCGTGTCCCCACTCCGAGACGCAGTGCGCCTCGTCGACGGCGATCAGGTCGACCTCGCGGCAGGCGAGCGCTTCGAGGAAGACGCCCGAGGCGAACCGCTCCGGCGCGCAGTAGACGATCCGCGCCTCGCCGCGCACCATCGCCAGCGCCTCGGAGACCTCCCAATCTTCCATCCCCGAGGTGATCATCGCCACGCTGTGGCCCCCGGCGTTCAGCTTCCCCCACTGGTCCCGCATCAAGGCGATCAGCGGGCTGACCACAATCGTCAGCTTCTCGGAGGCCAGCCCAGGCAGCTGGTAACAAAGGCTCTTCCCGCCCCCGGTAGGCATCACGATCAACGAATCGCGCCCTTCAAGAGCAGCGATCACCGCCTCCCTCTGTCCGGCCCGCCAGCTCTCGTAACCGAGCGCTCGCAGCAGATCATCAGCTTTTCTCTCCGGCTCGGACATGGGCGAGCCAGAGTAGGCGTTTCTGCGGCGGGTGGCGACGATATTGAGGACTCTCCCGGTAGGGAGAGCCCAATATCGGAGACAGGACCCGCCGCCCGAGCGGTTGGTCCCTAACCGCCGGCCATCGCCGCCGGCACCTGGCTCAGCTCCTCCGCCAGCACGTCGATTTCCCGCGCCAGCTTCCGCGTGTCCGCCTTCGTCAGCTCCGTGTATAGGACGAACCCGTCCTCGCTCCGGTAGGGCTCGAGCGAGTTGAACACCGCCCTGAAGTGGCTTTCGATCTCCGCGCCGAGGTCGGGATCGTTCTCGTCGAGCAGCGGCTTCACCGCTTCAAAGGCGGCCTCGGCGCCTTCGACGTTGGCCTCGAAGTCGACCAGGTCGACGTGGGAGTAGCGCTCCTCCTCGCCGGTGATCTTCGAGGCCGAGACCTCGCCCAGCAGCCCGTTGGCGCCTTCGGCGATCTGCACCGGCTGCAGCTCGACGCCCTTCACCTTCTCGGCCAGCGCTTCGACGTCGCTCTGCAGCTGCTCGGCGACGGGCGCCATGCCGTCCGTCGTGCCTTCCTCCCAGAGCGCTTTCTCGATCCGGTGAAAGCCTTCGAATTCCCCGGCGGCGACGTCGTTCTCGCGGGCGTCGATCTTCGGGTCGAGCGCGCCGAAGCTGTCGGCGACCGGCTCGATCCGCTCGTAGGGGATGCGCGGCGCCGGGTAGAGCGCTTTCGCCTCGGCGAGGTTCCCGGCGACGACGGCGGCGACGAACGGCCTCGTCGTGGCGACCAGCTCGTCGGCGTTCCGCTCCAGGTAGTCGCGGTAGTCGGTGATGACGGCTTCGACCTTGGGGTCGGTCACCTGCTCGGCCGCCTCGGTGGCGGTCGTCGTCTCCTCGCTCGAGCCGCAGGCGGCGGCGGTCAGGGCGAGGAGGCCGAAGGCTCCCGCGCAGAGCACGATTCGGACGAGATCTCGGTTCATCTGGTGCGTTTCTCCTTCTCTTGCGTGACTGGTTTCAGGGGGTGTCTGAGCTTTCCCACCGCATACGGGGGTCAAGCTCAGACACGTCAGGCGAACAGGCGCTCGCCGACGTAGCCGCCGGGTTCGGCGCCGGGGGGCACCGCGAAGAGGGCGCTGCCGACGTGCTTGATGTACTCGTTGAGCGCGTCCATCGAGCCGAGCCGCTGCTGGATCGCGGCGAACTGGCCGGGGTCGCGCTGGAAGCTGATGAAGAAGAGCCCGGCTTCGAGCTCGCCGAGGCTCTCGTCGACGCCGTCGGTGAACGAGTAACCGCGCCGGAGGATGCGGGCGCCGCCGTTCTCGCTCGCGGAGGCGAGCAGGCCTGGACACAGATGTCGCCGCCGCTTTCAGCCGGGCTCAGCTCGTCGCCCGGGAGCGGCGGCAGCGGCCGCAGCGCCGCTGGCCGCTTCGCCGCCAGGCCGAGGCCCGGTTTCTCGAACAGGCTCGGGCCGAAGCCGAAAGTGACGGTGAGGCGGGAGGGGAGGAGGCCGACGGTCTCGCCGGTGTCCTCTGGCGGGGCCAGCGGCACCTCGTTGACGCTGCCGACCATCTCGCCGGCGCTCGCTTCCGAGGCGGCCACGGTCCAGGCACGCAGCAGCTCGCGCAGCTCGGCGGGGTCTTCGCTCAACAGGTCGAAGGCGGCGAAGTGAAGGCGGTCCTGGGCGGCGGTGTCGATCCCGGCCTGGTGCTCGCCGTAGAAGGCGACGGCGCCGGTGCCCTCCTCGCCCGCCTCGGCGAGCTGGCGACCTGCCAGGAACCCCCCGCCTCCGAGTCCCACGGCCGCGGCGCCCACGCCGGCGGATGCCAGCAGGCGGCGGCGCGTGATTTCGGTGGTCGGAGGCAAGGGGTCCTGGCGACTGGTGTTAGGGCACCCTAATTAGGGCGCCCGAAAACCTACCAGGACACTAGGGATTCAGTCGCCCGGCAGCCAGGGCTGTGCCCACTGACCCGTACCGCGCACCAGCTTCTCGGCCTCTTCCGGTCCCCAGGTCCCCTGCTCGTAGGGGCGCACCGGGCCCGGTTCGTCGAGCAGCGGCTGGACCACGCGCCAGGTCTCCTCGATTGCGCTCTGGCGGGTGAAGAGCTGGTGGTTGCCGGCGATCGCGTCGCCGAGCAGGCGCTCGTAGGGCTCGGGGTCCTCGCCGGGAACCTTTTCGAACAGGACCTCCATGTCGGCGGTCTGGAAGGCCTCTTCGCCCGCCTGCTTCGCGTAGAGGCGGATCCGCGCCCCCGGCTTCGGCTCGATCCGGATCGTCAGCTGGTTCGGTTCCGGCGTCTTGCCCTTGCCGACGCCGAGCCGCGGCGGCCGCTTGAAGAAGACGCTCACCTCGCTGACCTTGACCGGCAGGTTCTTGCCGGCGCGGACGAAGAACGGCACCCCCGCCCAGCGCCAGTTGTCGACCTCCAGCTCGACCGCGGCGAAGGTCTCGGTCTGCGAGTCCGGCGCCACGTCTTTCACCTCGAGGAAGCCGTCGTACTGGCCGCGCACGTAGCGCTTCGGGTCCGCCGCGCACATCGCCTTGAAGAACTCGAGCTTCTTGTCGCGGACGCTGTCGGGGTGGTTGCCGGTCGGCGGCTCCATGCCGACGATCCCCAGCACCTGCAGGGCGTGGTTCTGGATCACGTCGCGCATCGCCCCGACCGCGTCGTAGAAGCGGCCGCGGTCGTCGACCCCAAAGTTCTCGGCGATCGTCATCTGCACGTGGGAGACGTGCTCGCGGTTCCAGACCGGCTCGAGGATCGCGTTGGCAAAGCGCAGGTAGGTGATGTCGAGCACCGGCTCCTTGCCGAGGTAGTGGTCGATGCGGAGGATCTGCTCCTCGCGCAGGACCTTGCAGAGTTCGGAGTTGAGCTGCCGCGCTGACTCAAGGTCATGGCCGAAGGGCTTCTCGATCACCACGTGCGCGTTCTCGGTCAGCCCCGCCGCGCCGAGCCCCTGGACCACGGTCGCGAACAGCGAGGGCGGAATCTCCAGATAGAAGACCGGTCGCCTCGCGTCGCCCAGGGCCTCCTTCACCCGCTCGAAGGTGCCAGTGTCGGCGTAGTCGCCCTGGACGTAGGTGAGCCGCGCCGCCAGCCGGGCGAAGACGTCCTCGTCGGGCTCGGCCAGGGTGGCGCCGATCGCCTCGCGGGCGTGCCGGCGCAGCTGCTCGTCGTCCCACTCGTCGATCGCGACGCCGACGATCGGGCAGTCGAGCTTGCCGCGCTCCTCCAGCTTGTAGAGCGCCCGGAAGGTCATTTTCTTCGCCAGGTCGCCGCTGATCCCGAAGATCGCCAGGACGTCGGCGGCCTGCTCGGGGTGATTGGCGCTCTTGCCCATCGACGGGCAGGCTATCGTCCGCCCAACCCTGCATTGCCACCCAGCGGAGGTCGTGAATGGAACTCGGAATCGTCGGCCTAGGCCGAATGGGAGCGAACATGGCCCGGCGCCTGATGCGCGACGGCCACAGGATCGTCGCCTACGACGTCAACCCCGACGCGGTCTCGCAGCTGGCGGGCGAGGGAGCCGACGGCGCCTCCTCGCTGGAGGACCTCGCCTCGAAGCTGAGCGCGCCGCGCTCGGTCTGGATCATGGTCCCGGCGGGCGAGATCACCGAGCAGACCGTCGACGCCGTCGCCGCGGTGCTGGAGCCCGGCGACGCGATCGTCGACGGCGGCAACTCCTACTACCGCGACGACATCCGCCGTGCCGAGAAGGTGGGCGAGAAGGGGATCGATTACGTTGACTGCGGGACCAGCGGCGGCGTCTTCGGACTCGACCGCGGCTACTGCCTGATGATCGGCGGCCCCGAGCGCGCCGTCCAGCGGCTCGACCCGATCTTCGCCAGCCTCGCGCCCGGCGTCGGCTCGGCCGAGCGCACGCCGGGCCGCTCCGGCGACCCTTCGCCCTCGGAGAACGGCTACCTGCACTGCGGCCCGAACGGGGCCGGCCACTTCGTGAAGATGGTCCACAACGGGATCGAGTACGGGGTGATGGCCGCCTACGCCGAGGGCCTGAACGTCCTCAAGAACGCCAACGCCGGCAAGGTCAAGCGCGAGGCCGACGCCGAGACGGCGCCGCTCGACCACCCCGAGTACTACCAGTACGACCTCGACCTGCCCGAGGTCGCCGAGGTCTGGCGGCGGGGCAGCGTTATCGGCTCCTGGCTACTGGACCTGACCGCGGCGGCGCTGCAGGAATCGGGCGACCTGGAGGAGTTCACCGGCCGCGTCTCCGATTCCGGCGAGGGACGCTGGACCGCAATCGCGGCGATCGACGAGGGGGTGCCGACGCCGGTCCTCACCACCGCCCTGCACGAGCGCTTCTCCTCGCGCGGGCTCGGCGACTTCGGCGACAAAGTCCTCTCGGCGATGCGCAAACAGTTCGGCGGGCACGACGAGAAGGCGAGCTGAGGTGCCGATCGAGCTCGAGGTCGCCGGCGACGAAAAGGCCGCCGCGCGCCGCGCCGCCGAGCTGATCGCCGCCGCCGGCGACGAGGCGGCGGCCGAACGCAACATCTTCGCGCTGGCGATGAGCGGCGGCCGCTCGCCCTGGGCAATGCTGGCGATCCTCGGCGAACTGGAGGGGATGCCCTGGGACAAGACCGAGCTCTTCCAGGTCGACGAGCGCGTCGCCTCGCCCGGCAGCCCCGACCGCAACCTCACCCACATGGTGCTCGGGCTCTCGATGGACCACCAGGCGACGCTGCGGCCGATGCCGGTCACCCAGCGCGACCTCGACGCCGCCGCGCGCGAGTACGAATCCTCGCTGCCCGAGCGCTTCGACCTCATCCACCTCGGCCTCGGCCCCGACGGCCACACCGCCTCGCTGGTCCCCGGCGACCCGGTCCTCGACATCGATGACCGCCGCGTCGCGATCACCGGCGAGTACCAGGGCCATCCCCGCATGACCCTCACCTATCCCGCGATCGACGACGCCCGCCGCATCGTCTGGCTCGTCACCGGCCCCGACAAGCGCGAGCCGCTGCAGAAGCTGCTGGCCGGCGACGAGTCGATCCCCGCCGGCCGGGTGCAGAACGAGAACATGGTCGTGGTCGCCGACGAGGCAGCCGTCGCGTAAGCGAATTAGCGAACATGAAGTAAGCGCTTTCGCTAACATTTCAATATGTCCACCGCAGCGCTGGTCGCCGAGATCCTGCAGAAAAGCGGTTTCACCCAGGCCGAGCTCGCGCGCCGAGCGGGCCTGCCTCGCTCGGTCCTCAACGCCTACCTGCGAGGGAATCGCGAGCCTGGGGGAGATGCGCTGCTGCGCATCGCCGGCGCCGCCGGGTTGAAGTTGGAGGTCGCGGAGCGGACGCCGCCGGTAGATCCTCATCGGGCCGGCCTCATCCTCAACCAGGTCCTCGGTCTCGCCGAGGCGCTGCCCTATCGACCCCGGGCAGAGATGGCATACCCACCGCTGAAGGATCGGCTCGCGAAGCCGGCTTCGAGATGAATGCCGAGCTTGTCGAAAAGCTCCTGGCGATTCATCGGGCGCTGAAGGCAGGCTCGCTCCCGCATGCTTTCGGCGGCGCCATCGCCCTTGCCTACTGCGTGCAGGAGCCGCGCGGGACGCGCGACCTGGACGTCAACATCTTTGTCGACGCCGGGAAAGCCGCGGAGGTCCTGGCGGCGCTGCCCGATGGAGTGCGGGTGGAGGAGAGCGATATCGAGGAGGTGGTCCAGGAGGGCCAAACCCGCCTCTTCTGGGACGGCGTCCCCGTGGACGTATTTCTCAACAATCTCCCTCTCCACGAGGAAGTCGCGAACGGGGTGGTCTGGGTCGATATGCAGGGGACGCAGATACCCGTCCTCGATTGCGCCTCGCTGGTGATCTTCAAGTCGTTCTTCTCACGTACCCGGGACTGGGGCGATATCGAGGAGGTCGCGCTGGCGACGCCTGAGGACGTCGACACGGCGGTGAAGGCGGTCGCCAAATTGGTGGGGGAAGATGACCCGTCCTTCAAGCGACTCGCCGAGATCTCCGCCGCCAACCCACCTTGAGTGTCGACTTCCTCTCGGTATGCGAGAGGAAGTCGACAGGCGCTGACTACGCCGCCGGATCCAGCGAGACCGCGTGGCTGCCGATGATGCGGCCGTCGGGGTCGTACTGGCGCTTGACGTCGGCGAGGCGGGCGCAGACGTCGGCGGGGAGGATCGCGTCGGCGTCGCAGGGGCGCTCGGCGAAGTTGAAGTAGCCGCCGTCGGCCGCCCAGGGCTCCATTGCCTCGTGGAGGCGGTCGTGGTGGGCCTCGATCGCCTCGCCCAGCTCCGGCGTCATCGGCATCCCGATCCCGAACATCGCGAACCCGGCGTCGAGGTGGGAGAGGGCGCCGCCGTTCTCGTCCGGCCGCGCGAGGGCGCCACCCAGCTGCCGGATCTCGGTCAGCAGCAGGGGCGTGCCCGAATCTCCATCCGACATCGAGGCGAAGACCTCGATCGCCTCGTCGGGCAGCTCGCGCAGGACGCGGTGGTGGCCGAGGCCGGGGACCGGCTGCTCGGGGTCCATGTGGATCCGGCAGAGCGCGGCGGGCTGGACCTGGTCGAAGGTGTTCATCATCGGCTCGCCGATCTCCAGCAGCGGCGCGAAGGCGGCTTCGCCCTCCTCGCGGCTGCCGATGCAGGCGCCGTCGATGGTCAGCAGCGGCGTGCCCCGCAGCGGCTCGGGCACGTCGGGGATGTCGGGCGGGCGCAGGAAGCGGACGACGGAGGTGACGTTCTCGCCGACCCCGGCGGCCCAGTCGCGCCAATGCCTCACCGCCGCGGCCCCGACCGCAGCCGGGAAGATCATGATCCCCGCGTAGGCATCGGCGACCGGGACCAGGTCGATGTGCAGGGCGGTGACCACGGCGAAGTTGCCGCCGCCGCCCCGCAGCGCCCAGAAGAGGTCGGGCTCGTTGGCGGCGTCGACGGTGCGCGACTCGCCGTCGGCGGTGACCAGCTCGATCGCCCGCAGGCGGTTGCAGGCGAACCCGTACTGCCGGCCGAACCAGCTGAGGCCGCCGCCGAGGTGGTAGCCGGCGACGCCGACGTCGGGGGAGGATCCCGGCAGGCCGCTGAGCCCGTGCTGCTGAGCGGCTTCAGCGAGCTCGACCGAGAGCACGCCGGCCTCGACCCGCGCGGTCTGGGCGCCGGCGTCGATCTCGATCCCGCGCATCCGCTCGGTCTTGATCAGGATCGCGTTCTCCAGTGAGCCCAGGGCGACGGCACCGTGGCCGGTCGCCTGGCCGGAGACCCGCAGCCCGTTCTCGGCGGCGAAGCCCACCACCGCGGCGATGTCGTCGCCGCTCTCGGCGAAGGCGACGGCGCTGGGCCGCTGGTCGGCGGCGAGGTTCCAGGCCTGGCGCGCCAGGTCCCAGTCGGAGTCGTCGGGGGTGGCGAGGCGGCCGGCGATCGCCAGCCCGCTGAAGTCGGTCATCGAGGAAACCTCCTTTGGGTCAACTGAAAGTGGTGCGGTCCACGGCGTCTCCCCTGGCGACGAAAACCTCGCTCACCATATCCGGGGGAAAAAGCCCGTGGGCGGCGACGCCGGGATCGGCCTCCAGCCGCGCCGCCAGGGCCGCCGGATCGTCGAGCCCGCCGCCGCGGTAGTCGGCGATGACGCCGCCGTCGGGGCTGCGCGGCGCGTCCCGCAGCTCGACGTCCGGGCCGAGACGCTCCAGGGTCGAGGCGACGCCGAAGCCGAACAGCTCCAGCGGCACCGGCCAGCTCAGCTTCTCGACCGGCTTGCTGGAGTCGGCGATGACGACGAATCGCGCGGCCGCCGCGGCGACGATCTTCTCGCGCAGGTGGGCGCCGCCGCCGCCCTTGATCAGCCAGCCGTCGGGGGTCACCTCGTCGGTGCCGTCGATCGCCAGATCGAGGCGGGTCAGGCTGTTGAACTCCTCGACCGGAATCCCCAGCTCACGCGCTTGTTCCTCGGTCGCGACCGAGGTCGCGACGCAGCGAATCCCCTCCAGCCCGCGGGCGGCGATCGCCGGCAGCAGGTGAGCGACGGTCGAGCCGGTCCCCAAACCGAGCGTCATCCCGCTCTCGACCAGCTCCGCGGCGGCCTCCGCCGCGAGCCGCTTCTCCGTGTCCGCCGCGCTCACGACCGGCACGCTACATTGCTCCAATGACTTCAAGCACGGCAACCGCCACCGACACCCAGGACTACAAGGTCGCCGACATCGGTCTCGCCGATTTCGGCCGCAAGGAGATCTCCCTCGCCGAGGTCGAGATGCCGGGTCTGATGCAGACCCGCGAGGAGTACGGCGCAGCGCAGCCGCTGAAAGGCGCGCGGATCACCGGCTCGCTCCACATGACCATTCAGACCGCGGTTCTGATCGAGACCCTGGTCACGCTCGGCGCCGAGGTGCGCTGGGCCAGCTGCAACATCTTCAGCACCCAGGACCACGCCGCCGCCGCGATCGCCGCCGCCGGCATCCCCGTCTACGCCTGGAAAGGCGAGACCCTGGAGGAGTACTGGTGGTGCACCGAGCAGGCGCTGAACTGGCCCGACGGCGAGGGCCCGAACATGATCCTCGACGACGGCGGCGACGCGACCCTGCTCGTCCACAAGGGCGTCGAGTTCGAGAAGGCCGGCTCGGTCCCGGACCCCGACTCCGCCGAATCGGAGGAGTTCAAGATCGTTCTGCAGACTCTGCAGCGCTCGCTCGCCGAGGACCCGCAGCGCTGGACCAAGATCGCGGCCAACATCAAGGGCGTCACCGAGGAGACGACGACCGGGGTCCACCGGCTCTACCAGCTGGCCGAGACCGGCGACCTCCTCTTCCCGGCGATCAACGTCAACGACTCGGTCACCAAGTCGAAGTTCGACAACCTCTACGGCTGCCGCCACTCGCTCGTCGACGGCATCAACCGCGCCGTGGACGTCATGCTCGCGGGCAAGACCGCCGTCGTCTGCGGCTTCGGCGACGTCGGCAAGGGCTCGGCCGAGTCGCTGCGCGCCCAGGGCGCCCGCGTGATCGTCACCGAGATCGACCCGATCTGCGCGCTGCAGGCCTCGATGCAGGGCTACCAGGTCGCCCGCCTGGAGGACGTCATCGACACCGCCGACGTCTTCATCACCACGACGGGCAACAAGGACATCATCACCGCCGAGCACATGGCGGCGATGAAGCACCAGGCCATCGTCGGCAACATCGGCCACTTCGACAACGAGATCGACGTCGCCGGGCTCGAGAGCGTCGCCACGCGGATCAACATCAAGCCGCAGGTCGACGAGTGGAAGTTCCCGGACGGCCACTCGATCATCCTGCTGTCCGAGGGTCGCCTGCTGAACCTGGGCAACGCGACCGGCCACCCGTCGTTCGTGATGAGCAACTCGTTCACCAACCAGACGATCGCCCAGATCGAGCTGTGGACGAAGAACGACGAGTACGAGAAGCAGGTCTACGTGCTGCCCAAGCACCTCGACGAGAAGGTCGCGCGGCTGCACCTCGACGCGCTCGGCGCGAAGCTGACCGAGCTGCGCCCCGAGCAGGCCGCGTACATCGGCGTCCCGGTCGCGGGCCCGTACAAGCCGGATCATTATCGGTACTAGAGCGCCCCCCAGAAAACGCCCCGGTTCCGACGTCGCCGACCTCGGCCTGGCCGA
>DASSYI010000041.1:0-3883 GCA_035703365.1 Solirubrobacterales bacterium
CCCCCCCCCCCCCCCCCCCCCCCCCCACCCTCCCAATGAGTGCGCTCCTGGTAGCGCTCCAGGATCAGTCGACTCCCCGAAACCGCAGAACCCGCCTTGTACACGGGTTTTTGCGGTTTCGGCAAATCGACGCGGGTCGAAGGAGGGGGCGGGGTACCCCTGATCGGTACTCAGCATGGAGCCGAGCCATTCACCTTCGGGCGCCAGCGAAATTCAGTTCGCTCGGCGGAGGTGCTCCGAGCAGGGGTACCCCGCCCCCTCCTGCTCTCCCACGCTAGGAGCGGTACTTGCTGCGCTTCTTGGGATACGTGCGGAAGACGTGGTCCCAGATCGGCGAGGAGACGCCGTAGCCGAAGCTGTGGTCCTGGAAGTGGTGGCGCATGTGGTGTTCGCGCAGGCGCTTGCCGAAATCCGTCTTCGGCACGAAGTGGTGCACGTAGTAGTGCGTGTAGTCGTAGAAGAGGTAGCCCGCGATGAAGCCGGCGAAGAGGGGGAGGGCGGCGTCGCCGAGGATCAGCTGGAAGGCGAGGAAGAAGAGGAGGGCCAGCGGGATCGAGACCGACGGCGGCATCACCAACCGCATCTTGTCGTTGGGATGGTCGTGGTGGATGCCGTGGATGATGAAGTGCATGCGGCGACCGAAGGCGTTGTCGGGCTCCCAGTGGAAGAGCAGGCGGTGGAGCCAGTACTCGGTCAGGGTCCAGACCCCGACCCCGGCCAGCGTCAGCAGCGCCAGCTGCCAGGCGGCGTAGCCGCGATCCGCCCCGATCCACTCCGTCGCCACCACCACCGGCACGAAGATGATCGCCGGCACCGCGGGGTGGACCCGGGAGAAGAAGTTGAGGAACTCGCTCTTGAACAGTGGCGGAGAAGCGGAGAGCTTCTCGCTGCGGGAATGACCCTCCATCGCCTTCGATATTAGCGCCGGGAGCCCGGGTTCCCGGAAGACGCAGGGAAGCTGTGACAAAGCCGTTTCAAAGACGTGGCGATTTGCGGAAACGGCCCTCGCGATTACCCGGCGGCGATGGCAATATGCCCGCCGTGCCGCGCAAGCCAAAGCCCCCGACGTGCGAGGACTGCTATTTCCGCAAAAACCTCCTCTGCGCCCTGGAGCTGAACGAGGCCTGCACCACCTTCCGCCCCAACCGACCAGAGGGCCTCGTCCCACCACGTCAGCCCGTGCTTCTGATGCGGGCCCCCCGCTGGGCCTCGCGCCCCGCCTGAGCGCCGCGCCGGCTCCAGGGGCTATTTTTCAGCCATGCCCCGACCCGACGTCTACGTCGACTGGAGCCGCACCAGGTACGTGACCCGCCGCTCCAGCGGCTTCTCGCCCAACGTCGACGTCTACTACTGCGGCGATCCCCAGCGCGCGATCGTCAAGGTCGACCTCGCCGGCGTCAAGCTCTCCGAGGTTGGGATCGAGGTCAGCGGCCGCCATCTGGCGATCTCCGGCCAGCGCCAGCTGCAGGAGAGCGAGGGCCGGGTCTACCAGCAGATCGAGATCCCCTCCGGCCACTTCCGCCGCGTCGTCGAGCTGCAGGTCGAGGTCGACGCCGAGCGCGCCAGCGCCACCTACGACGAGGGCATCCTGCGGATCGAGCTGCCGCTGCGCGACCCCAACGAGACCACCCGCCGGGTTCCGATAGGCCGCAGCTGATGGAGGGCGCACCGGTCCTCGAAGTCGTCGACTCGCCCCTGGACGTCGACGAGGCGATCCGCGCCAGCCAGCCGCTGCCCGAGGCGCTGCCGGTCCTGCCGCTGCGCGACACCGTCGCCTTCCCGGAAACGCTGGCGCCGCTGGCGGTCGGTCAGGAGCGCTCGATCCAGCTGGTCGACGACGTCCTCGGCGCCAACCGGATGCTGGCGATGGTCGCCTCCCGCGACCCCGAGCTGGAGGTGCCGGGCCCGGCCGACCTCTACGACGTCGGCGTCGTCGGCGCCGTCGCGCGGATGGTCAAGGTCCCCGACGGCAGCCTGCGGATTCTCGTCCAGGGGATGCAGCGGGTGAAGCTCGGCGAGTACGTCACCGAGCAGCCCTACATGGTCGCCCGCATCCGCGAGCTGCCGGACAAGATCGAGCCGACCCCCGAGCTGGAGGCGCTGAGCCGCAACGTCCAGCGCACCTTCTCCGAAATCGTCGAGCAGATCCCCTACCTGCCCGAGGAGCTGCAGATGGCGGTCGCCAACATCGACGACGCGGCGGCGCTCGCGCACCTGATCGCCGGCGCCCTGCGGATCGGCACCGAGGAGAAGCAGAGGCTGCTGGAAGAGGTCGACGTCGCCAAGCGGCTGCGCCACCTCTCGCGGATCCTCGCCCGCGAGCTCGAGGTCGTCCAGCTCGGCACCCAGATCCAGACCCAGGTCCAGTCGGAGATCGACAAAGGCCAGCGCGAGTTCTTCCTCCGCCAGCAGATGAAAGCGATCCAGGACGAGCTCGGCGAGGGCGACGAGCAGCAGGCCGAAGCCAACGAACTGCGGGAGAAAATCGAGGCGGCGAAGCTGCCCGAGCAGGCGCTGAAGGCCGCCGAGCGGGAGCTCTCGCGGCTGGAGAAGCTGCCCCCGGCCGCGGCCGAGCACGGCGTCATCCGCACCTACCTGGAGTGGCTGACGGAGCTGCCCTGGTCAGTCGAGACCGAGGACGACCTCGACCTCGCCCACGCCCGCGAGGTCCTCGACGCCGACCACTACGACCTGGAGAAAATCAAGGACCGGATCCTCGAGTACCTGGCGGTGCGCAAGCTCAACCCCGACTCGCCCGGCCCGATCCTCTGCTTCGCCGGCCCGCCCGGGGTCGGCAAGACCAGCCTCGGCAAATCGATCGCCCGGGCGCTGGGGCGCAAGTTCGAGCGGATCTCCGTCGGCGGCGTCCGCGACGAGGCCGAGATCCGCGGCCACCGCCGCACCTACATCGGCGCCATGCCCGGGACGATCATCCGCGCCCTGCGCGACGCCGGCTCCCGCAACCCCGTCTTCATGATCGACGAGATCGACAAGATGGGTGCCGACTTCCGCGGCGACCCCGCCTCGGCGATGCTGGAGGTCCTCGACCCGGCGCAGAACGACAGCTTCCGCGACCACTACCTCGACCTCGACTTCGACCTCTCCGACGTCGTCTTCATCGCCACCGCCAACGTTCTCGACACGATCCCGGGGCCGCTGCTCGACCGCATGGAGACGATCGAGCTGGCCGGCTATACGCTGGAGGAGAAGCGCCACATCGCCCGCCGCTACCTGGTCCGCCGCCAGATCGAGGCCAACGGGCTGAAGCCCTCGCAGATCGAGTTCTCCGACGCGGCGCTGACCGCGATCATCGAGGAGTACACCCGCGAGGCCGGGGTCCGCGGCCTCGAGCGCCAGATCGGCACCGTCTGCCGCAAAATCGCCCGCCAGGTCGCCGAGGGCAAGGTCAAGGGCAAGGTCCGGGTCTCCGGCAAGAAAGCGCGCGAGCTGCTGGGGCGGCGCCGCGTCTTCGCCGAGCAGCGGCGCCGGACCAAGGACCCGGGCGTCGCCACCGGGCTCGCCTGGACGCCGACCGGCGGCGACGTCCTCTTCATCGAGGCGACCTCGATGCCGGGCTCGGGCAAGCTGACGATCACCGGCCAGCTCGGCGACGTGATGCGGGAGTCGGCGCAGGCCGCCCTCTCGCTGCTGCGCGGCAGCGTCGCCGAGTTCCTCCCCGACCTCGACCCGACCTGGTTCGCGACCAACGACATCCACCTCCACGTCCCGGCCGGGGCCGTGCCCAAGGACGGCCCCTCGGCCGGCGTCGCGATGGCGACGGCGCTGGCCTCGCTCATCAGCGGCAAGCCCATCGCCAACGACCTCGCGATGACGGGCGAGATCACCCTGACCGGCCACGTGATGCCCGTCGGCGGGATCAAGG
>DASSYI010000049.1:0-11731 GCA_035703365.1 Solirubrobacterales bacterium
TGACTTCTTGAGCCTCTGTGGGAGGGGCACACCTGCTCTCCTGCGAACGAGCTCAGCTTTGCGATAGCTCTGCGGTCGGGCTTGAGGGTCCGGAAGCGTGTCGTGAGAGGGAGTGGGTGCCCTCTGACAAAGGCTCAAGAAGTCACGGTTGCGCCCATAAGTCCGCCCAGCTGCGCGACGGTCTTTGGGGGAGGGGCACCAACCGTTCCTACCCAACCCCACTTCGACTAGCTCGGGTCTTTGACCTCGTAGTCGCGTTTTTTGGTGTCCCAGGTGATGCCGGAGCAGAGTTGTTCTGGGGTGGTGCCGAGGGCCGTGGCCAGCTTGACCATGGTGCCGAGGCGGGGTTCGCGGCCGCCGCGCTCGAGCAGGGAGACCTCGGTGCGGTGGATTTCGCAGCGCTCGGCCAGCTCTTCCTGGGAGATGCCGGCTGCCTGCCGGGCGGCGCGGAGGTTGGCTGAGAATCGGTCGCGGTGGTTCATTTCAGACAAAACATTCTATTACTTCGGTTGGGTGACGCGCCAGACCCAGATCATCGCCAACGGCTGCAGCGGCAGCCGCGCCCAGAGCGCCCAGCGAGGGATCTTGCGCAGGTCGAGGCCGCGGATCTGCTCCGGGTTGACGGCCATGTGGATGTTGGCCGGGAAGATCGCGATGAGCAGCGCCAGCAGCCACCAGCGGCCCAGGCGGCGGGAAACGGGAGGGAGGACGAGGGCGGCGCCGGCGATCTCGGCGACGCCGCTGATCGCGACCGCCTCCTTCTTCTGCGCCTCGATCGCGGGCGGCACGATCGCTTCGAAGAAGCGCGGGCGGACGAGGTGCATCGTCCCGGTGAAGGTGAAGAAAGCGGCAAGGGCCGCGCGCGAGAGCCTCATACAAAGCCCAGCATATGCGCCAGCTATGTTCTGGCTGTGCCGGATTTCAAGCTGAACCCCGCCTACACCCCGACGGCGGACCAACCGAAGGCGATCGCAGGGCTGGCCGAGGGGCTGCGCGAGGGCGAACGCTTCCAGACGCTGCTCGGCGCCACCGGCACCGGCAAGACCTTCACGATGGCGGCGACGATCGCCGAGGTGCAGCGGCCGAGCCTCGTCATCGCCCATAACAAGACGCTTGCCGCGCAGCTTTGCAACGAGTTCCGTGAGTTCTTCCCCGACAACGCCGTCGAGTACTTCGTCTCCTACTACGACTACTACCAGCCGGAGGCCTACGTCCCGGCGCAGGACCTCTACATCGAGAAGGACTCCTCGATCAACGACGAGATCGACCGCCTGCGCCACGCCGCCACCGCGGCGCTGTTCGCCCGCCGCGACGTGATCATCGTCGCCTCGGTCTCCTGCATCTACGGGATCGGCTCGCCCCAGGTCTACAACGAAAAAATGCAGCTCTTCAAGGTCGGCGAGGAGATCGACCGCGACGACGTTTTGCGCAAGCTGGTGAAGATGCAGTACCAGCGCAACGACCAGGTGCTCGGCCGCGGCGCCTTTCGGGTCCGCGGCGAGGTCCTGGAGATCATGCCCTCCTACGCCGAGTCGGCCTACAGGATCGCTCTCTTCGGCGACGAGATCGAGGGCATCCAGCACTTCGACCCGCTGACCGGGGAGGTGCTCGACGTGATCGACCACGTCTCCGTCTGGCCGGCCTCGCACTACGTGACCAAAGACGAGACGGTCGACCGGGCGGTCGACGAAATCCGCGCCGAACTCGAATCGCGCACCGCCGAGCTCGAAGAGGAAGGCAAACAGCTCGAGGCGCACCGGCTGCGGCAGCGGACGATGTACGACCTGGAGATGATCAAAGAGCTGGGCTTCACCTCGGGGATCGAGAACTACTCGCGGATCCTCGACGGCCGCCCCGCCGGCAGCCCGCCGCACACGCTGATCGACTACTTCCCCGACGACTTCGTCGTCTTCGTCGACGAGTCCCACCAGACGATCCCCCAGATCGGGGGCATGTACGAGGGGGATCGCTCGCGGAAGACGACGCTGGTCGACTTCGGGTTCCGGCTGCCCTCGGCGATCGACAACAGGCCGCTGAAGTTCGACGAGTTCCTCGAAAGGGTCAAGCAGCTGGTGATGGTCTCGGCGACGCCGGGGCCGTTCGAGCAGGCCGAAGCGAGCCGCACCGTCGAGCAGATCGTCCGCCCGACCGGGATCGTCGACCCCGAGATCGAGCTGCGCGAGACCAGAAACCAGATCGACGACCTGATGAACGAGGTCAAGAAGGTCGCCGAGCAGGGCGACCGCACCCTGGTCACGACCCTGACCAAGAAGATGGCCGAGGATCTGACCGCCTACCTGCTCGAGTACGGGGTCAAGGTCCGCTACCTGCACTCCGAGGTCGACACCCTGGAACGGATCCAGATCGTCCGCGACCTGCGGCTCGGCGAGTACGACGTCCTCGTCGGCGTCAACCTCCTGCGCGAGGGGCTCGACCTGCCCGAGGTCTCCCTGGTGGCGATCCTCGACGCCGACAAGGAGGGCTTCCTGCGCGGCGAGACCAGCCTGGTGCAGACGATCGGCCGCGCGGCGCGGAACGTCAACGGCCGGGTGGTGATGTACGCGGACAAGGAGACCGACGCGATGCGGGCGGCGATGCGGGAGACCGACCGGCGCCGAGCGATCCAGATCGCTTACAACGAGGAGCACGGGATCACGCCGGAGACCGTGCGCAAAGGCATCTCCGAGATGTCCGAGTTCCTGGCGATGGAGGACCGGGCGCCGCGCAAGCGCCGCCGCCGCCGGGGCGACGACTTCGAGACCCCCGAGGAGCTGGAGAAGACGATCGTCGCCCTCGAGGAGGAGATGCTCGCCGCCGCCGACGACCTCCGCTTCGAGGAGGCCGGCCGCATCCGCGACGAGCTGCGCGAGCTGCGGAGAGACCTGGACGGGATGACCGCAGGGACCTGAGCGCCGGATGTCCGTCGACGTCACCGAGGCGACCTTCGAGCGGGAGGTCCTGGAGCGCTCCAAAGAGGTGCCGGTCGTCGTCGACTTCTGGGCCGATTGGTGCGGCCCCTGCAAGCAGCTGACGCCGGCGTTGGAGAAGGCCGAGGCGGCGCGAGAGGGCCAGGTCGTCCTCGCCAAGGTCGACGTCGACGCCAACCAGAGGCTCGGCGCCGCCTTTCAGGTGCAGGGGATCCCGGCGGTCAAGGCCTTCCGCGACGGCAAGGTCGTCGACGAGTTCGTCGGCGCCCTGCCGCCGGCCCGGGTCGAGGCCTTCTTCGACGGCCTGGCGCCGTCGAAGGCCGACGAGCTGCTCGCCGCCGGCGACGAGCTTTCGCTGCGCGAGGCCGCCGAGCTGGAGCCGGGCCGCGCCGACGTCGCCGTCGCCCTCGCCCGGGCGCGCCTCGAGCGCGGCGCCGAGGACGAGGCGCTGGAGGCGGTTGAGTCCCACGAGGGCGACTTCGGCGCCGCCGGCATCGCTGCCCGCGTCCGCCTCGCCAAGGCCGGCATCGGCACCGAGGCCTTCGCCGCCCTCGACCGCGGCGAGCGCGAGGCGGCGCTCGACGCCCTGCTGGAGGCGCTGCCCGGGGCGGAGGACGACAACCGCGAGGACCTGCGCCGCGCGATCATCGGCATCCTCGCCGAGGATCCGGCCTGGCCCGAGGCGAAGGCCTACCGCCGCCGCCTCGCGACCGCCCTCGGTTAGGCGTCCAGGAAGCGCAGCACCGCCAGCACGCGCCGGTGGTCCTCGCCGCTCGCGGTCAGCTCCAGCTTGGAGAAGATGCCGGTGACGTGCTTCTCCACGGCGCGCTCGGTCACCACCAGCTCCGCCGCGATCGCCCCGTTCGAGCGGCCCTCGGCCATCAGGCCGAGGACCTCGCGCTCGCGCGGGGTCAGCTCCTCCAGCGGATCCTCCTGCCGCCGCCGGCCGAGCATCTGCGAGACCACCTCCGGGTCCAGCGCCGAGCCGCCCTCGCCGACCCGGCGGACCGCCTCGGTCAGCGCTTCGACGTCGGCGACCCGGTCCTTGAGCAGATAGCCGAGGCCCTCGGCGCTCTCGGCCAGCAGCTCGCGGGCGTAGGCGACTTCGACGTACTGGGAGAGGACCAGGACCGAGACCTCGGGCAGCTCGGCGCGGATCTCCCGCGCCGCCCGCAGGCCCTCGTCGGTGTGGGTCGGCGGCATCCGCACGTCGACCACCGCCACGTCGGGCTTGTGCGCCCGCACCTTGCGCAGCAGGTCCTCGCCGTCGGCGGCCTGGGCGACGACCTCCATCCCCGCCTCCTCCAGCAGCCGCACCACGCCCTCGCGCAGCAGGGTCGAGTCGTCGGCGACGACTACGCGCACGGGATCCGCGCCTCCACGGTCGTTCCCGCGCCGGGCTCGCTGCGGACGGTGAAGCTGCCGTCGAGCGCGGCGACCCGGTCGGCGAGGCCGCGCAGGCCGGAGCCCGAGTCCGGGTCGGCGCCGCCGGCCCCGTCGTCGGAGACTTCGACCTCAAGACTGCCGTTGCGACGCTCGACCCGCACCGTCGCCAGCTCTGCATCCGCGTAGCGGGCGACGTTGGTGAGGGACTCGGCGACGACGAAGTAAGCGGCGGACTCGACCGGCGTCGGCAGGCGGTCCTCGGGGGCGGCGGCGATCTCCACCGGCACCGGCGAGCGTTCCGCCAGGCCGGTGAGGGCGGCGCCGAGGCCGCGGTCGCTGAGCACCACCGGGTGGATGCCGCGGGCGAATTCGCGCAGCTCGGCGGTCGCCGCCGAGAGCTCCTCCATCGCCTCGTCGAGCAGCTCGGCGCTCGCCGCCGGGTCGCCGTCGAGCTTGTCGCGCGCCAGCCGCAGGGTCATCGTCAGCGCCATCAGCCGCTGCTGGGCGCCGTCGTGGAGGTCGCGCTCGACCCGCCGCCGTTCGGCGTATCCGGCTTCGACGATCCGGTGCCGGGAGGCGCGCAGCTCCTCGACCTTCGCCTCCAGCTCGGCGGTCAGCTGCTCGTTCTCGGCCGTCAGGGCGGTGCTGACTTCCTCGGCGCGGCCGATCCGCGAGCGCAGCAGCCCGAACAGGAAGGCGAAGGGGAGGCAGGAGAAAACCACGACCGAGGTGACGAAGGCGACGCTCTGGAAGGTGTTCGAGGCGCCGAGTTCACCCACGATCAGCTGCACGAGCAGGATCGAGAAGGCGAGGCCGCCGGTGGCGAGGACGGGGGTCAGCACCCGCCGCTCGGTCTCCGTGCTGCGCCGCCAGTTGCGGTACAGCAGGCCGATCGCGATCGCGATCGCCGCGCAGCCGCCGAGCACCTGGAAGACGTTGACGACTTCCGAGACCCCTTCGGCGCCGTCGATCAGGATCGGGTTTTCGGGGCAGCCGCCGCAGTCGCTCTGCGTCGTCGGGTCGATGAACAGGGCCCAGACGAGCTGCAGCGGCCCGGTCGCCATGTAGCCGAGGCCGACGGCGACTTTCTGCAGCCGCGTCTGCAGGCGCCCGGAGGGGAAGCTGACCAGAAGGTGGACCAGGATCGCGAAGGGCAGGGTCTGGCCGAGGAAGCCGAGCGCGAAGAGCCAGGCGTTGTTGGCGGTCGAGAACGCCTGGAAGAACCAGGTGAAGCCGACCGCGGTCATCAGCGGGCCGATGTTGTTGCCCGGCCGCCGGCCCCAGGCGTAGAGGCCGGTGAAGGCGAAGCTCCAGCCGGCGACGAGGACCACCGCCAGGAGCAGACCGCGCGGGCTGGCATGGTCGCTGGTCATCACCAGCGCCGCGGAGCCGAGGCCGAGCAGGAAGGCGAGGACGCCGAGCGCCACCAGGGCGCGCCGCAGACCGATCATCCGACCAGCTCCGCCAGCGCGGGGCCGCTGAGCTCGGACTTGCCGATAAAGCCGCGGGCGGGGCTCTCCTCGATCGCGCTGCCGAATTCGCAGCGGTCGCGGCTCGAGGTGAGGACGATCTCGGCGTCGGTGCCGAGCGCTTGCAGCCGCGCCGCGACCTCGAAGCCGTCGAGGTCGGGCAGCTGCACGTCGAGCAGGACCAGGTCGGGGCCGAGCTCGCCGACCGCGGCGATCGCGGCGGCGCCGTCGGCGGCCTCGCCGACAACCGCGTAGCCGCTTGCCTCCAGCATGCGGCGCGCGCTGGCCCGGAAGCTGGGGTGGTCGTCGACGATCAGGACGGAGGTGGGCACGCCGTCGATTGTCCTCGAAATCGGCCCCTTCCACAGTACGGGCAACCGCACCATCGGCCGCGGAGAGCCGCACCCGCAGACGCCTGCCAGCCGCATTTGAGAGCCGCCCGCCCGCTGGGAGTCTGGGCTGGCTTCATCCAATTGCGACCGAAAGGAACCTCATGCACGCCAAGCACAACATCGCCGCCAGAGCCGCCCGCTGGAGCGCGGCCCACCGCAAGATCGCGATCTTCGGCTGGATCGCGTTCGTCGTCGCCTCCGTCGTCGTCGGCGGCGCCGTCGGCACCAAGCAGCTGACCAACGCCGAAGCCGGCGCCGGCGAGTCCGGCCGCGCCGAGCTGGCGCTGGAAAAGGCCGCTCTCACCCCGAACGACGAGATGGTCATGGTCCAGGGCGACGGCCTCCGAGCCGGCGA
Organism: Solirubrobacterales bacterium; assembly: GCA_035703365.1. GTDB lineage: Bacteria > Actinomycetota > Thermoleophilia > Solirubrobacterales > 70-9 > VAYN01. The sequence continues at coordinate 6,530 of DASSYI010000049.1, forward strand.
CCCGGCCTTCGACGAAGCGGTCGACGAAGCGACCAGGAAGCTGGCGGCGCTACCGTCGGTGACCGATCTCAGCTATCCGTCTGAAGGCGGCGGGCAGGTCTCGGCCGACGGGCGCACCGCCCTGGTCGAATTCCAGGTCCCGGGTGACTCCGACCAGGCCGAAGAACGGGTCGAAGCCAGCCTTGCCTCGACCGCGGCCGTACAGAAGGCCAATCCCGACGTGCGGGTCGAGCAGTTCGGCGGCGCCAGCGCCAGCAAGGCGCTAGAAGAGGTCTTTAGCGAAGACCTCTCGAAGGCCGAGACGACCTCGCTGCCGGTCACCCTGCTGATCCTGCTGCTCGCCTTCGGCGCCCTGGTGGCGGCGCTCGTGCCGCTGCTGATCGGCTTCTCGGCGGTCCTCGCCACCGTCAGCCTGCTGGCGCTGCCCAGCCAGCTGGTCCCGATGGACCAGAACGTCGCCTCGGTCGTCGTCCTCGTCGGCCTGGCGGTCGGCGTCGACTACTCGCTCTTCTACATGCGCCGCGAGCGCGAGGAGCGACGGGCCGGGCGCTCGGAGTCGGCGGCGCTGGAGGCCGCAGCGGCGACCTCGGGGCGGGCGGTGCTGGTCTCCGGGCTGACCGTGATCGCCGCGATGGGCGGGATGCTGCTGAGCGGCGACCCGACCTTCACCTCGTTCGCGGTCGGGACGATGACCGTCGTCGCGGTGGCGATGTTCGCCTCGATCTCGGTCCTGCCCGCGGTGCTCTCCAAGCTCGGTGACAGAGTCGAAAAGGGCCGCATCCCGTTCCTCTCGCGTCTGCGGCGGCGCCGTTCCGGGCGTTCGGTCTGGGCCGGGGTGGTCGAGCGGGTGATGCGCCGCCCGGCGCTCTCGCTGGCCGTCTCGGCCGGCTTCCTGGTCGCCCTGGCGATCCCGGCGCTCTCGATGCAGACCAAGGTCAGCGGCGCCGAGGACCTGCCGCGAGACATCCCCGTCGTGCAGACCTACGACCGCATCACCGAGGCGTTCCCGGGCGAAGCGGCCGGCGCGACCGTCGTCGTCGAGTCCGACGACGTCACCTCGGAGCCGACGGCCGCGGCGATCGACGACCTCGTCGAGCGGGCCGAAGCCGATCCGCAGGTGAGCGGCAAGGTCGACGTCGAAACCAGCCGCGACGGCACCGTCGCCGCGGTCCAGATCCCGACCGTCGGCAACGGCAGCGACGCCGCGGCGACGCGGGCGATGGAAGGCGTCCGCGAGGAGCTGGTGCCGGCGGCCTTCGCCGGGACCGACGCCGAGGTCAACGTCGGCGGCCAGGCGGCCGAATCGAAGGACTTCAACGACCGGTTGGCAGAACGCCTGCCGCTCGTCTTCGCCTTCGTGCTCGGCCTGGCGTTCCTGCTGATGCTGGTCACCTTCCGCTCGATCGTCGTCCCGATCAAGGCGATCCTGCTGAACCTGCTCTCGGTGGGGGCGGCCTACGGAGTCCTCGTCCTGGTCTTCCAGAACGGGCTGGGGGAGTCGCTGCTCGGCTTCCACTCCAACGGCGGCGTCAGCTCCTGGCTGCCGATGTTCCTCTTCGTCATCCTCTTCGGCCTCTCGATGGACTACCACGTGCTGATCCTCAGCCGGGTCCGCGAGTACGTCGACCGGGGAATGGCGACCGACGAGGCGGTCCAGCGCGGGATCGCGGCCACGGCCGGCACCGTGACCAGCGCCGCGGTGGTGATGGTGGCGGTCTTCTCCGTCTTCGCCACCCTCAGCATCCTCGACATGAAGGAGATGGGCGTCGGCCTCGCGGTGGCGGTCCTGATCGACGCCACGATCGTGCGGGCGATCATGCTGCCGGCGGCGATGAAGCTGCTCGGCGAGCGCAACTGGTACCTGCCGCGCTTCCTCGGCTGGCTGCCGCGGCTGCGGGAGCCGGAGCCCGAGGCTGCGTAGGCAGTCGCTCCCTGTACCCAGGCACTTGTCCCCGGTCTCCCGGGGACAAGTGCTTTCGGGCTCATTCTTTGGCGATGTAGAAGGGGCTTTCGCCTACGGCTTTGCCGCCGACCACGCCTTTTTCGACCTTCATTTTGTAGTTCGCGACAAAGGTCGCTTTGGCGGGGCAGTTCGCAGGACCCGCGAACCTGTTGACCGTCGTGTTGAACGAGAGCTTCTGTTCGGAGTTGGAGTAGTTGCCGGTCACGAGTTCCCCCGGCGCGCCGGCGTAGATGCACTGGTACTGGTTGCCTCCGCATTTGAAGAGGACTTCGGTTGCCGGGGTCGTCACCACGACGTTTCCGACCGGATCGGTGGTTTTCACGTAGATGACTTCGGTTTCGGGTTTCACCAGCGTCGTGATTTGAGGCGGGAAGGTCGTGCACCCGAAGATCGTGGTTTTGCAGACCGGGTCATGGGTGATCGTCGCGAAGCCGGCAACCACGCCTGCCCCGACCGGGGTGTAGGTGGCTTTGAACGAGCCGCTGGGGCATTCGAAGTTGCCGACCGCGGTGGCGAAGGTCACCGACCCTTCGCTGACGCCGACCGACTCGGCTTTTTCAAAGAGGGTGCCGGCTGGGCAGGCGAGGACGCTGCCTTTCAGTTCGGGTGCGCCGCTGCAGAGCGCGTTCGCCGAGGCCGAGGACGGTGCCGCCAGCGCAGCGGCGAGAAGCACGACGGCGATCGCGACGAGGGTCTTGGGGGAGGTCATCCGCTGCTCCGATCGATTGGGGCCGAATCCTCGGAATAGCAGCGCACTATTGGCCAGTCAATAAATTCGATGCAAATGCGCCCGCACCGCTCGCTTTCTTTTGCGAGGGAACATCTGTTCGTCTGCGTAGAATCGAGGTCAGTGGCTGCCTCTGAGCGAATCGTCATCTCTGGCGCCCGGGAGCACAACCTCAAGGACATCGACGTCGAGCTGCCCCGGGACGCGCTGATCGTCATCACCGGCCTCTCCGGGTCAGGCAAGTCGAGCCTTGCCTTCGACACGATCTACGCCGAGGGCCAGCGCCGGTACGTGGAGTCGCTGTCCTCCTACGCGCGGCAGTTCCTCGGCCTGATGGAGAAGCCCGACGTCGACTCGATCGAGGGTCTCTCGCCGGCGATCTCGATCGACCAGAAGACGACCTCGCGCAATCCGCGCTCGACGGTCGGCACGGTGACCGAGATCTACGACTACCTGCGCCTGCTCTGGGCCCGGATCGGCACCCCGTACTGCCCCGAGTGCGGCGAGGAGATCACCGGCCAGACCCAGGAGCAGATCGTCGACCGGCTGATGACCCTGGACGAGGGAGCGAAATTCATGGTCATGGCCCCGGTCGTCCGCGGCCGCAAAGGCGAGTACGGGAAATTGCTGGACCAGATGCGGCTCGAGGGCTACTCGCGGGCCAAGATCGACGGCGAGCTGCGCCGCCTCGACGAGGAGATCGTCCTCGACAAGAAGTACAAACACGACGTCTCGATCGTCGTCGACCGCCTGGTGATGAAATCGGAGCTGCGCCGACGCCTCTCGGAGTCGGTCGAAGCCGCCGCCGGGCTCGCCGCCGGCCTGATCGAAGTCGAGATCCTCAGCGGCGCCCAAGAGGGGGAGACGCTGCTCTTCTCGGAGCAGTTCGCCTGCCTCAACTGCGGCACCTCGATCCCGGAGCTGGAGCCGCGGATCTTCTCCTTCAACTCGCCCCACGGCGCCTGCGACCGTTGCCACGGGCTCGGCTTCCAGCGGGTGATCGACCCCGAGCTGGTCGTCCCCGACCCGACGCTCTCCCTCGCCGAGGGCGCGCTGCAGCCTTGGAACCGCGGTATCACCGCCTACTGGCGGCGGCTGATCGCCGCTGTCGCCGAGGAGTACGGGGTCGACGTCGACAAGCCCTGGTCGCAGTTGAGCAAAAAAGAGCGGGAGATCTTCCTTTACGGGACCGGCGACGAGCGCCATCACGTCTCCTACACCAACCGCTACGGCCGCCGCCGCTCCTACCGGGTGCGCTTCGAGGGGATCGTCAACAACCTCCAGCGGCGCTACGAAGAGACCGACTCGGAGTCCAACCGCGAGCGGATCGAGAGCTACATGGCCGAGCAGCCGTGCCCAGCCTGCCACGGGGCGCGCCTGCGCCCGGAGAGCCTCGCGGTCAAGGTCGGCGGCCTCAGCATCGCCGAGTACAGCGACCTCTCCGCCCACGCCGCCGCCGAGTGGATCCGCGACCTGCAGATGACCGAGACCGAGAAGGCGATCGCGCGGCTGATCGTGCGCGAGATCACCGAGCGGCTCTCCTTCCTCGAGAACGTCGGCATCGGCTACCTCTCGCTGGCCCGGTCGGCCCGTTCGCTTTCCGGCGGCGAGGCGCAGCGGATCCGGCTCGCGACCCAGATCGGCTCGCACCTGGTCGGCGTCATGTACGTGCTCGACGAGCCCTCGATCGGGCTCCACCAGCGCGACAACGAGAAGCTGATCGCGACGCTCGACCGCCTCCGCGACCTCGGCAACACGGTGATCGTCGTCGAGCACGACGAGGGGACGATGATGGCCGCCGACCACCTGGTCGACCTCGGCCCGGGCGCCGGTGAACACGGCGGCCACGTGATCGCCGCCGGCACGCCGAAGGAAGTCTCGAAGAACCCAGCCTCGCTGACCGGCCAGTACCTCTCCGGCAAGAAACGGATCGAGGTCCCGGCCGAGCGCCGCCGGCCGACCGGCGAGCTCGTCGTCCGCGGCGCCCGCGAACACAACCTCAAGGGGGTCGACGTCGCGATCCCGCTCGGCGTCTTCTGCTGCGTCACCGGCGTCTCCGGCTCGGGCAAGTCGACCCTGGTCAACGAGACCCTGCACCACGCCGTCGCCAACCGCCTGCACCAGGCGAAACTGCGGCCCGGCGCCCACGACGGCATCGACGGGCTCGGCCAGATCGACAAGATCATCAACATCGACCAGTCGCCGATCGGCCGCACCCCGCGCTCCAACCCGGCCACCTACACCGGCGTCTTCGACCACATCCGGGCGCTGTTCACCCAGACCCAGGAGGCGCGGGCGCGCGGCAGCACAACCTCAAGGACGTGAACGTGCGGATCCCGCTGGGCACGTTGACGGCCGTCACCGGCGTGTCGGGCTCCGGCAAGTCCACGCTGGTCAACGAGATCCTCTACAAGGCCGTGGCCAACCGGCTGCACCGCGCGCGCCAGCGGCCCGGCGCGCATACGACGGTGCTCGGGCTCGACGCACTCGACAAGATCATCCAGGTCGACCA
>DASSYI010000004.1:0-21616 GCA_035703365.1 Solirubrobacterales bacterium
TCGGCTGGGGCGAGTTCGAGCTCGAGGTGATGCGCGACCGCAACGACAACGTGGTGATCATCTGCTCGATCGAGAACGTCGACCCGATGGGGGTCCACACCGGCGACTCGGTCACCGTCGCCCCGGCGCAGACGCTGACCGACCCGCTCTACCAGGACCTGCGCGACCAGGCGATCAAGGTGATCCGGGCGATCGGGGTCGAGACCGGCGGCTCCAACGTCCAGTTCGCGGTCAACCCCGAGAACGGGGAAATCGCCGTGATCGAGATGAACCCGCGCGTCTCGCGCTCCTCGGCGCTGGCCTCCAAGGCGACCGGCTTCCCAATCGCGAAGATGGCGGCCAAGCTGGCGGTCGGCTACGCGCTGGAGGAGATCCCCAACGACATCACCCGGGCGACGCCGGCCTCCTTCGAGCCGACGATCGACTACGTCGTCACCAAGATCCCGCGCTTCGCCTTCGAGAAGTTCCCCGGCTCCGAGGGCCGGCTCTCGACCTACATGCAGAGCGTCGGCGAGGCGATGGCGATCGGGCGCACCTTCCGCGAGTCCTTCTCTAAGGCGATGCGCTCGCGCGAGCTCGACTCAGCGGCGGAGATCCCCGAGTCCGACGCGGACCTGCTGGCCGCGATCGAGGTCCCCTGCGCCGAGCGGTTCGACCTGATCCACGCCGCCTTCGAGCGCGGCCTCGACGTCGAGGCGGTGCACGAGGCCTGCCTCGTCGACCGCTGGTTCCTGCGCGAGCTGCAGGCCCTCGCCGCCGAAGGCGACGGCACCGAGGGCCTCGCCCGCACCTACAAGGCGGTCGACACCTGCGCCGCCGAGTTCGAGGCGGCGACGCCCTACTACTACTCAGCCCACGAGCGCCCGAGCCACGACGGCTCGCCGCCGGCGAACGAGGTCCGGCGCGGCGACAACGACTCGGTGGTGATCCTCGGCGCCGGCCCCAACCGGATCGGGCAGGGGATCGAGTTCGACTACTGCTGCGTCCACGCCGCGATGACCGCCCGCGAGCTGGGCCGCGACGCGGTGATGGTCAACTGCAACCCGGAGACGGTCTCCACCGACTACGACACTTCCAACCGCCTCTACTTCGAGCCGCTGACCGCAGAGGACGTGCTCGCGGTCTGCGAGCAGGAGCGGCCGGAGGGCGTAATCGTCCAGTTCGGCGGCCAGACCCCTCTGAAGCTCGCCCGCACCCTGGAAGAGGCCGGCGTGCCGCTGCTGGGGACCCCGGTCGACGCGATCGACCTGGCCGAGGACCGCGGCCGCTTCGGCGCCCTGCTGGAGCGGCTCGGGGTCCAGGCGCCGCCCTACGGCACCGCCCACTCGGCCGAAGAGGCGATCGCGGTGGCCGAACGGGTCGGCTTCCCGCTCCTGGTCCGTCCCTCCTACGTGCTCGGCGGTCGGGCGATGGAGATCTGTTACTCGACCGAGGACCTGCAGACCTACCTCGACAAGCACGTCAAGGCCGACCAGGAGCACCCGCTGCTGCTCGACCGCTTCCTCGAGAACGCGATCGAGGTCGACGTCGACGCGCTCGGCGACGGCGAGCAGGTCTACGTCGCCGGGATCATGCAGCACGTCGAGGAGGCCGGGGTCCACTCCGGCGACTCCGCCTGCGTGATCCCGCCGCTCAGCCTCGGCGAGGAGATGCTCGAGAAGATCCGCGCCACCAGCGAGAAGATCGCGCTGGAGCTCGGCGTCATCGGCCTGATCAACATCCAGTACGGCGTCGCCGCCGGCGAGCTCTACGTGATCGAGGCCAACCCGCGCGCCTCGCGCACCGTGCCCTTCGTTTCCAAGGCGATCGGGGTGCCGCTGGCAAAGCTCGCCGCGCGGCTGATGCTGGGGGAGAAGCTCGCCGACCAGGACCTGCCCGACGGCCTGCCCGAGCACGTCAGCGTCAAGGAGGCGGTCCTGCCCTTCGCCCGCTTCGCCGGCGCCGACTCGGTCCTCGGCCCGGAGATGAAGAGCACCGGCGAGGTGATGGGCATCGCCACCGACTTCCCGACCGCCTTCGGCAAGGCCCAGGCCGCCGCGGGGGTCAAGCTGCCGGAGTCCGGCTCGGTCTTCATCACCGTCACCGACACCGACAAGGCGGCCGCGACCCAGCTCGCGACCCGCTTCCACGACCTCGGCTTCGAGGTGATCGCCACCCACGGCACGGCGCAGGCGATCGAGCGGATGGGGGTGCCGGTGACCCGAATCAACAAGCTGCAGGAAGGCTCGCCGCACGTCCTCGACCTGATCCGCAAGCGCAGCTGCGACCTGGTGATCAACACCCCGACCGGCTCCGGCGCGCGCACCGACGGCTACGAGATCCGCACCGCCGCCGTCCGCCACGGGATCCCCTGCGTGACGACGATGACCGGGGTGACCGCCGCGGCGCGGGCGATCGCCGCCGCCCGGCAGGGCGACGCCGAGGTCCGCTCGCTGCAGGAGATCCACGCCGGTCAGGCAAGGGCCGCGGAGGCGCGATGACCGCGCCGTTCGGCCGCCGGCTCTGCGAGGTCGCGACCCACCAGGCCTCCGGCGGCTACCGGATCTTCTCCCTCATCGACCGCGAGGGACCGGCACCCGAGCCAGGCCAGTTCTACATGCTCGCCAGCGAGAGGAGCTGGGGGGAGGGGGGAGGCCGGCCTTATCTGCCCCGGGCAATCTCGGTGGCGGAGACCGCGCCATCCAAAGAAGGGGTTCGCCTGGACTTCCTCGTCGAGGGAGTCGGCCCGGGCACTGACAGGCTTTGCGAGCTGCGAGCCGGTGAGAACGTCTGGCTGACCGGGCCACTCGGCAACGCTTTCTCGACCCCAAAGCAGGTCAACCCCGACGCCGCGGGAGCAATCCTCGTCGGCGGCGGCATCGGCATCGCCCCGATGGCCATCTGGCGGCGGCAGCTCGTTGAAAAAGGCATTCCGCTGCGAGTGCTTCTGGGATTCCGCAACGAAGCCCACTCGGGGGGCCTGAACGAGCTCTTCTGCTCCGGCGGCTCCCTCTGTCCGGATATCCGCCTGGCCAGCGAGGACGGCCACGCCGGTCACCGGGGCTACGTCACCGACCTGCTGGTGGCGATGCTCGCGGGGGACGATGCCGCCTCAGCCGTCGTCTACTCCTGCGGGCCGCCGGCCATGCTCGACGCGGTCAAATCCCTCTGCGAGGAGCACGGCGTCAGCTACCAGCTGGCAGAGGAGAGCCCGATGGCTTGTGGCTATGGGGCCTGCTTCGGCTGCGCCGTGCCGAAGCCTGGCGGCGGATACCTTCGGCTTTGTGTGGACGGCCCGGTGCTTGGTGGGCCGGCGGGTCCTGTCCCCGATTTGGTCCCACCACCCCTCTCGGGGTGGTCCCCCAAATCGGCGCCACCCCCCGGCAGGGACGGAGAAGGGGGGACGGAGTTCTGCGGGTTGCAGCTGGGGCACCCCGTGATTAATGCGTCTGGGACCTATGACGCGATCGCCGCGCGGAGAGTTTTCGGAGATGGGCTGCTGGAGGACTTCCCTTTCGCAGCGTTCGTTTCGAAGACGATCACTCCGGAGCCGCGGGCGGGGAACGAGCCGCAGCGGATTTGGGAGACGCCGGCGGGGATGATCAACTCGATCGGGTTGCCGAATAAGGGCTTGGATGGGTTCCTGGCCGAGGATCTGCCGCAACTGGCTGAGCTGCCGGTGCCGTTGATCGTGTCCGTGATGGCCACGAACCGGGAGCTGTTCTCGCGGCTGGTAAGCGAAGTGGGGGCGCGGGACGAGGTCGCCGCGATCGAGCTGAACGTGTCCTGTCCGAACGTGCACAGCGGATTGATCGTCGGCGAGAACCCGGATGAGACCCAAGCGCTTCTAGAGACCCTCAGGCCGCTGACGGAAAAGCCGCTCATCGTGAAGCTCACTCCGAACGTCGCCAATCCCGAGGCGGTGGCCGTAGCCTCAGAAGAGGGGGGAGCGGACGCCGTTTCCCTGATCAACACGCTGAAGGCGAGCGCTATCGATCCGGCGACGAAACAGCCGGCCTTGGCCGCGGGGCATGGCGGCCTCTCCGGTCCGGCGGTCCGGCCTATTGCTTTGCAGCAGTTGCGAGCTGTCCGCGCTGCGGTCGAGGTTCCCTTGATTGGTATGGGCGGAATCTCCTCTGGGGCCGACGCGACCGAGTTTTTCGACGCGGGCGCAACCCTGGTCGCTGTGGGAACTGAGAGTTTCCGTGATCCGCGGGCCGGGTCGCGGATAGCAAAAGAACTGCAAACCGGCGTGTCGGATGAGGCCCCACGCGTGGGGGCGTTCGACCTGTAGTAGAGGTTGAGACGAATTTTGGGGCAATTCGCCCCGGTCGCCTTGCACGGCCCCGAGCCGCGGCTATACTCGCCGCCCACATGACGGCCTCCTCAGTCAAATCTTCGCTCGCGGCTCCCGAACGATCGCTCGATCAGAGGATGGAGGCGCTCAAGCGGGCGAACGACATCCGCACCGCTCGAGCAAAACTGAAGAAGGACCTGAAGGCGAACCGGGCGAGCATCCAGACGATCCTGCTCGACCCACCCGAGTACGTCCTCACCGCCAAGGTGTTCGACATGCTCCTCGCGGTCCCGAAGTACGGCCGGGTGAAGACCAACCGGATCCTCAACCAGTGCCGGATCTCGCCGTCGAAGACGATCGGCGGCCTCTCCGAGCGCCAGCGCACTGAGCTGATCAACCAGCTCCGCCGTTAGCGACCGCCGCAGCGGTCAGTATCCGCGGCCGCATGGCCAAAGTTTTCGTCATCACCGGTCCCTCCGGAGTCGGCAAGGGGACCCTGATCAAGGAGCTGCTGCAGGCTGTTCCGGACCTCGAGCTGTCGGTCTCGGCGACCACGCGAGCGCCGCGCGCGGGTGAGGAAGACGGTCGCGACTATCACTTCCTCACCCCCGAGCAGTTCGAGCAGCGGGTCGAGGAGAAGGACTTCCTCGAGTTCGCCACCTACAGCGGCAACCGCTACGGCACTCTGCGCAGCGAGGTGGAGAGGCGGCTGGAGGCGGGGCACTCGGTCGTGCTCGAGATCGAGGTCCAGGGTGCCCAGCAGGTGCGGGCGGCGAAACCGGACTCGGTGCAGATCTTCATCGCCCCGCCGGACCCGGCGGTCCTGCGGGAACGGCTCGCCGGCCGCGGAACCGACTCCCGCGAGGCGATCGACGAGCGGCTGAAAGTCGCCGAGCAGGAGCTCGCCGCGCAGGGGGACTTCGACCACTGCGTCGTCAACGACGAGGTTGACCGCGCCGCCGGGGAGCTGGTCGGGATCGTCCGCGCCGAGCTCGGCCGCTGAGGGTCCCGGCGGGTCGATCATCTAGACTGCCGGCCGATGATCAAACCACGCGTAGACAAGCTTCTCGAGCACGCCGATTCCCACTACGCCGCCGTCGTAGTCTCGGCCAAGCGCGCTCGCCAGATCAACAGCTACTTCCACAACCTCGGCGAGGGCGGCTTCGGCGAGTACCCGCCGCCGATGGTCGAGACCAACGCCGAGCGGAACTACCTCTCGATGTCGCTCGAAGAGCTCGCCGAGGGCAAGCTGAAATACGAGTACCGCACCTAGCGGCCTCAGCGCCCCGCCGGCCGCGGGGCGCTTTCATTAGGGGCCCATGGCCCGAATTCTCTTAGGCGTGAGCGGCGGCATCGCCGCTTACAAGGCGCTCGAGCTGGCCCGGCTGGCGACGCTGGCCGGTCACGGCGTGCGCGTGGTGATGACCGAGGCCGCGACCCGCTTCGTCGGCGCCGCCTCCTTCGAGGGCATCGTCGGCGCCCCCGTCCTCACCTCCGAGTTCGAGCGCGACCCGCTGCGCGGCGCTTTTCCCGGCGAAGCCGCCGAGGGCCACGACCCGATCGGCCACCTCGAGCTGGCCGGCCGCTGCGACGCCTTCCTGGTCGCGCCCGCCTCGGCGAACACGATCTCCAAGCTCGCCGTCGGCGCCGCCGACTCGATGCTGACCACCTCCTTCCTCGCCTGCACCGCCCCGCGCCTGGTCGCTCCGGCGATGAACGACCGCATGTACGCGGACGCGGCGACCCAGGCGAACCTCGAGACCCTGCGGGCCAGGGGCATCGAGGTGATCGAGCCCGACGAGGGCAAGCTCGCCTCGCGCGGCGAGTTCGGCCGTGGCCGCCTACCCGATCCCGAACTGCTGCTGGCGAGGGTGGAAGCCGCGCTGCCGGCGGGGAGCCGGCCCTGGGATGGGCTGCGGGTGTTGGTCACCGCGGGCGGGACCCGCGAGCCGATCGACCCGGTGCGCTTCATCGGCAACCGCTCCAGCGGCCGGATGGGGATCGCCCTCGCCGCCGCCGCCGCCCGGCGCGGGGCGGAGGTGACGCTGATCGCCGCCAACGTCGCCCTGCCGGCGCCGGCGGGCGTCCGCCGGGTCGACGTCGAGACCGCGGCCCAGCTGGCCGCCGCCGCCGAGGAGGAGTTCCCCGCGGCGCACGTGCTGCTGATGGCCGCCGCCCCCGCGGACTTCCGCGCCGCCGAACCCGCGGCCGGGAAGCTGCAGCGCTCGGGCTCGCTGGAGCTCTCCCTGGAGCCGACCGAGGACATCCTCGCCGCGCTCGCCGCCCGCCGCCGCGAGGGGCAGACGGTGGTCGGCTTCGCCGCCGAGCACGGGGGAGAGGCGGTGGAGCGGGCCCGCGGCAAGCTGCGGCGCAAGGGTGCGGACCTGATCGTCCTCAACGACGTCTCCAACCCGGAGATCGGGTTCGAGAGCGACCGCAACGCGGTCACCCTGATCGCCGCGGAGGGCGAGACCGAGGTGCCGATCGACTCCAAGGACGCCGTCGCCGAGGCGATCCTGGGCGAAGTCGACCGCTTGCGGGCAAAAGCGGCTCGGCCGAGTGCGTGAGAGGGCTATACTCACTGCAAGCTTTTCTGTCCCCTATGCGCGTCGAGAAGTGGGCCTGGCCCACTTTTTTTACGCCCACACCCCAGGCATGACCGACCTCAAAGAGAACATCGAACAGCAGTTGTCCGAGCTCGACGGCGAGATCGAGCTGGTCGCGCTCGAGCAGCCGCGGACCGACGCGCTGCGACTCTTCGTCGACCACCCCGACGGAGTCGACCTCGCCCTTTGCGAAAGGGTCACGGCGCAGCTGAGGGACCTGCTGGTCGATTATTCGCTCGAGGTCAGCTCGCCCGGGCCGAAGTACCGCCGCAACGCCACCGCTTCCGAAACCAAGGAGTCCGCGCAGTGACCAAAGAGATCGTCGACGCAGTCAAAGCGCTCGAGCAGGAGAAGGGAATCTCGGCCGACAAGTTGATGGACGCCCTCGAGGACGCCCTCCTCTCGGCCTACAAGAAGACTCCCGGGGCCGCCAAATACGCGCGCGTCGACCTCGACCACGAAACCGGGGACTTCCGCGTCTTCGAACTGATCCTGCCCCCCGAGCTGGAGGAGAAGCTCCTGGCCGAAGCGGCCGAGCTGCAGGAGGAGCCCGAAGTCGATCCGGAGACGGGCGAAATGAAAGAGCCGGAGGAGCCCGAGCTCGATCCGGAGATGATCGCCCCCTACGAGGACCAGATCGAGACCAAGGACGTCACCCCCGAAGACTTCGGCCGGATCGCCGCCCAGACCGCCAAGCAGGTGATCCTGCAGCGGATCCGCGAGGCCGAGCGGCAGATGATGTACGACGAGTACCAGGACCGGGTCGGCGAGCTGATCACCGGGATCATCCAGCAGGCGGACAAGCGCTACACGCTGGTCCAGTTGCGCGAGCGGGTCGAGGCGCTGCTGCCGAAGTCCGAGCAGGTCTACAACGAGCGCTACGACCACGGGATGCGGGTCAAGGCCGTGATCACCGACGTCTCCGACTCGACCAAAGGGCCGGCGATCGTCGTCTCGCGCCGCAGCCCGGAGCTGATCAAAAGCCTGTTCGAGCTCGAGGTGCCGGAGATCGCCGACAAGCTGGTCGAGATCGTCGGCGTCGCCCGCGAGCCCGGCTACCGCTCGAAGATCGCCGTCGTCTCCCACGCCGACGGGGTCGACCCGGTCGGCGCCTGCGTCGGCCCGCGCGGCTCCCGGGTGCGGATGGTCGTCTCCGAGCTGCGCGGCGAGAAGATCGACATCATCCCCCACAACGACGAGCCCGCCCGCTTCGTCGCCAAAGCGCTCTCGCCTGCCCGGGTGCGCGAGGTGATTGTCGACGACGACGAGCGCCAGGCGACCGTGATCGTCCCTGACGACCAGCTCTCGCTGGCGATCGGCCGCGATGGCCAGAACGCCCGCCTCGCCGCCCGTCTCACCGGCTGGCGCGTCGACATCAAGTCCGAGACCGAGTTCGCCTCCGAAGAACACGAGGTGGAGGTCGAGGGCGAGGAACAGTTCGACGGCCGCTGCATGGCGGTGCTCTCCAACGGCCGCCGCTGCCCGAACGCGGCGATCCCCGGCTCGACCTACTGCGGCCTAGAGCCGCACCAGGCGCTCTCGCGCTTCGCGACCAGTCAGACCGCGATCCTGGCCAACCTCTCCGAGACCGAGATCGCGATCCTCGCCGACCCCGACGCCGATGAAGGCCAGGTAAGCGAGATCGTCGAGCGGGCGGAGAGCGAATTCGTCGAGCCGACCGATGAGGCTCCCGCCGGAGAGGCGGAGTCGGCCGACGAAGTCGCCACTGAGGAGGCCATCGAAGAGGACATCCAGCAGGAGGCGACCGAAGCCGAGGAAGTCGAGGGTGAGACCCTCGGCGAGGACGACGAAGCGGCGGAGCCGGTCGCCGAGGAGGCGGAGCAGGCTTAGTGGCAAAGAAACGGGTTCACGAGATCGCGAAAGCGCAGGGCGTCAGCTCGAAAGAGCTGCTCGCCGCCTTGAAAGCCGCCGGGGTGGAGGCGAAAGCCGCCGCCTCCAGCGTCGAGGAGGCCGATGCCCTGAAGGCGATCTCGGCGGCGAAGGGCAACGGCGGGGCCGAGGCGAAGAAGGCACCCGCCCCGAAAGCCGCCGCTCAGGCCCCCCCGAAAGAGGCTGCGGCGCCCGCGGCTGCTCCGGCGCAGCCGGCCAAACCGGCTGCCGCGCCGAAAAAATCCCAGACCTCGACTAAACCCGTGCGCCCGGCCGGCGCCCAGCAGGGCGGCGGCGGAGGCGGCGGGGCCGCATCGAAAAAACGGCGGGTCGTGATCGACTCGCAGGCTTCTCGCCGCGAGCAGGGCGGCGGACCGCCGCCGCAGCAGAGGCCGCCACGGCGTCGCGGCGGAAGGCGCCGCCGGCCGCTGCTCGAGGAGCCGCCGGCGAAACCGGACACCCCGGCCGAGCCCGAGGCGAGCAAGGTCAACTCGGGCGCGACCGTTCGCGAGGTCGCCGAATCGCTCGGCCTCGCCCCGGCCGAGGTGATCAAAAAACTGATGATGATGGGCGAGATGGCGACCCTGACCCAGACCCTCACCGACGACTCGGTGAAGGCGATCGCCGACGAGTACGACCGCAAGATCGAGATCGTCCACGCCGCCGACGAGGAGCCCGAGGAGCCGCAGTTCTCCGATTCCGACGAGGACCTGGTCGACCGCCCGCCGGTGGTGACGATCATGGGTCACGTCGACCACGGCAAGACCTCGCTGCTGGACGCGATCCGCGAGACCGAGGTCGCCGCGGGAGAGGCCGGCGGCATCACCCAGCACATCGGGGCCTACCAGGTCCACCACGACGAAAAGACGATCACCTTCCTCGACACTCCGGGCCACGCCGCCTTCACGGCGATGCGGGCCCGGGGCGCCAAGGTCACCGACGTGGTCGTCGTGGTCGTCGCCGCCGACGACGGCGTCATGCCGCAGACCAAGGAGGCGATCGACCACGCGCGCGCCGCCGACGTGCCGATGCTGATCGCCGTCAACAAGATCGACAAAGAGGGCGCCAACCCCGAAAAAGTCCGTGGCGAGCTTGCCCAGATGGAAATCAGCCCCGAGGAGTGGGGCGGCGACACCGTCTTCTGCGAGGTCTCGGCCAAGACCCGGGAGGGGCTCGACAACCTGCTCGACATGATCCTGCTGGTCACCGAGCTGGAGGAGCTCACGGCCAACCCGAACACGACCGCCTCCGGGCACGTGATCGAGTCCCAGCTCGACCCCGGCCGCGGACCGGTCGTCACCGTCCTGGTCGCGCGCGGCACCCTCCGCGTCGGCGACTCGCTGGTCGCCGGCCCCCAATGGGGGCGGGTGCGGGCGATGCAGGACTTCACCGGCACCGCGGTCTCCGAGGCGGTGCCCGGGATGCCGGTCGAGGTGCTCGGCTTCGACGGCGTCGCCGACGCCGGCGAGTTCGTGCAGACGGTGGACGGCGACCGCCAGGCCCGCCAGATGGCCCAGGAGCGCGCGCATCGCCTCAAAACCGAGGCGCTGGCCCGCCGCCAGGGCCGCAAGGTCAGCCTCGACGAGGTCTTCGCCCGCGCCCAGGAGGGCGAAATCAAGGAGCTCAACATCGTCCTCAAGGCCGATGTGGCCGGCTCCCTGGAGGCGCTGCAGGACGAGCTCGCGAAAGTGCCGCAGGAGCGGGTCGCGATCAACATCATTCACTCGCAGACCGGCGGGATCAACGAGTCCGACGTGATGCTCGCCTCGGCCTCCGACGCGATCATCATCGGCTTCAACGTGCGCCCCCTGCTCGACGCCAAACGCGCCGCCGCGCGCGAGGGCGTCGACGTCCGCACCTACTCGGTCATCTACAAAATCACCGAAGATCTGCGCAACGCGATGGAGGGCCTGCTCGACGCGGTCGAGGTCGAGGAGACGATCGGCGAGGCGCTGGTCAAACAGACCTTCAAAGCCTCCAAAGTCGGCCGTATCGCCGGCTGCATCGTCGCCGAGGGCAAAGCGGTCCGCACCGCCAACGTCCGCCTGATCCGCGAGGGCACGGTGATCTGGACCGGGGAGCTCGGCTCCCTGCGCCGCTTCAAAGACAACGTCCAGGAAGTCGAGGAGGGCCAGGAGTGCGGGATCGTCCTCGAGGGGTACGCCGACGTCAAGGAGGACGACGTGCTCGAGTTCTTCCAGACGAAACAGGTCGAGCAGACCCTGGAGTAGCATGGCCGGTTCCCGCATGCGGCGCATCAACGAGGTGCTCCGCGAGGTCGTGGGGGCGGCAGTTTCAACCGAATTGAGCGATCCTCGTATCGGCTTCGTGACCGTGACCTCCGTCGAGACCAGCCCCGACCTGCGCACCGCCAAGGTGTTCGTCAGCGTGCTCGGCTCCGAGGAGGAGCGCGAGGCGACGCTCGAGGGATTGCGCTCCTCCCACGGCGTGATCCAGTCCCGGATCGCGGCCGAGACGCGGATGAAGCGGACCCCGACCTTGACCTTCCGCTACGACGACACGATCGAAAAAGGCGCCCGGATCTCCGAGCTGCTGGAGGACGACGAGTGAGCTCGGTTCCGGAGGTGGCAACCACCGACCTCGAGCGCGTCGCCTCCGAGCTGCGCCGCCGCGACCGCTTCCTGCTCACCGCCCACGAGGGCCCCGACGGGGACGCCCTCGGCTCCCTGCTCGGCCTGCACAAAGTCCTAACCCAGCTGGGCAAGGACTCGGTGATGTTCATGGCGGCGAAGGAGTTCCCGCTGCCGATCGAGTACCGCTTCTTGCCCCTCGAGGAGGTCTTCCACGAGGCCCCAGCCGACATGGCCGACCGCACCGTGGTCTTCCTCGACTGCGGCAACATCGACCGGATGCCGGTCGAGTGGCTGACCGCGGGGGGCAACGACGTGATCAACATCGACCACCACCACGACAACACCTGCTTCGGCGACATCAACCTGGTCGAGGTCGAGGCCTCCTGCACCGCCGAGATCGTCTACGACCTGGCTCGGCTGCTGGGGGCCAAGATCACGGCGGAGATCGCCTCGGCGCTCTACGTCGGCCTGATCACCGACACCGGCAAATTTATGTACGAGAACACGAACGCGCACACGCACCGGGTGGCCGCCGACCTGATCGACGCCGGCGTCGACGTCGACGACACCTACCGCCGCCTCTACGAGAACGTGCCGATCGAGAAGCTGCGGCTCGTCTCCCGGGCTCTCGACGGGATCTCCAGCCACTGCGAGGGCCAACTCGCGATCAGCTACATCACCACCGCCGACTACGAGGCGACCGGGGCGGGGGAGGAGATGACCGAGGGCCTGATCGACCACCTGCGCTCGATCGACGGCGTCAGGGTCGCAGCCGTGATCCGCGACCTCGGCAATCGCGGCCGGGCCGCCCGCAAGGTGAGCCTGCGCTCCAGCGCCGGCGAGGTCGACGTCTCGGCGATCGCCCGCATCAACGGCGGCGGCGGTCACAAGCGCGCCGCCGGCTTCTCCACCGACCTGGAGTACGAGCAGCTGGTCGAGTTCCTGGCCGCAGAGGTCTCCGCCCAGCTCGGCTCCTGACGATGGCGGGCGACGCCGGCACCCTGCTGCTCTGCGACAAGCCCGCCGGCGTCACCTCCCACGACGTCGTCGCCGGGGTCCGCCGCGAGCGCGGTACGAAGGCCGGCCACGCCGGCACGCTCGACCCCTTCGCCACCGGGCTGCTGCTGGTCCTGCTCGGTCGCGCCACGCGCCTGCAGCGCTTCCTCGTCGGCCTGCCGAAGACCTACCTGGCGACCGCCCGCCTCGGCTGGCGCTCGAGCACCGGCGACCCCGACGGCGAGCTGACCGAGACCGGGAACCTCCCCGGCTCGCTGGAGCTGCCGACCGGCACCGTCCGCCAGCGGGTGCCGATGACCTCGGCGGTGCGGGTCGGCGGCGAGCGGCTCTACAAGAAGGCCCACCGCGGCGAGGTAGTGGAGACGCCGGAGCGCGACGTCGAGGTCTACCGCGCCGAGCTGCTCTCTAGCGAAGGGGAGTACGCCCACTACGAGATCGAGTGCTCGGCTGGGACCTACGTCCGCACCCTGGTCGAGACGCTCGGGGACGCCTACTGCTCCGACCTGCGGCGTACGGCGATCGGCCCCTTCCGGGTCGAGGACGCGGGCGAGGAAGTGCCCGCCGAGCGGGTGGCGGAACTGGTCCCGGCGGTGGCGGAGGCGCTGCGGTGAGCATTGCCGTCACCTCGCTGCCCGACGCCAAGCCGCGTCCGCGCAAGGTCGCGATCGGCACCTTCGACGGCGTCCACCTCGGCCACCAGGCGGTGATCGACGGCGCCGACACCGTCCTCACCTTCGACCCGCACCCGCTCGAAGTCCTGCACCCGGCGGCGACGCCGAAGCTGATCATGCCCTTCGGGGTCAAGCGCGACGTGATCGAGGGGCTCGGGGTGCGCGAGCTGGTCGTGATCCCCTTCGACGCCGAGGTTGCGAAGCAGAGCGCCAAGGACTTCATCGGCGACGTCCTCCTGGCCAAGCTCGACGCCAAGCAGGTGTCGGTCGGGGAGAACTTCCGCTTCGGCGCCAAGGCCAAAGGCGACCCGGCGATGCTGGAAGCGCACCCCGAGTTCGAGACCCGGGTGGTGCCGCTGGTCGAAATCGACGGCGAGACCGTCTCTTCGACCCGGATCAGGGCGCTGGTCGCGGCCGGCGACATGGAGGCGGCGCGACGCTGCCTCGGCGCCCCCTTCATGGTCGAGGGCACGGTCGTCAAAGGCGATCAGCGCGGACGGGAGCTCGGCTTCCCGACCGCCAACATCGTCCCCGACGACCGCCTCGCGATCCCCGGCCACGGCGTCTACGCCGCCTTCGCCAACGGCGTCCCAGCGGCGGTCAACGTCGGCGTGAGGCCAACCTTCGAGAGCGGCAGAGGGGTCCTGATCGAGACCTACCTGATCGACCACGAGGAGGATCTCTACGGCAAGACCCTGCGGGTCGCCTTCGTCGAGCGCCTGCGCGGCGAGCGCGCCTACCACGAGGTCGACGAGCTGGTCGCCCAGATGCACCGCGACGTCGATGACGCCAGGCGCGTCTGTGCTACTTTCCAGCGGCCGTGACCCCCGGGGTGCACGGCTTTTTATCGAGATGAGCCTGACCAAAGAGAAAAAGAGCGAGCTGATCGGCAAATACGGCCGCGGCGACCAGGACACCGGCTCGGCCGAGGTCCAGGTGGCGCTGATGACCGAGCGGATCAACGAGCTAACCGAGCATCTGCGCTCGCACGCCAAGGACCACCATTCGCGCCGCGGCCTGCTGATGCTCGTCGGTAAGCGCCGCCGCATGCTGCGCTACCTGGAGCGCACCGACCTCGAGCGCTACCGCGCCCTGGTCAAAGAGCTCGGCCTGCGTCGATGATCCCGGTCGGCGAGCAGGCGCCGGATTTCACGCTGCGCGACCAGGACGGGGAAAAGGTCTCCCTGTCGGACTACCGCGGCCGCAAGGTGCTCCTGATCTTCTACCCGGGGGACTTCAGCCCGGTCTGCGGCGACCAGCTCTCGATCTACCAGGAGGTCAAACCCCAGATCGAGGAGAAGGGCGTCGAGCTGGTCGGAATCAGCGTCGACAGCTTCTTCGCCCACAAGGCCTTCCAGGAGAAGCTCGGCATCGACACGCGGCTGCTGTCCGATTTCGAGCCCAAGGGCGAAGTCGCCCGCGCCTACGGCTCCTACGTGGAGGGGATGGGCTTTGCCAATCGCACCCTGGTCCTCGTCGACGAGGACGGCGTCGTCGCCTGGGCCCACGAAGCCGACAACCCCGGCGAGATCCCCGGCGCCAACCTGATCTTCGACGCGCTCGCCTAGCGGCGAAACCGCAAAAATGGCTCTTGAGGAACCGTTTTTGCGGTTTCGATGAGATGAACGATCTGACGAGCGCTTCCATCCACCCCGTCGGCCCCGAGGATCACGTCCGCGGCGAGGGGGAGGAGGGGCTGGTCGTCTACGCCGACCTCGGCTGCCCGCGATGCGCCGGCGCCTGGGGAGAGCTGAGCGAGAGACCCGGGCGGCTCGTCTTCCGCCACTTCCCGGTTGCCAGCAAGCATCCCCGCTCGCCGGCGCTGCACGCGGCCGCCGAGGCGGCGGGGCTGCAGGGTCGCTTCTTCGAGATGGTCGACTCCCTCTACGCCGAGCGGGGGCGGGTCGACAACCCGCACCTGTGGGAGCGGGCGAGGCGCTTCGGGCTAGATCTCGACCGCTTCGAGGCCGACCGCCGCTCCGAGGCCGTCGAGGCCCGGATCGGGCGGGACTTCCAATCCGGCATCCGCGCCGGAGTGGCTGGCACTCCAGCGGTTTTCGATGCCTGTACCCTTGTCGCAGTTAGAGAACGAGAGTTCTGAACGCAATGGGTCGCCAACCGGGCGGCCGGAGGTAACAACTACATGAGCATGTTTGACGTCACCCGCGTCTCGGCGGACATCGGCGACAGCCAGATTTCCTTCGAGACCGGCAAACTCGCGAAGCAGGCGAGCGGTGCTGTCGTCGTCCGCAGCGGCGACACGATGGTTCTCTGCACCGCCACCGTCGGGAACCTTCGCGACGTGGACTTCCTTCCCCTCACCGTCGACATCGAGGAGCGGATGTACGCCGCCGGCAAAATCCCCGGCTCCTTCTTCCGTCGCGAGGGCAAATCGAGCGAGAAGGCGACGCTCACCGCGCGCATGATCGATCGCCCGATCCGCCCGCTCTTCCCCAAGGGCTGGCACTACGAGACCCAGCTGGTCGCGACCCCGATGTCGGTCGACCAGGTTCACCCGTACGACATCCTCGCGATGAACGGCGCCTCCGCGGCGCTAGCGATCTCGCCGGTCCCGGTCGCCGCCCACGTCGGCGCCGTCCGCATTGGCAAGCTCGACGGCGACTTCGTCGTCAACCCCGAGGAGGAGACGCACGAGGAGCTCGAACTCGACCTGATCGTCGCCGGGACCGACGAGGCGATCCTGATGGTCGAGGCCGGCGCCAGCGGCGTCACCGAGGCCGAGATCCTCGACGCCCTCGACATCGCGCAGGCGGAGATCAAGAAGCTCTGCGCCGCGATGGAGGAGCTGCAGCAGAAGGCCGGCAAAGAGAAGCTCGAGGTCGAGGCGCCGAAGCTCGACGAGAAGCTGGTCGAGGAGATCCGCTCCTCGCACGGCCAGGCGCTGGTCGACGCGATTGCCACCGAGGGCAAGCTCGAGCGCTACGAGGCGATCGACAAGGTCAAGGACGAGGTCGTCGGCCATTACGCCGCGGCCCACGAGGAGGGCGAGGTCGACGACGACCGCGTCGCCGAAGTCAAGGCCGCGATCGACTCGATCGAGAAGGAAACGATCCGCAAGGCGATCGCCGTTGACAAGAAGCGCCCCGACGGCCGCGCCCAGGACGAGATCCGGCCGATCGAGACCGAGGTCGACATCTCCCCGCGCGTGCACGGCTCGGCGCTGTTCACCCGCGGCGAGACCCAGATCCTCTCCAACGTGGCCCTGGGCACGACCCGGATGGACATGCGGATCGACACCCTCGGCCTGCAGACCACGAAACGGTTCTGGCACCACTATAACTTCCCGCCCTTCTCGGTCGGGGAGGCCGGCTTCATGCGCGGTCCGAAGCGCCGCGACATCGGCCACGGCGCACTCGCAGAGCGCGCCCTGGTGGCGACGATCCCCGACGAAGAGTCGTTCCCGTACGTGATCCGGGTGGTCTCCGAGACCCTCGAGTCCAACGGGTCCTCCTCGATGGGCTCGGTTTGCGCCTCCTCGATGGCCCTCCAGGCCGCGGGCGTCCCGGTCACCGCACCGGTCGCCGGCGTCGCGATGGGGCTGATCAAAGAGGGTGACGACTACATCGTCCTCACCGACATCGCCGGCGTCGAGGACCACCTCGGCGACATGGACTTCAAGGTCGCCGGCACCGCCGAGGGCATCACCGCCCTGCAGATGGACATCAAGATCACCGGCGTCACCTTCGACATCCTCCGGGACGCGCTGGACCAGGCCAACAAGGGCCGCCAGTTCATCCTCGGCAAGATGGCCGAGGCGATCGACGGGCCTCGGGAGAAACTCTCGATCCACGCGCCGGCGATCGAGTCGATCAAGATCGACCCGGAGAAGATCGGGGCGGTCATCGGCAAAGGCGGCGAAACGATCCGCGCTCTCTGCGAGGAGTTCGAAGCCGAGATCGACGTCGAGGACGACGGCACGGTGCGGATCTACGCGCCGACCGGCGAACTGGTCGAGGGCTGCGTCGCCCGGATCAACTCGATGACCAAGGAGGCCGAGATCGGCGATCGCTACAACTCCGCCAAAGTCGTCAAGACGACGACCTTCGGCGCCTTCGTCGAGCTGGTCAAGGGCACCGACGGCCTGCTTCACATCTCCAACGTGAAGCCGGGCGAGCGGGTCGACTCCGTTGACGACGTCCTCAAAGCAGGCGAAGAGATCGACGTCACCGTGGTCGAGGTCGACAAGGAGCGCGGCCGCATCGGCCTGCGCCTCTCCGACGATCCCTCGGTCGCCGGCAAGTCGCCCGAGGAGCTGGCTTCGGTCGGCTCCGGCGACGGCGGCCGGCGCAACGGCGGCGACCGGGGTGGACGCGGTCGCGATCGCGGCGGCCGTGGACGTGAACGCGAGCGCCGCAGCTAATTGAACGGCGCCAAGCTCACCGAGCTCGGCTCGGGCGTCCGGGTCGTGACCGAGGAGGTTCCCTCGGTCCGATCCGTGGCGCTCGGGCTCTGGGTCCGGACCGGATCCAGGAACGAGACCCCGGCGCAGGCCGGGGTCTCGCACTTCCTCGAGCACCTGCTGTTCAAGGGCACCGCCCGCTACTCGGCGATCGAGATCTCCGAGCGCTTCGACGGCCTCGGGGCCTCGATCAACGCCGCCACCGGCAAGGAGACGACGCACTTGCACGCGCGCTTCCTCGACGAGCACACCGAGGCGGTCTTCGACCTGCTGGCGGAGATGCTGCTGGCGCCGACCTACCCTGACATCGACTCCGAGCGCCAGGTGGTGCTGGAGGAGATCGCGATGTACGACGACGAGCCGCAGGACCGGGTTCACGACGTCCTCGCCGAGGCGGTGTTCGGCGAGCACCCGCTCGGCCGTCGCGTGCTCGGTGAACCCGAGGTGATCGCCTCGATTCCGGTTCCCGACATCGAGGCTTACCGCAGCTCCCACTACGCGGCGCCGCAGATCGTCGTCGGCGCCGCCGGGCACCTCGACCACGACCGCATTGTCGAGCTGGCCGAGCGTCTGGTGAAACCGCCGAGCGAGGGAGAGGGGGCACCGGCCGAGAAGCAGCTCGAGGGCGGCTCCCGGCTCTGCTTCCTGCAGAAGGAGACCGAGCAGTACCACATCTGCTTCGGGGCGCCGGGGCTGCGGCGCGACGACCAGCGGCGCTTCCCGCTGGCGGTGCTCGACGCGATCTTCGGCGGCTCGACCTCCTCGCGGCTCTTCCGGGAGGTGCGCGAGAAGCGCGGCCTCGCCTACTCGGTCGGCTCCTACAACGAGCAGTTCACCGATCAGGGCCTGGTCGCGACCTACGTCGGCACCCGCGAGGACAACGTCGAGGAGGCTTGTTCGATCATCGGCGCCGAGCTGACCCGCCTGCGCTCGGAGCCGGTCTCCAGCGAGGAGCTCGCCCGGGCGAAGGAGAGCGTCAAGGGGCGCCTCGTCCTCTCCTCGGAGTCGACCGCGGCGCGGATGACCCGCATCTCCCGCGCGACCCTTTTCGACCTGCCGATCGAAACCCTCGACGAAATGCTGGCCAAAGTCGACGCGATCGCGGTCGACGACCTGACCGAGCTGGCGCAGGAGCTCTACGGAGCCGACCGGCTCTCGGCCGCCTGCGTCGGCGGCGACGAAGATCGCTTCCGCTCGGCCCTGGGCCCGGTCAGCGAGGCCCTGGCGGCAGCATGACCAGGGTCGCCGTGGCCGGCGCCGCCGGCAAAATGGGCGCCACCGTCTGCGAAGCGGTAGACGAGGCCGAGGGTCTCGAGCTGACCGGCCGCGCCGATCCGGCACTGGGCGTCGAGCTGGCCGAGGTGCTGGGCGACGCAGACGTCGTCGTCGACTTCACCGTTCCCGACACCGCCCTTGCCAACGTCCGTGCCTGCCTCGAGGCCGGCGTCCACGCCGTCGTCGGCACCACCGGTTTCGACCTCGACGCCGCCCGCCAGGCCGCCGAGGCCTCGCAGGCCAACTGCTTCGTCGCTCCCAACTTCGCGATCGGCGCAGTGCTGCTGATGGAGGTCTCCCAGACGATCGCCAAGCACATGCCCGAGTGCGAGATCGTCGAGCTGCATCACGACAAGAAGCTGGACGCGCCCTCCGGGACCGCGAAACGGACCCAGGAGCTGATCGACGCCGCCGGCGGCAACGTCCACCAGCCGATCCACTCGATCCGCCTGCCCGGCCTCGTCGCCCACCAGGAAGTGATCTTCGGCGGCGTCGGCCAGACGCTCTCGATCCGCCACGACTCGATCGACCGGCGCTCCTTCATGCCGGGCGTCGTCCTCGCCTGCCGCAAGGTGGGGGAGCTGCCCGACCGCTTCACGGTCGGGCTCGAGCAGCTCCTTTAAGGCCGAGCGACGGGATACTCTGAGAGCGATGAAGGAGATCAAGGGACTGCTCACCGCGATGGCGACCCCGTTCGACGAGAGCGGGGGCATCGACCTCGACGCCGCCAGGCGACTGGCGACGCACCTCCTGGAGCACGGCTCGCACGGGCTGGTGATCGCCGGGTCGACCGGCGAGTGCCCGACCCTGACCGACGAGGAGGAGATCGAGGTGCTGAAGGCGGTCCGGGCCGAGGTGGGCGACGAGGTGCTGCTGGTCTGTGGAACCGGGACCAACGACACCCGCCATTCATGCGAGCTGACGAAGATGGCCGCCGATGCGGGGGCCGACGCCTCGCTGGTCGTGGTGCCGTACTACAACAAGCCCAACGAGGCCGGCATCCGCGCCCACTTCGAGACGGTTGCGGCTGCGGTTCCCGAGCTGCCAATGGTGATGTACAACATCCCCGCCCGGGTGGTCGTCAACGCCTCGCCGAAGCTCCTCGGCGAACTCGGGCAGGTCGAGAACATCGTCGCCGTCAAGCAGGCCAACGACGAGGAGCTGGGCCCGATCGAGGGGCTGATCGTCCTCGCCGGCAACGACAACACCTTCCTGCGCGTGCTGGAGTTCGGCGGCGGAGGCGGCATCTGCGTCGCTTCGCACCTGGTCGGCGACCGCATGCGCGAGATGTGGGACGCAGCGCAGGCCGGCGACGTCGACCGCGCCCGCCAGATCGATGCCGAGATCACCCCGGTCTACGAGGCGACCTCCGTCACCACCAACCCGATCCCGCTGAAGGCGGCCCTGGAGATGCTGGGCCTGTGCGCGGACCGGCTGAGACTTCCCCTGGTATCCGCCGACGCCGAGCAACGAGCCGCCATCAAGGCCGGCCTCGAGGCGGCAGGCGTCGCGGTGGCCAGTTAGACATCAACCTTTGAAGAGAGTGAGTAACTAGTGCCAAGCACCAAACTACGAGTGCTGCCCCTGGGCGGCCTCGGCGAGATCGGCAAGAACATGACCGTGATCGAGTACGGCGGCCGCATCGTCGTCGTCGACACCGGGCTGATGTTCCCGACCGCCGAGATGCACGGGATCGATCTCGTGCTGCCCGACTTCACTTACCTGCGCGACCGCGCCGAGGACATCGAGGCGATCGTCCTCACCCACGGCCACGAGGACCACGTCGGGGCCCTGCCCTACGTGCTCAAAGAGATCGGCATGCCGCCGGTGATCTACGGCGGGCTGCTGACGATCGGAATGGTCCGCTCCAAGCTCGACGAGCACAAGCTCGGCGAGTCCGCTCCGCTGCAGGAGCTGCCGCCGGGGGAGAAGGTGAAGCGCGGTCCCTTCGAGATCGAGTTGATCCACCTCGCCCACTCGATCCCCGACATGCGCGGCGTGCTGCTGAAGACGGAGGCGGGCTCGGTCCTGATGACCGGCGACTACAAGTTCGACCAGACCCCGGTCGACGGCCGCCCGGCCGACGTCTCGCGCCTGGCCCAGCTCGGCCAGGAAGGGCTGACCCTCCTCTGCGGCGACTCGACCAACGCCGACCGGCCGGGGGTCGCTCCGTCGGAGTCTGCCGTGGGTCCGGCGCTGCTGGAGCAGTTCTCGCGCTGCAAGGGCCGGATCATCGTCACCTCCTTCGCCTCCAACATCCACCGCGTCCAGCAGGTGATCGACGCGGCGGTGAAGCTCGACCGCCGGGTGGCACTGGTCGGGCGATCGATGCGCAAGAACTTCAACATCGCCTCCAACCTGGGGATAGCGAACGCGCCCTCGGGACTCTTCATCCAGCCGCGAGAGATCGAGAGCTTCCCCGACGAGAAGGTGGTCGTGATCTCGACCGGCAGCCAGGGCGAGCCGCTCTCGGCGCTGCGCCGGATGGCCAACAACGATCACCGCGACGTCGAGCTCCACTCCGGCGACACGGTCGTCTTCTCGGCGACGCCGGTGCCCGGCAACGAGCGCGCCGTCAACGAGACGATCGACCGGATCTACGAGATCGGCGCCTCCGTGGTGACCGCGAAACAGGCCCCGATCCACGCCTCCGGCCACGGCTGGCAGGAGGAGCTGAAGCTGATGCTCAACCTGACCAAACCGCGCTACGTGCTGCCCGTGCACGGCGACCACCAGCGCCTGCGCCTGCACGCCGAGCTGGCCCACTCGGTCGGCATCGACCCCGAGAACGTCTTCCAGGGACGCAATGGCTTGCCGCTGGAGATCGACGAGAACGGGGCGCGCTTCGGCGAGGACATCCACACCGG
>DASSYI010000009.1:0-20552 GCA_035703365.1 Solirubrobacterales bacterium
CGTCGCGATCACCGGCATCCACGACATCGGCTTCATCCCGCGCCTGCGCGACGGCGTTCGCGGCGTCGAGATCCGCGTCGGCGGCGGCACCTCGATCATGCCGCGGGTCGCCCCCACCCTGAACGAGTTCGTCGAGCTCGACAACGGCGACTACCTGAAGTGGACCGAGGCGGCGCTGCGGATCTTCGACCGCCAGGAGTGGCTGCGCGTCAACCGCGCTCGCGCCCGCATCAAGGTGCTGATCGACAAGATCGGCATCGACGCCTTCCGCGAGCAGGTCGACGAGGAGCTCGAGGGCGAGTGGGTGGCCGACCGGGACTTCGACGCCGAGCTGGTCGAGCGGCTGCGCTTCGAGGACGACGAGGAAGCGAATGCCCCCGCGGCGCCACCTGCGGCCGCCTCGCCCAACGGCGACCGCACCGAGTTCGACCGCTTCGTCGAAGGCAACGTCCAGGCGCAGCGCCAGGAGGGCTTCTCCGCGGTAGAGGTGAAGATCTACCGCGGCGACCTGACCCCGGAGCAGTTCCGCGGCCTGGCCGCGATCATGCGCGAGTTCACCGGCGGCTACGCCCGCAGCACCGTGCAGCAGAACCTGGTCCTGCGCTGGGTCCGCGACGAGGCGCTCTACGACGTCTGGCAGCGGCTGGACGAGCTCGGCCTCGCCGAGGCCGGCGCCCGCGAGATCACCGACGTGGTCAGCTGCCCCGGCACCGACAGCTGCAAGATGGGCATCACCAGCTCGATGGGGCTGAACCAGGCGATCAAGGAGCGGCTGGAGTCGATGCAGATCTCCGACGCCCTGACCCGCAGGATCCACATCAAGATGAGCGGCTGCCCCAACGGCTGCAGCCAGCACCACATCGCCAACATCGGCTTCTACGGCGCCTCGCTGAAAGTCGCCGGCCGCCAGATGCCGGCCTACATCCCGCACATCGGCGGCAACTTCGAGGGCGGCGAGGTCGTCTTCGGCACGCGGCTGAAATCGCGACTGCCCGCCAAACGCGTCCCCGAGGCCGTCGAGCGCTGGATCCGCCTCTACGAGGCCGAGCGCAACGAGGGCGAGGAGTTCAACGCCTTCGCCGAGCGGGTCGGGGCCGAGCCCTTCGAAGCCGCCGCCAAGGAGCTGACGCTGCCGGCGGAGTTCAGCCTGGAGACGATGGAGCAGTTCATCGACTGGAACCGATCGAGCCCGTATGAGGTCGTGCGGGGAGAGGGGGAGTGCGCGATCTGAATCGCGCCCCCACGATGAAGCCGCCTCCCGTCACCCTCTCCGGCACCGTGCCTACACCGGCCGACCTCGACCACGAGGCGATCGCCGCTGACTTGGAGCAGGCCACGGCGCAGGAGGCGCTGGCGTGGATGTTCGAGAACTTCGGCGCCCAGCACTACATCGCCTGCTCGTTCCAGAAAACGAGCTCGGTGACCGCCCACCTGGCGAGCACGGTCAACCCCGAGGCGCGCTTCTTCTACCTCGACACCGACGTCCTCTTCGAGGAGACCTACGAGACCCGCGACCGCCTCGCCGAGGCGCTGGGAATCGAGTTCGACCGGTACCACAACCTGACGCTGGACGAGCAAGAGGCCGAGCACGGCCCCGAGCTCTGGAACCGCGATCCCGACGCCTGCTGCGGGATCCGCAAGGTCGAGCCGATGCGCCGGGCCCTATCTTCCGTAGACTGCTGGGTCGCCGGCGTCCGCCGGGCAGACTCCAGCTCCCGAGCCAAAACCCCGAAGTTCGGCTGGGACAAGCGCTTCAACCTCTGGAAGCTGAACCCCCTCGCGGACTGGACCGAGCGCGACGTTTGGAACTACATCCGTGAGCACCACCTCCCGTACAACCCGCTTCACGATCGCGGCTACCCCTCGATCGGCTGCACCCACTGCACCCGCCCGGTCGAACCGGGTGGGGATCTGCGCGACGGTCGCTGGAGCGGCCTCGCAAAGACCGAGTGCGGGATCAACTAGCGGCGCCGGCAAGCCGCCCAAGACCCAAAGACCCCTTCCCCGAATCGATAGGTGAGATGAGCGAGACGATGGCTGAGTTGTCCCTGACCCTTTCCGAGCGCCACACGGCGGACTTCGAGATGATCGGCAACGGCGGCTTCGCGCCGCTGACCGGCTTCCAGGGCTCCGCCGACTGGGAGCGCGTCTGCAGCGAGATGCGGACCGTCGACGGCGATTACTGGCCGATCCCGATCACCCTGGCGAGCGACCTCGAGTGCGAGGTCGGCGACGTCATCGAGCTCTCCTCCGATGAAGGCAAGAAGCTGGGCCGCCTCACCGTTGAGGAGATCTGGGAGCGCGACGTCAAGCGCGAGGCCGAGCAGGTCTACGGCACCACCGACGAGGCCCACCCGGGCGTCGCCGCGATCTACGAGGAGGGCAACCGCATGCTGGCCGGCCCGATCGAGGTCGACGCACTGCCCGACCACGACGAGGCCTTCATGCGCCGCTACAAGACGCCGGCCGAGCACAAAGCCGACTTCGAGGCGCGCGGCTGGAAGAAGATCGTCGCCTTCCAGACCCGCAACCCGATCCACCGCGCCCACGAGTACCTGACCAAGGCCGCGCTGGAGACCTGCGACGGGCTCTTCATCCACCCGCTGATCGGCAAGACCAAGGCCGGCGACATCCCCGCCGACGTGCGGATGCGCTGCTACGAGGTGCTGATGGAGAACTACTACCCGGACGACCGGGTCGTGCTCGGCGTCAAGCCGGCGAAGATGCACTACGCCGGCCCGCGCGAGGCCGTTCTCCACGCGATCGTCCGCCGCAACTACGGCGCGACGCACTTCATCGTCGGCCGCGACCACGCGGGCGCCGGCGACTACTACGGCACCTACGACGCCCAGAAGATCTTCGACACGATCGACATCGACGAGCTCGGGATCGAGCCGCTGATGTTCGAGCACACCTTCTGGTGCAACGAGTGCGAGGGCCTGGCCTCGAACAAGACGTGCCCCCACGACCAGGACGCCCACCTGTTCCTTTCCGGCACCAAAGTCCGCGAGATGCTCGGCAACGGCGAAAGGCCGCCGCACGAGTTCTCCCGCGACGAGGTCGCCGACATCCTGATCGACGCTTACAAGGAGGACTGACGACGTATGGCTGGTGAGAAGGGCTTCACCCTCTGGTTCACCGGGCTCTCCGGAGCCGGCAAGACGACTATCTCCCGAGTTCTGGAGGGACACCTGCGCGAGCGCGGCTCAAAGCTGGAGATCCTCGACGGCGACGTCGTCCGCGAAAACCTCTCGAAGGGCCTCGGCTTCTCGAAGGAGGACCGCGACACCAACATCCGGCGGATCGCCTTCGTCGCCGACCTGCTCAGCCGCAACGGCGTGCCGGTGATCACCGCGGCGATCTCCCCCTACGCGGAGATCCGCAATGAGGCGCGCGAACTGATGGGCGACCGCTTCGTCGAGGTCTACGTCGAGGCTTCGGTCGACACCTGCGCCGAGCGCGACGTCAAGGGTCTCTACGCGAAAGCGTTCTCCGGTGAGATCAAAGAATTCACCGGCGTCTCCGACCCCTACGAGGCCCCGGAGAACCCCGAGTTCGTCTGCCACACCGAGAGCGAGTCCCCCGAGGAGTCGGCCGAGAAGCTGCTGGCCTACCTCGAGGAGCGGGGTTTGATCCCGGCCAAGGAGGCCGCGGCGGCATAGCGGTTTCGCTTCAAGGGCTTGTGAGAGGGGGCCTCCGGGCCCCCTCTTCTATTTCGTGAAGCGTTCGAGGATCTCGCGCTCTTGCTCCACGCGCTTCTTGAGGCGCCGCTGAAAATCCTTGTCGGCGCGCCTGGAGGCGATGTGTCGTTCGATCGCCTCCCGCACGCTCTCTGAAACCGGCATGTCGTCGATTCGGGCAACGAAGGCGAGTTCCGCCGCCAGGTCCTCCGAGAGCCGCACGGTCATCACCTTCGCCGTCATTGCGCCGGTTATTAGAGCACATCTGCCTGATACTCTTTGGCGACAGATGACTGTCAACCTGGCAATGCCTCAGTGATGCGAGCAACCGAAATAGGCCCACAACTGGTGTTTCTAGGCGATGTGCTGGCGCTTGCGGAAGACCTGCGTGAGGAGCCTGCCGAGAAGCTGGCGCGCGGACTTCCCGAACACCTCCTCGGGCTTCCTGAGGATGTCCCGATCGCCGGCCTCGGATCCGATCGGGTAGAGGAGGCGGCGTTGCTCTGGAGGCGGATCATCAGCGAGCGCTGGTTCGACGACTACAGCAGGGAGGTAGGCGCCGCGTCCATGCGCTTGGTGCTGGATCCCGAGGCCGAACTCTCGTGGCCCGACGCAGTCTTGAGCGAGATGGAGAGGGCGGGGGAGGCGCTTGAATGGGAGGCGGTGTCCGAAGCCGACCTCAGAGATTGGGTCGGCTCCTGGTTTGCTCGAGCTAAGCGGCGGGAGGAGCTACGGCCTTAGCGGCACCTGCGGCTCGCCTAGGCCGAAGGTGTCGTAGTCGCCGAACTTGGAGAAGGTCTTGTGGGTGGGGCCGTGGTAGTCGGAGCTGGCGGTGGGGACGAGGTTGAGCTCGGAGCAGAGGGCGAGGAGGTGTTCGGTCTGCTCCTTGGAGTGGGTCGGGTAGTAGGTCTCGACGCCGTCGGCTCCCAGGGAGCGGATCAGGTCGTCGACCTCGGTGGGCTCGGAGATGTCCCAGTAGGGGTGGGCGATGACGGCGATGCCGCCGGCTTCGCGGATCAGCGCGATCGCCTGCTCGGCGGTCGGCCAGCGGCGGGGGACGAAGGCCTTGGCGCCGGGCACCAGGTACTCCTCGAAGAAGGGGCCGAGGTCGCCGGTCGCGCCGGCGGCGCGGGCGATGTGCGGGCGGCCGATCGAGAGCGCGTCGCCGGCCTCGCGGACCGCATCCTCCAGGTGCAGGTCGAAGCCGTGCTCGCGCAGCTTGGCGACGATCTCCCCGGCGCGCGTCACCCGCTCGTGCTGGGCGCGCTCGCAGGCCGGGGCGATCTTCGCCAGGTCGACCCAGTAGCCGCAGACGTGCAGGTCTTCGGCGTACTCGTGGACGCAGGACATCTCGATCGCCGGCACCAGCTCGATACCCAGCTTCTCCGCCGCCGCCTGCGCGTCTCCAACCCC
This sequence comes from Solirubrobacterales bacterium, assembly GCA_035703365.1. Taxonomy (GTDB): domain Bacteria; phylum Actinomycetota; class Thermoleophilia; order Solirubrobacterales; family 70-9; genus VAYN01. Next base: position 5,094 of record DASSYI010000009.1, read on the forward strand.
AGCGATGGCATCGTGATCCGTCAGCGCCAGCGTCGTAACCCCGGCCTTCGCAGCTTCAGCAACCACCTCGGACGGCTGGAGCTGCCCATCGGAGACCGTCGAATGGCTCTGCAGCTCGATCAGCATGCGCCGCACCCTATCTGCGGCTTGCCATGGGGGTCGTGAGGTGTCTCCCCAGACACTCAACATCGAGCCATTGGCGAGATGTGTCTGGGGAGACACCTCACGACCCCCACCCAAGACCAAATAAATAGACTGCGCCGCCGTGTTCCAGAAGGTCCTCATTGCCAACCGCGGAGAGATCGCCATCCGCGTCGCCCGCACGCTGAAGGAGATGGGCATCGTCTCGGTCGCCGTCTACTCGGAGATCGACCGCGACGCCCCCCACGTGCGCGAGGCCGACGAGGCCTACCTGATCGGTCCGGCGGTCCCGGCCGAGAGCTACCTGAACATCCAGAAGATCGTCGACACCGCCAAGGAGGCCGGCGCCGAAGGGATCCACCCGGGCTACGGCTTCCTCGCCGAGAACGCCGACATGGCGCGCGCCTGCGCCGAGCACGGCATCACCTGGATCGGCCCCCCGCCGGAGGCGATCGAAGCGATGGGTTCGAAGACCCAGGCGCGCGAGATCATGGAGCAGGCCGGGGTGCCGATCGTCCCCGGCTCGACCGAGGTCGCACCCGACCTCGAGGCCGCGCGCAAGCAGGCCGACGAAGCCGGCTACCCGGTCGCCTGCAAGGCGGCGGGCGGCGGCGGCGGCAAGGGCTTCCGGGTGGCGATGACGCCCGATGACCTGCAGGAGGCCTACGAGGGGTCGGCCCGCGAAGGCGAGAAGTTCTTCTCCGACTCCCGCGTCTACATCGAGCGCTACCTCGAGGACCCGCGCCACGTCGAGGTCCAGGTGCTGGCCGACGGGCACGGCAACGTGATCCACCTCGGCGAGCGCGACTGCTCGATCCAGCGCCGCCACCAGAAGGTGATCGAGGAGGCCCCCGGACCGCACGTCGACGAGGAGATGCGGGCGCGGATCGGCAAAATCGCCACTGACGCGGCCGCCGCCGTCGGCTACCGCGGCGCCGGCACGATCGAGGGCATGCAGGTCGGCGACGAGTACTTCTTCCTCGAGATGAACACCCGGGTCCAGGTCGAGCACTGCGTGACCGAGATGGTCACCGGCGTCGACATCGTCCGCGAGCAGATCCTGGTCGCCGCCGGCGAGCCGCTCTCGATCGCCCAGGAGGCCGTGAAGCTGAACGGGTGGTCGATCGAGTGCCGGATCAACGCCGAGGCGGCGCACAAGAAGTTCGCCCCCGCGCCCGGGCCGATCGGCGACAGCTACCGCGAGCCCTCCGGCCCCGGCGTCCGCGTTGACTCCGGCGTCGAGGGCGGCTCCGAAGTGACGCCGATGTACGACCCGATGGTGGCCAAGCTGATCGTCTGGGACGTCGACCGCGAGAAGGCGACCCGGCGGATGCTGCGGGCGCTCGGCGAATACGACTCCGGCGGTCTCACCACCCTGATCCCCTTCCACGAAGCGATCCTCGCCACCGAGCAGTGGGCGAAGGGGGAGACCTGCCGAGACCTGATGGAGGACACCGAGTGGCTGAAGTCGACGGCGCCCGCCGACGCGAAGCCGCCCGAGCCCTCCGAGGAGGGCGGCGAGGTCGTCGCCCGCGACTACAAGGTCGAGGTCTCCGGCAAACTCTTCGACGTCAAGGTGATCGGCGAGGCCCCAGCGGGCGCCGCCGCCGCGCCGGCCGCCGGCGGCAAGAAGCCGCCTAAACGCGAGCGCAAGGCAGGCGGCGGCAGCGGCGCCTCCAGCGAGGCCCTGATCGCCCCCCTGCAGGGCACGGTCTTCAAGGTCGTCGTCGAGCAGGGCGCCGAGGTGAACGAGGGCGACCTGATCTGCGTGATCGAGGCGATGAAGATGGAGAACGAGATCAACGCCCACCGCTCGGGCAAAGTAGAGAACCTCCCCATCTCCGAGGGAACCGCAGTAAGCGCCGGCGACACCCTCGCGATCATCAAATAGCTCTACGGAGCGGTTAGCCGGGAGGGGAGGACCCCTTCACTCAACTTGCTCGGGTGGTTCCGCAATAGTCGTCCGCGTCGCGCACGACCGAGAAGTACAAGCCGTTCAGGGGTCCTCCCCTCCCGGCTTACTTGCCCCGTTTGTGGTGGCGCTTTTCTTCGCGTTCGCGTTCTTTTTGTCGTTCTTCTTCGCGCCTTTGCTTGTCGACCTTGCGCTGTTGCTCGCGGGTCAAGGGGAACTGCGGAGCGACTTCTTGGCAGGTGCGGCCGACGCAGGTCTCTAGGCGGATGAGTTGGGCGTGGAGGAAGGCGCGGATCGGCGAGAGGTTGCGGACCCGGACGACGTTGTTGAGCTCGTAGGGGTCCTTGGTGATGTCGTAGAGCTCTTTCTCGCCGTCGGGCCACTCGATGTACTTGTAGGGGCCGAGGCGGATTCCCTCGTAGTCCTTCGGCGGGGCGACGATCGAGGCGCTGGCGCCGTCCCGGCTGGCCCGCCCCCGCAGCTCCTTCACCGCGGCGCGCTGGCCGGTCGGTTCGCCGTTGGCTTCGACGTCGGCGGTCTCGACGAAGGACTCGAAGAGGAGCGGCCGCCGCGAGCGCAGCGCCGGGTCTCGCATGTAGGGCACCAGCGAGCGCCCGTCGATCGATTTGTCCGCCTGCACTCCGGCCAGTTCGAGGATCGTCGGCGCGATGTCGATGTTGGCCGCCAGCTCGCCGGTCGAGGTGCCGGCTTTGATCCCCGGCCCGCGGATCAGCAGCGGCAGGTGGGTGGCCGGCTCGTAGGCGATGAACTTGCCGCCGGTCAGCCGGTGCTCGCCGTAGAAGAAGCCGTTGTCGGAGGTGAAGACGATGTAGGTGTTGCGCAGGCGGTGCAGGCCGCCGAGGGTGTCGACGATCGTTTTCACGCCTTCGTCGACCGAGCGCAGCGACTCCAGCGCCTTCTGGTAGTAGACGCGGTAGGTGTGGATCTCGTTCAGCGAGAGGTAGGGCGCTTCGCGGATGAAGCGGGGCTTGTCGTTGACGTTGCCCTCGTTGAACCCCTGCGAGCGGCTGTGCGGGTAGGGGGCGCCGACGAAGGTGTTGTAGTGGCGCGTCGCCGGCTCCGGCCCGGCCGGTCGGCGGAAGTCCCCGTGCGGGGCGGTGTAGTCCATCTGCAGGTAGAAGGGCTGTTCGGGCGAGGTCCGGTTCAGCTCTTCCCAGGCGAGCGTGTTGAACAGGTCGGTCTCGTAGAAGCAGGGTTTGCCGTTCAGCGGCGCGCTCGGGCAGCCGAAGTCGTCGCGTTCGCCGTATTCGCGGGTTTCCCAACTGCCGGGATCGCCGTAGGGGCCTTCCAGCGCCCCGTTGTTGTTCAGCGTGTAGCCGTAGAAGTAGTGATTGGTGTCGGCCTTGAGCACCGAGTGCCAGGCGCTCCAGCCGGGGGGCACGTCTTTGCCTTCGTCAAACGGTTCGTCGCCGTAGCCGTTGAGGAACTTGCCGATGTGGACCGTCCGGTAGCCGGCGCCCTGCAACCAGGTGGCGAGGTTGTGGGTGTAGGCGCCGCGCGCTTTGAAGCCGGTGTAGCCGCCGTTCGGCGGCACGTTGCCGCGCACGTTGTGGTTGTGGGCGTAGCGCCCGGTCAGCAGGCTGACCCGCGAGGGGCAGCACAGGGGGTAGGGCACGTAGTAGCGATTGAAGGTGATGCCGCGGTTGGCGATCAGCGAGAGCGTGTAGGGCATCGCCTGCACTTCGACGCCGCCGACGTTGAGGCTCGCGTAGAGCTGGTCGAGCGTCGCGTCGTCGACCTGGATGACGACGAAGCTCGGCTTCTGCAGCGCCGAGGGTTCCGCCGCCCGGGCGCTCTGCAGCCCGGCGACGACCAGGCTTGCCAGCAGCAGGCAGAGGGCAAGGGCGATGCCGAATCGGGCCCGGGCACGGGCAGGCGACGAACTGGTCTGTGGAGCGTACGTATTCATCAGCGAGTCGAGGAGCGTGATTACCCCCGAAACCGGCGCCTCAGGCCTGAGTTGCGGCTTGAAAGCTAGAAGACGCTCAGGACGCGCCGAGCTTTTTCACGGCTTCGCGGAAGTTTTTGACCGTCGCGCTGGGGGCTTTGCGCCCTTCCAGTTTCTCGCCGTGGCGGTTGACCCAGATCACCGGCACGTTCATTTTCAGCACCGGGGCGATGTCGGTCGTGTAGTTGCAGCCGATGTGGAGCCAGCCTTTCTTGCCGCCGATCCGCCGCGCGCACTCTTTGAAGTGGACGGGGTCCGGCTTGTAGCTGCGCACCTGCTGGGCGGTGACCACAAGGTCGAGTTCGGTCCGCAGGTGGCGGCGGCTGATCCCCAGCAGTTTGTCGTCGACGTTGCTGATGATCCCGATCTCGTACTTCTTGCCGAGCCGGTCCATCGCCGCGTTGGACTCGCGGAACGGCAGCCAGTAGGCGACGCTGTTGGGCAGGAACTGGGCCCGCGAGGGCTCCACTTCCCAGCCGATCTCACCGGCGACTTTGACGATCGTGCGGCGCAGGACCTCGGCGTAGAGCTCGTAGGAGCCGGCCATGATTTCCGCCTGGACTTCCATGAAACGCTCCAGGAACGGCCCCTCTTCGAAGCTGAACCCGTCTTTGGCCGCCTCTTTCTTGCAGGCCTCGACGATCCCTTTCTCCCAGTCGATCAGGGTGCCGTAACAGTCGGTGGTCACCCATTTGATGTTTTTCAGGCTGGGGAGGGGCATGAGCGAGCGCGGCATTATGGCATTCGGGTAGTCTGCCGCGCGCGCCGCCCCCGGCGCCGCTCTCAGACATGGACCTTCTCGAGTACCAGGGAAAGCAGCTGTTCGCCAAGCACGGCCTCGCCGTGCCGAGCGGCGAGGTCGCCGATACGGTCGACGACGCGGTCGCCGCGGCGGAGCGGATCGGCTACCCCGTCGCGGTCAAGGCACAGGTCCTGATCGGCGGCCGCGGCAAGGCCGGCGGGATCAAGATCGCCCAGAACGCCGAGGAGGCGCGCGCCCATGCCGACGCGATCCTCGGGATGGACATCGTCGGCCCCCACGGCGAGGGGCCGTTCCGGGTCGACCAGGTCTGGATCGAGGGCGGTTCGGACATCGCCGAGGAGTACTACGCCTCGGTGATCCTCGACCGCGGCGAGAAGAAGCTGCTGGCGATGGTCTCCGCCAAGGGCGGGATGGACATCGAGGCGGTCGCCGCCGAGGACCCCGACGCCCTGGTCAAACGCCACATCGACCCGACCCGCGAGTTCGACGCAGCCGCCGCGCGCGCGATCGTCGCCGACGCCGGCCTCGCCTCCGACGCCCTCGACGAAGCCGCCGATGCCCTGGTGAAGCTGGCCGAGGTGGCGCGCGAGGAGGACGCGACGCTGATCGAGGTCAACCCGCTGATCGTCACCGCCGGCCGCGAGGTCGTCGCCCTGGACTCGAAGGTGACGATCGACGGCAACTCGCTCTTCCGCCATCAGGACCTGGCCGAGATCGCCGACACCGTCGACGACCCGCAAGAGCAGATGGCGAAGGAAAAGGGCCTCACCTACGTGAAACTCGACGGCAACGTCGGCATCCTCGCCAACGGCGCCGGCCTCTGCATGTCGACGCTCGACGTCGTCGCCCAGGCGGGCGGCGCCCCGGCCAACTTCCTCGACGCCGGCGGCGGCTCCAAAGCCGAGGCGATCGTCAACGCGCTGGAAGTGATCAAGAGCGACGCGAAGGTGAGCGCGATCCTCTTCAACATCTTCGGCGGCATCACCCGCTGCGACGAGATCGCCAACGGGATCGTCACCGCCTCCCGTCAGATCGACCTCGGCGTGCCGCTGGTCGTCCGCCTCGACGGGACCAACTCCGAGGAGGGGCTGAAGATCCTCGCCGAGGCGAACCTGCCCAACCTGCATCAGGAGAAGACGATGCTGGACGCCGCCCGCCGCGTCGTCGAGCTCGCCGGGGGTGCCTCGTGAGCATCATCGTCGACGAGGGCACGAAGCTCGCCGTTTCCGGCCTGACCGGTCGCGAGGGCTCCTTCCACGGCCTGCGCAACAAGGCCTACGGGACCGATCTCGTCGCCGGCGTGACCCCGGGCAAGGGTGGCCAGGACGTCGAGGGCGTGCCGGTCTTCGACACGATCAAGGAGGCCGTCGAGGAGGCCGGCGCCAACACCTCGATGATCTTCGTCCCCGCGCGCTTCGCCGCCCCGGCGATCGACGAGGCGATCGAGTCCGGGGTCGAGACGGTGATCGCGATCACCGAGGGGATCCCCGTCCTCGACATGCTGAACACGTACTGGAAGGCGAAGGAGGCCGGCGTCCGCCTGATCGGCCCCAACTGCCCCGGCGTGCTCTCGCCCGGCAAGGCCAACGTCGGGATCATCCCGGCCCAGTTCTTCGACCCGGGCCCGATCGGCGTCGTCTCCAAGAGCGGCACCCTGACCTACCAGATCGGCAACGAGCTGAAGCAGGCCGGGACCGGCAACTCCTCGATCGTCGGCATCGGCGGCGACCCGATCGTCGGCTCCGACTTCATCGACATCCTCAAGCTCTACGAGGCCGACCCCGAGACCGAGCTGATCGTGATGGTCGGCGAGATCGGCGGCGACGCCGAGGAGCGGGCGGCCGAGTTCATCGCCTCCGACATCTCCAAGCCGGTGGTCGCCTACATCGCCGGCTTCACCGCCCCGCCCGGCAAGCAGATGGGCCACGCCGGGGCGATCATCTCCGGCTCCTCGGGCACCGCTCAGGCGAAGAAAGACGCGCTCGAAGCCAAGGGCGTGCGGGTCGGCGAAAGCCCGACCGAGACGGCAGCAATCGCCGCCGAAATGCTGCGCTCGCTGTAGCTCCGGTTAGTTCGGCGGCGGGATCGCCAGCAGCTCACGAATCTCCTGGGCGAGCTGCTCAGGTTCGCGGTCGAGCCGGCGATGGGTGACGCGGACGGTGCGGTAGCCGGCGATCAGCAGCTTCGGGTCGCGGATCCGATCGCCCTCGAAGGCTGCGCGGTGCCCGTGGTGTTCCCAGCTGTCGAGCTCGACGACGAGCTTCGCGGCGGGCCAGAGGGCGTCGACCTCGTGGCCGAGGACGTCGGCGTTCTGGACCGGGGAGGGAAGGTCGTACTCACGCACGAAGGCCGCGAAGCGGATCTCCAGCGGCGAGCGCCCTTCGTCCGGCGCGTGCAGCTCCTCGATCAGCCGCCGGATCGGCCGCAACGCCCGGCGACCGTATCCGCGCTCGCAGACCTGCTCCAACTCATGTCGGCGCAGCCGTTTCAGTCGATCCGCCTCTTCCGCCGCGCCCTTCAGTGACTCATAGGGCGCCACTTCGGCGAGGTCGAAGAGGGTGCGGGCGACGGTGGTGGCCGGAAAGCCGTCCCGCGTCGTCACGTCCTCCGCGCCGAACCTGCAGCGATGGATCCAGATCCCCCGGCGCCGTTCCACACCCTGCCGGCCCCCAGGCGCGGTCACTTCGACCGGCCCCCGCCGCGCGCGCTGAATCCCCCACAGCACCGCGCCGGTCCGGTGGCTGAGCACGGCGCCCGGCCCGTAGGCCAACAGTCCCGCCCACCACCATCCCCGTTGCCCCAGCCGCGTGTGCCCGACGGCGTACACCTCCCCGTGGAGGCGGTGGAGCAGACCGCTCGCGAGTCGGGCCTTGATCGCCTGGGTCCCGAATCCAAGCTCGCGCAACTGCGAGTGCGCGACGACACCATGCTGCCGCGTCGCGAGGTCCGAGAGTGCCCTATCCCGCCGTCGCCTCCCCGGGGGTGTCTGAGCTGACGGGGTCATATAGACGCTCAAGCTCAGACACGCCTGTGGTTCGCCCCCAGTTGCAATTTCGGTAGGGGTCAAAACGCGCAACGAGCGGTATTTGGGTGGGTTGGGGCGGGGGTCGCGGGACGGTAGCGCGTTGCTAGGGTCGTTGGCCGATGGCGGGCGACACGATCTCATTCGCGCGCGGCGCTCCCAGCGCCGACATCCTTCCCCACGAGCAGGTGCGGGAGGCGGCCTCGCGGGCGCTCGCATCCGACTGGGAAACGGCGCTCTCCTACGGCGTGGGAATCGGCCATCCCGGGCTTTGCCAGTGGATCGCCGAGCGGCACGGGCACCTCGACGCCTCGCAGGTGATGGTCACCAACGGCTCGCTCGAGGCGGGGGCGATGCTGTTCCAGCACCTGCTCGGCCCCGGCGACCGGGTCGTCGTCGAGCAGCCGACCTACGACCGCACCCTGCTCCTCCTGCAGCAGCTCGGCGTCGAGCTGGTGCCGGTTCGCCTGGAGGCCGACGGGCTCGACGTTGCGCAGCTGGAAGCGGCGCTCGCCGACGGGCCGATCAAGCTCGCCCACGTAATCGCCAACGCCCACAACCCCGCCGGCTGCACGCTCTCCGAGGAGAAGCGCCGGCGCTTGGTCGCGCTCGCCGCCGAGCACGACTTCTGGATCTTCGAGGACGACCCCTACCGCGAGCTGCCCTTCGAGGGCGAGCCGCTGGAGACGATGCTCTCGATGGACGAGGGCGGCAAGGTCGTCCACGCCTCCTCGTTCTCGAAGACGGTGAGCCCCGGCGTCCGCGTCGGCTACCTCGCCGGCCCGGCGGAGGAGATCAAGAAGCTGGCGAAAAAAGCGAACGAGACCTACATCTCGCCGAACATGCTGGCCGAGGCGATCGTGCTCGAGCTCTGCCGCAGCGGCGAGCTCGACCGCAACATCGAGTTCGTCAAGGGCGAGCTGAAGGCGCGCTGCGACGCGCTGGTCGCGGCCCTTCGCGAGCAGATCGCGGAGGCCGAGTTCGTCGTCCCCGAGGGCGGCTACTTCCTCTGGCTCGACCTCGCCGAGGGCACCGACAGCGTCGCGCTCCTGGCCGCGGCCAAAGCGGACGGCGTCTCCTTCGTCGCCGGCCCCGACTTCATGATCGACGGCGGCGAGAACAGCCTCCGCCTCTCCTTCGCCCCGGTCCCGGCCGACCACGCCGCCGAGGGCGTCTCGCGGATCGCCGGCGCCCTCGAGCGCCTGCGCGCCTAATCGGCCGACCAGTCTCGCGGCGCCGGCGTCGCGGCCGACCGCAGCGCCCCCGCCGAGGCGACGACGACGAGCCCGATCGCGAGGACTTCGGTCGCGTCCAGCGCCTGCGAGAGCGCCAGGAACCCGATTCCCGCCGCGACCGCCGGCTCGAGGCTCATCAGCACCCCGAAGACCGCCCGCGGCAGGCGTCGCAGCGCCTCCATCTCGAAGGCGTAGGGGATCGCGGTGCTGAGGACGCCGACCGCGGCGCCGATCGCCAGGTTGGACGTGACGAAGATCTCGGCGCCCCCCTGGATGAGCCCGAAGGGTGCGATGAAAGCCGTCGAGAGCACCGCGGCCATCGTCGCTCCCCCCGGCCCGGGCGCGAGAGCGCCGACCCGGTCGCTCTGGACGATGTACGCGCCCCAGAAGAAGCCGGCGGTCAGCGCCAGGGCGACCCCCAGCGCGTCGACCTCGCCGCTGCCGTCGGAGAGCAGGACGATCCCCGCCGCGGCGAGCAGGACCCAGATCGCGTCCCGCCAGCGTCGGGAGCCGGCGATCGCGACCCCCAGCGGCCCGACGAACTCGAGCGTGACCGTGATCCCGAGCGGCAGCCGCTCCAGCGCCGCGTAGAAGAAGAAGTTGACCGCGGTGACCGCGACCGCGAGCAGGACCACGTCGCGGTGGGGCCACTCGCGCGCCCGCAGCGGCTCCGCCCGGGTGAACGCCAGCAGCGCCAAGGCGCCGAAGGCGGCGCGCAGGAAGACGGCCCCCGCGGCGCCGATCTCGTCGAAGAGCGTCGTCGCCAGCGCCGACCCGCACTGGACGGCGACGATCGAGGCGAGAACCAGGATCGCCGCCCCTCGGGTGCGCACGTCTGCCTGCATCGCGGTCGCCATCGCCGGATTCTGATCCACCGAGCGCTCGCCCCCCGTACATGGGGCAAGTAAACGACCAGGAGGCACCCTCCCAATGGCTGAGATCAAGCAGCTCAAAGACCCCGTTTCGCGGCGCAGGTTCCTCGCGGTCGGCGGCAGCACCACCGCGGTGGCGGCTTTCCTCGCCGCCTGCGGCGACGACAGCGGCACGACCACGACCACGTCGACGATGGGCTCGGGCGGCGGCACCAGCGAAACCGCCGAATTCGGCAAGGGGGACGTCGGCATCCTCAACTACGCACTGACCCTGGAGTACCTGGAGACCGCCTTCTACGCCGACGTCGTCAAGAGCGGTCTGTTCAAGGGCGCCGACCTGGAGACGATCCGTAAGTTCGGCGCCGAGGAGGCCGAACACGTCGAAGCGCTCACCGCTGCGGTGAAGCAGCTCGGCGGCAAGCCGGCGCCGGAACCGAAAGCCGAGTTCCCGCTGAAGAACGCCAAGTCGGTGCTGGAATTGGCGGGCACGGTCGAGAACCTCGGCGCCGCCGCCTACCTCGGCCAGGCGGCGAACATCCAGAGCCCGGAAGTCCTGGCCTCGGCCCTCGCCATCCACAGCGTCGAGGGGCGACACGCCGCGGTCCTCAACACCCTGCTGGGCGAATCGATCACCCCGGACGGCGCCTTCGCCAAGCCGGCAGACGTGCAGACCGTCCTCAAGTCCGTCGAACCGTTCCTGGTCGGCTGAACCCGCGAGACAGAAGGAGAAGAGCGATGAACAAGCAACAGCTGAAGACTCCCGAGCTCGCGGCCGTCGAGGTCGACGTCGAGGGCGGGGACCTCTCCCGCAGCGACGTGATCCTCAAGGGCGCGCTCGCGGCCGGGGCGATCTACGGCAGCGCCATGGTCAGCCCCTTCGTGCGCAAGGCCCTGGCGATGTCCGAAAGCGGCGACGTCGGGATCCTCAACTTCGCCCTCACCCTGGAGTACTTGGAGGCGAAGTTCTACGAAGAAGCGAAGAGCCGCGCCAAGGCGAGCGGCGAACTGAAGAGCCTCGTCAACCTGCTGGCCTCCGACGAGCAGCAGCACGTCGAAGCGCTGGCCGCGACGGTGAAGAAACTGGGCGGCAAGCCGGTGATGGAGCCGAAGTTCGACTTCGAATACAACGACACCGCCGGCTTCCTCAAGCTGGCCCAGACCTTCGAGGACACCGGCGTCAGCGCCTACAACGGCGCCGGCCCGATGATCAAGTCCAAAGAAGTGCTGGCGGCGGCCGGCGGCATCGTCCAGGTCGAGGCCCGGCACGCCGCGGCGATCCGCCTCCAGAACAAGGAAGAACCGGCTCCGGCCGCGTTCGACAGCCCGCTGAGCGAAAAGCAGGTTTTGAAAGCCGTCGAACCGTTCATCGTGTAATTGACGATGGCGGTGCGACGTGAGAAGGCGGAGCGACTGGCCGACGAGGAGCTGATGCCCCTCGTCGGCCGCAAGGACCCCGAGGCCTTCGAGGTCCTCTACTACCGCCACGGCGGCGCCGCCTACTCGCTCGCCTACCGGATCGTCGGCGACCGCGCCGCCGCCGAGGAAGTCACCCAGGAGGCCTTCATCTCGGTCTGGCGCAGCGGCGCCCGCTTCGACGCGGCCCGCGGCAGCGTCCGCTCCTGGCTGCTGAGCGTCGTCCGCAACCGGGCGATCGACTTCCTCCGCAGCCGCGCCGGCAAGGCGCCGAAACTGACCTTCGACGACGACGCGGCGCTGGAGGCCCGGCCCGCCGCGGAGCGGACCGAGGAGGAAGCCCTGCAGCGCGAGACCGCGGCCGAGGTGCGCGGCGCGCTCGGCAAACTTCCCGGAGAGCAGTCGAAGGTGATCGAGCTGGCCTACTTCGGCGGCTTCAGCCACTCGGAGATCGCTCGCATCCTCGGGCTGCCGATGGGCACCGTAAAGGGGAGGATGAGGTTGGGCCTGGAGAAGATCCGGGGAGAGTTGGCGGAGGGACTGGCATGAGCGCTTCCGATCACAACCGCTGGAAAGAGGACCTCGCCGCCTACATGCTGGGCGCGCTCGAGCGCGACGAGGCTTCGGAGATGGAGCGCCACCTCGAAGGCTGCGAGCGCTGCCGCGAGGAGATGCGCTGGCTGGAGCCGGCGCTGCAGACGCTGCCCGAGGCGGTCGAGCGCCAGGAGCCGCCGCCGCAGCTGCGCCAGACCCTGATGGCCGAGGTGCAGGCGGACGTCCGCGAGGTGGAGGCACGCTCTGCGCCTGCACGGCCGCGCCGCTGGCTGTTGAAACCGGCGGTCGGCTTCGCCGTCCTCGCCCTGCTGGTGGCTGGCGCCGTCGGCTACGAGGTCGGCCACGGCGGCTCGGGCTCGGACGGCGGCGGAGCCTCGACGCTCGAACGGCAGGTAGGCGACCTCTCGGTGAAGATGGTCCAGGAAGGCGACAGCGGCACCCTGCAGCTCGCCGGTGTCCATCAGCTCCCCCCGGACAAGGTGCTCGAGGCATGGGTCGAACGCGACGGCAAGGTCGAAGCCGTGCCGGCGCTCTTCGTCCCCGACCGCAACGGCCAGGCGGAGACGCGAATTGCCGACATGAACGGCGTCGCCGTGGTGATGGTCACCGAAGAGCCGCAGGGCGGCAGCGATCAGCCGACCGGCGAGCCGATCATGCAGATGAAGGTCCCGAGCTAGGCGCTAGCGGCCGTAGCGATCCGAGGAGAGCACGAGCTGCTCCGGGATCGCGGCGCGCGGGGCCGGGGCCGGGTCGGCGCGGACCGAGACGGTCTCGGCGACGCTGCGGCTGACCTCGTGCCTGCCGCCGGCGGAGGCGATCACGACGCGCTCGTCGTCGGAGGTCTCGACCTTGCCCTCCAGGCCCGGGTCGAGGCCCGCCGCCTTCAGGTAGTGCAGCAGCTCCTCGGCCTCGTTCTCGAAGCGCAGGACGACGACGTCGGCGCCGATCTGCACGTCGGCCAGCAGCGAGCCCTGCTCGCGGATGCCCTCGACGATCGGGTGGCCGTGGGGGCAGGTTGTGGCATCGCCGATCGCGGCGCGCATCCGCTCCTCCAGCACCGGGCTCATCGCGTGCTCGATCCGCTCGGCCTCCTCGTGGACCTCGTCCCAGGGGATGTGGAGGACGTCGGTGAGGAAGCGCTCGATCATCCGGTGGCGGCGGACGATGTAGCTGGCGTGCTCGCGGCCGGACTCGGTGAATCCGAGCGACTTGTCCTCGTTGCGCTCGACGTAGCCGTCGCCGATCAGCCGGCCGATCATCTCGTGCACGGTCGGCGGCGAGAGCTGCATCGCGCGGGCGATGTTGGCGCCGGTCATCGGTAGCCCGGCCTCCTCCAGCCAGAACATGATCTCCAGGTACTCCTGCTCCGCGACGGTCGCGTTCTCAGACGACACAAGCTCTCCTTTTAGGACCGGCGTTCCATCAGCGAGGAGACGACCGCCTCGTAGAAGCCGTCGCCCATGCTGCCTTCAGTGACGGTGACATTCTCCCAGTTCGGCAGCGCCGCCCGCAAACCGGCGTCGTGCTCGGGGCCGTTGGCGACGAGGAAGAAGCGGCCGACGGCGGCGGCGACCTCGAGGTCCTCGATCGAGTCGCCGACGGCGATGCACTCGCGCGGGTCGTAACCGCGGGCGCGGGCGTGGCCGGCGACCGCCGCCGCCTTGCTCACCTGCCTGGGAACCAGGTGGTAGGCGTGGGTGCGGCCCTCGACCGCCGGCATCGGGCGGCCGATGGCGCCGTTGTCGAGCAGCCGCAGGTCGTCGTCGCCGCGCTCGTGCAGAAGGGCGTTGGCCTCCTCGACGTCGACCTTGCCGCGGAAGAGGTGGGAGAGGACGCGGCCGTGGTGCCAGGGCGAGTGGTACTCCAGCCGCCCCTCGAAGTGCTCGAAGAGCAGCTTCGGGATGCCGCGCTGCTCGATCTGCTCGTAGATCGTCCCGTCCTCGCTCGGCGCCATCGCGCCGGTCATCAGCGTCGTCTCGCCCTCGATCGCGAAGGCGCAGCCGGCCTCGTAGATGTAGGAGGCCTGGCCCATCAGGCGCGCCGCCTCGTGCACCTGCGGCTCGCGGCGGCCGGACATGATCACGACCTCGGCGCCGGCCCGGTGGCAGGCCTCCAGCGCCCGGGACTGCGCCAGCGAGAAACCGCCCTCGGCGTCGCGGAAGAGCGAGCTGCCCTTGCCAAGCAGGGTCCCGTCGAGATCGGTGTAGACGCAGCGGAGCGGCATCGGCGCGGTCGCTACCGTAGCGACAATGGCCTGGAGGCTCGCCGAGCGCACCCTCGACCTGGCGCAGCCGATCGGCGCCGGGATCGTCAACGTCACCGTCGACTCGATGTTCGAGGGGGCGCGCAGCGGCACGCCCGAGCAGGCGGTCGCCGACGGCCTGGCGCTGGCCGAGGCGGGCTTCGAGATGCTCGACGTCGGCGCCGTCGCCGCCAAGGCCGGCCCGCCGGTGGCGCCGGAGGACGAGGCCGCGGCACTCGTCCCGGCCGTCGAGGGGCTTGCCAAAGGGTTGCGCTCCCGTCCTCGCCGAACTTTGGGGGGCTATGACCCCCCATATCTCGGAGAGGCCGCGGCCCCGCCGGTGTCGGCAGACACGTTTTCGCCGCAGGTTGCGCGAAGGGCGTTGGCGGCAGGGGCCGAGGTCGTCAACGACATCTCCGGCGGCTGCGAGGAGATGTTCGAGCTGGTCGCCGAGACCGGCTGCGGCTACGTGCTGATGCACATCGAGGGGCCGCCGCGGGTCGACCGCCCCTGGCGCGAGTACGGCGACGTCGTCGACCACCTGCGCGCCTGGTTCGAGGGGAGAATCGAGCTGGCCCGGGAGCTTGGGGTGGCGGAGGAGCAGATCGCCATCGACCCCGGACTCGACTTCGACCTCAGCCCCGAGCAGGACCTGGAGATCCTGCGGCGGCTCGGCGAGCTGCGCGCGCTCGGCCTGCCGCTCTACGTCTCGCTCTCGCGCAAGGACTTCATCGGTGCGGTCCTGGCCGGCTCCTGGGAGGAGCGCCTGCCGGCGGGAGAGCGCGAGTGGGGGACGGTGGCGGCGGTGACCCTCGCCGTCCGCGAGGGCGCCGACGTCCTCCGCATCCACGACCGCAGCTCCCTGCAGGCGATGAGGATCGCGGCCGAGATCGGCAGCCCGGTCTGATGGCGCGCGGGGGGAGTCTGCTCGCTTCTGATTGGGCGGTGGCGATCGACCCGGGGCGCCGCGACGGGCGGATCGTCGCCGAGTCGGCCGAAGAGGAGCGACGCTCGCGGCAGGCGCCGCTGCCGGCGGAGCTCGACCCCGGCCTCGCCGAGGCGCTCGGGCGGGTCGGGATCGACTCGCTCTACACCCACCAGCTGCGCGCCTTCGAGCTTGCCGCCGAGTCGAACCTGGTCATCACCAGCGGCACCGCCTCGGGCAAGAGCCTCGCCTTCAACCTGCCGGTGCTGAACGGGATCGCCGCCCGTCCCAAAGACCGGGCGCTCTACCTCTACCCGACCAAGGCGCTGGCCCAGGACCAGGCGCGGGCGCTGGGCCGGCTGCGGCCGCCGCACCTGCGCGAGGCGATCTACGACGGCGACACCCCGCGC
>DASSYI010000019.1:0-60938 GCA_035703365.1 Solirubrobacterales bacterium
CGCTCTCGGTCCTCGACGGGCTGCTGCAGGCCAAGGACCGCGACGACGGCTCGCTCTCGGTGCGCTGCTCGTGCCGCGCGGCGATCTGCGGCTCCTGCGGGGTGAAGATCAACGGCTCCTCGACGCTCGCCTGCAAGACGCAGATCGGCGAGGCCTTCGAGGCGGCGAACCGCCGATACAAAGGCGCCGCCTCCTCGATGCCGCCGCCACGCGGCGCGGACGAGGAGTACACCCCCGACCAGGGTGAAGAGCGCGGCCCCCGGACGCGGGAGCGAGCGAGCGAGATCTCCGGGGGTGAAGGGCGCGAGCGATCGGGAGCAGAGGAGGCCGCGATTGTCATCGAGCCGATGGGGAACATGCCGGTGATCAAGGACCTGATCACCGACATGGAGTCGACCCACTGGACGAAGATCCGCCGGGTCACCCCCTGGCTTCTGCCCCATGGCGAGCCGCCTGAGCGCGAGTACGTGGTCGAGCCGGAGTCGATGATCGACATCACCCAGTCGATGGCCTGCATCCAGTGCGGCGCCTGCGTCTCCTCCTGCCTCTCGATGGAAGCCGACCCGGAGTTCATCGGCCCGGCGGCGCTGGCCAAGGCCTACCGTTTCGTCGGCGACCCCCGCGACGCCGAGACCCACGAGCGGCTGCACGACCTCGCCGACGACCCGCACGGGATCTACGACTGCACCCACTGCTTCAGCTGCATCGACGCCTGCCCCAAGGGCGTGGCGCCGATGGACCAGATCATGCGCCTGCGCCGCAAGGCCGGCGAAGAGGGGATCGAAGACCCCAACGCCGGTCACGCCCACGAGGTCGCCTTCGTCAAGATCATCGAGAAGAAGGGGACGCTCGACGAGGCGATGCTGGTCCAGGAGTCCTACGCGCCCGGGATCAAAGGCAAGCTGAAACCGAGCAAACGGAGCATCCGGGAAACCATCAAGTCGCTGCCGACGATCCTGCGGCCGCTGCGCAAACGCAAGGTCAAGCTGCGCCAGGCGATCCCCGGCACGCACCACAAGCTCCCCGGCGACGCGATGGACGACGTCAAGGCGATCTACGCCCACGCCGAGGAGCACAAAGAGGAATTCAACCTGTACATCAAGGGCGAGGAGGGTGAGCTCGTCGACGAGAACGTCGAGAAGGGCATCGAGCGCTCCACCGATCCCGACACCGCGGAGGCGAAATGATGGCCGATCAGATCAAAGTCGCCTACTGGCCGGGCTGCGTCTCGCGCGGCTTCACGCCCGAGCTGCACGGCTCGATGGCGCTGGTCGCGCAGAAGCTCGGGATCGAGCTGGTCGAACTCGACCGGGCCAACTGCTGCGGCGCCGGCGTCATCGCCGAGCACAACCAGGAGCTGGCCGACACGCTCAACGCCCGCACCTTCGCGCTGGCCCAGCAGACCGGGCTTTCGATGATGAACATCTGCTCGACCTGCCAGGGCGCGCAGTCGGAGTGCCAGCAGCGCCTCGACGCCGACTCGGCCTACCGCGCCCACGTCAACGAGGCGCTCTCCGGCCAGGGCCTCTCCTACGAGAAGGACAAGAACGGCTTCACCAACAAGAACTTCCTCTGGCTGCTGGTTGAGGATTACGGCCTCGATCGCCTCAAGGAGCAGGTCGTGCGCCCGCTCGAGGGTCTCCGCGTCGGCCCCTTCTACGGCTGCTACATCGTGCGGCCGAAGGAACGGCTCGGCTACGGCGAATTCCCCGATCGCGACATCTACCTGGAGAAGGTGATCGAGGCGCTCGGCGGCACGGTCGTCGAGTACGACGGCGCCCGCAAATGCTGCGGCTTCCCGGTGGTGACGATGAACCGCGAGACCTCGCTGCGCCAGTCCGGCACCCACGTCGGCGACGCGATCGACTCCGGCGCCGACTGCCTGGTCACCCCCTGCCCGCTCTGCCACCTCAACCTCGACATGCAGCAGCCGGAAGCAGCCAAGGTGGTCAATCGCGACCTCGGCCTCGCCGTCCTCCACCTGCCGCAGCTGGTCGGCCTCGCCCTCGGCGCCGAGCCGAAGGAGCTGGGGATGAACAAGCACGTCGCCTCGACTGGCTGGGTCGAGGACCGCTTGGCTGCCGCCGCCGTCTGACGCCCTGAGGGGCGCCATGGCTGTGTCCTCGGTCGCCCAAATAGCGCTGCTATTCGGGCTTCCTGCGTCCTTGCCCTGACACCCCTCAGGGCGTCAGCCTGATCCGCCGCGCCAGCCATTTTGCGCCGATCGTGTCGGTCAGCCCGTGGGCGACGATCGAGGTGATGATCGCGATCGCGGCGACGTCGAAGATCAGGTCCTTGCCGGGGACGGCGGATTTGAAGACGAAGAGCGCGAAGAGCATCGAAGCGACGCCCTTGGGGCCGAACCAGGCCATGAAGTGCTTCTCGGACTTCGGGATCCCGGTCCGCATGAAGGAGAGCATCACCGCCGCCGGCCTGGCGATCAGCAGGGCGAAGGCGACGAAGAGGACCAGCGGCGGGACGTCGTGGTCGAAGCCGGTGGCGAAGATCAGGCCACCGAAGACGAAGAAGGTGAGGACCTGGAGGATCGCGCTGCTGTTCTCGGCGAACTCGACGAATCCGTCCGGGACTTCGCGCTCGCTGGCCCCCATCGCAATCCCGCAGACGAAGGCGGCGATCAGGCCGTTGCCGATCGTCACTTCGGCGAGGCCGAAGGCGAAGAGGGCGAAGCCGATCGCGTAGATCCCCTCGTAGCGGGCGGTTATGCCCCCGCCGGGAAGGGAATGGTGCAGCCGCCCCCCCGCCGCCCCGAGGATGACGCCGATGACCGCGCCCACGGCCGCCTCGCCGATCAGCTTCATCCCTTCGGTGGCGGCATCGCCGCCGGGAGAGGCGAGGACGAGGAAGAAGAGGACGGAGGGCAGGGCCAGCCCGTCGTTGAGTCCCGACTCGAGGTTGAGCGTGTGGCGGACCTTGCTCGGCACCAGGCGGGAGGTGACCACCGCAGAGGTGACCACCGGGTCGGTCGGCGAGAGCACCGCCGCCAGCAGGAACGCCTCCGCCCAGCCGAGGTCGGGGAAGAGCGCCTTCGCCGCCAGCGCCAGCAGGCCCATCGTGATCGGCATCGCGATCACCAGCGCCCGCGCCGTCGGGCCCCAGTGGCTGCGCAGCAGTTCGCGCTCGACCAGCATCCCGTCGGAGAAGAGGGTGAGGATCAGCGCCAGCTCGACCAGCTCGACCACCACTTCGTCGGTGGCGTCGATGTCGACCACCCCGGCGGCGGCGAGGCCGAAGCCGAGCGCGACCGAGAGAACAGAGGCCGAGAGCACCGTTCCCTTCATCACCCCCGAGAGGGCGGCGACGATCGCGAGGAGGCCCCCGAACAGCAGCAGGCCCTCGGCGAAGCTGATGCCCACGCTACCTCTGGCTGCTCAGCAGCCCGCGCTCGACCAGGAGCTCGCCGAGCTGGACCGTGTTGGTGGCGGCGCCCTTGCGCAGGTTGTCGGAGACAACCCAGATGTCGAGGGCGCGCTCGTTGCCCGGGTCGCGGCGGATGCGGCCGACGAAGACGTCGTCTTTGCCGGCGGCGTCGATCGCCATCGGGTAGCGGCCGGCGGCGGGGTCGTCAACGACGGTCACGCCCGGGGCCGCGGCGAGCAGCTCGCGGGCCTGCTCAGGCTCCAGCGGCTCGCGCGTCTCGACGTTGACCGCCTCGGAGTGGCCGGTCTCGACCGGGACCCGGATGCAGGTCGCGCTGACCCGGATCCCGTCGTCGCCGAGGATCTTGCGGGTCTCGTTGATCAGCTTGCGCTCCTCGTCGGTGTGGTCGTCTCCGTCGGGGAAGCTGCCCGCCTGCGGCAGGGCGTTGAAGGCAATCTGGTGGGGGTAGATCTCCGCCGCCGGCACGTCGTAGCGGCCGACCACGGCCCGCGCCTGCGCGCGCAGCTCGTCGATCGCCCCCTTGCCGGTGCCGGAGACGGCCTGGTAGGTGGAGATCACCAGGCGCTCGATCCCGGCCGCATCGTAGAGCGGTTTCAGGGCGACGACCATCTGCATGGTCGAGCAGTTCGGGTTGGCGATGATCCCCTTGTGGCCCTCCAGGGCGTCGGGGTTGACCTCGGAGACGACCAGCGGCACGTCGTCGTGCATGCGCCAGTAGCTGGTGTTGTCGACCACCGTGGAGCCCGCCTCGACCATTTTCGGGGTCCACTCGGCGCTGACCGAGCCGCCGGCCGAGGAGAGGACGAGGTCGAGGCCCTGGATCGTCTCGTCGCTGACGGCGTGCACGCTCAGCACCTTGCTGCCGAACTCGATCGTCTTGCCGGCGGAGCGCTCGGAGGCCAGCGGCCTCAACTCGGCGACCGGGAAGCCGCGACTGGCGAGCAGCTCGATGATCGTCGTGCCGACGAGCCCCGTCGCCCCCAGCACTCCAACTCTGTATCCGTCGCCGGCCATGGTTCGCGCGGCTGGCTCAGCCGGCGACCGTGGGCCGGTGGCCGGGGCCGGTCGGGTCCTCGGGCTGGATCGCGTCCTCGCCCAGCTCGAACGCCTTGTGCAAGACGTTGACCGCGTCGCTGACGCGGTCGGCGGGGATGACGCACGAGATCTTGATCGGCGAGGTGGAGATCATCTCGATGTTGATCCGCTCCTCGCCGAGCACCTGGAAGACCTTGGCGGCGACGCCCGGGTGCGAGCGCATGCCGGCGCCGACGATCGAGACCTTGCCGATCTGCTCGTCGGTCAGCACCGCGAGCGAGACGTCGCCGAGGGCGGCGATCGTGTCGCGGGCGATCGGCAGGTCGGAGCGGTCGACGGTGAAGGAGAGGTCGGCGAGCTGGTCGTCGCCCACCGGCTCGTTCTGGATGATCACGTCGACGTTGACGTTGGCGTCGGCCAGGGCGCCGAAGATGCGGCCGGCGACGCCGGGCTCGTCACGGAGGCCCGTGAGGGTGACCCGGGCCTCCGAGTCCGAATGCGTGACGGCGGTTACGAAAGGGTTCTCCATGGTCTCTTCCTCTGAGACGACGAGGGTACCGGGACCGTCCTCGAAGCTGCTGCGGCAGTGGATGCGCACGCCGTGGTTGCGCGCGTACTCGACCGAGCGCAGCTGCAGGACGCCGGCGCCGGAGGCCGACATCTCCAGCATCTCCTCGAAGGAGACGCGATCGAGCTTGTGGGCGTCGGCGACGATCCGCGGGTCGGCGCTGAAGACGCCGGAGACGTCGGTGTAGATCTCGCAGACGCTGGCGCGGAGCGCCGCGGCGAGGGCGACGGCGGTGGTGTCGGAGCCGCCGCGGCCGAGGGTGGTGACGTCGCGGCTGTCGGTGGAGACGCCCTGGAAGCCGGCGACGAGGACGATCCGGTCCTGCTGCAGCGCCTCGGCGATGCGGTCGGCGCGGACGTCGATGATCCGGGCCTTGGTGTGGGAGGAATCGGTGACGATCCCCGCCTGGGAGCCGGTCAGCGAGATCGCCTCGTGGCCCATGTCGTGGATCGCCATCGCCGCCAGCGCGCAGGAGATCCGCTCCCCGGTGGAGAGCAGCATGTCCATCTCGCGGGCGACTGGGCGCTCGGAGATCTCGTGCGCCTGGGCGACCAGTTCGTCGGTCGTCTTGCCGCGCGCCGAGAGCACGGCGACGACCCGGTTGCCGGCCTCGCGGGCGGCGACGATCCGCCCCGCGGCACGCTTGATCTGCTCGGCGCCGGCCACCGAAGTGCCGCCGAACTTCATCACGACGATGTCAGAGCCGTCCCCGGTCATCGAGTGCTGAGGATAGTCGGGGAAAGCCTCCTACTCGGCCGAGCCCCCCAGGTTCCCGAGCATCGCCTGTTCGGCCATCCGGATCAGCCCCAAGCCGCTGTGGGGACGCATGTCGCTGCTCCGCACCCGCACGTGCGAACCGTGCGGGCCGACGACCTCGACGATCGTGCAGACGTCGCCGATTTCGCAGTCGTCGCCGTAGTCGTTCTCGATCGCCTCCATCTGTTCGGCCACGACCCGGCCGACCTTGCTCTGGTCAAGCGACATCCGGCACCCCTTCCTCTCACTCGTCGCGGTTCAACTCGGAAGCCCTGACCATACGTGAGTAGCGGCGGTGTGACCGCAATCACACTTCGAGATATATCGGAGCGATATATAGTCTCGACAGATGGAGCAGCTGAGTGCCACCGCCTACGTGATCCTCGGGTTCGTCCGCAACGAACCGCGGTCCGGTTACGAGATCAAAGCGGTGGTCGACAACTCCACCCGGTTCTTCTGGGCGGCCAGCTACGGGCAGATCTACCCGGAGCTGAAGCGGCTCGCGGAGGCGGGGCTGATCGTCGGCTCCGACGTGCCGACCGGCGGCCGCAGGCGGACGGTGTACGAGATCACCGCCGACGGCGAGGAGGAGCTGCGGGCCTGGCTGCGGCAGGAGCCGGAGACCTTCGAGATGCGCGACGAAGGGCTGCTGAAACTCTTCTTCGCCGACGCCCTCCCCCGTGAGGAGGCGGTGGCGATCCTGCGCTCGATGCGGGACAAGCGGCAGGCGGTCAACGCCCAGCTGCAGGCCTTGAAACAGATGAAGGGCGAGATCGACGACCCCTTCCCGATGATCGTCCTGCAGGGCGGCCTCGAGTTCACCGAGTGGTTCGCGGACTGGTGCGAGCGGATGGAGGCAAGGCTTCTCGATTCCGCTCTCGACGAAAGGAGCGGTTGATGTTCGATTCCCTGGCACGTCTCGCGAACGGGAGGGCCAAGCGGGTAGGTCTGCTGGCGCTCGTCTTCTTCCTCCTCGCCGGGGCGATCGGCGGCTCGGTAGCCGACCGGCTCGACCCCTACGGCGCCGACGACCCGGATACCGAGACGGTGCAGGCCAGGGAACGGCTGCAGGACGCCGGCCTCCGGGTCCCGGCGGTGATCGCGGTGGTCCAGGACGCCCCGGTCGCCAAGGCCGCGACCAAACCGCGGGTCGAGGCGCTCGAGCAGCAGGTCCGCGAACGGCCGGACGTCGCCTCGGTCACCGGCTTCTACGACACCCGCTCGCCCGCCTTCGTCTCCAACGACGGGCAGTCGACCTACTTCGCGGTGGCGCTGAAGACCACCGAGGACAAGCAGTGGCAGGAAACGGGCGCCGAGATCGCCGACGAACTCTCTGCCGAGCCCGGGGTCGTCGTCGGCGGTGCCGCCGTCGCCCAGGAGCAGGTCAACAAGCAGGTCGAGGAAGACCTGAAAAAGGCGGAGATGCTCGCCTTCCCCCTGCTCTTCCTGCTCTCGCTGCTCTTCTTCCGCAGCCTCGTCGCCTCGGTTCTGCCGCTGATGATCGGCGGCCTGGCGATCGTCGGCACCTTCCTCATCCTCCGCATCGCCAGCGAACTCGGCTCGATCTCGATCTTCGCCCTCAACCTGACCACCGCGCTCGGGCTCGGGCTGGCGATCGACTACAGCCTCTTCATCGTCTCCCGCTACCGCGAGGAGATCGCCAAGAGCGGCCCCGGGCTGGAGGCGATGCGGCGAGTGATGGCCACGGCCGGGCGCACGGTCTTCTTCTCCTCGCTGACGGTCTCGGCAGCGCTCGCCTCGCTGCTGGTCTTCCCGCAGCGGTTCCTCTACTCGATGGGCCTCGGCGGGGCGCTGGTGGCGCTGTTCGCGGCGCTGATCTCGCTGACGGTGCTGCCGGCGGTGCTTACCCTGCTGGGGTCGAGGGTCAACGCCGGGGCGCCGAAGTTCCTCCAGCGCCGGGCCGAGGCGGACACGCGGACCGACGAGAACGGCTTCTGGTACCGGCTCTCCCGCTTCGTGATGCGGCGGCCGCTCCCGGTCGCCACCGTCAGCGCCCTCTTCCTGATCGTCCTCGGCCTGCCCTTCCTGCAGATCAAGTTCGACACCGTCGACCCGACCGTGCTGCCAGAGTCGGCCAGCGCCCGGCAGGCATACGACACGGTCAGCACCGAGTTCCCGCCCTACCACGAGACGCCGATCTGGATCGACGTCGAAGGCGGCGGTCCGAAAGCAGCCGCCCAGGTCGCCGCCGCGGTGCGCGGTGTCGAAGGCGTCGCCGAAGTGCAGCCGCCGCAGCGTCTGGCGCCCGGCGTCACCGCGCTTCAGGTGGTCTCGGCCAACCCGTTCCGCTCCGAGGCGAGCCAGACCACGGTCAAGGCGATCCGCGACCTCCCGCCTCCGCCCGGGACGACCGTCGCGGTCAGCGGCGCCACCGCCGACTTCGTCGACTTCCAGGCGAGCCTGACCGAACACCTGCCGATCGCGCTGGGGATCGTGATCGTGTCGACGCTGGTGGTGCTTTTCCTGATGACCGGCTCGGTGATCCTGCCGATCAAGTCGCTGATCATGAACTTCCTCAACCTCAGCGCCGTCTTCGGCCTGCTGGTGCTGATCTTCCAGGACGGCCGGCTGGAAGGGTTCCTCGACTACACGAGCCCCGGGGCGATCGAGCAGACGATGCCGATCCTGCTCTTCGCCGTCGCCTTCGGCCTCTCGACCGACTACGCCGTCTTCCTGCTCTCGCGGATCAAGGAGGCGCGTGACAACGGCGCCTCGGACTCCGAGTCGGTCGCGATCGGCCTGGAGCGGACCGGCCGCATCGTCACCGCCGCGGCGCTGCTCTTCGCCGTCGCGATGGGCGCCTTCGCCACCTCGCAGATCATCTTCATCAAGGAGAACGGCGTCGGCACGGCCCTAGCCGTCCTGATCGACGCCAGCATCATCCGCGCCCTCCTCGTCCCCTCGCTGATGGAGCTGCTCGGCAAGTGGAACTGGTGGGCGCCGGCCCCCCTGCGCAAGCTGCACGAACGCTGGGGGATCAGCGAGGCCGAGCCGTCGCCGTCGAGCTCGGCCTAGGCGAAGGCTTGGGCGGCGCGGCGGCGGAGATCTGAGTTCAGCATCCCCGTTACTTCGCTGGGGATGTTGCCCGCCGAGGGGACTGCGGCGCCGATCAGGCCGTCGGCTCGGAAGCCGTAGAGGGGGGCGACGAAGCCGAGCTCGCGGATCTTGCGGACCAGCTTGACGGCCCCCTGGGTGTCGGCGCCGGGGCCGCAGAGGACGATCGCGGTCGGGTCGAGGGCGCCGAGGGCGCGGCCGAGGCGCTCGTCGCCGAGCTCGTTGGAGAGGACGAGGACGCGGAAGCCGGCGCGGCGCAGAGCGAGGTCGAGCGCCTGCATGTGGACCTCCTCGGCGTCCTGGCCGTGGCTGGAGTCGAGGAGGAGGATCCCTGCCGGGCGCGAGGCGGCCGAGGCCAGGCGGCGGGCGCCGTGAAGCCAGCCGGTGGCCCAGCGGGCGGCGAACTCGAGCTCGGCCTCTCCCTCGGGATCGGCGGCGAGCTTGTCGATCGCCGGCAGCAGCAGCTCCTCGACCGTCCGCTCGAGCGAGCGCAGGGCGAGGCTTTCCTCGATCGCGCGGTCGGCCGCGGTCTCGTCGAAGTTCTCGAAGGCGGCGAAAAGGCTCCCGTCGTTGGCCGGCGCCGCCTGGCGCTGGCGGGCGAGCTCGATCGCCGAGGAGATGTTGCCGGTTTCCGCCAGGGCGTCGCGCAGCGCCTGCAGCTCCACCAGCTCGTAGTTGCGGTGGTTGCCGGCGGTCCGCTTCGGCGTCGGGTACCCGTAGCGACGCTCCCAGCTGCGCAGGGTGTTGGGGCTCACGCCGAGAACTTCGGCGGCGGCGTTGGTTCGGATTCCGGGCATTAGATAAATAGGTCGAACGGGTGGACTGCGCGTCTATTCGACGGCGGGTGAAGATTCTCCCACCCGTTTGGCGGGTTTACACCGGTTATCGGCAGATTTCGCAGAAACTGTTAGCGATCTTGCAAGGCGCCCACGCCCACGGGCTGGCCCACGGCGCGGGCGCGCCACATCGCGGCGTCGGCCTTGTGCAGAAGTTCTTCGGCACTGGCGCCGTGGTCGGGGCAGGCGACGACGCCGGCCGAGATGCAGATCCGCAGCCCCCCCGCCCGCTCCAGGTCGTCGAGCTGGCCGAGCAGGCGCTCGCACATCTGCACGCCTTCGACGGTGCCGGTGTTGGGCGCCAGGACGCAGATCGCGTCCTCCTCGAGGCGGAAGGCTTCGTCGACGATGCGGATGCTGTCGCGCAGCGCGGCGCCGACGATCGAGAGGACGGTCTCCTGGCCGCCGGCGACGTCGCCGGGCTTGGTCCCGGGACCGGAGGCGTCGAAGACGGCGAGGCCGAAGGGGTGGCCGTAGCGGCGGTTGGTCTCCAGCAGCTGATCCAGCCGCCGGCGCATATGGCCCGGCCGGTAGAGGCTCGGCAGTTCTTCGAGGTTCTCGGGAGGGGCCTCGGGGGCGGGCTGAGCAGCGGCGCCGTTCCCGGCTGCCGGCGTCGGCGCGGGCGAGGCCTGCGCCAGCTCGACCGCGGCCGCGGTCACCGAGCCGAACTCGGCCGCCAGCCGCTGCGCGGCTTGGACGAAGTCTCCCCCACCGTTTCCAATCTCCTCGTGCAAGCTGCCTAGAAGATCGGCGTGCAGCTCGGACACCTTGAGGGCGATGCGGCTCGCCGGCGGGGCGTCCTCCCTGCGGCGCTGGAATCCCGACTGGTCAGGCACGGGGTGACCTTGGCGCAAGCGGCGGACGGTCGGGGGCGAAAAAGCCGCTATTTGCGGCCCGACGGTCGTCCAGGACGGATATCCGGTTCCGCTTATTCCAGGCTTCTTCTGCCGGCGAGCGCCTTGCCGAGCGTGACCTCGTCGGCGTGCTCGAGGTCGGCGCCGACCGGAAGGCCGCTGGCCAGCCGGGTCACCGTCACCTGGCCGCGCAGCATGTCGGCGATGTGCAGGGCGGTGGCCTCGCCGGTGGTGGTGGGGTTGGTCGCCAGCACCACCTCGGATATCCCTCCCGCCTCGACCCGGCGCCGCAGCTCGGCGATCTTCAGGTCTTCAGCGTCGACGCCGTCGATCGGGGAGAGCGCCCCGCCGAGCACGTGGTAGAGGCCGCGGTATTCGTGGGTGCGCTCGATCGGGATCACGTCGGCCGGCTCCTCGACGACGCAGATGATCGTGCGGTCCCGGTTCGGATCGGCGCAGATCCGGCAGCGCGGGCCCTCGGCGAGGTTGAAGCACTCCTCGCAGAGGCCGACCTTCTCCTTGACTTCGCGGATCGCGTCACCGAGGGCGAAGGCCTCTTCGTCGGGTGCGCGCAGCAGGTGGAAGGCGAGCCGCTGCGCGGTCCGCTGCCCGATGCCCGGCAACCGCGAGAGCTCGGTGACGAGGCGCGCGAGCGGTGCCGGGCCCTCGCTCAACCGAGCAGGCCCCCCATGCCGCCGAGGTCGCCCCCGGCGATGCCGCCCATCTTCGAGCTGGCCAGCTCCTGCGCCGCGCGCAGCCCCTCGTTGACGGCCGCCTGGACCATCTCCTGGAGCAGCTCGGCCTCCTCGGGGTCGATCGCCTCGGGGTCGATGACGATCTCGCGCAGGGTGAGGTCGCCGCCCATCTTCACCTTGACCATGCCGCCGCCGGCGCTGGCCTCGACGACCTCGTCTTTGAGTTTCTCCTGGGCCTCCAGCATGTCGGCCTGCATCTGCTGGGCCTGTTTCATCAGGGCGTTGACGTCAAAGCCCCCCGGTCCGCCTCCTCGTGCCACCTAACTGACCTCCTCCGCGTCGAACTCGCTCTTCAGCTTTTCCAAGACCCGATCCTCGTCGATCCCCTCGCTGCCCGGCGCCGGCGTATCCGGCGGCGCCTCGCCCTCGAGCAGGACATAGGTGGGTCGCAACCCGACCCCGGTGACCGCCGCCATCGCCGCCGCCACCGTGTCCCGCTTCTCCGGGCTGTCGGCATTCCGTTTCAGGAAAGTCATGTCGGGCGGAAAACCGACCTCCAGACCCGCCTCGCCGAAACTGACCGGACGCGCGCCCTCGAGAGCGCCGGCGAGGGCCGGGGCGGTCTCCTCAAGCTTCTGGAGGACGGCGGGCCAGACGCGCTGAATGTCTTCCAGGCTGAGGTCGGGTTGGCCCGCGGGTCCTGCCGCTGCAGGAGTGCTCTGGCCGGCGGGTCCTGTCTCCGATGCTGGGCTCCCCCTACCGGGGGAGTCCTCAGCATCGTCGCCACCCACCGGAGGATCGTCAGATCTAGACGCCGGGACCTCGACCGCCTCGTCTGACGGAGGAGCTTCCGCCTCTTCCTCTTCCGCCGGAGGTGGATCGTCTTGGCTAGGCGGGTCTGCCGTGGGTGGCGTCGTAGGGGGGACCCCCTGCTGCTCTGCAGCTGGGGGTGGGTCCCCTGCGGCGACAGGACCCGCGGCCTGAAGCGGTTTGCCTTGCCCCTGCTCCAGCCGCTCGATCCTGCGCAGCAGCCCAGCCGTATCGGGATCCAGATCGGGTCGCGCAGCCTTCAAGAGAGCTATCTCCACCGCCAGCCTCGCGTCGTCTCCCTCGCGGATCGCGGTCAGCGCGTCGGCCAGCTCGTCGATCGTGCGGATCAGGTTGGCGGGGCGGATCGCCGCCGCCTGCGCCTGCATCCGGGCAGTGTCGGCGGCGGTGACTACGAAGCTGGTGGGCACCTCGCCCGTCGTCTGGGCGATCAGCAGGTGGCGCAGGTGGGCGAGCAGGTCGCGGGCGAACTGGGAGGGGTCGCGGCCCGAGCGCGCCATCTTCTCGATCCCGACCAGCACCCCCTTCGGATCCTCGGCGACGACCGCGTCTACCGCCTCGAAGAGCAGGTCGGCGTCGGCGGCGCCGAGCATCTCGAGGACGTCTTTCAGCTCGACCTGGCTGCCGCCGAAGGCGACCAGCTGGTCGAGCGTGCCGAGCGCGTCGCGGAAGCTGCCGGAGGCCGAGCGGGCGATCATCGCCACGGCCCCCTCGTCGACCTCGATCGACTCCGCCGCCGCGACCCGGTTCAGGACCTCGGAGATCTGCTCCAGGGAGGGTCGCTGGAAGTCGAAGCGCTGGCAGCGGTCGGCGATCGTCGCCATCACCTTGTGCGACTCGGTGGTGGCGAGGACGAAGACGGTGTTCGGCGGCGGCTCCTCGAGCGTCTTCAGGAAGGCGTTCCAGGCCTCTTTGGTCAGCATGTGCGCCTCGTCGAGGATGTAGACCTTCCAGCGGCCCCCGGCCGGCGCGTAGGCGACGCGCTCGCGCAGGTCGCGGACGTCGTCGACCGAGCGGTTGGAGGCGGCGTCCATCTCGATCACGTCGACCGAGGTGCCGCCGGCGATCGTCACGCAGGACTCGCATTCGCCGCAGGGGGTGACAGTGGGCCCGCCGCGCTCGCAGTTCAGCGATCTCGCCAGGATCTTCGCCATCGAGGTCTTGCCGGTACCGCGGGAGCCGACGAAGAGGTAGGCGTGGTGAACCTTGCCCTGCTCGACCGCGTTGCGCAGGGTGCGGACCACGTGGGTCTGGCCGACGACCTCGTCGAAGGACCCGGGGCGGTGGCGGCGGTAGAGGGAAGTCGACTCGCTCATCGGCTCCGAGCCAGTGTATCCACGGGCAACGCGCGCCCCGTGGGCGCACCGATACCGTCCCCGCCGTGCCGAAGGGGGCCCGCAACTGGCTGACGCCCGCCGCCTGGGTCGCTGCGGTGACGGGCGTGCTGCTACTCGTCTTCCCCTACGGATTCCCCAACTACGACACGATCTACGCGCTGGTCTGGGGGCGGGAACTGGCGCACCTGGAAAGCCCCGACTACGGCGCCGCGCTGCCCCCCACCCCGCACCCGCTGACTGATCTGATGGGCCTGGTGGCGACGCCGCTCGGCGACGGCGCGATCACGGTGACGATGATCGTCGCCTACCTCTCGCTGGCCCTGATCGGCTACTTCGTCTACCGGCTCGGGGCGATCTGGTTCGACCGCCCGATCGGCGCCGTCGCCGCCGCGATCGTCCTCACCCGCGCTCCCTTCCTCTCCAACGGCCTGCGCGCCTACATCGACCTCCCCTACATCGCCCTCTGCCTGGGCGCGCTGCTGATCGAGGCCAAGCGCCCGCGCGCCGGCTGGCCCGTCCTCGCCCTCTTGGCCCTGGCCGGCCTACTCCGCCCCGAGGCCTGGCTCTTCGCCGTCGCCTACTGGCTCTACCTCGGGCTCACCCCACCGCCGACGGGCCGAAAAGGGGCCTATATAGATCGAAATCGGCCCGTCGGCAGGAGGGAGCTGGTGTGGCTGGGGGTGCTGGCGCTCGCCGGGCCGTTGTTGTGGGCGCTATTCGACCTGATCACCACCGGCAGCCCCACCTACTCGTGGACGGGGACCAAAGAAACGGTCGAGACGCTGGAACGGCAGACGGGGCCGGTCGACCTCGTCCTCTACGGGCCGCGGCGGCTCGGCGAGGTCCTGCAGTGGCCGGGGATGATCGGCGCCCTCGGCGGCGTCGCCCTCGGCCTCGCCTTCCTCCGCCGCCGCTCCGTCCTCGGCGTCGCCGCCGCGGCTCTGGCTCTCGGCGCCTTCGCGCTGCTCGCCTGCGGCGGCCTGGCGATCCTCCCCCGCTACACGATGCTCGCCGCCGCGATCCTGGCGATCTTCGCCGCCGTCGGCCTGCTCGGCTGGCGATTGCTCGATGCCGGGCACCCTTGGCGGCGGCGCTGGCAGGTCTTCGCCGCGATCGTCGCGGCGATGTTCCTGATCTGGCTGCCCAACCAGTGGGACCTCGACTCCCGCGTCGACGCCGACCTCACCAACCAGGCGCGGATCGAGGGTGACCTCACCGATCTCGTCGACGCCGGCGCCTTCGAGCCGCTCTGCGGCAAGATCGCGGTCCCGAACCACCGCGCCGTCCCCCGCCTCGCCTTCGGCCTCGACATCAAGCCGACGCAGATCGTCAGCGCCAGCGAGGAACATGTCCCGGCCCGCGGCTACTTCGTCGCCCCCGCCAGCGACTTCGTGATCCACAATTTCATCCTCGACCCGAACGACCCGACCGACGCCTCCTTCCCGGCGCCGGACGGGTTCGACGAGGTTGCCCGCAACAACTCGTGGATCGTCTACCGCCGGTGCCCCTGAGCAAGCTCGGCTAGCCGCGCTCGACGGCCTCCACCGCAGCGTGCGTATCAGCGGCGAGATCGGGGTCGGCCAGCTCGACCCGCGGCGGCAGCTCGACGTGAAGGTTGTCCGAGGGGTCGAGGCGGACCCACAGGCGACGCGAGCGGGAGCCGAGGACGTGGCCGCCGCGACGGCGGTCGGCGCTGGCGAAGTGCAGGTGGTAGCCCGCCACCTCGATCCCCTCGACGTAGGTCGGGAAGCGGAAGCCGACCATCGTCCCTTCGACGTCGGTGAGCTCGAAGACGTGCTGGTCGGCGACGACCTCGGTCAGCGGCCGGTAGGGCGGCTCC
This sequence comes from Solirubrobacterales bacterium, assembly GCA_035703365.1. Taxonomy (GTDB): domain Bacteria; phylum Actinomycetota; class Thermoleophilia; order Solirubrobacterales; family 70-9; genus VAYN01. The sequence continues at coordinate 15,224 of DASSYI010000019.1, forward strand.
TGCCGCGGGACGGAGCGGGCGCGGACGAGGTCGAAGCGGCCGTCGAGGCGGATCGCGCAGGAGGAGGCGTCGGCGGGGACCAGCGCGTCGAGGCGCTCGAGCAGGGCGTCGTGATCGAGCTCGGCGCCGGACAACCGCTCGTCGACGCTCGGCTCGAAGCGGGTCACGACCGCGAACGGCGTCTTCGCCTCACTTGGGACCCGGCTCAGACGCCCGTCGACGTCGGCGCGGAAGAACTTGCCGTCGAGCGCGATCATCTCCCCGTCGAGGTGGTCGAGGGTGCCGAGGCCGAGGTCGCCGTGCTCGGCCAGCTCGGCAAAGGTCAGGTCCCCCTCGAAGCCGCCGTCGAGCAGCGCCCCGATAGTCGAGGCCTGGAAGAGGACATGCGGCTCGCGCTCGCGGTGCAGGTCGGCGCGGCGCATCGATTCGACGTGCAGCGACCGGATCCAGCGCTCGTCCAGCATCGGCGGCAGTCTGCCACCACGGGCGGCCGACCGGCCTCAGAGAACAAAAGGTCCAGTCATGAAACCATCAGACCGATGGCGGCAATCGAGCTTCGCGACGTAGTCAAGAGCTTCGGTCCGATCACCGCGGTGAACGGGCTCGACCTCGAGGTGCCGGAAGGCATCTGCCTCGGCCTGCTCGGCCCCAACGGCGCCGGCAAGTCGACGACGATGCGGCTGCTGACCGGGCAGGCGGTCGCCGATTCCGGCGAGCTCCGCGTCCTCGGCCACGAGCTGCCGGCCCAGTCGAAGCCCGCCCGGGCCGAAATGGGCGTCGTCCCCCAGCTCGACAACCTCGACGTCGACGTCACCGTCGAAGACAACCTCGCCGTCTACGCGCGGCTGTACCGGGTCAAGGACGTCGGCGCTGCCGTCGACCGCTGCCTCGACCTCGCCCGCCTGCGGGACCGCCGGCGCGATGCGGTCGACAAACTCTCCGGCGGCATGCGGCGGCGCCTGCTGCTCGCCCGCGGCCTCGTCCACGAACCGCGCCTGGTCCTCCTCGACGAGCCGACGGTCGGCCTCGACCCCCAGATCCGCACCGAGCTCTGGACGCTGATCGGCGACCTGAAATCGCGCGGCACGACGATCCTGATGTCGACCCACTACATCGAGGAGGCGGAGCGGCTGGCCGACGAGGTCGCGGTGATGCACCGCGGCAGGATCATCAGCCGGGGCCGACCCGCCGACCTGATCTCCGAGCACGCCGGCCGCCAGACCGCCGAGGTCTACGCGCCGCCGCAGCGCCTGACCGAGCTGCGCGCGAGCGCCGAGGCGGCGGGGCTGAGGGTGCGGCCGGCGGGGCCGGCGATCGCGATCGTCGGCTCCGAGCAGGCGAGTGACGGCACCGTCCCCGAGGACGCGGTGGTGCGGGCGGCGACGCTCGAGGACGTTTTCGTCCTGCTGACCGGCGAGGAGGCCGAGTGATGGAGGCCTCGACCCAGGCCCAGCCGCGGCGGCGGACGATGCGGCGACTCGAACCCGCGGCGATCGCCGGGGTGATGAGCCGGGAGGTCGCCAACTTCCGCACCTACTGGAAGGGGACCACCTTCTCCAGCGTGCTCGAACCGCTGGTCTACCTGCTCGCCTTCGGACTCGGCCTCAGCGCCACCCTGGTCGACGAAGTCAACGGGATCCCCTACATCCAGTTCGTCGGCACCGGGATGGTCGCGACCGCGGTGATCTTCTCCAGCGCCCTGCCGGCGATGTTCGGCACCTTCGTCAAGCACCGCTTCCAGAACACCTACGAAGCGATCCTCGCGGCGCCGGTCGACGTCGAAGAGCTGGTCACCGCCGAGATGCTCTGGATCGGCACCCGCTCGGCGGTCTACGGCTGCGTGCCGCTCATCGTTACCTTCTTCTGGGGGCTCGACCCCGAGCCCGGGATGCTGCTCGTCCCGCTCTTCGCCTTCGTCACCGCGCTCGGCTTCGCCGGCTTCGGGGTGGCGATGGCGGCGACCGTCGCCAAGATCGACCAGTTCAACTATGTGACGGCGCTCTTCATCACCCCGCTCTTCCTCGTCGCCGGCACCTTCTTCCCGATCGAAGGGCTGCCCGAGGGGTTCCAGATCGTGGCCCAGATCAACCCCCTGCACCAGCTGGTCGAACTGGTCCGCGGCGGCGCCTTCGGGTTCGAGTGGCAGGACATCCTGCGCTTCGCCTTCCTCGTCGCCTTCGCGGTCGCCACCTGGCGCGTCGCGATCCACCAGATGCGCAAGCGCCTGATCGACTGAGCGACAAATGGACCGTGCACCCGCCCTTCGAAACGAGGTCACCGGGCGTGTTCGTCGCTTATGGCTCAGGCCGGGCTCGCCTGCGGCACCCGCGGCATCCGCTTAAGGCTGCTTCCTTCCGGACCTGACCTGATTCGCGTGCCCACGTCGCGCAGGACCCGGCCGTCAACGCCGCCGCGACGCACTGACCCCGACGGCCAGTCCCTCGGAACGGTATTCGGCCCCGCTAAGCGGATTTCGGGTCACAAGGCACCGCTGACACCCCGCCTAGCACGGTCCACTGGTGATCCTACCCTGCCGAACATAGGATGACGCCCTTGCCCGCCCCGCCAAACGCCGCGATCGTCGTCGACTCCGGCTCGTTCTTCGCGATCGTCGCCGTCTCCGCGATCGCCGCCGTCACCGTCGCCACGGTGCCGAAACGGTTCGCACCGCCGGTAGTCGTGGTCGAGCTGATCATGGGGATCCTGATCGGGCCGGAAATCCTCGGCCTCGCCCACAGCGACGACTTCGTCGAATTCTTCGCCAACCTCGGGCTCGGGATGCTCTTCTTCTTCGCCGGCTACGAGATCGACTTCCAGCGGATAAAGGGGAAGCCGATGGAGCTCGGCGCCGCCGGCTGGCTGCTCTCGGTGATCCTCGCCTACGGCCTCGGGGGACTCCTCGCCGCCGCCGGGGTCGTCGTTTCCTTCCTCTACACCGGCTCGGCGATGGCGACGACCGCGATCGGGACCCTGATCCCGATCCTGCGCGACAACGGCGAGCTGAAGACCCGCTTCGGCACCCACCTGCTGGCGGCCGGCGGCGCCGGCGAGTTCGGCCCGATCCTGCTCGTAACGCTGGTCCTCTCGACCACGAACCCCTTCCGCGAGGCGGCGATCCTGCTCGTCTTCGTCGCCCTCGCCCTCGCCCTCGCGCTGGTCTCGGTCCGCTACGCCTGGCGCGGCTGGCCGGCGCTGGAACGCACCTTCGAGGCGAGCAGCCAGTTGGCGGTGCGGGTCACCGTGGTGCTCGTCTTCGGCCTCGTCCTGCTGGCCGGCAAGCTCGGCCTCGACATCCTGCTCGGCGGCTTCGTCGCCGGGATGATCACCCGCCTCGCCCTCCAGGGCCACGAGCTGCAGGTGTTCGAGTCGAAGCTGACCGCGGTCGGGTTCGGCTTCTTCGTCCCCTTCTTCTTCGTCACCAGCGGCATCGAGTTCGACCTCGCCGCCCTCGGCTCCGCCGAAGCGGTGGGGAAGCTGATCCTCTTCCTCGCCCTCTTCCTCGTCGTCCGCGGCGTGCCGGCGCTGCTCCTCTACCGCCACGTGCTCGGCGCCCGCGACCGCCTCGCGCTCGCCTTCTACTGCGCCACCGAGCTCCCCCTCGTCGTCGCGATCACGACGATCGCGATCGACGCCGGGGAGATGAGGGCCTCGACCGCCGCCGGGCTGGTCGGCGCGGCGATGCTCTCGACCCTGATCTTCCCCTTCGTCGCCATGGCCCTGCGCAAGGGCGCGGCCGACGCGGAAAGCGCTGGCGAGCGCCCTCCGGCAGCCGGAGAAGTCGCGCCGTCCACCGTATGATCTGACTCTCCCGGGCGCGTAGCTCAGTGGGAGAGCGCTCGCTTCACACGCGAGAGGTCGCTGGTTCGAAACCAGCCGTGCCCATTCCCCTTGGGAAGTAGATGGCGGACAACCTGACTCCATCCCAACGGTCGCGCACCATGGCCCGGATTCGCTCGACCGGCACTCGACCGGAAATGCGCCTCAGGAAGGCGTTATGGCAGCGGGGGCTGCGCGGCTATCGGCTCGACGTGAAGGGTCTTCCCGGCCGCCCGGACATCGCATGGCGCAATCGCCGGGTGGCAGTCTTCGTCGACGGAGCCTTCTGGCATGGCCATCCAAAAGCATTTCGGGAGGGCAAATCCGGCGAGTACTGGGACAAAAAGATTCGACGGAATATGGAGCGGGACAGACTGGCCGACGCCGCTCTCGAGGACCTCGGCTGGGTCGTACTGCGCTTTTGGGACTTCGACGTCGAAAAGAACGTCGACCACTGCGTAGATGCCGTCGACCAGGTGCTGCGCCAAGCCAAAGCCGGCTTCCCGGTACGGCCTCGCGGCTAGATCCGAGAACGAAGTTCCATCCCCTGGCGATGCGATTATCCGTCGCCGCCGCATGCCAGATTCAGACATTCTCAAATTCAAGCGACCGGCCTCGGATGGAGGCCGGTTTCGCGTGGCCTCGCTTTTCTCTGGAATCGGAGGCATCGACATTGGATTTGAGCGGGCAGGCTTTGAGATCTCCTACCAATGCGAGATCCAACCTTTCTGTCGAGCGGTGCTCGAAAAACACTGGCCTGAGGTTCCTAAGAGCGCCGACATAAAGGAGGTAAGGGGTGGAGAAATCCCAGACTCAGATGTTTGGGTCGCCGGCTTCCCGTGCCAAGACGTCTCTCTTGCACGAATGGGAAAACGCGACGGGCTTCGAGGTCGACAATCAGGCCTCTTTTTCGAGTTTGCTCGACTCGTTGGAGAAGCACGCCCCAGCGTTCTTGTCCTCGAGAACGTGTCGGGTCTTCTCAGCTCGCACCAAGGACGAGATTTCGGAGTTGTACTCGGGACGCTGGCCGAACTCGGGTATAGCCTCGGATGGCGCGTGCTTAATAGCAAAAACTTCGGAGTCCCCCAATCGCGCAGCCGAGTCTACGTTGTTGGGTGTTATCGAGACCGGGAAGGTCCACCAGCGGTACTTTTTGAGCCCGAATGCGGCGAAGGGGTGCCTGAGGCGGGCAGAGAGAATGGGGAGAAACCTCTTTCCCCCTTTAAAAGAGTCCTTGAGCATGCTGGCCCAAAAGGACCGATAACGAAGGCGATCGCCTACTGCCTGTACGCCGAGTCGGCTCGCCACACCGGGACTGACTGGAGCCGTAACTACGTGAGCTACCCCAGCCGGGGGGAGGTACGGCGGCTGACGCCCTCCGAGTGCGAGGGGGTGATGAGCTTCCCGCCTGGCTGGACGAATCTCACCGGCATGGCGGATTCCGAGGAGGCGGACACGGCCAGATATCACGCGCTCGGGAACGCCGTGACCCCCCCGGTGGCAGAGTGGCTAGCCGAGCGCATGCATGCGTACTTGCTGGGCGTGCAGAGCGAACCCCTGTCAGCCGTCGCCGCCACCGCCTAGGGGGCTCTGGGCGTGAGAATTGCTCTTCGACCCAGCGGAGGGCGCGGAGAGTACGAGCTCGCGGGCCGGCAAGGCGACGTCTCGGTTGACGATCTCCTCGAAAAAGAGCTTGTCTTCGAACTCACCCCGGAGATAAGCATCGACGGCCACAGCTCGGCCCAGCGGGTTCAGGGGAAGCCCCGGATTCGACTTATGCCCGGCGGATACAGCCATATTTATAGGGTGCTCGCCGCGGTACTGCTGCTGCCGAAACCCAGGCGGGAGCTGGCGCTCACCGATGGCGGCCCCGACTTTCTCTACGACCAGGGCTATGCCATCACCGACATCAATGTCGACGTGGCCGACATCCACGATCACTCGGCTGAGCTCCGGCCGACGCGGCTTTGGCTGGGAAGCAAAATCGACCTTCCCCGCTCCGTCGACGTAACCATTCGGCTAGCCCAGGTTCAAGCGCTGTGGGGCACGGCCAGAGCGCAGGAATCCAAACTGGCCCAGTTGATCCGCAGCCACGAGCAGGCCGTGGTCGAAGGCGAGCACCGTGCCATCCAATCGGCCGCAAACGCGCTTCGCAGGCAGCTGGGAACCTCCGGGGACCTGCTCGGAAAGCTCGGTGCCGAACTCGGGCTCGAGACGCAGGAGGCAACCATCACGACGGCGACTGCCTCAGTTCCGGGCGATGCTCCGCAGGACGACGTCGACCCGGCCGACGCCGCCAGAAGGACGGTAGCTCGATGGCGCAAAGCGGTGGTCCGAAGCGCTCGAGGTCGCGCCTTCTCTCGCAAGATCCGGGAGATTTACTCCTACCGCTGCGCGGTCTCGGGGGACGTCTTCCCCAAGCTCCCCCACACCGCCTCGGCCGGCGTCGACGGGGCTCACATACTGCCGTGGGCCCGCTACGACCTGAACTCACCGCGCAACGGCATCTGCCTGAACAAGCTGTGCCATTGGGCCTTCGACGCCGGGGTGATACGCATCGACGGGGACTCTGAGGGCCGCTATCTGGTGTCAGTTCCCGATCAGGTCCGCACCGAGGGGCTCCCGGTGGAGATGTCCTTAGACTATTTCGACGCCTTGGAAGGCGAGATCCCGAAGGATCGGCTGCCGGCCGACGAAGCCGAATGGCCCTCCCCGCTCTACCTTGAGCAGTTGAACTCCGAGATCTTTTCGTAGTCTCCGCAGAGGGCAGACGACCAGGAGCCTCCAATACACCTCCTCCAACGCCGTCAGCACATCGAGCGTCCAATCGACGAGGTCTTTGCCTTCTACGGGAACGCTCGCAACCTGGAGCGGATCACGCCGCCGTGGCTCGGCTTCGAAGTGTCGACGCCGGAGCCGATCGAGATGGAGGTCGGGACGTTGATCGAGTACCGGCTGCGGCTGCACCGGCTGCCAGTCCGGTGGCGGACCCGGATCACGGCCTGGGAGCCACCGCATCGGTTCGTCGACACGCAGATCAAGGGCCCCTATTCGCTCTGGGAGCACACGCACACGTTCACGGAGGACGGGCTGGGGGCGACGATCATCGAGGACCGGGTGCGGTACTCGATCCCATTCGGGCCGCTCGGCGAGCTGGCGAACCGGCTGCTGGTCCAGCGCGACCTGCGGCAGATCTTCGACTACCGGCGCGACGCCGTCGCCCGCGCGATGGGCGGACACACGTAGGTCTTCGGCTTTGCCCGGATGGCAGAGGGAGGCCCACGGCGCAGACTGGCCGGGTGGATCAGCTTCGAGACGCCTTCGTCCCCAATCGCCGGGTACGCCTGGCCAGCGACGTCGCCGGCCTCTGCGCGGCGCTGCTGCTGATCGGCCTGCTCGGCGCCGCCTTTACCTGGTGGGGCCGCTCCGACCTCTTCGACCTCGCGAGCAGCTCGCTCGAGGCGATCAAGATCGACACCGGCTTCCTGGCCGGGCCGGTTCTGATCCTCGTCGCGCTGCCATTGGTGCTCGGCCGTCGCCGGCAGCTGGCGCTGCGGCAGCACTTCAAAACCCGCCTCATGATCGCGGCGCTGCTCTGGCTGGCGGGCCTAGCAGCCCTGCTGGCGAGGATGGCGAGCCTCGACGGCACTTACTCGCCCGAGGCGGGCTTCTACATCTCAGGCGGGTTGATGCTGCTCGGCTTCCTCGCCACGCTGGCGATGTGGCCCGGCGAGCTGCCGGTGGTGAAGGTCGACCGCAACGGAACGGTGCGCGAGCCTACGGCTGCTGCAGCACCGCGATCACATTCCCCGACGGGTCCTTGAACCAGGCGATCTGGGGGCCGGGGCCACGGACGATGCCCTTCTCGTCGTGGTCGAAGCCCTCGTAGTGCTCGAAGCTGACCCCGCGGGAGCTGAGCTCCTCGACGGCCGCGTCGATGTCGTCGACTTCGAAGTTCAGCATCGTGTAGCTGGCCGGCGTCATCTCCGGGTTGAGGTACATCAGGACGTCACCGCCGTTCAGCTTCAGCGCGGTCACCCCGAACTCCTCGCTCATCACCTCGATGCGCAGCCCCAGCGTCTCTCCGTAGAACTCCTTCGCCCGGTCCATGTCATCGACGGCGAAGCCGCTGGTCGCTTTGCTCTCACCAAGCATCGCGTTCACTCTAACGGCGGTTTCCGCCGCTGGCGCTTTTTTTCGCCGGTGCGCCGCTTGCGCTCTAGCCGCCGCTGCCGCGCGGCGCGGCTCGGTTTCGTCGGTCGGCGCTTGCGGCGCACGCGCAGGCCCGCGGCGATCTTCGCCGCGAGCCGCTCCAGCGCCAGCTCGCGGTTGCGGGCCTGCCCGCGGGCGTCTTGGGCCACCGCGGTAACGACCGGCCCCAGCCGCTCCAGCAGCCGCGACCGCTGGGCGTCGCTGAGGCTCTCGGACTCCTCGACCGCGAAAACCGCTTCGACCCGCGAGGCGGTGACGTTGGCGTGCTGGCCGCCGGGCCCCGAAGAGCGGCTTGCCCGCAGCTCGACCTCGTTCAGCGGCAGCGAGAGCCGCTCGTCGATCCGCAGCCGCTCGGCCACCGTCAGCTCGTGAGCTCGGGGATGTAGCGCTCGAGGTGCTCGGCGATCGTCTGGCGCACCCAGCGCTGGGTCTCGGCGTCGGCCATCCGGTAGCGGCCGAGCAGCATCTTCTGGTCGTCGAGTGGCAGGCCGGCGATTTCCCAGCTCACCGCGAGCCGCTCGAAGAGGGCCTCGGAGCGCCGGTGCCAAGCATCCTCCTGCGAGGCCGCCTCCCCCACCGGCGCCTCGCCGACCTTGGCGATCGTCCCTGAGCTGAGCGTCTGGCGCAGGGTGAGGACGTTGCCCTCGGGGTCGACGTAGTCGACCGTCGGTGGCTTCTCCCGCGCCCGCCTCTGCTTCTTCCGCTTCGCCACCGGCGTTACTCGTCGAGAGCGTCGATCCTGGCGGCGAGCTCGAAATCGTTCGCCGTCAGCCCGCCTTCGGAGTGGGTGGTGATCGTCACCGTCACCGTGTCCCAGGAGATCGCCAGATCGGGATGGTGGCCCATCGCCTCGGCCGGCGCGGCGATGCTGTCGACGAAGCGGACGCTGCCGACGAACTCGTCGCGCTTGAAGCGCTTCTCGATCGCGTCGCCCTTGCGCTCCCAGCCGGAGAGCCTCGCCAGGCGCTCCTCGATCTCGGCTTCGCTGAGAACTGCCACGCGCTTATGCTGCCAGGCACACGATGACGACGCAAACGCAGGACACGCCGACCCTCTGGCAGATCGACATCTCGCACTACGCCGAAAAGGTGCGCTGGGCCCTGGAGTACAAGGGCATCGACCACAACCGCCGCTCGATCCTGCCCGGCACCCATATCCCGATCGCCCTGGTGCTGACCCGAGGCGCCCAGCCAACCGTGCCGGTGCTGACCCTCGACGGTCGCAACATCGGCGACTCGACCGAGATTATCGCCGCGCTGGAGGCCGCCTATCCCGAGCCGCCGCTCTACCCGATCGACGCCGAGGAGCGGGCACGGGCGATCGAGCTCGAGGACTGGTTCGACGAGAACCTCGGCCCGCACGCGCGCCTGCTCCCCTTCTACGAGCTGATCCAGGAGCCCGAGCTGTTCGCCGAGATCGCCGCCGAATCGGTGCCGGGCCCGCTCGGCAAGGCGAAGCCGGTGGTCGGCGCCTACGCCCGCGCCTACACCAGCATCCGCTGGGGCGCGAACAGCGAAGAGAGCGCCATGCAGGCCCGCGAGGCCGTGGTCGCCGCCTTCGACCGGCTGGAGCAGGAGCTCGAGAAGGGCGACGGCGAGTTCCTCGTCGGCGACAGCCTCTCGGTCGCCGACATCACCGCCGCCTCGCTCTTCTACCCCGTCGTCGTCCCGCCGGAGGGCCCGCTCGACCCCGACCTGCCCCGCCCGCCGGCGCTCGACCGCTTCCGCCAGAGCCTCAGCGAGCGCCGCGGCTTCAAGTGGGTCCAGGACACCTTCAGCAAGCACCGCCGCCGCTGAAGACAAAAAGGTTCGCTAGACTCACCCTATGCGTGAGTCACAGTCGGTAGACGAGAGCCCGGCCGCCCTGCACGCGAAGCTGAAGCGTTCGCTCCTCTTTTTTGAGCTTTCGGTCTGGGCCTGGGTCATAGGAACCGTTGCGCTGTTCATCAAGGACGGCTGTTGATCAGCCCCCGATCGGTGCTCTGGGGTTGGAGCCCCAGAAGATCAACGTCCCGAGCATGCCGAGGATGTGGACAGCGACGATGTTGAACACCATCGATTTCGCCGTCGCAGTGCCCACCCCGACCGGGCCTCCGGAGGCGGTGTAGCCGTAGTAGCAGCCGACCAACACGATCACGGTCGACATCACCATCCCCTTGATCAAGCTGAAGAGAAGGTCGGGAGGGCTCTGGTACATCCAGAAGATCAGCAGGTAGCCGCCGGAGGAGACGTCGCCGACCTGCTGGACCACCGAGAAATAGCTGGCGGCGTAGATGACCGCGATGCCGACCAGGTAGAGGAACGGGAGCGCGATCCAGGCCCCGAGCAGGCGGGTCGCGCAGAGGAAGGTGACCGGCTGGATCCCCATCACCTCGAGCGCGTCGATCTCGTCGGAGATCCGCATCGCGCCGAGCTCGGCGACGATCCCGGTCCCCACCTTGGCGGCGAGGATGTAGCCGAACGCGTAGGGCAGCCCCTCGCGCAGGTCGCAGTAGGCCGAGAAGAGACCGGCAAGAGAGGGGGCGCCGATCGAGCGGTTGAAGTAGGCGCCCTGCAGGCCGCACTGGAGCCCGAGGATGAAGCAGAAGGCGAGGATGATCAGGGCCGAGCCGAAGATCAGGATGCCCGCCTGCCGCAGCCCCTCGCCGAAGAATTTGAAGACCCGGCCCGAGTAGACCAGCCCCGCCACCCTGGAGCCGAAGCGGGCGATGTCCCCGAAGGAATCGAGCCAGCTGCGCGGGATGTCGAGCCAGCCGATCACCGGACCGCCTGCAGGTCGGGGTTGGTGGCGAGCAGGATCGAGCTGACGACGAACTGGAAGAAGAAGACCGCGACGAGGGAGATGACGACCGCCTGGTTGACGGCGCGGCCGACCCCGGCGGCGCCGCCGGAAGCCGACATGCCTTTGTAGGAGCAGACGATGGCGACGATCGCGCCGAACATCGTGCACATCATCACCGAGGACCAGAGGTCGATGATCGTCGCGTTGGTGAAGAGGGTCGCGAAGAATCCGCCGAGCGACTGGTGGTAGAGAAGCTCGGCGGCGATGCCGGCGAAGAGGCCCATCACGATCGCGAAGACGTCGAGCAGGCCGGTGATGACCATCAGGGCCAGGAAGCGCGGCACGACCAGGTTCTTGACCGGGTCCACCCCGAGCACCTGCAGGGCGTCGAGCTCCTCGCGGATCTTGCGGGCGCCGAGGTCGGCGGTGATCGCGGTCCCGGCCACACCCGACACCACTACCGCCGTGACCAGCGGGGCGATCCAGCGGATCGCGATCACGACGAAGAAGCCGCCGAGGCGGTCGAGGGCGCCGAACAGCGAGAGCACCCCGGCCGCCTGCAATCCCGGCGCGCCCAGGTTGAGGGCGAAGGTGGAGACGAGGAGCGGGAACCAGGAGAGCTTCAGCACGAAGAGGAGCTGCCAGACGAGCTCCTCCCCGTATGGGTAGGGCGGCCGCACCGCCGAGATCAGCGTTTTGACGGTGAGGATCATCATCACCCCCACCTCTTCGAACGCGTTCTTGACGGGCAGCAGCCCGCGGCTCAGCGCTTGTTCCGCCACCGGCTCATCGCCCTGCCCAGGGGGCCGCGGCTGGTTGCTCGCCGCCGCACCTCCTGCTCGCTCTCCCGCTGCGCCTCCGCCAGCTGCGCGATCAGCGTGTCGCGCGTGCGCTCCAGCTCCTCGACGCCGGCGACGTGGGCCACGGCCCGCTTCGGCGCCGTCGGCAGGTCGGCCTGGAGGTGGCGCGTGTAGCTCGCCAGCTCGGCCTCCAGCCGGGCTATCTGCCGGCGCAGCTCCTGCCGCACCTCGAGCACTTCGCTCTCCTCCGAAGGCAGGCCGGCGCAGGCCATCGCCACGATCGCCAGGTCGCGCGGCCCGAGGCCGGCTTCCTCGGCCCGGCGCAGGGCGTCGGAGGCAATCTCCTCCAGCTGCGGCGCCGCCTCGACGCCGTCGGCGACAAAGGTCCCCTGCCCGTGGCGGGTGACGACGAGCCCGTCGGCCTCGAGCGTCTCGTAGACCGATCGCACGGTGCCGACGTTGACTCCGGACCACTCGGCCAGCCGGCGGAAGCTCGGCAACCGCTCCCCGGCCGCCAGCTCGCCGGTGCGGATCAGCGCCCGCAGCCGCCAGCCGAGCTGCAGCCCGACGGGCAGCTCATCGGCCGGATCGATTCGGAACGGGTTCGCCTCTAGCTGTGCCACTGGCTGACACAGTAGTCTGCATATCTGTGTCAGTCAACTAGTACAGCTAGGGCGTGAGCACGATCTTCAGCGCTTCGCGCTGGTCGTAGACCCGGTAGGCCTCGTCGGCCTCGTCGAGCGGCATGTGGTGGGTGACCAGCGGGCCCGGGTCGAGCTTGCCGGCCTCCATCAGGGCCAGCACCCGGTCGACGTGGGCGATCACGTTGGCGAGGCCGAGGCGCAGCTGCAGCCCCTTCAGCCAGGCGAGGCCGAGCGGGACCTCCCCCTTGCCGGCGTAGGCGCCGATCCCGGAGACGGTGCCGGCGTCGCGGGCGAGGCTGACGGCGAGCGCCAGCGGTCCCGGGTCGCCGACCGCGTCGACGACGACGTCGACCCCGAGGCCTTCGGTCGCGGCCCGCACCGCCTTCTTCGGCTCGTCCTCGGTCAGGTGCAGCGGCGTCGCGCCGAAGCGCTCGGCCATCTGCAGCCGTTCCTCGACGGTGTCGACCGCGAAGACCTTCACCGCCCCTCCGGCGAGCGCCGCCTGCACGGCGCAGAGCCCGACCGGCCCGAGGCCGAGGACGGCGACCGTGTCCCCAGCCTTCATCTCGGCGTGGGCGACGGCGTGGTAGCCGGTGCCCATCACGTCGCCGGCGAAGAGCGCGACATCGGCCGACATCCCCTCCGGCACGCGCCGCAGGGTCAGGTTCGCGCGCGGCACCAGGAGCAGCTCGGCCTGGGCGCCCTGCAGGTCGCCGAGGTTGGCGCCGTGGCCGAAGGTCTGGCCGTTGCGGCAGCGGTGGTAGTCGCCGCGCAGGCAGGAGGCGCAGGTCGCGCAGGCGGTGTGGAAGGTGCCGAGGACGCGGTCGCCGACGGCGACCCGCTCGACGTCGTCCCCCGCGGCGAGGACGGTGCCGACGAACTCGTGGCCGATCGTGAACCCCGGCTCGACCGGCACCCGGCCGTGGTAGATGTGGAGGTCCGAGCCGCAGATCCCGCTCGCCTCGACGCGGACCAGGGCGTCGTCGGCGGCGCCGATCTCGGGATCGGGCTTCTCCTCGATCCGCACCTGCTCGGGCGCTTGGAAGGTGACGGCGCGCATGCGCGCGCAACGCTACCGGTAGGGGCCAGCGCCCGTCCGACTGGCCTCAGTTGACGCCGGCGACCTGGAAGCGGCTCTGTTCGCCGCCGGGGCTGGCGGTCTCTTCGATCCGCGACTCGAGCGCCAGCTCTTTCTCGAAGTCGGCCGCCTCGCCGTGGGCGAAGGACACGTCCTTGCCCTCCAGCAGCTCGATGAAGATCTCGACAAAGCGGGCGTCGAGCTGCTTGCCGGCGACGCGGCGCAGCTCGACGATCGCGTCGTGGCTGGACATCGGCGTCCGGTAGGAGTCGCGCGCCGTCATCACGTCGTAGGTGTCGGCGACGGAGATGATCCGGGCCAGCTCCGGGATTTCATCCCCGGCCAGACCGCGCGGATAGCCTTTGCCGTCAATCCGCTCGTGGTGGGCGAGGATGATCTCCGCCACCGGGCCGTAGCCGTCGAGCGAGGAGACGACGCGGGCGCCCTGCTGCGGGTGCCGCTTGATCAGCATCCAGTCCTCGTCGGTGAGCGGGACGTTGGCCTTGAGGATGCGGTCGGGAAGGATGAACTTGCCGATGTCGTGCAGCAGCGCGGCGATGTGGACCAGCTCCTCCTCGCGGCGCGAGTAGCCGGCGCGCTGGGCGATTGCGCGCGAGTAGCGCGCGACCGCGGCGCTGTGGCGGGCGGTCATCTGATCCCGCAGGTCGAGAGTGCGCAGCATCGCGCTCAACATCCCGACCTGGAAGCTGGCCAACTGCTTGCTGCGCAGCTCCAGCTCCTCCGCCCGCTGCTGGGAGACGAGCAGGGCGCCAAGCAGGTACTGGAAGGTGACGAGGACGACGCCGAACATGGCGACCCCGGCGAGACCGAGCTGGACGTAAAGGTAGGCGACACCTACTGCCATCAGCGCCGCTGCCAGCTCCGAAGGCAGGAGGGGGATCAACGCCGTCCGCACCTTGACGAAGAAGGAGGTGCGGTCGAGATAGCAGGAGTAGGAAGCAATCATCGTGAAGTTGATCGCCAGCGCCAGGAGGAAGACGGCGAAGATCAAGCCGTAGAAGGCAGGTTCGTCCTGGGAGATCTGGGCGCGTTCTACGACTTCGTGGAATGCGAGCCCGCTGACCAGGGGGAAGGTCGCGTAGGTGAGCAGGTTGTTCAGCAGGTAGTGGCCGGCGTCACGCCAGCGCAGCCAGCCGGCGAGGATCGTCAGCACCCCGATTGCCGCCGCGGGGGTACCCCCGAGGAACACCATCGCGAGGACCAGGGCGAGGAAGCTGCCCGAGATCTTGACCTTGGAGGTCGTGCTGATCGCAGTGAGGTCGCTGAAGACCGAGAAGCCGAGGAGGATGAAGAACAGCGGCAGGTCCCAGTCCGCCTGCGCCGACTCCAGGGCCGAAACGGCGACGACCAGCACGATCGAGACGACCATCGTCGCGATTGCGAGGCGGGTGGGACGGGACGAAGCTATCTCTGGTTCGGTCATCTTGGGGGAAGGTCTTGCAGAAACCCGCCTACCAATTCACGGGCGCCTAGCTTTTCCCTGCGACGCGCCTTTTTTGCGCTTCGCTTTTTTGGGAACTCCAAAGTTAGACGTGTGAATAGAGAATCGGCAACCGCTTTAGCCAGATGGCCAAATTCGCCCAAATTCCAGCCCGCCCGCCTAGAAATCGGCAACTTCCTGGAGGGAGGCTCGAAAAAGCTCCGAAAAAGCAAAAGGGCACCTCCCATCCGAGGCGCCCTTTCGCGAAGTCTGATGGCCACTCGATCAGGTGGCCGGCTGGAGAATCCTAGTGACGGTAGCCCATGTTTTCTGCCCCTTCCGTAGTCGTTGAAGCCCGCAACGTTGTGCGCTGCATCGTGGAAACTTCTCAACTGCTGGGCACTTTGTAGCACAGCTTGGCGGAAACTTGTGCATCTGCAGGAAAACTTGTGCAGAAATGCAGTAGTACCCACGGCCATCCCATGCCAAGCCCACGCCTAACCGCTCCTCTCCGCCGGCCGCTCTTCCGGCGCCTGGCCGCGTCCTACGCGGTCAACGAGCTGGGGGACTGGATGGGGATCATCGCCCTCTCGGTTCTGGTCTTCGATCGCACCGACAGCGCCCTTGCCACGGCGGCCCTCTTCCTCGGCACCCGCTTCCTGCCTGCCCTCTTCGCGCCGATCCTCGTCGCGCAGGCCGAGAGACCGCCGCCCCGCTACGCGCTGCCGATGATCTATTGCGGCGAGGCGGCGGCCTTCGGCGCGCTCGCCCTGCTCGTCGACAACTTCACCCTGGCCGGCGTGGTCGCGCTCGCCGCCGCCGACGGAGCCCTCGCTCTGGCCGGCCGCTCGCTCACCCGCGCGGTCGTCGCCACCTCGCTGGAGCCGAGCGGGGAACTGCGGGCCGGCAACGCCCTCCTCAACGTGGCCTTCACGGGCGGCGCCGCGATCGGGCCCGCCTTGGCCGGTCTCGTCGTCGCCGGCTTCGGCGTCCAGACGGCGCTGCTCCTCGACGCCGTCTCCTTCTATGTAGTCGCCTGGATCCTCTTCACGGCCGGGGCGATGCCCCACGCCGAGCCGGAACCGGGCCGGATGCGGGACCGCGTCCGCGCCGGGCTCGATTACGTCCGCAGCCAGACCGCCCTGCGGCGACTGCTCATCGCGCAGGGGCTCGCCTTCGTCTTCTTCGCCGCGGTGCTCCCGGTCGAGGTCATCTACGTAAAGGAGACTCTCGGCTCCAACGACACCGGCTACGGCGTGATGCTCGCCAGCTGGGGGGTCGGGATGGTGGCCGGCAGCCTCCTCTTCGCCCGCCTGCGCCAGGCCCGGCTCGCCGTCCTGCTCTTCTTCAGCACGCTCGCGGTTGCCGGCGGCTACCTCGGCCTCGCGGCGGCGCCGACGCTCGCGGTCGCCTGCGCCGCCTCCGTCCTCGGCGGCGCCGGCAACGGGATCCAGTGGGTGGCGGCGATCTCCGCCGTGCAGGAGCTGACCGCGGAATCGATGCAGGCGCGGGTGATGAGCGTGCTCGAGTCGATCGGCGCGGCTATGCCTGGAGTCGGCTTCGCCGTCGGCGGCATCATCGCCGCCGCGCTGAGCCCGCGGATGACGTTTCTTGTCGCGGGTGCCGGGGTAGTCGCCATCGTCGTCGTAATGGCTCCCCTGCTTGGGGGGAATTGGCTTGAAGGCGACGAAAGGCCAGGAAAATCCCTGCTTGACGGGGGTGACGATGTTGTGGTGGAGTTGATTCCTGTCTCATCGGGGACGACCGGCAAACCGGATTTGGAGGAGAGACGTTGAAAAAGCTAGGGGCAGTCATCGCGGTTCTGGTTCTTGCGGCGACCGCGGCAATCGGGCTGGCGTCCTGTGGGGGCGGCGGCGGTGACACCTCTGGCGGTGGCGGGGGCAAGAAAGGCGGCACCCTGAACGGGACCTACGCCTCGTTCCCCGACTACATGGACCCCGCCCTCTCCTACACCGCCGAAGGCTGGACGGCGATGGCTGACGTCTACATCCCGCTGCTCACCTACAAGCACGCCAATGGCGAGGAAGGCAGCGAGGTGATCCCGGGGCTGGCGAAAGAAATGCCGAAGATCAGCAACGGCGGCAAGACCTACACGCTGACCCTCCGCCCGGGCCTCAAATACTCCGACGGCTCCCCGGTCAAAGCTTCCGACTTCCCCTTCGCGGTCGAACGGATGATCTCGCTGAACTCCGGCGGCTCGCCCTTCTACCTCTCGATCGAAGGCGCGGAAAAGTTTGCCGAAACGAAACAGGGGCCGATCCCGGGGATCAAAGCCGACGACAAGACCGGCGAGATCACGATCAACCTCGAAGGGCCGCGAGGCACCTTCACCAACGAGCTCGGCCTTATGTTCGTCGCGCCGCTGCCGCAGGACACGCCGGTCGAGGACCTCTCGGCCGACCCGCCCCCCGGCACCGGGCCGTACATGATCACCAAGTCACAGCCGGGCAAAGGCTGGGAATACGAGCGCAACCCCTACTGGGCAAAAGCAAACGGCAAGGCGATGCCGGACCTGCCCGAAGGCGTCGTCGACAGCGCCAAGATGACGGTGATCCGCAACCCGCAGTCGCAGGTCGACGACATCGAGCAGGGCACTTACGACTGGATGCAGAACCCGCCGCCCTCCTCGCGCTACGCGGAAGTCAAAGAAAAATACGAGGGCACCCAGTTCCGGGTCGAGCCGACGATCAGCACCTACTACTTCTGGATGAACACGCAGGAGAAGCCGTTTGACGACGTCAAAGTCCGCCAAGCAGTCAACTACGCGATCGATTCCTCGGCGCTGGAACGGATCTACGCCGGGCAGATCAAAGGCACGCATCAGATCCTGCCGCCGGGGATGCCGGGCTACGAACAGTTCGACCTCTACCCGTACAACATCGAAAAAGCTAAGGAAATGATCAAAGAGGCGAGCCCGTCGGACATGGACATCACCGTCTGGACCGACACGGAAAGCCCGAACAACGAAGCGGGCGAATACCTCAACGAGGTCCTGAAGGAACTCGGCTTCAACACGACGCTGAAAATCCTCAACGCCGACAACTACTTCACGGTGATCGGCAACGCGACCACGCCTGATCTCGACGCCGGCTGGTCGGACTGGTTCCAGGACTACCCGCACCCGAACGACTTCTTCCAGCCGCTGCTCGCTGGGGAAAGCATCCTCTCGACCAACAACGGCAACTTCGCCAAGTTCGACAACCCCGCAGTCAACAAGAAGATCAAAGAACTGGGCGCGGAGCAGCTCGGGCCCGAACAGGAAGACGCGTACAAAGAACTCGACAAGGAAGTGATGGAAGAAGCTCCGTGGGCGCCCTACGGAACGCGGACCCTGTCGACCTTCGTCTCCGACGCGATCGAACTGGAAAGCGTGATCTTCAACCCGACCTTCGGCCACTACCTGAGCAGCTTCGAATTCAAGTAGCGCGCCAGGGGTAGAAGAAGCACTGTGTCTACCGAACCGAGCGCAGAGCGAGGGCCCTGGTCCCTCGCTCTGCGGCGGTTCCTTCGCAACCGCCTCGCGGTCGCCTTCCTCGCGCTGTTCTTCCTCATCGTCGTCTTCGTGATGGCGGCCCCGCTCTGGGCCAACCACGTCGCCCACACCGGGCCGAACGAGGAGCACACGGTCGACAAAGTCACCGTCAACGGCGAAGAAAAGGACGTCGTCACGCCGGAAGGGAAGCCGATCGGGCCGCAGTGGTTCGGCGCCGGCGGCAAGTTCTTCCTCGGCGCCGACAGCCGCCTCGGCCGCGACGAGATGGTGCGGCTCATGTACGGCGGCCGCACCTCGCTGCAGATCGGGATCACGGCGGCCCTGATCGCGACCATCATCGCCGTCGTCCTCGCCCTCCTCGCCGGCTACTTCCGCGGCTGGGTCGACGGGCTGATCGCACGAACGCTCGACGTGATCTGGTCCCTGCCCGTGTTCTTAATCGGGCTCTCGCTGGGGATCGCGCTTGCGGTCGGTGGGCTGAAGCTGGGGCCGATCGAAATATCCAGCGGCTCGATCTGGAACCCGATCTTCGTGATCAGCGTCTTCACCGTGCCCTACATCGCCCGCCCGATCCGCGGCCAGGTCCTGGCGCTGAGCGAGAAAGAGTTCGTCGAGGCCGCAGTCGCGCAGGGGGCAGGCCCGCTGCGGGTGATGTTCGGCGAGATCCTCCCCAACCTCGCCTCGACGATCATCGTCTTCTTCACCCTGATGATCGCCAACAGCATGCTGTTCGAGGCCGGCCTCTCGTTCCTCGGCGCCGGCGTGCAGCCGCCGAACTCCTCCTGGGGGACGATGATCACCGTCGGCGTCGAGCTGCTCAACATCCAGCCGCTGCTGGCGATCGTCCCCGGGCTGATGATCATGCTGACGGTGCTCTCGCTGAACATCGTCGGCGACGCGCTGCGCGACGCCCTCGACCCCCGCGGCAAGGCGCGGATGGACGCGGCGCTGGAGTTCGAGGCGCACGGCGGGGTCGCCGGCAGCGCTCAGCAGCAGGCGGCGACGATCTGATGGTCCGCTTCATCGTCAGGCGGCTGGTGGCGATGATCGGCGTCCTCTTTGCGGTCTCGGTGATCGTCTTCGTCGTCTTCATGGTCCTGCCGAAGCAGAACCCGGCGCAGACCCTGGCCGGCAAGAACGCGACCCCCGGCCTGGTCAAGAACATCGAAGCCGAGTGGGGCTTCGACGACTCGCTCGTCGTCCAGTACGGGACGATGATGAAGAAGATCTTCACCGGCGAGCTCACCTCCTACCGGCCGAAAATCCCGGTCGACGACCAGATCAAGGAAGGGATTCCGGCAACTTTCTCGCTGACGATCGGGGCGGCGATCATCTGGCTCTTCTTCGGTCTGCTGCTCGGCTACCTCTCGGCGATCCGGGCCGGCGGCTGGCTCGACCGCATCCTCACCGGGGTCTCGATCGCCGGCATCTCGATCCCGGTCTTCCTCTTAGCCCCGGTCCTCCTCTACTTCCTCACCTACAAGTACGAAATCTTCCCCAACGCCCAGTACGTCGATTTCTCCGAAGACCCCTGGGAGTGGGCGCGGCACCTGATCCTGCCGTGGTTCACGCTTGCCCTGCTCTCGATCGGGTTCTACAGCCGGGTCCTGCGCTCGAACATGCTCGACGTGATGAACGAGGACTACGTCCGCACCGCCCGCGCCAAGGGCCTGAGCGAGCGCCAGGTGATGACCCGCCACGTGCTGCGCAACTCGTTGATCCCGGTGATCACCCTCTTCGGGCTCGACTTCGGCGCCACCATCGCCGGCACCGCGATCATCACCGAAGTCCTCTACTCGCTCGACGGCGTCGGCCTCTACGCGGCCGAAGCGGTGCGCAAATTCGAACTGCCGCCGATCATGGGCGTCGCCCTCTACGGCGCCTTCTTCGTCGTCTTCGTCAACGCCCTGGTCGACATCGCCTACGCCTACCTCGACCCCCGGGTCCGGCTCGGGGAGAGCTCCTCCGAATGAGCTCCGCGCCGCTGCTCTCGGTCAGCGACCTGCGGGTCGGTTTCGGCACCGAAGACGGCCTCGTGCAGGCCGTCGACGGAGTCAGCTTCGACCTGCGGCCGGGCGAAGTCCTGGCGATCGTCGGCGAGTCGGGCTCGGGCAAGAGCGTCACCGCGCAGACGATCATCGGTCTGACCCGCGCCAACAACGCCCGCATCGAGGGCTCGGTGGTGCTCGACGGCAAGGACCTGACCGGCGCCAGCGACGCCGAGATGCGGAAGCTGCGCGGCGACCGGGTGGCGATGATCTTCCAGGACCCGATGACCTCCTTCAACCCGGTCTATCGGATCGGCGACCAGATCGTCGAGGCGATCCGGACCCACCGTCCCGACACCTCCAAGAGCGAAGGCAAGGCCCGGGTGGTGGAGCTGTTCGAAGCGGTCGGGATCCCCAACGCCGCGGGCCGCGTCGACAGCTACCCGCACGAGTTCTCCGGTGGGATGCGCCAGCGGGCGATGATCGCGATGGCCCTCGCACTCGAGCCCGAGGTGCTGATCGCCGACGAGCCGACCACGGCGCTCGACGTCACGATCCAGGCCCAGATCCTGGAGCTGCTCGAGCAGCTGAACCGGGAGCGGAACCTGGCCACGATCCTGATCACCCACGACCTCGGCGTCGTCGCCGAGGTGGCCGACCGGGTGCTGGTCATGTACGCCGGCAAGGTGGTCGAGGAAGGGACGCTGGACGAGATCTTCTACGACCCCCAACACCCCTACACCTGGGGGCTGCTCGGGTCGCTGACCCGGATCGACCGGCCGCGGCCGCACCGGCTGCCCCAGATCGCCGGCTCGCCCCCCTCCCTGCTCGACCTGCCCGAGGGCTGCCCGTTCCGCCCCCGCTGCCCGCACGAGTTCTCCAAGTGCACGCAGTACCCGGGCCTGGAGGCCCGCAGCGACGCGCCCGACCACCGCGACCGTTGCTGGCTGGGCCCGGAGGAGAAGCGCGCGAAGCGGCAGGTCGAAGGCCAGATCGGGCTCGAGGCGCCGGGCGAGGTCAGGCAGGCGTGAGCGGGGAGACCAACCCGAACGCGCCGCTGCTCGAGGTCACCGACCTCGTCAAGCACTTCCCGATCAAGCGCGGGATCCTGATCGACCGCGAGGTCGACCAGGTGCGGGCCGTCGACGGCGTCAGCTTCAGGGTCGAGAAGGGCGAGACCCTGGGGCTGGTGGGCGAGTCGGGGAGCGGCAAGTCGACCGCCTGCCGGGCGGTCCTGCAGCTGGTCAAGCCCAGCTCGGGCTCGGTCAAGTTCGAGGGCCGGGAGATCGCCGGCCTCGGCCGCCGGCAGATGCAGCCGCTGCGCCGTCAGATGCAGATGATCTTCCAGGACCCCTACGCCTCGCTCAACCCGCGCAAACGCGTCGGCCAGATCGTCGGCGACCCGCTCAAGCGCCAGGGCGTCGCCTCCGGCTCGGAGCTGCGGCGGCAGGTGCAGGAGCTGCTGGAGCGGGTCGGCCTCTCCAGCGAGCACTACAACCGCTTCCCGCACGAGTTCTCCGGCGGCCAGCGGCAGCGGATCGGGATCGCCCGCGCGCTCTCGCTGAAACCGAAGCTGGTGATCTGCGACGAGCCGGTCTCCGCCCTCGACGTCTCGATCCAGGCGCAGATCGTCAACCTGCTCGACGACCTTCAGGACGAGTTCGGCCTCGCCTACCTCTTCGTCGCCCACGACATCGGCGTCGTCCGCCACATCTCCGACCGGATCGCGGTGATGAACGAGGGCAAGATCGTCGAGCAGGGGACCGCCGACGAGGTCTGCGAGCACCCGAAGGACGACTACACGAAGAAACTGCTGGCGGCGGTCCCGATCCCGGACCCGCGCGAGAGCCGGGATCGTCACGGAAGCACCGGTAGCGTCCAGTAGGTGACGCTTCCCCTCGAGCCGCCGATCAAGCCTCAATTGGCGCTTACCCGCAAGGCTCTGCCGGAGGGGGAGGAGTGGGCTTATGAGCCTAAGTTGGATGGGTTCCGGGCCATCGTCTTTGTTGACGGCTCCGATTTCCACATCCAGTCGCGCGGCGGCAAACCCTTCAACCGCTACTTCCCGGAGCTGGAGTTCGCGCCGGGCCGGTGGGTGCTCGACGGCGAGCTGGTGATCCGCGACGGCGACGGCAACCTCCAGTTCGACTCGATGCAGGAACGGATCCACCCGGCGGAGTCGCGGATCGAGATGCTCTCGAAGGAGATCCCCGCCAGCTACATCGTCTTCGACCTGCTGGCCGAAGGCGACGAGGTGCTCTGCGAGCGGCCGCTGGCCGAGCGGCGCGAGCGGCTGGCGGCGATCGCCGCCGAGGCGGGCCTGGAGCTCACGCCGTTGACCACCGACGCCGAGCAAGCAGATCAGTGGCTGAACAGCATCGAGGGGGTGATGGCCAAGGACCTGACCGCCCCCTACGTCCCCGGCAAACGCAAGGGGATGGCGAAGGTGAAGCGCGAGCGGACGATCGACTGCGTGGTGATGGGCTGGCGGCCGGGCAAAGAGGAGGGCACGGTCGGCTCGCTGATCCTCGGCCTCTACGACGACGGCGAGCTGCGTACGGTCGGCCACATCTCCGGCTTCAGCGCCGCGGCGAAACGCAGCATGCGAACGATGCTGGCGCCGCTGGAGACGGGCAAGAGCGGGACGGCGGAGCCGAGCCGGTGGACCGGCGGGCGGGATTTGGAGTGGGTCGAGCTGCGGCCGGAGTTGGTGATCGAGGTGGGTTATGACCATGCGGCTTCGGGGCGGATACGGCACGGGGCGAGATTCCATGCGTTCAGGGACGACAAAGCGCCTGAGGAGTGCAAGTTCGAGCAGCTTGATGAAGGGACGACTTAGAACAGAGCGGTTTGGCGGGCGGGTCCTGTCGCCGTAGGGGACCCACCCCCACCCGCGCGGCGGGTGGGGGTCCCCCCTACGACGCCACCCACCCGAGATACCGCTTGGTCAGACGGTTAGAAGAGCGAGGGCTGGGTGGCTATCCGCTGAGGTTCGGGCGGCAGATGCGGGGGTCGCTCGGGGCGTTTTGGGAGGGAGCGCTGGGCGCGGCCTCTGCCCCAGCCTTTGACGGCTCTCGTGGCGTGTTTTCGTTGCTCGGGGCGCATGTAGGCGCGGTCGCTGTAGAGGGCCTCGTAGCGGGGGAGGAGGTCGGGGCGTTTTTGTTGGAGCCAGGCGAAGAAGACGTCCTTTACCTCGCCGCGGAGGTGGAGGGCTAGGCCGCCGAGGAAGGTGGCGCCGGCCTTCTTCGCCCGTTCGACGATGGGGCGGACCTGGTCGGGGTCGTCGTTGATGCCGGGCATCAGCGGCGCGATCAGGACGCCGGAGTCGATGCCCCGCGCTCGCAGCTCGGCGACGGCGTCCAGCCGGGCGGCGGGGCTCGGCGTGTGCGGCTCGGTTGCCCGCCAGGCCTCCTCGTCGAGGGTCGGCACCGAGAGGTTGACCGAGACCGGGAGGCCCTTCGACGCCATGCGCTCGAAAATCTCGACGTCGCGCATCACCAGCGGCGACTTGGTCAGCACCGTGACCGGGGTCTCCGCCGCCTCCAGCGCCGCGAGGATCTCGGGCATCATCCGGTAGCGGCTCTCGACCCACTGATACGGGTCCGTGTTCGTCCCAAGCGCCACCAGCTCCCGCCTCCAGCTTGGCCGCCCCAACTCCGCCCGCAGCAGCTCGGGGACGTTGACCTTGACCACGATCTCCCGCTCGAAGTCGCGGCCCGGCCCGAGGTCCAAGTAGGTGTGCGTACGTCGGGCAAAGCAGTTGTGGCTGACGACGCCGTTGGCGATGAAATCACCGGTGCCAGTGGTGATGTCGTACATATCCATCTCGCCACCCAGTGCCTCGATCTCAGCCACCCGGAGCTTGGCGTCAGACTTGATCGCAATCCCCTCGATCGAGCGCTTGCGGCTGATCGCCGGGTCAATGTGCTGGAAAAGGCGCATCTGCTGCCTGAGCCCCCCACGCAGCCGCACGTTGCGAGCTCCGCACGCGTTCGCCCTCTCGACCGTCACGTCGAAACCAAGACCCCGAAGCCCCTCCTCTGCATGCCCGAGAATCTCAGGGTCTTTGTTGCAGATCCGGAGCGACTCGTTTCGGCTCCCCTCGGCATCGAAGATGCCGGAGAGGAAGCCACGCCTCCACTCAGAGCTCGGTGATCGTGGCCAGCGAATCAGAGACCGGATTCGATCTACCCCATCCTTCGATGAAGTTCTGATGGCTCGCATCGAGCGATGGCGAGCGTTGCCCTTCAAGAACTGGAACTCGGTGGTGTGGACCCCTGCGTCGGCGAGGAAGTTCTGGGCTCGGTGTAATCCCTCCTCATCGGTCAAGGCAAGGCGAAACCGGTGGTGATCGCATCTCCCTCTCCCAGACCTCACATAGGAATATGAACCGATGTGGCCGTCCCCTCTGATCATCCCGCAGAGATAACCGAGCCGATAGTCCTCAGAGGCTTCGAGACCAGGCCCGAACGAACCTAAACCGAGCATCTCATTGTTGGTCGTAAGGAAAGGACGCTGGCCCCATCCCTGTTCCGCTCCGGTGACGTACTTCCAGCCTCGGTTGGTGAGAAAGCGATGGTCGCCGCTGGCGATCAACTCAGTGCCGTCTTCCAACAGAACCCTGTAAGCCTTTTTCCGGGTCGACCAATGCGCCTCGACCTGAGTTCTGACATAGCGGCGATAGTTGCCGCGGCGGACCGTGCCGTAGATCTCGTCCCCCACTCGGATCTCGGCTAGGCGCTTCGTCCTGCCGTCCCCCATCAAGATCGGGGTGTCTCCTCCCAGGCAGTAGGCACATGCATGGGTGCAGCCCCGGTACTGGTTGATCGTCCAGTTGAACCCGTAGCGCCCTCCCGGCACGTGGTTCAGCGCCGAGCGGGCCCTGACCTCGTGGAAGTTGATGCCCATCGCCTCCGGCGCGTCGAAGGTGCGGACGACGGTCCCGTCGCCGACGCCCGGCAGGCGGAGGTCGTTCTCGACTCGCTGCTCATCCCATCTCATACGAACATATGTTCGCACACGGGCATGACGGGCATCGGAGTTTTGCCTCACCCCACTGGGGCGAAAGTCGGCTACGGCAGGGAACCCCGGATCACGTAGCGAAGGACGTCGACGACCTGCTCCGCCGTGCGGGCGGTGGCCTGGGCGGCGCGGTCGACCTCCTTCAGGGCATGGTCGAGCTCGCCGTCGTGGAGGGTGACGACCGGCTTGCCGAGGGCGGCGGCGTAGCCGGCGTCGAAGGCGGCGTTCCACTGGCGGTATTTGTCGCCGAAGCGGACGACGACTACGTCGGCGTCGCGAATCAGCGTCTGGGTGCGGATCGCGTTGACGCCGGCCCCCTTGTGGTCGCGCCAGAAGGGCTCGCTCTCCTCCCCCAGCGTGCCGGTCCCCGCGTCGTCGGAGGCGGCGTGGTCGGTGACCGGTGCCGAGATCGCGACCGGCAGGCCGGCCTCGCGCACGCCGGCCTCGATCCGCTCGCGCCAGTCGCTGTGGATCTCACCCGAGAGGTAGACGTTCCAGATCCGCTCACCCATAGGTCGATCCTAGTGCCACGCGAAAGTCGTCTCGGCGGCCGAGTGGTTATCCCTTGTTCGCCGTCGCTCCGCCTCGGCCCGTGGCCTCTCTGACAGTCTTGGACGGGAGGCGCTGAGTAGTGCCGAGGAGATGACCGACCTTGCTCAAAGCCTGATCGACGCCCTGGCCCTTGGTGGCCTTTATGCGTTGATCGCCATCGGCATCACTTTGACCTACACCGTGATGGGGATGATGAATTTCGCCCAGGGCGAGTTCATCATGCTGCCCGCCTACGCCCTCTTCGTATTCGCCGGCCTGCCGTTCGCCGTAGCCGTGAGCGCCGCACTCGCCACCGGGATCGCGATCGCGGTCCTCGCCGAGCGGGTGGCCTTCCGCCCCGTTCGGAACGCCGACCTGGCCGCTCAGCTCGTCACCTCGCTTGCAGTGGCGACCATCCTGCAGAACGCCGTCAGCGCCTCGGTCGACGCCCGCGCCCAGTCGGTGGCAACGCCCGTGGTTCTGAGCGAATCGAGCCAGGTCGGCGCCCTCTCGGTACCAAACCTCGAGATCCTCACCCTCGCCCTGACCGTGCTCGTCCTCGGCGGTCTCGGATGGCTGCTCTACCGGACTCGCATCGGCCTCGAGATGCGTGCGGCGGCGGAGAACTTCGAGATGGCCCGGCTGCTCGGCGTCCGCGCCGACCGCGTGATCACGATCGCCTTCGCGATCAGCGGCGCGCTCGCCGCAATCGCCGGGGTGCTGATCGTGATGCAGACGGGTCAGGTCACCCCGACGATGGGGCTAACTCCCGTGCTGGTCGGCTTCATCGCCGTGGTGATCGGCGGCTTCGGCAGGATCTTCGGCGCCGTGATCGGCGGGCTGGTGCTCGGGGTCCTCTCGTCGCTGCTCGGCGCCTACCTGCCCGACGGCCTGGTTCCGTTCCGCGACGCGATTGTCTTTTCCCTTCCGGTTGCGATCCTGATCGTGCGGCCGCAGGGCCTGCTCGGGGCGGCGACCGGAGAGGCGCGCATATGACGGGCACAGGACTCCGCTCTCCCGCCTCGGCGATCACCTCCCTGGTCGTCCCGCTCGTCCTGGTGGCGCTGACCGCGGCGGTCGGGGCGAGCGGCACGCCCTCGTTCGAAGGGACCGTGACGCTGATCCTCTGCAACCTGATCATCGTCCTCGGCCTGCAGGTCTTCATCGGCAACAGCGGCGTCTACTCGTTCGGGCAGCTGGGCTTTGCCGCAAGCGGCGCCTATGTCGCAGCGCTGCTCACCCTCCCCACGGCCTTCATCGCCCTGCAGACGCCCGGGTTGCCCCAGCTGATCGCCGATGCCCAGCTCAGCCCGCTGCCTTCCACGCTGATTGCCGCGGCGGCGAGCGGCCTGCTGGCGGCGGTGGTCGGCTGGCCTTTGATGAGGACCTCGACGCTGGCGATCCCGATCTCGACTTTCGCCTTCCTGATCGTCGCCTACAACGTCCTCGCCAACTGGGACGCGGTCACCGGCGGGAACAGCGGGCTGGTGAGCATCCCGATGACCACCGACGTCACCTCGGCGGGGCTCTGGGCCGGCGTGGCAGTCGTCGTCGCGCTCGCCTTCAAATGGTCGGCAAGCGGCTACCGGCTGAAGGCTTCCCGCGAGAACGAGGTGGCGGCACGCTCGATCGGCATCGGCCTGATGCGGGAGCGGCTGATCGCGTTCACGATCAGCGGGATGCTCTGCGGGATCGGCGGCGCGCTGGCGGTACACGAGTCCGGCGTCCTCTCTCCCAGCACCTTCTACTTCGCCGCCTCGGTTACGACGATCACCATGCTGGTGGTGGGCGGCTCCCGCAGCGTTCTCGGGGCCGTCGTCGGCACCCTCGCGGTGGCGACGGTCAACGAGCTGCTGCGCAACGTCGAGGAAGGCGCCGGCGTGTTCGGGCTCTCGATCGGCGAGACCCCGGGCCTGGCCGCCATCGGCCTTGGCCTGATCCTGCTGGTGACGATGGTCGCGATGCCGGAGGGGCTGAGCCGCGGCCGCGAGGCGGGCGAGATCGAGCCGATCCGCCGCAGGCTGCGCTCCCGCGCTCCATCGCCGGCGCCCGCACCGGCTGCGTCGGACCGGGCAGGGCGGCGGTCCGCTCGAGGGTCGGGCGGAAGCCTTCGCGCCGAGGGAGTCTCGCTTGCCTTCTCCGGGTTGCAGGTGCTGAGAGGAGTGGAGCTGGCGCTGCCTCCTGGTGAGGCCCTCGGGCTGATCGGCCCGAACGGGGCCGGCAAGACGACGCTCATCAACGTCCTCAGCGGCTTCCAGGCCCCCGATTCTGGAAGCGTCTTTCTCGACGGGCTCGACGTGACCGGCTCCTCGCCGGCGCGGCTCGCGCGGGCGGGGCTCGGGCGCACGTTCCAGGCGGGGCTCCCCTTCGCGGGGCTGACGGTGATGGAGAGCGTCGCCGTGGGTGCGATGGGCGTCGGAGCCGGCCGACGACGCGCCGTGGAGATAGCCGCAGACGTGCTCGAGCGCCTGGGATTAAACGAACAGGCGCAAAGGCCTGCGGGCCTGCAGCCGCCGGGGAACCAGAGGCTGCTGGGCATCGCTCGCGCCCTGGCCACCGAGCCGCGCTACCTGCTGCTCGACGAGCCCGCGGCAGGGCTGGACGACGAGGAGTGCCGGGAGCTGGTCGCCATTCTCGGCGAGGTGATCCAGGACTTCGGCTGCGCGATCTTGTTGATCGAGCACGACATGAACGTGGTGATGGACTTCTGCTCGCGGGTGCAGGTGCTCGACGACGGCGAAACGGTCGTGGTCGGGACCCCCGAGGAAGTCCAAGCCCACCCCGCCGTGGTCGAGGCCTACCTCGGCACGTCCTACGCAGTGGGCGCACATGCTTGAGGTGCGCGGGCTGAAGGTCGCCTACGGCGGAGTCGAGGTTCTGCACGGCGTCGAGATCAGCCTCGGCGAGGGAGAGGTGGTCGGCGTCGTCGGCCCCAACGGCGCCGGCAAGAGCTCGCTTTTGCGTGCGATCTGCGGCCTCACGCGCTCGAACGCCGGCGCGATCCGCTTCGAAGGCACCTCTTTGCGCGGGCTTGCGCCGGAGCAGATCGCGAGACTGGGAGTTGCGCTCGTGCCCGAGGGCCGGCAGATCTTCGGCACGCTAACCGTGGCGGAGAATCTGCGGCTGGCCGCCCCAGGCAACGGGAGCGAAGCGACGGAGCCGGTCTTGGAGCGGCTGCCGATCCTGCGGGAGCGAGCCGGGGAGCGTGCCGACCGCCTCTCGGGCGGTGAGCAGCAACAGCTCGCGGTGGCCCGCGCTCTGCTGCGCAAGCCGCGGCTGTTGATCCTCGACGAGCCCTCGCTCGGCCTCGCGCCGAAGATGATCGACGTCGTCTACGGGCTGCTGGAGGAACTTCGCACGGAGGGAGCGACGATGCTCCTGGTCGAGCAGAACGCGGCGCGGACGATCGATTTCTGCCAGCGCAGCCTGGTCCTCGCCGGCGGCAGGGTCCGCGCCAGCGGCAGGCGCGAGGAGCTGCAGCGCGACCCGCAGCTGCTGCGTGCTTACATGGGAAAGCAGCTCTAAGAGCCGGGGAAAGGGATGACCAACGACCACACTTCCGTGCCGCCGAGCAGCGAAGACGTAGCGCTGGCGCTGCGCCACTGCTGGCAGCCGGTGGCGAGGCTGGAGGATTTGAAGGAGGGGCCCCAGCGTGCGGTCCTGCTCGACGAGGCCCTCGCCGTCTTCCTGACCGACGACGGCGAGGTGGCAGTGGTCGCCGACCGCTGCGCCCACCGTGGCGCATCGCTCTCGATGGGCCAGGTCTGCGGCGAGAGCATCCAGTGCCCCTACCACGGCTGGGAGTGGGCGGGCGACGGCACCTGCACCCGGATCCCCTCGCTAGCCGATCAAGGTCAGATCCCGCCACTCGCCCGGATCCCGTCTTACCCCGTCCGCCTGCAGTGGGGCCTCGTCTGGACGACGCTCGAGGAGCCGCTGACCGACGTGCCCGACGTTCCCTGGTTCGACGAGGACAGCTGGACCTGGGGCCACGGCGAGCCTTTCGAGCTGCCGGTCGCTTTCGGGCTCATGATCGAGAACTTCCGCGACGTCGCTCACTTCGCCTTCGTCCACGCGGCGACCCTGGGACCGCAGCCGGCCGTGGTCGAGCCGCTGGAGCCGGCGAGGAACGGGCTCGAGGTAACGCTCCGCCGCAAGATGGAATGGGGAGATGGCGCCAGCTCGACCTGGGGCGAGTTGCGAGAAATCGGCTACCACACGATCGCGCCCAACTTCACCTCGGGGAGATTCTTCACCGACGAAGGCGAACGCTGCCTGCTTCACGTCTCCCGCGCCATCAGCGCAACCGAGTCAGTGCACTACTGGATCGAGGGAGGACTCGAGAACTTCGACGAGGAGAGCGTCGAGAAGGCGATCGCCTACGACACCGCGATCTATGCCGAGGACATGGCTGTCGTCTCGAAGGTCCAGCCACCCGAGCTGCCCCTGGACCCGAACGCCCAGATCAACACTCTTGCCGATCGGTACACGCTCGCTTACAGAGAGGCGTTCGCGGAATTCGTGGACCGGGCCCTCACCGCGCGCAGCGCTATTCGCCGTACTGCGGAATGAACTTCGGCTTTACCTTGGCCACCAGCTTCGGCTTGCCGTTGGCGAAGACGTAGATCGGCCAGCTCCCGAGCGGGTAGTGATCGTCCGCGCTGTAGCTGACCTTTCCGAGAATCGTGTTCTGAGGCTTGGCTTCGAGGGAATCGGCGAGCACACTGCCATCGACGCTGTGCGTTTCTTCAATCGAGTGGATGATCAATTGACCACCGGCGTACCAGGCCAGGAGGTTGGTCCCGATGTCAGTGTCGATTCCATCTTCTTCGAGCTGTGCGAACAGCTTCTCGGTGGACTTGTTCGGCGGGTCATAAGGCGACCCGTTCGAGGTGAAGTAGATGTCTTCGGTGTCCGGGATGCCCTTCAGCCAGTACAAGCCGTCGAAGGAAGTCGGACCGTAGATCGGCAGCTCGACTCCCGCGGCGCGGATCTGCTTGATCGCCGCGGCGCCCCCAGGCGGATAGGAGCACATGATCACGCTGTCGGCGTCGGAGCTCTTGAGCTTGCTGATCTGGCTCGAGATTGAGGGGTCGGTGTTCTCGAAGTCGACGGAACCGGCGATCTGGCCGCCCAGGTGTTCCCAGGTCTGCTCGAAGCCGGAGCAGGCGGCCTTGCCATAGATGATCGCCGTATCCCGGAAGAGAAACGGCTTCCTGAAGCCCTTGCCGTAGAGGAACGAGGCGGCGGCACTGACCTCACCGAGGAGGCCCGGGTTTGAGCTGAAGGAAAGGTGGCCGGAGGTCGGGGGCCCGAAGCCCGGCTCCTGGAGGATCGAGAAGTTGAGCTTGTCGTTTTCCTCCGCAAGCGGGGAACCGGCTGCCGCGGTCAGCGCCTCACCGGTGAAGAAGAGCACGTCGGCGCCTTCTTCGATCACCTTCTGCACCGCCACCACCGCTTGTTGCGGATCGGAGCGCGTGTCGGCCTGAACCACCCGCAGCTTGTGGCCATCGACACCGCCGCGAGCATTGGTTTCCTTGACGAGCTGTTCGAGGGCGACGATGGCGTCGTCGAAAGGTGCCATGTAGCCGGTCTTGGCGATCGCGGCACCGATCACTATTTCCTCCGGGAGCCCCGACGGCGACGAAGCTTCATCCGAGTTACCGCCGCCCCCGCACCCGCCCAGCAGCATCAGGGCGACCATCAACAACAGCGGGGACATTTTGGCGAGTGGGCGCATCGATATTCCAATCGGGACCGGGGAGTGCGCGCGCCGCATCCTAGGCATACGGGTTCACCGACCCCGCTGGAGCGCAGTTGCAGCCTCGTAATGGAGCTGTGAAATGTCGCTGCGGGCGAGGATGCGGGTCAGCTCGACCGGCCGTTCTCCGCTCTGGTCCGCGGAAAACCCGAACTGGAAGAGCCGGGTGATGAAGATAGGATCCCCAGTACGGGCGCCGAGGCTTTTGGCGGTCCAGGGACCGCAGGAGGAGCTCTCGAACGAAGCGTCGATCCGGCCCAGCCTCGGGGACTCGCCGAGGACAGGTTGTTCGCCACTTTGGAGCGAGATCGCAGCGCCCAGCAGCCAGGGCACCCGCGCGACGGGAAAGAAGGAGTCGATGATGCAGATCGGTTTGCCGATGCGGAGGATCGAGGTGACCTGGGCGACGGTCTCCCCCGGGGAGACGTCGAGAAAGTCGGCGATCGTCTCGTCGTTGGTCTGGCGGCGAATGCGCAGGACTCCGATCCGCGACTGGCTGAGGGGATCCTCGCGCAGGGAGCGGATCAGACCCCTGATCG
Source organism: Solirubrobacterales bacterium (assembly GCA_035703365.1). Lineage (GTDB taxonomy): Bacteria > Actinomycetota > Thermoleophilia > Solirubrobacterales > 70-9 > VAYN01. The sequence continues at coordinate 47,351 of DASSYI010000019.1, forward strand.
GAACCCGGCGCTTCGGCGCGGAAACGTAGGTCCCCGAGCCACGGCGGCGGTAGATGTCGCCGTCGCGTTCGAGCAGGCTGAGGGCCGGACGAACGACCGCGCGCGAAACGCCGAAGTACTCTTCGATCTCGCGCTCCGAAGGAAACAGGGTGTCGGGCTCCCAGCCGCCCCCCTCGAGCCTCTGCTTGAGAATCTCACCAAGCTGGTAGTAGAGGGGCACCTGGCCGCCGCGCTCGGGCCGGCGAAGCCCCTCGAGGCCGATCAGGGAGGGCCGTTTGCGGCGACCAGAAGTCTTGCGGTGGCCGCCCGAGGCCGGGTTATCCGTCTCCAATCAACTCACCGACGGGCCTACTGTTAGCGATCGGGCAGGTAAGCGGGCGTCACCCACTCGAGGAGCTTCGGCCTGCGGTCGGGAGATTCGTAGATGTAACACCGCCCCGAGCGTAGGTGATCATTGGCCACGCAGCCAAGTGGACCGGTTTCTGTCATTGATCGAATTGTTACTACAGGGTCCCCGGGAGGCTGATTCCTCTTGCCCTATCATAATTGACGTGAACGTAAGGAATAGTTTTATCGCCAGCAGGCGCGTCGAGGGCGATCACGAGCACTACAAGGGGGACGACCCGATCACCGCCGGCATCAAGCTCGCGCCGATGGCGATCGGGATGCTCGTCGCCTCTCCACTCGCCGGCCTCTGGGCCGACCGCCACGGCTCCCGTACCCTCGCCGCCGCCGGGATGCTGGTCACCGCCCTCGGCCTCGGCTTGATGACGACGCTGCAGGCCGGCTCCCCCTACTGGCAGGGCGGCCTCTGGTTGCTGCTGGTGGGGCTCGGCTCGGGGATGTTCAACTCGCCCAACACGGCGGCGATGATGGGCACGGTGCCGGTCGAGCGCCGCGGGATCGCCGCCGGCGCGCGGACGATGCTGCAGAACACCGGCGCCGTGATCTCGATCGCCTTCGTCCTCGCGATCGTCACCAACTCGATTCCGAAAGAGGTCCTCTTCGCGATCTTCTCCGGGCTTGCCTCCGGCCTCTCCCCCGCCCAGCTCGACCCCTTCATCCACAACATGCACGAGGCGCTGTGGGTGCTGGCGGCGACCTCGGTGATTGGCGCCGGGGTGTCGATGCTGCGCCCGAAGCATGTGGAAGTCGAAGCGCCCTGCCCGCCGGCCGAGGCGACCCGGGAGGCGATCGGCGAGGAGCTGAGGGCGACCCCGTGAGCGACGAGTCCCGCCTGCGGATCGGCGAGGTGGCGAAGCTGGCCAGGACCACGCCGCGGACGATCCGCTACTACGAGGAGATCGGCCTGCTGCCGGTGACCGGCGGTCGCCAGCCGGGCGCCCACCGGACCTACGCCGAGGCCGACGTCGAGCGTCTCACCGAGCTGCTGCGCCTCAAGGACCTGCTCGGCCTCTCGCTGGAGGAGCTGAAAGAACTGGTCGAGGCCGAAGGCGCCCGCGCCGAGCTCCGCCGCGAGTGGCGCGGCGGCGTCGAGGACCCGGTCCGCCGCCGCGAGATCCTCGAGCAGTCCCTCACCTACATAGCCCGCCAACTGGAGCTGGTCCGCCGCCGCCGCGACGAGATCGCCAAGCTGGAAGCCGAGCTCCTGACCCGCCGCAAGCGTGGAAAGTCTCTCCTGCGTGAGCTAGAAGGCCGAAGCTGCAAGCCGTAAGCGGTAGGGAGGGTGCTGGTGGGGGTGACTGGGTACTCAGCATGGAGCCGAGCCAGTGCGGCTTGAGGCGACAGAACCTAAGAAGCAGCGTCGACCGGGACTGCGACGCCGGCCGTCTGCTCCTCGAAGTGCTTGCTCAGCATCGTCACCTGGCCCTGGTAATTGGAGCCGAGGTCGCTGCCGTAGAGGCGCTCCGCTGGCGCCGACATCCACTCCAGGCCGAGCTTGCAGACGGGTTGGCGGTGCTCGACCATGAAGGAGACGTCGCGGGCGCGCACCTCCAGCGCGGCTCGGCTGCCGTGGCGGCCGCCCTCGGGGTCGTAGCCGAAACCGGGGTCGAAGAAGCCGGCGTAGTGGGTGCGCAGCTCCCCCGCGGTCGGGTCGTAGGCCATCATCTCGGCGGCGATCTGCGGCGGGATGCAGACCCCCTCGGCGGAGAGCAGCAGGTAGAAGATCTCCGGCTCGAGCACAACCCTGCCGCCGGGCTCGGGATACACCGGGTCCCAGTAGTCGGTCCAGCGGTAGGCGCGGATCCGCGAGAGGTCGACAGGGAGGCTGTTCTTCTTTGCCCGGTACCCGACCACGCGATCGGTCGGGCCCGAGAGGTCGAGGCTGAGGAAAAGCCCGTCGGCGACCGCCATCTCAGACTGCCGCAGCGCATGGGAGTCCAGGTACAAAAGCGGGAACTCGTCCTGCAGCTCGCGAATTTCGTCGTCCGACAAACGTACATCGCCGCGCGCCAGGCGCAGCTGGTTGAGTGACAGTCCGGTCTTCACCTGAATCGCAAACGAACGCGGAACTATCTCCAGGTAGAGCTTGCCCCCGTACCCGGCGCGGATGTCGTCAAAGCGGTGATGACGATCCGTTATCACGCGCGTAAAAACGTCAAGCCGCCCGGTGGAGCTCTTTGGATTCGCCTTCGCCCGCACGTCCTCAGGCAGGTTCAGCTCCTCGATCAGCGGCACCAGGTACGGCCGATCGCGCTCGAGCACCGCGCCGTCGCGGAGGTCGACGCGCTGGAAGGCAAGCCCGTCGATCTTCTCCTCGACGGTCGACTCGACGTCGGGGAGGAAGGAGCAGCGCAGGGCCCAGGCGAAGTCTCCGAGGCGCAGGTCGATGCTCGCCGGCTGCACCGCCTGGGGACGGATGCGGTACTCGCCGGAGCTGACCCACTCGGCCTCGATCGCCTCGTTCAGCGCCTGCGAGGGAAGGACTCCACGGGTCGGCTCGCTCATTCCGCGGAGACTATTCGCCGCGCCTCCTCAGCGCCCAGGTACGCGGCGAGCGTGAACTCGAGGATCTCCGGAAAAAGCTCGGTCAGGCGCTCTGCTTCGCCGGCCAGGATACGTCGCCCGAGCAACGAGGCGATGCCGCCGACCACGGCTTCGTCGGTCGCCTCCGGCACTGCACTCCCCCCCTGCAGCTGGGGGGCGCGATGGCGGAGGACGACAACGAAGGACTCGACGGCGGCCTGGTAGCGGTCGTAGACGCCGCGCCCGGCGCGCAGCCCCTCGACCAGGGCGATGCTGGCCAGGGCTGGCTCGCGCGAGAAGAGGTCGAGCAGCGCCGCGACCGCGCTCCGCACCCGGGAGGGCCACTCTTCCCCCGTCGTCGCCTCGCAGGCGGAGACAACCTGATCCCGGATCCGTTCTACCGCCGAGTCGTAGGCCGCGACGAAGCAGTCATCCTTACTTTCGAAGTGCTTGTAGAAGTCACTCTTCGAAACGGCCGCCTTCTGGCCGATGAGTGACACAGTGGTCTTTTGATACCCCACCTCGTAAAGCGCCTGGGTGAGGCCTGCGATCAGCCTTTCACGCTGATTTCGCGCTACAAACTCGGGTGAGAGGCCATGGCGGCCCCGCGGCAGTCGGTCCATTGCTTCAAATGAGTCTGGCACCGTACTGTCACTTCGGCCTCCCGGTGTCCACCACCTTCCCTACACCGAGGTACGGCGACAGAACGAACTGGGAGAGTTCGGACAGCAGCTCCGGGGCCCGCTCGGCTTCGCCGCGGCGGATCTGCAGCTGGAGAATCCAGGCGACGCCGCCCACCAGCGACTCCTCGATCGTCGCGGGTAGTTCCGCCCCGGCGGGCGCACTCTTGCGAAACAGCTCGACGAATTCACGCACGCCGGCGTCGTAGAGCCGAGCGGAGCTCGGAGTGGCGGAAATCGCCTCGACCATGCACATCCGCGAGGCCGCGGGGTTCTCGGCGACGTAGTCGAGCAGCGCCTCGATCCCGGCGACGATGCCTCCCTCGGCCGAGTCGGCCTCCGCGCAGGCGGCTTCGACGAGCTCACGCATTTCGCTCATCGCCGCGTCGATCGCCGAGAGGAACAAATCCTCCTTGCCGTCGAAGTTGTCATACAGGGTCTTGCGGGCAACAGCGGCCTGACGAACGATGTCTGCGATCTTCGTCGCCTCGTAGCCGCTGTCGGCAGTGAGCTCCGCAATCGCAGCCATCATGCGGCGTCGCTTGTGGCTGGCGACGAACTCGCGCGGCAGCTCCGGTCGCATCGCGCTCATCGGTCGCGCCCCTCTCCGAATCGGGAGATCGCGACGGTGTTCAATGGGCCGCGCAACCTACCTATGTTCTGGTACCGTGAGAAAACTTGCATTGTTTTTAATAGGAACTTGTGAGTTTCTCGGTGCCTTACGATCGAATCCAGCTGAGCCAAGAGACCCTCCTCACTGCGATTGGTGGCGATTGGCCTCCCGAGCAGGTCGAGGCTGCGCTCGAACTGCTTGCCAACAGCAGCGGCAAATTCCCATCCGGAGTGCGCAAACTTCCCCCTGACCTGATTCGCGCAATCCAGCGGGAGCGTCTGATCGTAGCGATGCTGAACGCCGCGGCCGACCTCGGCTACCTGGAAACCAACGTCCAGGACGTGATCGACCGGGCCGGCGTGTCCCGCCCCACCTTCTATGAGCATTTCTCCAACAAAGAAGACTGCTTCCTCGCCGCCTTCGACACCAGCGCCGAGCGGCTGCGCACGACCGTCCACACCGCGGCTCGCGGCGGCGGGAACATCTGGCGCGACCGGGTGCGTCTCGGGCTCCAGGCGCTGCTGGGTTTCGCCAGCCGCGAACCGGATACCGCGCGGACGATGATCGTCGAGGCCCGTGCCGCCAGCGTCGCTGCGGTTAGGCGCCGTGTCGAGCTTCTGGACGACTTCGCCCGGTGCCTTGATTCGGAGGCCCGAAAGCTTCTCCCCAAGGGCCGCTCCCACACCGCCCTGACGGCGTCGGGAATCGTCGGCGGAGTCGAATCCCTGCTCTATTCCCGCCTCTGCAAGCAGGAGTACGACCAACTGGAATCGCTCCTGCCCTCCCTGATGTATTTCGTAGTTCTTCCGTACGAGGGTCATGAGGCGGCGGCTGAGGCGTTCGCGGTCAACTAGATCCAGAGTACTAAAATTGGACATTAAGTACAGCCCTTTTCTCAGGTGCAACCTCTAGCGTCCTGTCGATGAAACGGCCTTGGCCGCTCCCAGAGCCTTTTACGAAGACTTCCCCTTCCTCATCCTCTAGGTAAACCTCCCTAGAATCACTCGCCTGCGGCGAACCTGGAGGGGTGCCGGAGTGGTTGAACGGGGCGGTCTCGAAAACCGTTGGCCGTCGTAAGGCGGCTCGTGGGTTCGAATCCCACCCCCTCCGTAGCTTTTCTCGCCGATCTCAAGCAGCGCGGCGGCTTTGTCGAAGAGATCGTGTGGCCGCCGGCGAGCAGACCCCTATAGGGCGTTTCTTCGACCGCCACCCGCTCCTGCTGCGGGGGCTGGCGCTCGCCGCGCTGGCCTGGGGCGCCGGCTACCTCGTCTGGCGCGTCGGCTGGAGCGGCGAGGGCGCCGACCCGATCCCCTTCGCGATGCTGCTGGCGACCGAGGTCTACGGCCTCTACGCGCTGGCGATCCTCGCCTGGTTCTCCTGGTCGCGGCCGCCCGCGCTGCGCCCGCCGGCGACCCCGGGCCGCAAGGTCGACGTCTACGTCTGCACCTATGACGAGCCGGCGGAGGTGGTGATGGCGACGCTGGCGGGCTGCCGGGCCCTCGCCTACCCGCACACGACCTATCTGCTCGACGACGGCCGCCGGCCGGAGATGCGCGAGCTGGCCGAGTTGGCCGGCGCCGAGTACCTGACCCGCGGCGACAACTCCCACGCCAAGGCGGGCAACCTCAACGCCGCCCTGCCGCGCACCGACGGCGACCTCGTCTTCGTCCTCGACGCCGACCATGTGCCGATGCCCGACGCGCTCGACGCGCTGGTCGGCTACTTCGACGACGAGCGGATGGCGATCGTGCAGACGCCGCACGACTTCTTCAACCACGACTCGGTCCAGCACTACGTCGTCGGCCGCCACGAGCAGTCGCTCTTCTACCGGGTGGTCTGCCCGGGCAAGGACCGCCACGGGGCCGCCTACTGGTGCGGCTCGGCGGCGCTGATCGACCGCCACGCCCTGCTCGAAATCGGCGGCGTCGCGACCGAGACGATCGCCGAGGACTTCCACACCACGATCCGACTGCAGCGCCACGGCTGGCGCACCCGCTACCACGACGAGGTCCTGGTCCAGGGGCTGGCGCCGCACGACCTCGACGGCTACCTGCTGCAGCGCGACCGCTGGGCCCGCGGCAACCTCGCCGTCTTCACCCTGCCGGAGTCGCCGCTGCGGGCGAAAACCCTCAACCCGATCCAGCGCCTCTCCTTCCTCGCCTCCCTGCTCGCCTACCTGGCGCCGCCGATGCGGCTGCTGCTGCTCCTCACCCTCGGGCTCGTCCTCTGGACCGGCGAGCTGCCGATGAAGATCAGCGTCGCCGCGCTGGCGGCGCTCTGGGTGCCCTACCTGCTCCTAAACCTCGGCGCCGGTGCGGCCCTCGCCCGCGGCTACATGCGGGTGCCCGAGTCGGCGCATTACGAGCTGCTGACGATGGAGATCTACACCCGCGCCCTGCGCTGCGCCGTGGTCCCCGGCAGAACCGCCTTCAAGGTGACGCCGAAGCAGGGCCGCGACGGCGGCGGCCTCGACGCCGTCCGCAAGCTCCACCTGGTCCTCTTCTGCACCGCCCTGGTCGGCGCCGGCACCCTGATGCGGCTGCTCGACCTCGCCGGGGTCGGCCCGCTCCCGGACCTGCCGGGAATCGCCGCGATCGTCGTCCCCCTGCTCGGCCTCTACGAGCTGCGGCGCCTGCTGACGACGACCCTGGCGGTCGGCCGGCGGCGGCAGCGCCGGCTCGTGTACCGCTTCGAGGGCGACGCCCCGGCTGCGCTCTACGGCCCCGACACGTTCACCTCGGCCCGCCTCGTCGACGCCTCGGCGGCCGGCCTCGGGATGGTCGCGGGGGCGCCGGTTGCGGTCGGCAGCACCCCCGCCGTCTTACTGGAGCTGACCGACGCCGCGGGCGTCGAGCACGAGGTCGCCGCCAAGATCGAGGTCAGGACCTGCCGGGAGGCCGATGGCCGCTTCCTAGTCGGGGCGACGATCCTCGAGATCGATCCCGATGCGCGGCTGCGGCTGATGGAGTGGTGCTACGTCGTCTGCACCCACGAGCGCCTGCGCGGCCACCGCCCGGCGGCGCCGCTGCCCGAGTCCGAGGCGATCGTCGTCGCCCTCGACGACTACCGCCAGGAGCCGATCCTGGCCCAGCCCTCGATTCCCGCTCTGCGCCAAGCTTGACGCGCTACTCTTGCCTGACGCGACGGTACTTTGAGCCGGCGCGGGGGAAAGGGAGAGGACCGGCATCATCGGCCAAGAAATGCCGGCCCTCCCAGCTGCAACGAAGCGTCGTCAAAAGAGAGCTCCATTACACCCGCTGAGTATAGAGTTGACCTCATACCAGTCGGGGAGTTCCTTATTAAGGAACAGATAGTTCTCCAAAGATCGCTCGATACGGCCGGACCGGGCCGGTTTTTGGTAAATAGGTACGCATGAATCCTGGCTGGATTGCAGTAGGGATCGCGGTAGTTTCCTTGCTCCTGGGGGCAAGGCACGAGCGCCTATTCCGGCGCGGCTTGACGATTTCCACCTTTGCTGAGCCAGACAGCCAAACGGAACAAACAAAGCTCCATGTCTGGATCACCTGCAATCACCGGCCGGTGACGATCCGCGACGTCAGACTCTATTTCGGCAGGCCTCGGCGCTGGAAGCCCAAGACCCGCCGCGCTGAGCAGGATCCGCCCCCGAACTTCTTGCCGGACTCCGCCGATGCCGCCAGGGCCATTGCCGACCGGCCCGTTACCTACGTGCTCGCCCTGTCGGACTACGAAGCCTTCCAGCTGGACCCGAAGAAGCCGAAACGCTGGCCGCGCCTTGCTACGCACGTTGGCGTACGCACGAAGGACGGTCACCGCTACGCCAAGCGGATTCCGCGGCGAGTTCGCCGAGCGAATCGGAGCGAGGCTTAAGGAATCTCTGGGGGCGGGGTGCGCTCCAACGCTTTGCGCCTTCCTGCAAGGCGCCGCCGCTCCGCTCGTCGAAGACCACCGGACCGAGTGTGGGAGTCAACCTCTGCGTCCTCGACGCCCTCGGCGTTGAGCGCGGCAATCTCACGCTCGAGGTCCGAATCGGCAAACGAGACGATGTTCTCGGCCAGCTCCTGGTACTTCTCGGGGGCGGGGGTTCCGTTCGGCGATTTCTTCGACGCCATCTAGTTACCTGCTTTCGTCATGTATCCGGCGAGGTGTTCGGCAAATGGCTTGATCGTTGCGGGACGACCGCTCCGCACGGCCCAATACAACCGCGCCCGGACCAGCTTGTCATCCCAATCCATGCGGTTGATCTCCCAACCTGCGCGTTGGGCAGCAGTAACCAGAACCGTGAACGCGATCAGGGTGGATCCAGCCTCAAACGGCTGGCACCGCATCGTTACCGCTGCTGGCCAGGCCACCGGCCCAGCCGCCTCCTCGGCCGAGGCGAAGTTGCTGGACCGCACCTGCTCGAATAGCTCAAATGCCTCCATGAGGTGGCCATGCATCTCGCGCACGGGGGTCGTGTCGGTCAGAACGTCAGTCCACTCGCCACGACCATTGGGACGATGGGGAAACTCAAGCGTGCGGGGCTCGGATCGAAATTTCCCGGCCAGATCGGGATAAAAGGGCTCGAGCAGCTCTCGATTCCACTTAGTTATCAACTCGATGCTGAGTGGAGTCTTCTCGCTAGCGCTTGCGGCGTCTGCAAGCAGGTGGGCGTAGTGGCTTTTAAATCCGTTTGGAATAGGCATGGGCTAGTGGCGCAAGAAATCACGCTAATCGGCACGTAAAGATATACGACCGGGCAGGCTTGGGGACGCTAGTGAGATCGAAAGGGAACGCTCAGTTGCGCGCGGCGGCCCGCTCGATCCTCTCAACTGCCCTAAAGACAGGCGCAGATTCGCCAGCCGCAAGGAAGTCCAGAGGGCGGCCTCCATCCAGATCCTGATTGGGAGAGACGAGCCACGAGACCCGCCCGTCCGCGCCCATCACCGCCTCCAGGCGGGCATACACGCTTGATATGGCGGCAAATCGTGCCTCCTCGTCCGCGAGCTGCTCGGGGGTCCGAAGGTCCGTCGCGGGTTCTACCGAGGGCAGATCGGCAAGTCCGCCTCGGACGATGTCGTCGGCCATCAGGAAGGCCACGGCATCGGAGAAGGGGAATCGCTCTCCCTCGATGACAACGCCCGAATTTCCTTGTCCGTTCATCTTCCGAGCCATCTTCCGCCCCAGGTATCGGTAGGTCAAGATTTCCACTTGATCCGGATGGAAATTAAACTTGCGGCGCCTTGGGGAGCCGCCCTCTATATTTTCCATTCGATTCGGATGGAAAAAGAAGACGCCATCACCCATGAGATGCAGCGGTTTTCCGAGGCGATGTTTGGCACCAAACACCGACTCAGCTTTGCCGTGGCGGTGCTACAGCTCGCCAATAAAGAGCCGCACAACCTCTACAAGCAGCAGCTCGCCCGGGAGCTTGGAGTCCACGACTCCGAGATCAAGAAGCACCTGGCCGTCTTCAGCACTCTCGATTTGATCGAACCCCACCCCGACCCCCCGCCCCCTCCGAAAGGGCGCGGGAGGGGTAAGCCGCCAGACATTCTGCGACCCGCCGACCATGAGTTCTGGGCTTGCCTCCAATCGCTCGGCGACCGGTGTCGACGCGCCGCGCTAGCGGCCGATTGAGCGCAGCTGGTTCGCCGCTGGACGCCAGGAGCCGCCCCGCTCGGGGCGGGCCAACAAGCTTCTAGCGGAGAGGGTGGGATTCGAACCCACGAGGCGGGTTAACCCCGCCCACGCGATTTCCAATCGCGCTCCTTAAGCCACTCGGACACCTCTCCGGGTTCCTCACAGGGTATCGGCGCTCTTCCCACGGCGGCTCGCGAAGAAGCTCTGCAGGAGAGCGGCGCTCTCCTCCCGGCCGATGCCGTCGATCACCTCGGGGCGGTGGTTGAGGGCCGGCTCGGCGAGGACGTCGAGGACGGTGCCGCAGGCGCCTCCCTTGGGATCGGGCGCGCCGTAGACGACCAAGGGGATGCGGGCGAGGACGATCGCCCCGGCGCACATCGCGCAGGGCTCGAGGGTGACGAACAGGGCGGTGCCCGGCAGGCGCCAGCCGCCGAGCGCCTCGGCGGCTGCGCGGATCGCCAGCACCTCGGCGTGGGCGGTGGGGTCGCGGCGCAGCTCGCGCTCGTTGCCGGCGCGCGAGAGCAGCTCCCCGTCGCGGAAGATCGCGGCGCCGATCGGCACGTCGCCGTGAGCCTCCGCCTTGCGCGCCTCCTCGAGGGCGACGGCCATCCCCGCTTCGAGATTGCTCGTGTCCACGATGCGGGAGTATGTCCGCCAGGCAACTTCCGCGGCAATGCGGTGTTTGAGAGTGACCGGTGGCGGACGCAGGGGTCCCGGCCCGGCACGACGAGACGATGAGAAAGCTTCTGCGCACCCTCCTGCCGCTAACCGTGGTCGCCGCCCTGGCGATCGCAGCCGCGCCTGCCGCCGCCGCGACCGGCCTCTCCCCGGCGCGCGGGTTCGTGCCCCGCCAGCTGCTGGTCAAGTTCGACCGCGAGAAGCGCGGCCGGGCGATCGGCCTCGCGCCCGGAGTCGGCGTGCTGCGGGCGGCCCGAGCCCTGAACCGCCACCCCGGCGTCGCCTACGCCGTGCCGAACTACGTCGCCACCGCCTCGGCGGCCCCTCCGGCGCCCTTCGACCCGAACGACTCCGGCGCCCTGGAAGGCGGGCCGGAAGCCTCCTCGGTACCCGGCGGCTGGGCATACAAGCAGTGGAACTTCCTCGCCCCCGAAGGCGAGGCGAGCGGCGGGATGCCGGCCTCCCCGGGCGGGATCGACGCCGCGACCGCCTGGCGCAACCTGATCAAGGCTGGCCGCCCCGGCGCCGCCGGGGTGGTCGTCGCGGTCCTCGACAGCGGTATCGCCTACCGCTCGCAGGGGTCACGCTTCCTGCGCAGCCCCGATTTCGGCCCCGGCCAGTTCGTCCCCGGCTACGACTTCGTCGACGGCGACCGCGTCCCGCTGGACGAAAGCGGCCACGGCACCCACGTCGCCGGGACGATCGGCGAGAAGACCGACAACGGCGTTGGCCTCACCGGGCTCGCCTACGGAGCGAAGCTGATGCCGGTGCGGGTCCTCGACCGCGAAGGGCTCGGCGACGCGCTCGCGATCGCGAAGGGAATCCGCTTCGCCGTTGCCCACCACGCCCAGGTGATCAACATGAGCTTCAACTTCGACTGCGGCAAGCGGGTGCCGCTGATCGACGAAGCGCTGCGCGAAGCCTACGAGCGGGGTGTCGTGACCGTGGCCTCGGTCGGCAACCTCGGCTCGGAGAGCTGCGTCGCCGCGCCGGCGACCGGGCCGCGGGTGATCGGGGTCGGCGGCATCACCGAGGGCGGCTGCCTCGGCAGCTACTCGCTCGCCGGCACCGGGGTGGACATCGTCGCGCCGGGCGGGGGGGTGCCCGAGAGCCGCTGCGCTTCGGTGGCGGCGCGGCCGATCTACCAGGTGACCCTCTGGCCCGACAGCACCGAGAGGTTCGCGATCCCCTCCAACTACGTCGGCACCTCGATGGCGGCCGCCCACGTCTCCGGCGTGGCGGCGATGGTGCTCGCCTCCGGCTCGGTCAACCCCCTCCTCTCCCCGCCCGCCCGGGTCCGGAAGGTGGCGAAGCTGCTGCGCCAGACCGCTCGCGACCTCGGCCTGCCGCGGACCCAGCAGGGCGCGGGCCTCCTCGACGCCGGCAGGGCGACGGGCGTCTATCCCAAATTCACCGGCCCCTGAGGATTACGTCGTGCGGACGATGATGACCGAGCAGGGCGCGTGGTGGGAGACGTTGTTCGGCACGCTGCCGAGCAGGTAGCGGCGCGCTCCCGTCATCCCTTTGTTGCCGACCACGATCAGGTCGGCCTTGGTTTCTTCGGCGACGTTGAGGATCGCGTCCGCCGGGTCGGCCTCGACCGCGTGGGTCTGGACCTCGACCCCGGCCGCTTTCGCGTCGGCAGCGGCAGCGTCGAGGACGATGTTCACGTCCTCGCGCGGCCCGAGCTCGTACTGGACGTCTTCGGGCGCGCCCGGGCCGGACTCGGCGCGGGAAGAGGAGCCGCTGTAGGCGCTGACTATCCCCAACTGGGCGCCGCTGAGTCGCGCCAGCTCGATCGCCTGTTTGACCGCCTGCTCGGCGGTGTCGGAGCCGTCGGTCCCAACCACGATTCGCGTAAACATGCCGCGATACTAACGCTGCTTCGCCGGGAGGCCGCGAAACCCGTCGCCGAGGATTTCGGTCGGCGTCGTCGAGAGGCGGTAGATCGCGATCACCATCGCCGCGAAGAGGCAGGCGACGAGCACGATCATCCCCGCTTTCCAGATCCAGGGCACGGGCGAACCCTAGAGGGCCGGACGCCCGGCGTTGAGGCTCTAAGGTGGGGCCGATGGCACTGGAGAAGGTCGCGGACGGCGTCTGGCTCCTGCGGGGGGACTTCCGCGGAGCGATGAACATCTACTTCCTCGAGGACGGCGACGGCGTCATCCAGTTCGACGCCGGCACCCAGGCGATGCGGAAGAAGGCGAAGGCGGCCGCGGAGGAGCTGGGCGGGCTGAAGCGGGTGTTGCTGGGACACGCGCACGCCGACCACCGCGGCACCGCCCCCTACCTGGACGTGCCGGTCCTCTGCCACCCAGACGAAAAGGCCGACGCCGAAAGCGACGGGGCGATCGCCCCGTACATGGACCTCTCGCAGCTGCCGGTCGCCTGGGTCCGCTGGCTCTACCCCTTCCTGCTACGGCGTTGGGACGGCGGTGCGGTGCGGATCGCCGACACGGTGATCGAAGGCGACGAGGTGGCCGGCTTCAAGGTGCTTCATTTCCCGGGGCACGCACCCGGGCTGATCGGGCTCTGGCGGGAGAGCGACCGGGTCGCGCTGGTCTCCGACGTCGTCTACCTGGTCGACTCGGCACGACTGAAACCGCTGCCCGAGGGCGAGGCCAGCGTCCCGCACCCCGCCTGGGCCTGGAACCACGCGAAGGCGAAGGAGTCGTTGCGGCGGTTGGCGGCGCTGGAACCGCGCGTCGTCGGCGCCGGGCACGAGCATCCGCTGCGGGGCGAGAACCTGCGCGAGACGCTCGAAGCGGCCGCCGAGAAGTACTGAAACCGCCCGTCTGCCTTAAGTTCCAGCGCTGATGATCGCGACCTACGCCTCGGCGGCGCTGATCTGCGCCGTCTCGCTGCTGGTCGGCCGCGCCGTCCTCTCCCTCGCCGGCGGGCGGGAGTGGAGCTGGCTGGAGCCGGCGGTCGGGTTCGGCGCCGTCCTGACGGTGACCGGGGCGCTCGCCCGGGCGCCCGGCCACGGCACCTCGGCGACGCTCGGGGTCGCGGCGCTGGTCGTCGTGGCCGCGCTGGTCCTCTGGCGAAGCGGCGTTCGTCCTTTGTCGCCCAGCGGGCTACAAAG
>DASSYI010000077.1:0-19630 GCA_035703365.1 Solirubrobacterales bacterium
TCGGTCTCGTCCTCGATCTCCCCCACCACCTCCTCGAGGATGTCCTCGACGGTGACGATGCCGACCGTCCGCCCGTACTCGTCGACGACCACCGAGAGGGAGGTCCGCTGGACCTGCAGGTCGTGGAGGAGGTCGTCGAGCGGGCGGGTCTCGGGAACGATCAGCGCGTCGCGGACGACCGTGTCGATCGCGGCGTCGGGGCCCTCGCTCATGTAGAGGCGGGCGAGGCTGTTGTTGTGCGCGACCCCCTTGACCCGATCGGGATTGTCGTCCTCGATCACGACCAGACGGGTGTGGCCCGAGGTGACGCAGCGCCGCAGCGCCGCCTCCACCGTCTCGGAGGCGTTGACGGTGACGACGGCCGGGATCGGCGTCATCACCTCCCGCGCCTCCTGCTCGTGCAGGTGGAAGACGCCGCCCAGCATCCCGGCCTCGCCAGGGTCAAGCGTCCCCCCCATCCGCGAGCTGTCGATGATCTGCTTCAGGTCCTCGGAGGTGTGGTGTTCCTCGAGGTCTTTGGGGTCGACGCCAAAGAGGCGGACCACGCCGTTGGAGATCCAGCTCAGCGCCTTGGTGAACGGGGTAGTGGCAGACGCGAACCAGCCAAGCGGGCGCGACACCCGCCGCGCCGTTCGGTCGGGCTGGGCGATCGCCAGCATCTTCGGCACCTGCTCGCCGATCGAGATGTGGAGGGCCGTGACGAAGGCGAAGGCGATGGCGAGGGCGATCCCCGCGGCGGCGGCGTGGGAGAGACCGCCGAAGAGCGGCTCGATCAGCTTCGCCAGCGACGGCTCGCCCAGGAACCCGATCCCGATCGAGGCCATGGTGATCCCGATCTGACAAGCGGACAGGGATTCGTCGATGCGGTCGAGCTGCTCGACCACCGCCTCGGCGCCCGCTTCCCCCTCCTCGACCGCCTGTTCGATTTTCCCGCGGCGCGTCCGCACCAAGGCGAACTCGGCAGCGACGAAGAAGCCGTTGATCGCAATCAACAGCGCAAGAAGGACGAGCAGCAGTGCGCTCATCGGTTATACGGCCCGGGACTTCGGGCTGGGACGTCCTCGGCCATTCGGCATCGTGAATATAGCTACCCGTCCCGGCGGTTCGGCACGAGGGTGCCCGTTAAGTGGGATATTGACCGAGCAATGCGAATCGCCACGCTCAGCGAGATGCTCGAAGAGGTTGTTCGGCTCGGCGAGGCGACGGGCATGGAAGACCACGCCCACGAGCTGCGGGGGGAGTTGGAGGGGCGGTTGGCGACGATCCGCGCTGCCGTCGCCGGCACCGGCTCGCCGCGGGTGATCGCCCTGCAGCGGCTCGACCCGCCCCGCGTTGGCGGTTTCTGGATCCCGGAGATGCTGACGATCGCCGGCGGCGAGGACGTCGCCGGAGACCCTGGCCTCAACCCCGCGGCGGTCGGCTGGGGCGAGCTGGCGAGCCTCGGGGCCGACGTCGTCGTGGTGATGCCGGAGGTCTCGGTCGAGAACGCGCAGGCGCAGGCGATGGAGCACTGGGAGCACATCGCCGGCCTCGGCGCCAGCAGGCTCTACGCGGTCGACGGGACGCTGTTCGCCGATCCCGGGCCGCGACTCGTCGACGGCGTCGAGCTGCTCGCGCACGTCCTGCACCCCGATCTGGTCGACCCGCCGGGCAACGTCGGCTCCATCGTCCTGCGGGCGCCGCTAGGCGACCGCGAGCGCGCCGGCAACTGAGACGGCCGCAACTAGGACCATCGCCGCGATCTCCAGCGGCTGCCGGTTGCGGCCGAGGAGGCCCTGCTCGCCGGCGACGATCGCCAGGGCGCAGATCACGCCGCCGACCAGTCCGCCGATGTGCCCACCGACGCTGATGTTCGAACCGACGAAGCTCCAGACCAGGTTGAAGACGATCAGGAACCCGATCTCGCCGGCCAGCTGGTCCATGCCACGGCCGCGGGCGATGACGAAGACCGCCCCGGCGAGGCCGAAGACCGCGCCGGAGGCGCCAACGGTGAACGCGTTCGGCTCGACGACCAGCGCCCCGAATGAGCCGGCGAGCAGCGAAGCGAAGTAGAGGACGAGGAAGCGCGGCGTCCCCAGCGCCGGCTCCAGCAGCCTCCCGAGGATCAGCAGAAGGAACATGTTGAAGCCGATGTGGATGATGCTGACGTGGAGGAACCCGCAGGTCACTAAGCGGTACCACTCTCCTTCGGCGACCGAGGGGCCGAAGAGGGAAAAGTCGGCGAAGAACTTGTTGGTGAGAGCGTTGCCGGAGGAGAGACCCCCCGGCCCGTTGACCAACTCGATCAGGAAGACGACGACGTTGATTGCGATCAACGCGTAGGTCGCCGGCGTGGCGCTCGCGCCCGGAGTGCCGGTCGGGTTCCGAACTACTTTCGTCCGCTGGCTGGCGCACTCCGGGCAGCGCATCCCCACGGGCGTCGGAGTCATGCAGTCGGGGCAGATCGGCCGGCCGCAGGAGGAGCAGGAAACGCGGGTCTCGCGGTCGGGGTGGCGGTAACAGTGCTCGGCCATCGGGCTCCGCAGCCTACAATCGCCGCCGATGGAGGCCCCCAGCCCCGCCCGTCTCTACGCCGCCGTCGCCGGCGCCCTGCTTCTCGTGCTCGGCGTCGCCGGCTTCTTCTACGACGCCTCCTTCGGCACCCTCGACCGCTACGAGGAGGCGCTTGGCGCGGTCGAGGTCAACGGCTGGCTCAACCTCTTCTACGTCGCCGTCGGCTCGATCGGGGTGCTGGTGGCGGGGGTCTCGTCGCGCACTTACTCGTTGATCGTCGGTGCGCTTTTCATCCTGCTGGCAATCGCCGGTTGGGGGAGCGGCTGGCTCAACCTCGTCTTCGGCCTGCTCGGTCTCGCCGCCGTCGTCGGCACCCCCAAGACGAAGGCGGCGCCGAAGCGGCCGAATCCGCGGCAGCTAAAGCCGCGAGCGAAGCCCGCCGGCAAGCGAGCGTAGGCCGCCCTCGCTGCGGCTGCGGCCGCGACGGCGCAGCTCCAGCAGGACCAGGGCGCCGGTGGCGACGCCGCCGGCGCCGACCGCGACCACCGGCCGGACCCAGTTGCGCGGGTCCCGCAGGGCCCGCAGCTCGCTCTCGGAGAGTTCGTCGGCCCAGTCGGAGAGCTCCTCGGCCGCAGCCTGGGTGACCGCCGCCATAGTGTCCTCGAAGCGCCCCGAGAGCCGCTCCGGCGGCTCGATCGGGCGCAGGGCGTCGCCCAACAGCGCCTCGACGTCCCAGGTCGACCCGCTCAGCGTCTCACGCCGCTCGCTCATCGCTCATCTCCTCCTGCAGCTGCTTGATCGCGCGGTGGATCAGCACCTTGGTCGCCCCGTCGGTGCGGCCCAGCGCCCGCGCGATCTCGCGGTTGTCCATCCCCAGGGCGAAGCGCATGATCAGGGCATCGCGCCGGTCCTCGGGGAGGTGCTCCAGGTGCTTCATCACCTGCCGCAGCTCCTCGCGGCCCTCGGCGATCGCCTCGGTGTCGTGGCGGGCGGCAATCGGCTCGGTGCTTTCCAGCGGCGTCTGCGGTCGGCGCGAGCGGTCCCGGTAGTAGTTGGAGGCGAGGTTGTGGGCGATCCGGATGACCCACGGTCGCAGCGGCCGGCCGTCGGACTCGCGCCGCGCCCGGTCGAAGTGGCGGTAGGCCTGCAGAAACGCCTGCTCGGTCAGGTCCTCGGCGTCGTGGTGGTTGCCCACCCGGTAGTAGGCGTAGGAGTAGACGTCGCGCAGGTGGGCCCGGTAGAAGTCCTCGAAGGCGCGGTCGAGATCCGCCTTGGCCGCCGGAGCCAGCTCGGCCGGCTCGACGTTCTGCTCGGGGCCGCTCACCCGCCAAGCCTACCCCCGCGCCGGCGACCCCGCCGGTCATTATGCCGCCCGCCACTCGCGCTCGACCTCGCGCAGGCTCGCCATCCATTCCTCGACGTTCGACTCGCCGCGGATCAAGGCCGCCAGGGCGGCGAGGGCCTCGGCCTCCGTCCCGGATGCGGTCGCCGCCGCGGCGAGGATCGGGACCGTGTCGAGCCCCTCGGAGGCCTGGCCGATCTTGCCCGGGATCTCCGTCGCCGGGGTCCCGGTCCCCAGCAGCTCGCCGGCGCGGCGGTTGCGGCCGGAGGGGGCCATCATCGTCGCGGTCAGGTCGCCGACCCCGGCGAGGCCGGAGAAGGTCTCGGGCTCGGCGCCGCGGGAGACGGCATGGTCGATGCACTCGCGCCAGATCGCGGCGACGGCAATCCCGGCGGCGTTCAGCCCGTGCGGCTCGGCGGCTGCGGCGGCGAGCGCCGCGGCGTTCTTGGCGGCGCCGGCCATCTCGACACCGGTGACGTCGCGCGAGCGCTCGCAGACGAGGCCGGCGCGGTCGAAGACCTCGCCGATCTGGACCCGCAGCTCCTCGTCGGCCGAGCCGAGGACCAGGGCCGCCGAACCGGAGACCGCCTCGCGGGCGTGGGCGGGGCCGCCGAGGCAGGCGATGGCGCGGGCCCGCACCCGTTCGCCGACGTACTCGGAGGGAAGCTGGCCCTGGGATCCGATCAGGCCCTTGGTCAGCATCAAGACGGCGCTGCGCGAGCTGACCCGGTCGGCGATCGCCCCCACCGCCTGCGGCAGCCCCGCCGAGGGGATCGCCATGCAGATCAGGTCGAGGCCGGCGAGCTCGATCGCCGAGGCGAGACGGACGTCGATTGACTCCGGCAGCGGCACGCCGGGCAGATAGCGACGGTTCTCCCCGTCCTCAATCAGCTCTTCGACCCGCTCCGGGGTGCGGGCCCCGAGTTGGACGTCAAGGCCACCGCGGGCGAGCAGGACGGCGACCGCCGTCCCCCAGCTGCCGGCGCCGATCACCGCGGCGCGGCGCATCGGCGGCAGGCCGCCGAGGTCTTCCCACTGCAGGAGGACGTTGGGCCAGATCCGCGCGGTGACCGTTTCGGCCAGAGCCGGCGAGGGCTCCTCGGCCTGCGGGAAGGTCATCGGCGGCCCCATCCGCACCTTCACCTTGCGCGGGCGGATGCGCCAGCCGCGGCGGACGTGTTCGGTTCCCAGCACCGCCGTCGGGATCACCACCGCGCCGGTCTGCAGCGCGAGGCGGCCGACGCCGCGCTTGGGGTTGGCGAGGGTGCCGCGGCGAATCCGGGTCCCCTCCGGGAACAGGCAGACGGCGCCGCCGCGTTCGGCCACCATCCGCGCAGTCGTCATCGAATCCTCGTCGGACTCGCCCCGGCGCACCGGGAAGGCGCCGAGCCGGGAGAGCAGCCAGCCCTGCCAGCGCCGCTCGAAGAGCTCGACCTTGGCCATGTAGTTCATCGGCCGCCGCCAGGGCAGGCAGGCGCCGGCGACGAACGGGTCGAGGAAGCTGCGGTGATTCGACGCGACGATCACCCCGCCCTTGACCCGCCCGTACTCCCGCCCCCGCCGCTCGAGCCGGAAATAGATGAGGAAGAACGGCAGCAGGAAGAGCCTCGCCAGGTGGTACAGCGGCCAGTTGACGCTGTGCTTGCGCGTATAGGCGTGGTAGGAGGCGAGCCGCTCAGGGCTCAGACGGTCCGGGGTCACGCGTAGCGCTACACGCGCAGGAAGTCGCGGTTACGCCACTGTCCGCCGAGACCGCAAAAAGTCCTCCTCAAGCGGACTTTTTGCGGTCTCGCGCGGGGGTGCTACCAAGCTTGTTGCACTAGCCGCGCTACCTCTTCGGCGGATGGAGGTCCGGGGACGCTCGCTATCTCCGGCCGCTGGAGCATCGCCTCGATCGCCTCGTCGAGCTTCGACTCGTTCCCTCCTACTTCGCTGAGACGAGGGGGCTTTCCCAGCTCGGCGACGCGCTCCGGCAAACCTTGCCTCCGGGTGCCGAGGGCGTCGGCGAGGCGCTCGTAGGGCTCGGGGGCGCGCTCCGCGAGGTATGCGAGGGCGTGCGGGAGGATCGCGGCGTTGGTCTCGGCGTGCGGGGTGCCGCAGAGGCGGACCAGGGTCTGGCAGACGAGGTGGTGAAGGCCGAGGCCGGCGGAATCGATCGCGTAGCCGCAGAGAATCGCGCCGAGCGCCAGGGCGGCGCGGTCGCGACCCTCCCGTTCTTCGTCGAGCGCGCCGGCGATCAGCCCCGCCCCGCGCAGTGCGGTCATCTCCGACACGGGGTTGGAGTTGGGCAGGTAGAGGGTGTCGGCTCCGTGCGCCAAGGCGTTCATCGCGCTGGCGCGCATCTCCCCCTCCTCTTGTCCCGTCATCGCTTCCGGGTCGGCGATCACCAGCGAGGGCCGGACCATTCCCTTCGCTCGTTCCTCATCCCCTTCGGGCAGACGATGTATCGACGTCATGGGCGCCCCCGACAAGGTCGTGGGAATCGCGACGACATCGGCCCCGTTCACCGCGGCCACCGCCTTCGCCACATCAACCACCCGGCCGCCGCCAAAGGCGACGAGCGGACGCACTCGCACCCCCTTCACATGCAGAGGAGGGGGTGCGAGTGCGTCCGTCAACGCGCCTGCGGCGGCCGGAACCTGCCCGTGCGCGACCTGATGAACCCGGCTCGCGGCTTCGGCGAGAGATTCCACCCCATCCAACTCCCCCAGCGCCCGCTCCGTGCTGAGCAGCTCGAACTCCCCAGCCCCGCGCTCGCCCAGCAGCTCGACCGCATCCGCCACCCCGCCCCGCCGGAAGACGACGGTGCGGCCGGCGTCGCGCCAAACGAAGTCCCGGGTCAACCCTGCGTCTTCAGGCGCGGGTTCTCGACCGGGCGCAGCCTCGGCTCGACCTCGTCGCGCAGGTGCTCGAAGGCCGGCGGCAGCGAGAGCTTCTCGCCGAGGTGCTCGATCGGCTCGTCGACGGTGAAGCCCGGCCCCAGGGTCGCGATCTCGAAGAGGACGCCGCTCGGCTCGCGGAAGTAGACCGAGCGAAAGTAGAAGCGGTCGATCTCCGGGGTCGGCTGGGCGCCGCCGGAGACGGCCTTCTCGCGCCAGTCCAGCAGCTCCTCGGGAGTCGAGGCCCAGGCGACGTGATGGACGCTGCCCGCCCCCTGCAGGCCGCGCTCGGCGGGAGGCTCGTCGAAGAGGTAGCGGCCGCCGCGCTGCTCCCCGCGCGATTCCCAGGCGCCGTCGACCTGCTCGAACCCGAGCGCCTCGAGCAGCTTCGAGGAGGCATCCGGCGAGAGGGCGTACGCCCGCACCGCGTGGAACCCCTGCAGCGCCATCTCCCTCGGCACTTCGGGATGGTCGGCGATCAGCGGCTGGTCCGGCACGTCGACCACCAGCAGCTCGTGCTCGAGCCCCTCGGGGTCGGAGAAGACGAGGCCGTCGCCCTCGCGCTCGGAGGCGGTGTCGTTCGCCCGCAGGCGCTCGGCCCAGAAGTCGAGCGCCTGCGCCGACCCGACCCGCCAGACGATCCGGTGAACCATCCCCGCGCCCGCCCGCCCCAGCGGCGCGCCGGGGTACTCGAAGAAGGTCAGGTCGGAGCCCGGGTCCCCCGCCTCGTCGGCGAAAAACAGGTGATAGACGGTCGGGTTGTCCTGGTTGACGGTTTTCTTGACCAACCGCAGCCCCATCACGCCGGCGTAGAAGTCGACGTTCCGCTGAGCGTCCTCGGTGATCGCGGTGATGTGGTGAATGCCCTCAAGCTTCATGGTTCACGTATACCATCCGGTCATGAGCCGCGGACGACGTCGGGTGGTCAGAGGCCTCGTCATCCTCGGTTCGATCCTTGCCTTCCTCAGCGTCTTCGCGATCTGGACCGAGCGCCAGGCGCTCAACACCGACGACTGGGTCGCCACCAGCGGTCGCCTTCTCCACAACGAGACGATCCGCGCCGAGCTGTCCTCCTACCTCGTCGACCAGCTCTACGAAAACGTCGACGTGCGCAAGGAACTGGAGGAAATCCTGCCCGGCGACACCAAGGACCTTGCCGGTCCCGCGGCCGGCGGACTGCGACAGGTCGCTGGCCAGGGCGCCGAAAAGGTGCTCGAAAGCGCGACCGCGCAGGAGCTCTGGGAAGAAGCGAACCGGACCACCCACGAACAGCTCCTCGCCGTCCTCGAAAACAAGAAAGAAGCGGTCGAAACCGAAAACGGCGACGTCAAGCTCAACCTCGGCAGCCTGCTCACCAACCTCGCCGAGCAGGTCGGCATCGGCGAAAGCCTGGCGGAAAAACTGCCCGCCGACGCCGCCCAGATCGAGATCCTCAAGTCCGACGAGCTGAAGACCGCGCAGGACATCGCGGTGGCGATAAAAGGCCTCGCGCTGCTGCTCTCGCTGCTCACCTTCGCCTGCTTCGCCGGCGCCATCTACCTCTCGCGCGACGGACGCTGGGTCACCGTCCTGCTCAGCGGCGCCGGCCTGATCGCCGCCGGCTTCGCGGTGATGGTCGCGCGCCACATCGCCGGCGGCATCGTCGTCGACCAGCTGGTCACCGTCGACAGCGCCAAGCCCGCGGGCGAAGCAGCCTGGGACATCGGCACCTCGCTGATGACCAGCATCGCCACCACCGTGATCGTCGTCGGCATCCTCTTCCTCGCCGCCGGCTGGCTCTCCTCTCCGACCGCCGGCGCCCGCGCCACCCGCCGCTACCTGGCGCCAACCCTGCGCATCCACCCCGCCTACGTCTACACGGGCCTGGCGATCATCGTCTGCTTCTACTTCCTCACCGGCCCGACCCAGGGCCTGCGGGCCTTCTTGACGACGCTGGTGATCGCCGCGATGGCGGCTTTCGGGATCCACGAGCTGCGCCAGCAGACCGAGGAGGAGTTCCCCGGGGCGACCTACGACGAGACCTTCGGCGGCGCCCGCGACAAAGTCGTCACCGCGGTCAAGGACTCGAACATCACCGAGAAAGTCGGCGAGCAGGCCTCGAAGCTGCGGATGCCCGAGATGCGCCGCCCGGGCGGCGAGGAGGGCGGCGGCGACACCGCCGAGGCGCCGACCGCCACCCTGCCGGCCAGCGCCGAGGACGCGCGCCTCGAGCGTCTGGAACGGCTCGGCGCCCTGCGTGAGAAAGGCGTCCTCACCGAGGAGGAGTTCGCCGCCGAGAAGGCAAAGCTCCTCGGCGGCGACTCCTCTCAGTAGGCCACCGGCCCGGCTACTCGCCCAGGCTGATCCGGACGCGCGCCCCCGGGGCCAGGATCTTGCCCGGCTTCGGGGTCTGCTTCAGGACCTTGCCGACCTTGGCCGGCTTCGGCGCGTCAACCTTCTTCACGTGGCCGAGCTTGCAGCCCTGCCGGCGCAGCAGCGTTTTCGCCTTCTTCAGGGTCTTGTTCTTCAGCGCCGGGACGACGCAGGCGCGGTAGACGTAGTCGTCGAACCGGGTGTTCGGGTTCTCCCCGGCCAGCGTGGTGACGCCGACGTCGACCTTGCCCGGACCCACGCTCTTCGGCGCGGTCGCGGTGATCTCGGTGTCGGAGTCGACCGTGAAGCTGGCCGCCGGCGTCGAGCCGAAGCTGACCGCCGTCGTGCCGCTGAGGTTCTTGCCGGTGATCGTCACCAGCGTGTTCCCGGTCACCGGCCCGTACGGGGGCGCGATCGTGGTGATTTCCGGCGCCGGCTGAATTTCAGCGCTGAGCGACAGCTCTTCGCCGCTGAAGGTTTCGCTCGGGGCGTGGACCGAGCCGTCGAACGGCGTCGGGAAGATCGACGCGTAGCTCGCGCCGGCGACGGTGGTGAACCCGATTTCGTCGGTGTCGTGGCTGGGGTCGACGCCGATCAGGTCGCCCGCCTGGACCTTGACGTTGGTCGAGAAGGTCTGCAGGCCGGTGCCGCTCGGCGACTGGCCGACGCTGGTGCCGGTCGCTTCGTAGCTGCCTTTGCCGTCGGGATGGAGGACCCGCAGGAAGAACGGCCCGCCGACCGCGCCCTGGATCCGCCAGCGGACGATCGCGCCGCTTACAGGCGAAGCGAGGGTCGCGCCGGACTCCGGCAGCGCGGTGTTGAACAGCGTCTGCACCCGTTTGAACGGTTTCGAGGTCGCGCCTTCCGGCAGGACGCTGCCGATGCTGATCACCGACGCCTGCGCCGTGGTCGCCATCGCGAGCGCCAAAACGCCCACCGCGCAGAGGACCGCGATCGCCGACCGGCGCGACCGATGTCCGTCTCCCCTTTCGAACATCTCCTGTTGCCGCATCTCTTCTTCGCCTCCTTCGATTGACTTCCCTTGCCCTTCAGCGCTTAGCGCCGTTTGCGTAAACGGGCCGAAAGAGAAAAGTTGCGGCAGTGTGAAAAGCCCGCCGCCGGAATCGAACCGGCAACCTCCTCATTACAAATGAGGCGCTCTCCCAGGTTGAGCTAGGCGGGCGTGGTGGCGATGATGTCCGTAATGGACGTGACGTTCAGGTACTTGGGGCCCGACGAGGGTACCGTGCTGACCGCCGCTATCGAAGCGGCTTATGGTCAAAGTTATGACGTGCGGTGGGTCTACGACCCGGCCGAGGTGGCGGCCCGGCTCGAGGCCGGCACCTACGTCTCCTGCGTCGCGGAAAGCCCCGCAGGGGAGCTGCTTTGCCACATCGGGATGAGCCTCGCCGCGGCCGGCGACGCGGTCGCCCACTCCGGCCAGGCGGTGACGCTGCCGGCGGCCCGCGGGCAGCACCTCTTCACCCGCACCAAGCGCCACCTGATGGACTGGGCGCGCGAGCGCGGTCTGGCCGGGATGTACAGCGAGGCGACGGCCGCCCACCCCTACAGCCAGAAGGCAAACATCGATCTCGGCGCCCACGAGACCGGGTTCCTGCTCGGCTGGATCCCGGCCACCGTCAGCAACGACGCCGCCGGCGAGCGGCGCGGCCGCCAGTCGGCGGCGCTCTTCTACACGAAGCTGAACGACGGCTTCGAGCGCCCGGTCTACGTCCCCGAGCGCCACCGGGAGGTCGTCGCCGCCACCATCGCGCTCTGCGAGCTGCGCGGGACGATCGCCGAGCCGCCAGAGGGGGCCGAAGTGCCCGCCCAGACGCGGCTTCACGCCGAGGTCGACCGCGACCACAACCTCGCCCTGCTCACCGTGCTGGAGCCGGGAGCGGACCTCGAGCAGGCAGTGGCGGCCGAGCGGCACCACCTCTTCCACCGTGAGAACCTCGACGCCGTCTACGTCGACCTGCCGCTGGAGCGCCCGGCGACGGCGCTCCTGGCCGACCACCTCGAGCGGCTAGG
Organism: Solirubrobacterales bacterium; assembly: GCA_035703365.1. Taxonomy (GTDB): domain Bacteria; phylum Actinomycetota; class Thermoleophilia; order Solirubrobacterales; family 70-9; genus VAYN01. The sequence goes on from DASSYI010000077.1 coordinate 11,101, forward strand.
AGTCTCCTACGCCGGCGTCTTCCCCAACCACCGCACCGACGGCGACGTGCTGCGGATGCAGTCGCTGCACCGGGTCCGAGTCAAGGCCGACGATGTTTCCGTCGCCTCGGACCACGGCCGCGAACTCCTTGACTACGTCCTCTCGGACCTGCCGCAGACGGGCTAGGCCGCGACCTCCCTGGAGGCGAGGTGAGTTCCAACCTTGCGCTTGACCCGCTGCAGCGCGTTATCCACAGTCTTCGTGTCGCACTCGAGGCGCTCGGCGATCAGCTCGTAGGAGTGGCCGTCGAGGTAGAGAGAGAGCACCCGGCTCTCCAGGTCGGAGAGAACGCCGGAGACGCCGGAGAGGCAGGAGACGAGGCTCTCCAGCTCTTCGGTGGCGATCACCTGGTTGACCGGGTCGTGGACGCTCGGCCCCGGCAGGATCTCGTCGAGGGTGGTTTCCGAGTCCCCCGCCGCGGCCGGGGTCTGGCTGAACGAGACGTACTGGTTCAGCGGCGTGTGCTTGTTGCGGGTCGCGGTCTTCACCGCGGTGATGATCTGGCGGGTGATGCAGAGCTCGGCGAAATTGCGAAAGCTCGACTCGCGGTCGGTCCGGTAGTCGCGGATCGCCTTGTAGAGGCCGAGCAGGCCCTCCTGGATCAGGTCGTCGGACTCGCCGCCGAGGAGGAAGTAGGACGAGGCCTTGAGGCGCACGAAGCCGCGGTAACGGCGGACGATCGCGTCATAGGCATCGGGCCTACCCTCCTTCGCGAGCGCGACGAGGTAATGATCATCAAGTTCTACTTGAGGGTTAGGGTTGGGGACACGGCCGGTTGGCGGGGCGACCGGCAGCGGCATTTCCTGCGTAGGCGACGATAGAGCCACAGATCCTTCTCCTTGCTGAAGGGTCGTGGCGCCACTTACCTCCCCAGAGGCGCCCTATTCACCAGGGCTACCTCAAGCTGAGGTTCACCCTTATTGCGGCGGTAGTCTTACCGCCGCGCAGAGTTCTGTCAACCCCAAAGTGCGACTTTCTGCAACCGCCGTTGCATATGCAGGGATCAGGCCCGCTGTCGCAGGGCCTCGAAAAGCAGGGCGGTGGCCGCCGCCGAGACGTTGAGCGACTCGACCTGACCCCCCCGCGGCAGGGCGACAAGCCCGTCGCAAGCGGCGGCGACGCGCGGGCGCAGACCCTTCCCCTCGCCGCCGAGGACGATCACGGTCGAGCCGGTGAGGTCGGTCGACCAGGGCGCCTGCTCGGCGTCGGCATCGGCGCCCCAGATCCAGAAGCCGGCCTCCTTCGCTTCGGCCAGCCAGTCGGCGAGGTTGCGGACATGGGCGACCTCGAGGTGCTCCACCGCCCCGGCGGAGGTCTTGCAGACGACCGGGGTCACCGAGGCCGATCGGCGCTCGGGGACGACGACTCCGGCGGCGCCGGCGAACTCCGCCGAGCGGCAGACGGCGCCGAGGTTGCGCGGGTCCTGGACCTGGTCCAGCGCCACCAGCAGCGCCCCCTCGCGCAGCATTCCGGTCGGATCGCCGTAGGGATACGGGTCGACCTCCGCCACCACGCCCTGGTGGTCGGGCGAGCCGCAGAGCCGCTCCAGCTCCTCCGCCGGAGTCTCCGGCGCCCGCCAGACCCGGTGCACGCGGCGCCGCCCCCGCTCCGCCTCGGCAACCGGGTTGCGCCCGTAGATGAACTGGTTCGCCATCAGGCGCAATCAACCATCAAGTCTTCGGCACGAGGCTCGGACCGTCGGCGGAGTCCCGAACCTCCCACCCCATCGCCGCAAGCTCATCCCGAATCGCATCCGCCCGCGCGAAGTCCTTCGCCGCCCGAGCTTCTTCCCGCTCCTGCATCAGCTCCTGAGCCCGTTGGTCGGCCTCAGCACCCTCATCCGGCTGGGTAAGGGTGCTGAGGCCGACCAACTCGAGCATCTCCGCAAGCGCGTGAGCCGCCTCCCCCCCATCGACCTCACCCCGATTCGCTTCCCCCACAAGCTCAAAAACCTCGGCGAGAGCCTTCGGAGTGTTGAAGTCGTCGGCGAGCGCATCGCGAAACGCCTCGGCTCGGGCGGCGGCCGCGTTCTGGGCCTCCGGGGGAGACTCGCCGGGCCCTCCCCGCTGTTTGCCCGCCGAGTCTCCCCCGGAGGCCCCCAGCGGGTTGTCTCTGAAGAAGTTCCGCAACCGCTTGACCCTGGCGACCGATTCCTCCATCTGGGTCTCGCCAAAAGCCAAAGGCTGCCGGTAATGCCCTGAGATCAAGTAGGTGACCACCGCCTCGCGGCCGTAGGCGTCGAGCGCCGTGGAGAGCTGGAAGATATTGCCCTCCGATTTCGACATCTTCGCCGCCCCGGTCTCGATCATCCCGTTGTGCATCCAGACCTGGGCGAACGGCCGGCCGGCCCCCTCGGACTGGGCGATCTCGTTCTCGTGGTGGGGGAAGACGAGGTCGGAGCCACCGCCGTGGATCGCGAAGCTCGCGCCCAGCTCCTGCTCGGCCATCACCGAGCACTCGATGTGCCAGGCCGGGCGACCCGGGCCCCAGGGTGAGTCCCAGCTGGTGTCCTCGTCGGGCTTGTGCGCCTTCCAGAGGGCGAAGTCGAGGCGGTCCTCCTTCAGGGAGGCCGAGCCCGCGTCCTCGCCCTGGTCCATGTCCTCGGGCTGGCGGTTCGAAAGCTTGCCGTAGCCCTCGAAGCTGCGCACCCGATAGTAGACGTCGCCGCCGGACTCGTAGGCGTGCCCGGCCTCGACCAGCTCGGCGATCAGGGAGACGATCCCCGCCACGTTCTCGCTCGCCAGCGGCTCGGCGTCGGGCCGCCCCACCCCGAGTCGGTCGGTGTCCTCGAAGTAGAGCTCCTTCATCTCCTCCCCGAACTCCGCCGATCCCGTGCCCGCCGCTCGGGCGGCGACGTAGATCTTGTCGTTGATGTCGGTGACGTTGACGACCAGCTTCGGCCGGTAGCCCTCCGAACGCAGGAAGCGGGCGAACAGGGAGAAGACGACGAACGGCCGCGCGTTGCCGATGTGGATGCGGCTGTACACCGTAGGCCCGCAGGCGTAGATGCCGACCTCCGAGCCGGTCTCCAGCGAGCGCAGCTCGCCGCTAAGCGTGTCCCTGATCCTCACCTCGCGCATTGCGCAGGCGAGGTTAGATCAAAAAGTCCGGTAGCCGGCGGTCGATGCCTTGGACTCGTTGCCGCGCAGCCAGGCCGGGGCGATCTCCTCGGCCGCCGCCTGCGCCTCACGCCGGGCTTTGCCGACGCTGGCCTTGATCTCGTCCTCGGTCGCCTCGCGGACCCGCTCCTCGCGCTTCTGCGCCTGGACGCGAATCCGGTCGGACTCGATGCGGATCTGGTCCTCGGCGCGGGCCCGGGCGGCCTCCTCGGCCTCCCGCTCCACCTTCTCGAGCATCTGCCGGATGCTCTCCTCGGCTTCGCGCCGGACGTCCTCGGTACCGGCCATCACCCGCTTCTCGATCTCGGTCTCCAGCCGCACCGCTGCCTCGTGCGACTCGGCCGCTTCGGCCTCGGCTTCGGCGGCGCGCTGCTCGGCGGCGGCGATCCGCTTGTCCGCCTCCGCCTGGATCTGCTGCCGCGCCTCCTCGAGCTTGACCTTGAAATCGACCTCGGCCGCCTTGCGGGCCTCGGAGAGGGCGGCGTCCGCCCTGGCCTCGGCCGCGGCGACGGCGCTCTCGGCCTCGGCTTTTGCCTCGGCCGCCAGCTTCTCGGCGGCGGAGCGCGCCTGCGAGGTCTTGGCGACGATCGCCTCGCGCTCGGACTGCGAGCTGCGCTGCAGCTCCTCGAAGGACTTCTCGGCCCGGTCGCGGGCTGCCTCCGCGGCCGCGGCGCGGGCGTCGGCCTCGGTCCTGGCCGTGCGCTCGGCGGCGATCCGCTCGCGCGCCTCGGCGGAGACCTTGCGCAGCGTCAGCAACGCCCGCTCCTTGACCTGACCTTTGACCGCCTCGGCCCGCTCTTCGGCCGCGGCGACGCGCTCCTCGCTGACCCGCACCCACTCGAGCGCCTGGTCGGCCACGCCGCGCATCGCACGCGTCGCCTCACCGACCTGCTGCAGCTGCCTAGCTGGCTCGCCCATTCCCGCGCAACCTACTACCAGCGCCGGAAGCTCCCCCAACCCCAAACCGAAGAGCCCCGCAATTTGCGACTCGACCGAACCGGATCACGGGAGGGGTGGGTGTGTCCGCGCCAGACACTCAACATCGAGCCATAGCGAGATGTGTCTGGAGTGGACACACCCACCCCTCCCCGACTCCGACTTAGGCGGACGTCTCTTTATCGCGGGCGCGAAGGTCCTTCTTCAGGACCTTGCCCGTCGCGTTTCGCGGCAGCTCGTCGAGGAACTCGACCTCGCGCGGCGCCTTGTATGAAGCCAGGTGGGCCTTGACGTGGGCGGTCAGGGCCCCGGCGTCGACCTCGGCCCCGCCGCGGACGACGACGAACGCCTTCAGCCGCTGGCCGAACTCGTCGTCCTCGACGCCGATCACCGCCACCTCCTCGACCGCCTCGTGGTCGGCGAGCAGGTCCTCGACCTCGCGCGGGAAGACGTTCTCGCCGCCGGAGACGATCATCTCGTCGTCGCGGCCGTCGATGAAGAGGCGGCCGTCGGCGTCGAAGTGGCCGACGTCGCCGCTGGAGTAGAGCCCGTCGATGACCTCCTTGCCGCCGCCGCCGGTGTAGCCCTCGAAGGCCATCTCGTTGCCGACGAAGATGCGCCCCACCTCGCCTTGCGGCACCTCCTTGCCGTGCTCGTCGTAGAGGCGGATCTTGGTCCCCCGCGGCGGCTTGCCGGCGGTGCCGGGGGCGGCGCGCAGGTCCTCAGGCGTGGCGACCGTCGCGTAGGCGACCTCGGTCGAGCCGTAGAGGTTGTAGACGTTGTCGCCGAAGCGGTCCATCCACTCGATCGCCAGCTCGCCCGGCAGGGCCGAGCCCGAGAGCGAGGTGATCCGCAGCGAGGGCAGGCTGTAGCGGTCGAGCACCTCGTCGGGCAGGGCGAGGATGCGCTGGATCATCACCGGCACCGCGGCGAGGACGTCGGCGCGGCTCTGTTCGGCGGCCTTCAGCGTCTCCTCGGGGTCGAAGCGGCGACGCAGCACCATCGTCGAGCCGGTCGGCAGGCTCATCACGAAGTGGAAGAAGCCCCAGGAGTGGAAGAGCGGGGCGGCGATCATCATCGTCATCCCGGTGCGGAAGGGGATCTTGTCGATCAGCGAGGCGATCGCCATCAGGCCGTCGGGGCTGGAGCGCTGGGCGCCCTTCGGGGTGCCGGTGGTGCCGGAGGTGAGGATCACGAATTTGGGCTTCTCCGGCGGCGGCTTGTGGTCGGACTCCTCGCCGCCGACGATCAGGCTCTCCAAGGTCGGCTCGTCGCTCTCGCCGTCGCACCAGCCGACGATCCGCGTCACCGAGTCGTCGACGCCGGCGAGCAGGTCGGCGAACTCCTCGTCGTAGACGAGCGCCTTCGGGTTCTCGCGCCGGGTCACCTCGGCCAGCTGCGGGCCGGCAAACATCGTGTTCAGGTAGAGGGCACTGGCGCCGAGCTTGGCCGCGGCCAGCGTCGCCTCGACGAAGCCGCGGTGGTTGCGGCACATGATCCCGACCCCGTCGCCGGGGCCGATGCCCATCCCGGCGAAGGCGTGCGCGAGGGCGTTGGAGCGCCGGTGCAGCCGCTCCCAGCTGAGGGCGCCGCGTTCGTCGAGGATCGCCAGCTCGTGCGGGTGGTGGATCGCCGCAGTGGTGACGCCGAGGGCCGGCGAGGCGCCCCAGCGCAGGAAGGCGCCGCCGATCTTCAGCGCCTTGTCGGGCCGCATCGGCGTGAGGATCCCGGCCTCGCGCAGGGTCTTGACCTCGAAGATCGAGTCGGAGATCGAGGCCTTGAGGCCGGCCGCGCTCAGCTTGGAGTCCGCCATCCCGGTGGGAAGCCTATTCGGTATCGACGCTCGCCACGGCGATGCAGGCGATGCCCTCGCCGCGGCCGACGAAGCCCATGCCCTCGTTGCTCGTCGCCTTGACGCTGACGCGGGCGGAGGTCGCCTCGGCGAGGGTCCGCTCCATCTCCGCCTTGTAGGGCCCGAGCCGCGGTTGCTCGCAGATGAGGGTTGCGTCGATGTTGAGAATCGGGCCCGCCAGCGTCCCCACCACGGTGCGCAGCAGGTCGATCGAGTCGGCGTCCTTCCAGGCCGGGTCGTCGTCGGGGAACATCGTGCCGATGTCGCCGCCGCCGCTGGCGCCGAGCAGCGCGTCGATCACCGCGTGGGTGAGGACGTCGGCGTCGGAGTGACCGTCTAGACCCTGGTCGTGCTCGATCTCGACGCCGCCGAGGACGAGGCGCCGCCCGGAGGCGAAGCGGTGGCTGTCGTAACCGAGGCCGACCATGCTCACCCTACGCGGGCGCCCAGCGGGGCCGAGCTCCGCTGGCGCTGCTCGAAGACGCATATCTCGTCTATTCCCAGTTCGCCGAGAAAGTCGACCGCGCGGTCGTATTCGAAGCCGACCTGCTCGGGCAGGTGGGCGTCGGAGGAGAGCGCGAAGGAGGCGCCCGCCTCGATGCACATCTCGGCGAACCCGCGGGAGGGATAGAGCTCGCCGACCGGCTTGCGCAGGCCCGCGGTGGAGACCTCGACCGCGATCCCGCTCTCGGCGATCGCCTCGACCGCCGGCTCGTAGAAGGCGCGCAGGTCGCGGTCGGGCAGCGGCCGGGCACGGCCCCAGACCTTGACCAGGTCCGGGTGGGCGAGGACGTCGTAGAGGCCGGAGCGGGCGCACTCGGCCAGCGCCTCGAAGTAGCGGCGCCAGATCTCGTCGGCGTCGCCGCCGCCCTCCCAGACGTCAAAGCCGTCGTGGTCGACCGCCGCGTCGCCGTCGCCGACGAAGTGGACCGAGCCGACGACGTAGTCGAAGTCGCGCGCCTCCAGCAGCGCGGCGATCCGCTCCTCGGCGCCGGGGACGTAGTCGCACTCGATCCCCAGCCTCAGCGGCGTGCCGCGGACGAACTCGCAGTAGGCGTCGATGTCGTCGCGGGCGTTTTCGACCCAGAGCGGGTGGCTCCAGAGGTCGAGTGCCTGGCGGAAGCGGTAGACGTGCTCAGAGACGCCCAGCTCCTCGATCCCGGCGGCCTCGGCGGCCTCGAGGTAGCGCTGGACGTTCTCGGCGGTGAAGTAGCGCTCGAATGTGGTGCCGTCCTCGTCCGGGCGCAGGTGCAGGTGGTAGTCGGTCAGCATGAAAGCGAGCATAAACTTCGCGCCGAATGGGCCGTCAGCTCCTGCTTCTCCTCTTGGCCTTCGCCGGCGGCGCGGCGATCGCCCTGCTCCTCGGGGCGAAGAACCTGGGCATCGCTCTGGGGATCGGCCAGCTCTGCTTCGCCGCGATGCTGATCTTCGTCCTGCTGCGCGACTAGCCGCCGGCGCGCTCGGCGAGCAGCAGCTCGGCGACCCGCAGGTCGAGCGGCGTCGTCACCTTCAGATTCGGCCCGGCGACGGGATGGATGAGGACGGTGCCGCCGTTCCACTCGACCAGTATCGCCTCGTCGGTCGCCTCCTCCGGCCGCTCCGCGGCGGCTAGCGCCTCGCGCAACGCCTCCGTGCGGAAGACCTGCGGCGTCTGCGCCGCCCACAACCGCGACCGATCCTCGGTCGCCTCGACCGCGAGAGGTCGATTCGACACCGTATTGGCGTCCAACTGCCCACTGAGATTCTTGACCGCTCGCTTGATCGTGTCGGTGACCGGGGCCGCGGCGATCACGCCGGCGGCATCGGGCGCCGCGTCGAGGTCGGCGACCAGGGCTTCGACCAGCCTCGGCGTCACCAGCGGACGGGCGGCGTCGTGGATCGCCACGTACCCGGTCCCCACCGCCTCCAGGGCGTTGGCGACCGACTGGGCGCGGGTGGAACCGCCGGAGACGACCGCCAGGTCGTGGCCGCCGAGGTCGCCGACGTGGCCGGGCGGCGCCGCGACGACGATCGAGCGGACCGAGTCGCAGGCGCGGAGGGCCGCGATCGACCACTCGACCATCGGCCGGCCGGCGACCGGGACGAAAGCCTTCGGGCCACCGGCTCCGAGGCGCTCCCCGGAGCCGGCGGCCGCGACGACGGCGGTTACTGCACTACGCGGTGGCAGTGGCGGCGAAACGCTCCTCGAGGAGCGAGTCGAGGTATTCCTCGGCGCCGTCCTCGTCCTTGTCGAGCGCGTACATGAACTCGGAGGCGAGGATCTTCTTCGCCCGGGTGTACATCTGCTTCTCGCCGGTGGAGAGGCCCTTTTCCATCTCGCGGATGGCGAGGTTGCGAACGACCTCGGCGAGCTCGAAGACGTCACCGGTCTTGATCTTCTCCCGGTTGTACTTGAAACGCCGGTTCCAGTTTTTCGGCATCTCGGAGACGTCGTCCGTGAGCACCGCGGTGACCTTCTTGATTTCCTCCTCGTCGATGACCCTGCGCAGGCCCGCCTTGCCGGCGTTCTCGCACGGGACCATCACCGTGAGCTCGTTGTGGAGGATCTTGATGGTGAGGTATTCGCGTTCCTCGCCCATCAGC
>DASSYI010000069.1:0-19977 GCA_035703365.1 Solirubrobacterales bacterium
AGCACGAGATGCCCGGCCTCATGGCCGTGCGCGAGGAGTACGGCGCGCAGCAGCCGCTGAAGGGCGCCAAGATCATGGGCTCGCTGCACATGACGGTGCAGACCGCGGTCCTGATCGAGACGCTCGTCGCGCTCGGCGCCGAGGTGCGCTGGGCCAGCTGCAACATCTTCAGCACCCAGGACCACGCTGCCGCGGCGATCGCCGCCGCCGGCATCCCCGTCTACGCCTGGAAAGGCGAGACCCTGGAGGAGTACTGGTGGTGCACCGAGCAGGCGCTCAACTGGCCCGACGGCGAGGGCCCGAACATGATCCTCGACGACGGTGGCGACGCCACCCTGCTGGTCCACAAGGGGGTCGAGTTCGAGAAGGCCGGCGCAGTCCCCGACCCCTCGACCGCCGACTCCGACGAGTTCCGGATCGTGCTCGAGACGCTGCAGCGCAGCCTCGAGGAGGACTCGCAGCGCTGGACCAAGATCGCCGCCGACATCAAGGGCGTCACCGAGGAGACGACGACCGGCGTTCACCGGCTCTACCAGCTGGCCGAGACCGGCGATCTGCTCTTCCCGGCGATCAACGTCAACGACTCGGTCACCAAGTCGAAGTTCGACAACCTCTACGGCTGCCGCCACTCGCTGGTCGACGGCATCAACCGCGGCACCGACGTGATGATCGGCGGCAAGGTCGCCGTCATCTGCGGCTACGGCGACGTCGGCAAGGGCTGCGCCTCCTCCCTGCGAGGCCAAGGCGCCCGGGTGATCGTCACCGAGATCGACCCGATCTGCGCCCTGCAGGCGGCGATGGAGGGCTACGAGGTGCGGACGCTCGAGGAAGTCGTCGAGACCGCCGACATCTTCGTCACCGCCACCGGCAACAAGGACATCATCACCCTCGACCACATGCGGCGGATGAAGCACAACGCGATCGTCGGCAACATCGGCCACTTCGACAACGAGATCGAGATGGCGGCGCTGGAAGAGTCCGACGCCGAGCGGATCGAGATCAAGCCGCAGGTCGACGAGTGGAAGTTCCCCAGCGGCAACGCGATCATCGTCCTCTCCGAAGGCCGCCTGCTGAACCTCGGTAACGCGACCGGGCACCCGAGCTTCGTGATGTCGAACTCCTTCACCAACCAGGTGATCGCCCAGATCGAGCTGTTCGGCAAGCGCGAGGACAAATACGGCGGCGAGCCGGGCGTCTACGTGCTGCCTAAGCATCTCGACGAGAAGGTCGCCCGCCTGCACCTGGCGGCGCTCGGCGTCGAGCTGACCGAGCTGACCCCCGAGCAGTCCGCCTACCTGGGCGTGCCGGTCGAGGGCCCGTTCAAGCCGGACCACTACCGCTACTAATCCCTCCCCGCCGGGATTTAATCTCGGCACGATGGATCCCCGACTCTGGCTGTCGAAGACCGGTGAGGCGCCGCACTCCGTCGCGTTGAGCGCGGAGCGGACCGTGGTCGGGCGCTCGCCCGAGGCCGACGTCGTGCTCGATGACGAGGCGGTTTCCTGGAACCACCTGGAGATCGAGCGCCGCGGCGACGTGCTGATGGCGACCGACCTCGACAGCCGTAACGGCACCGCCCTCAACGGCGAGCCACTCGACAAGCCGCGACGGCTGCGCGATGGCGACACCCTGATCGTCGGCGGCTATCGGTTGGAAGTGAAGACCGGGTCGGTGACCCCGGTCGGCGCCACCGTCGCCGCCGGCGAGCCCTCGGTCGCCCTCAGCGAGGAGGAGCGGGCGACCGCCGCCGCCCTCGTCGCCCCTTACCGCAGCGAGGGCGCCTTCGCCGGCCGCCCCGCCACCCGGGCCGAGATCGCCGCCGAGCTCCACGTCTCAGAGCGCACCGCCCAGCGCCGCCTCGACGCCCTCGCCGCGAAGCTCGACGTCCCCGGCGACGCCGGCCGCGACCGCCCGAGGCAGATCGCCGCCCGCATCATCGAGCTAGGCCTCGACCGGCCGCGCTGAGTGTTCCAAAGGCGACCAAGTCTGCTGCAAATTGCGTCCCAAGCTCCTCTTGAGTAGATCCGAGGGGATGCCTAGGCTGGGGTCGATGCTTGCTCCTTCTCAATCCTCCGTATTAGATCGTCTATGTCGCCACTATCCCTTGGGTGCTTCGACTGGATACATGAGTGCTCACCGGGGCGAGTGGCCTCAGCTCATCTCGGAAGCGCTCGACGTTTCTTCCTTCGCAATTGAGCTGTCTGCGCTCTCTGAGGAAGAGCTGCCAAGTCTGGTCAAGTTTCTGTCCAGGGTTACCTGGCTTCCCTTCCGATATATCAGCGTCCACGCCCCGAGCAAGGGAATGGAGATTCCTGAGCACGAGTTGACTCGGGTCCTTGGAGAACTGCCGAGGTACGTCGATGCGATCGTCGTCCATCCGGACGTAATTCAGGACCCGGCGAACTATCGCCCGCTCGGCCGCAAGCTTGTGCTGGAGAACATGGATGCGCGTAAGAAGAGGGGTCGCACCGCGAGTGAACTTGCGGAGTACTTCGATGCCCTGCCGGATGCCGGCCTCTGCTTTGACATCGCCCATGCCGGGTCGATCGACGGAACGATGGGACTCGGGGTCGAGATACTTGATTCGTTCACTGCTCGTCTGAGGCATGTGCATCTCAGCTCCTTGGATGCGGGATCACATCACGTTCCCCTCAACGCTGATGACGCAGAGGCTTTCTCCCCCTTGCTTGATCGCTGCAGAGATGTGCCGTGGATCTTGGAGGCGCCGCCCCCAGATGGGTGAGAACAGCGCGGAGGGGGCACTCGAGCGACTGTCTGAGACGACTGGGCAAGGGTTCTCGAATCTCAGCGATGCCCGAAGGTTGGCCGCTGAGAAGCAGCCTGGCTTCGAAGAGAAGCTCAGGGAGTTGAACCATGATCGGAAATCGAGCGTCGTCCTCTTTGGATCCTGGGCTCGGCGCGAGCTGACCGAGTATTCCGATGACGATTGGCTGATCTTGGTCAACGGTGCGAAGCGAGAGGAAATCGCGCCGACAATCGACGAAGTCGCATCGATCCTGGGGATTGATGAGCGCAAGCCTGGCGAGCAGGAAATCTTCGGGATCCACGCCTTTTGCGACGACATCCAAAAGGTGGGATTGGATCGGGACGACAACAAGAACGTTACGCACCGGGTTCTGTTGATGTTGGAGTCGATTCCGTTTACGGGTCATGCAGCTCATCGAGAATGCTGGAACCAAATCCTCGACGGCTACCTCCAGGAAGTACGACGCGACAAGCGGCCACCACGATTCTTCCTGAATGACGTGGTTCGTTATTGGCGCACGATCTGTGTCGATTTCGTTGGCAAGCATCGCAAGGCAGGAGATAAGTGGGGGACGAGAAACGCCAAGCTCCGTGCTTCCCGGAAGGTCCTTTTCGCGGGTGGCCTCTTGCCGATCCTGCAGTGCTTCCAGTTTGATCGCGGAGAGATGCGAGCGTTCTTGGTGGATCAACTCACAGCGCCTGCCACGGATCGACTGGCCTATGCATTCTTGGAGTGGGGCGCACCGGACCCGGGCGCTCGATTCTTCACCGCGTACGACCGCTGGGTTGGCCTGCTGAATGACGAGACAGTGCGCGATGAGTTAAATGCGGTAACGCCGGACGATGCGGATGAATCAGCCGCGTTTCGCGAGGTACAGGGAATCGGAAGGGACCTTGAAAGGGGCCTATTGACCCTTCTCTTCGAAACCCGCCTTGAGCCGATCAGCCGCCAGTACGGGATCTTCTGAGGCTTTGGCCGGCACCGGGCCATTCGTGGCCCGATGGGTGCACCGGCTGTCATTGGCCGGCACGGCTCCAACTCCGAGCATTGGTGCATCAACTCACCTAGTGCTCGTGAAAGGAGCATCCGATGTTCAAGAAGACCCTGATCTCACTGTTCGGCCTGATTGCCGTCTTCGCCCTTGCCATCCCCGCGGGAGCCTCGGCAGCCGGCGGCGGTGCCGTCCTCTTCTCGAAAACCTCGACCGTCGACGGCAAAGCCAAAGGCGGTCTGTACGCGGTCAAAGACGGCCACCTCAACCAGCTGACCGAAGACCCGACCGACGCCGAACCGAACTTCTCGCCCGACGGGCGGACGGTCGCTTTCGTCCGTGGCGGCGACATCTACTCGATCCGCCCTGACGGGTCTGGCCAGCGGCAGCTGACCAACGGCCCCGAAGTCGACTCGCTGCCGAAGATCGCCCCCAACGGCCGCTACCTGGTCTTCGAGCGGCGTGGTGCCCTCAGCGGCCCTTCGGGCCTCTACAGCGTCCGCGTCACCGGCGGCGGCGAGCACGGCGTCGTCACCGGCGGCGACAACCACGACGCGGCCTTCGCGCCGAACGGCAAGACGATCGTCTTCGTCCGCTCGACGCCGGGCGCCAACGGCGGCAACGACGACCTCTACACGGTCCGCCCCAGCGGCAACGAACAGCGGCGCCTGACCCACACCGCGGTTGACGAGTTCGCCCCCCGCTACTTCGCCGGCGGCATCGTCTACAGCCGCGGCGAGAGCAGCGAAGGCCCGGCCGCCTACGCCGACATCTACACGATGCGCGCCAACGGCGCCAAAGTGAAGCCGCAGGTGCGCGGCGTCGGCTCGGCCTACGTCGAAGACGTCTCGCCCGACGGGAAGACCCTGATCTTCCGCCGCGACCAGGGCCTGTGGGCGAAGCCGATCGGCAACGCCAAGGCGCGGAAGCTGAGCCAGCTGCCGGACAACTCGACCACGACCGCCGTCTTCTCCTCCGACGGCAAGCGGGTCGCCGCGTTCGTCGCGGTCGAAGACCAGCAGCAGCTCGTCTCGATCAACGTCAAGACGCGCGCCACCTCCAACCTCGCCGAAGGCTACGACTACGAAGAAGGCGAAGGGACCGTGCTCGGCCCGGTGATCGACTGGCAGCCGGTGTCCTAGCGCCACCAACCGCAGACGACCAGTCGGCGTTTCCGTCCCCCATCCGGCTATAACGGCCGGGTGGGGGATTTCTCTATCGGCTCCGAGATCGCCGGCTACCGGATCGAAGAGCAGATCGCGCGCGGTGGGATGGGGGTCGTCTACCGCGCCACCCACCTCGGCCTCGACCGCCCGGTGGCGCTGAAGGTGATCGCCCGCGAGCTCGCCGACCGGCCCGGGTTCCGCGAGCGCTTTCTGCGCGAGTCCCGCCTCGCGGCACGGCTCGAGCACCCCTCGGTGGTCCCGGTCTACGACTCGCGCGAGGTCGACGGCGAGCTGGTCGTGGCGATGAAACTGGTCACGGGCGGCGACCTGCGGCGGCTGATCGACCGCGAGGGGCCGCTGACCCCGCACCGCGCGATCAACCTCCTCGCCCAGGTCGCCGACGCGCTCGACGCCGCCCACGCCGCGGGCATCGTCCACCGCGACGTCAAGCCGCACAACATCCTGGTCGAAGGCGACCGCGCCTACCTCTCGGACTTCGGCCTCGCCAAAGCGCTCGACGAGAGCGGGGCCGGCAGCAGCTCCTCGGTCGTCGGCACCGCCCAGTACATGTCGCCCGAGCAGTGGCGCGGCGAGGAGATCGGCCCCGCCGCCGACGTCTACTCGCTCGGCTGCGTCCTCTTCGAGGCGCTGAGCGGCGTCGCCCCCTTCCAGCGCGGCGAATCCGACACCGAGCCGCAGCTGCCGCTGGGGGTGGAGGCGGCGATCCGGCGCGCGGTCGCCAAAGAGCCGAGCGATCGCTACCCGACCTCCGGGGCGCTGATCGCCGCGGCCCGCGCCGCCGAGGGCTCGGAGGTGCGGCCGACCGCCGTCCTCTCCCACGACCCCGCCGAGCGCACCACCGTGCCGAATCGCTCGCGTCGCTTCTTCGGGCTGGCCGGCGGCCGCTCGGCCCTCTGGCTCGGGACCGGGGCCCTGGTCATCGTCGGCGCGATGGTCGCCGCGGTCCTCTTCCTGCTGCTGGGTGACGACGGCCCGGAAGTCTCGTCCCCGATCGCGGTCGGGACGCCGCCGCTGCGCCTTGACGCCGGGCCGAAGGCGGTCTGGGTGACGAGCGAAAAGGACGGCACCGCGACCCGGCTCGACCCCGCAACCGGGGAGGTCGTCGGCAGCCCCCACAAGCTCGGCGAGGGGGTCTCCGGCGTCGGCGTCGGCAGCAAATGGACCTGGGTGACCAACCCCCGGCGGGGGTTCCTCCTCCGCCTCGACCCCTTCAGCGGCCGGGTCCTCAAGCGGATCCCGCTCCCCGGCGAACCCGGGCCGATCGCCCTTGGCGGGCAGCGCGTCTGGGTCGCCGACGAGGACGGCAGCGGGGTCACCGCGGTCAACGCCGAAGCCGGCGAGATCGCCCCGCGCGGCCGCGGCCTGCCGCCGCAGTCGCCCGGCCTGCGGCTCGCCTGGGGAGCCGAAGCCCTCTGGGCCGCGGTCTCGGGCGCCAACGTCGTCCGCCGCATCGGGCCGAGCACCCTGGTCACCAGCGCCCCGATCCGGGTCGGCGGCGGCCCGGCCGGGATCACCGTCGCCGGTGGCTACGTCTGGGTCGCGAGCAGCCGCTCGGGCACGGTCGCCAAGATCGACCCGCTCTCGCTCGCGGTGGTCGACACGATCAAAGTCGAGGGCCACCCCGGCGGGATCGACGGCGGCACCAGCGCCGTCTGGGTCGCCGACCGCGCCGACGACGCGGTGCGGAAGATCGACCTCGAGAGCGGCGAGGTCGAGGGTGCGCCGGTCCAGGTCGGCCCCGAACCGGGCGCCGTCGCGGTCGGCGGCGACGCGGTTTGGGTCGCAAATAACGGAGACGGGACCGTCACCCGGATCGAGCCCTGAGCACGGCGCGCTAAGCGGCGCGGCCAAACATCTAGGATCGGAGCCCATGACTCAGGACATCGATCAGCTCGCCATAAACACGATCCGCACCCTCTCGATGGACGCCGTCCAGAAGGCGAACTCGGGCCACCCCGGGACGCCGATGTCGCTGGCGCCCGTCGCCTACGAGCTGTGGCAGAACCACCTGCGCTACGACCCGGCGAACCCGGTCTGGCCGAACCGGGACCGCTTCGTGCTCTCGGCCGGCCACGCCTCGATGCTCCTCTACTCGATGATCTTCCTCGCCGGCGTCCGCAAGGTCGACGAGAACTACAACGTCACCGACGAACCGGCCTGCTCGCTGCACGAGATCGAAAACTTCCGCCAGCTGGGGTCCCGCACCCCCGGCCACCCCGAGTACCGCTGGACGACGGGCGTCGAGACCACGACCGGCCCGCTCGGCCAGGGCGTCGGCACCTCGACCGGGATGGCGATGGCCTCGAAGTGGCTGGGCGCGACCTACGGCGCCGAGCTCTTCGACTTCGACGTCTACGCGCTGGCCGGCGACGGCTGCCTGCAGGAGGGGATCTCGCACGAAGCCGCCTCGCTGGCCGGCCACCTGAAGCTCGACAACCTCTGCTGGATCTTCGACAACAACCACATCTCGATCGACGGCGACACGGCGCTGGCCTTCTCCGACGACGTGCTCAGCCGCTTCGAGGGCTACGGCTGGAACGTGCTGCGGGTCGGCGACGCCAACGACGCGCAACTGCTGGGTAGAGCCTTCAACGAGTTTAAGGCCGAGACCGGCCGCCCGACCCTGATCGTCGTCGACAGCCACATCGGCTGGGGCTCGCCGAACAAGCAGGACACCGAGTCCGCCCACGGCGAACCGCTCGGCGAAGAGGAGATCGAACTGACCAAGGAGTTCTACGGCTGGCCGAAGGACGCCAAGTTCCTCGTACCCGACGGCGTCCGCGAGCGCTTCGACGAGGTAATCGGCAAGCGCGGCGGCGAGGCCCACTCCGCCTGGGTCGAGAAGTTCAACTCCTTCAAGAGCGGCAACCCCGAGAAGGCGGCCGAGCTGGAGATGATCCAGCACCGCCGCCTGCCCGACGGCTGGGACGCTGACCTGCCGAGCTTCGAGGCCGACGAAGAGAAGGGCGTCGCGACCCGCAAGGCCTCGAACAAGGTCCAGAACGCGATCGCCGAGCGGGTGCCGTGGCTGATCGCCGGCTCCTGCGACCTGACCGACTCGACCTCGGTCCGGCTCAGCGACGCCGACCAGTACGAGCCCGGCAGCTACGACGGTCGCCAGGTCCACTTCGGGATCCGCGAACACGCCGCCGCCGCGGCCTGCAGCGGGATGTCAACCGCGAAGCTGCGCCCGCTCTGGTCGACCTACCTGACCTTCTCCGACTACGGCAAGGCAGCGATCCGCCTCTCGGCGCAGATGGAGCTGCCGGTCGTCCACCTCTTCACCCACGACTCGATCGGCCTCGGCGAGGACGGCCCGACCCACCAGCCGGTCGAGCAGCTGGCTGGCCTGCGGGCGATGCCGGAGCTCGACGTGATCCGGCCCGCCGACGCCAACGAGGTGGTCGAGGCCTGGAAGATCGCGCTGGGCCGCACCCACTGCCCGGTGGCGCTGGTGATGACCCGCCAGAACGTGCCGGTCTTCGACCGCTCCAGGTACGCCTCGGCCGCGGGAGTCCAGCGCGGCGGCTACGTCCTCGCCGACCCCGAGGACGGCGACCCGGAGCTGATCATGATCGCCACCGGCAGCGAGGTCCAGCTCGCCCTCGGCGCCCACGAGCGCCTCGAAGGCGAGGGGATCCGCAGCCGCGTCGTCAGCCTTCCCTGCTGGGAGATCTTCGAAAAGCAGGACCAGTCCTACCGCGACGAGGTGCTGCCGCCGGACATCGTTGCCCGGCTCGCGATCGAGGAGGCATCGCCCCTCGGCTGGGAGCGATGGACGGGAAGCGAGGGTGCCATCATGGGGATGACCACCTTCGGCCAGTCGGCGCCGTTCGCGGACGTCGAGGCAGAGTTCGGGTTCACCGTCGACAACGTCACCAAGGTGGCGCGCGAGGTCGCCCAGAGGGCGGCCGCCAACCCCACGACTTAAGGAGCGCCCGATGAAGCCGACTGAGCGTCTGCACGAACTGGGCCAGAGCCTCTGGCTCGACAACATCACCCGGCCGATGCTCGGCGAGGGGGTGCTGGAGGGCTACATCCGCGACCTCTCGGTCACCGGCCTGACCTCGAACCCGTCGATCTTCGACAAGGCGATCTCCGGCGGCGACGCCTACAACGAGCAGATCGCCGAGGTGGCGCCGAAGGCGGCCGCGGGCGAGGGCGTCGGCGCCAACGAGAACGAGAAGATCTTCTTCGAGCTGGCGCTCGCCGACCTGCGCGACGCCTGCGACCTCTTCGCCGACGTCCACCGGCGGACCGCCGGTGTCGACGGCTTCTGCTCGCTCGAGGTCTCGCCGCTGATCGCCGACGACGCGGCGGCGACGATCGAGGAGGCGAAGGCGCTGCACGCCAAGGGCGAGCGCGACAACCTCTACATCAAGATCCCCGGCACCGAGGCCGGGCGCGAGGCGATCGAGGAGTCGATCTTCGCCGGCATCCCGATCAACGTCACCCTGCTCTTCGACGACAAGCAGTACCTCGGCGCTGCCGACGCCTACATGCGCGGGATCGAACGGCGGATCGAGGCCGGGCTCGACCCCAACGTCGCCTCGGTCGCCTCGCTCTTCATCAGCCGCTGGGACGTCGCCGTCGCCGAGGAGGTCCCCGAGGGGCTGGTCAACCGGCTCGGGATCGCGGTCGGCGGCCGCGCCTACCGCGCTTACAACGAGCTGCTGGAATCCGACCGCATGCGGCGGCTGATGAACGAGGGCGCGCGGCCGCAGCGGCTGCTCTGGGCGAGCACCGGGACCAAGGACCCCGACGCCTCCGACACCCTCTACATCGAGGCCTTCGCCTCGCCCCTGACGGTCAACACGATGCCGGAGCCGACGCTGAAAGCGTTCGCCGACCACGGCGAGGTCGTCGACCTCTTCCCGAAGGACGGCGGCAACGCCGAGCAGGTCCTGGCCGAGTTCGCCGAGGCTGGGATCGACGTCGCCGCCCTCGCGACCCGCCTCCAGGTGGAGGGCAAAGAGGCCTTCAACAAGTCCTGGGAAGAGCTGCTGGAGTCGATCGAGTCGCAGAAGAAGAGCGGGGTCGCGGCCGGGTGAGCGAGCCCTCCGCGCTGCGCCAGGCCCCCGCCTGGGCCGAGCTGCAGTCCCACTTCGAGCAGATCCGCGGGACCCACCTGCGCGACCTCTTCGCCGCCGACCCGCAGCGCGGCGAGCGGCTGCGGGCCGAGGGCGCCGGGCTCTACCTCGACTTCTCGAAGAACCGCGTCACCGACGAGACGCTGCTGCTGCTCGCGGCGCTGGCGAAGCAGCGCGGGGTGGCGGAGCGCCGGGATGCGATGTTCGCCGGCGAGCACATCAACGTCTCCGAGGATCGCGCAGTGCTCCACGTGGCGCTGCGGATGCCGCGCGAGCGCTCGCTCATCGTCGACGGCGTCGACGTCGTCAAGCAGGTGCACGAGACCCTCGACCGGATGGGCGACTTCTGCGAGCGGGTCCGCTCGGGCGAGTGGCGCGGCCACACCGGCAAGCCGATCCGCGCCGTCGTCAACGTCGGCATCGGCGGCTCCGACCTCGGGCCGGTGATGGCCTACGAGGCGCTGAAGCACTACTCCAAGCGCGAGCTGACCTTCCGCTTCGTCTCCAACGTCGACGGCACCGACTTCGCCGAGAAGACCCGCGACCTCGACCCCGAGACCACCCTCTTCGTCATCTCCTCGAAGACCTTCACCACCCTGGAGACGATGACCAACGCAAGAACCGCTCGGGAGTGGTTACTGGCGCAATTGGGCGGCGACCCCGACGCCGTCGCCAAGCACTTCGTCGCCGTCTCGACCAACGCCGAGGAGGTCTCGAAGTTCGGGATCGACACCGAGAACATGTTCGGCTTCTGGGAGTGGGTCGGCGGCCGCTACTCGATGGATTCGGCGATCGGGCTCTCGACGATGCTGGCGATCGGCCCGGCGCGCTTCGCGGAGATGCTCGCCGGCTTCCACGCGATGGACGAGCACTTCCGCGAGGCCGACACCGCCATCAACCTGCCGATGATCATGGGCCTGCTCTCGGTCTGGTACACCGACTTCTTCGGCTCCGAAACCCAGGCGGTGCTGCCCTACGACCAGTACTTGCACCGCTTTCCCGCCTACCTGCAGCAGCTGACGATGGAGTCGAACGGCAAGCACGTCACCCTTGACGGGGCCCACGTCGACTACGACACCGGCGCCGTCTACTGGGGGGAGCCCGGGACCAACGGCCAGCACAGCTTCTACCAGCTGATCCACCAGGGGACGCGGCTGATCCCCTGCGACTTCATCGGCTTCGGCAACACGCTGAATCCGCTCGGCCGCCACCACGACATCCTCATGTCCAACGTCTTCGCCCAGGGCGAAGCGCTCGCCTTCGGCAAAACGCCCGAGCAGGTGCGGGAGGAGGGGACCCCCGAGCAGGTGGTGCCCCACCGGGTGATGGAGGGGAACCGGCCCTCGAACACGATCCTCGCCGAGCGGCTGACGCCGGCGGCCCTCGGCTCGCTGGTCGCCCTCTACGAGCACAGCGTCTTCACCCAGGGGGCGATCTGGGGGATCGACTCCTTCGACCAGTGGGGGGTCGAGCTGGGCAAGGTGCTGGCGGTGGCGATCATCCCCGAGCTGGAGTCCGAGGCCGAGCCGAAGCTGCGCCACGACAGCTCCACCAACGCGCTGATCCGGCGCTACCGCTCGCAGCGCCAGGCGTGAGCAGGTTCACTGTCGCCGCCCGCCCGCGGCGCTAGCCTCCGGCATATGCCGCCGCTCGACCTGCTGCCGCTGGCAGCGTCGGAGTCGAACCTGCTCGCCGCCCGCGAGCAGATGGCGTTCACCCTCGCCTTCCACATCGTCCTCTCCTGCCTCGGGGTGGCGCTGCCGGCGACGATCCTGCTCGCAAACTGGGTCGGCCTGAAGAAGGGCGACGGGGCGGCGATGGAGCTGGCCCGGCGCTGGTCGAAGGCGATGGCGGTGACCTTCGCCGTCGGCGCCGTCACCGGCACCGTCCTCAGCTTCGAGTTCGGCCTGCTCTGGCCGGAGTTCATGGACCGCTTCGGCGCCGCCTTCGGGGTCGCCTTCGCGATCGAGGGGATCTTCTTCTTCCTCGAGGCGATCTTCCTCGCGATCTACATCTACGGCTGGAAGCGGCTCAGCCCCTGGGCCCACTTCTGGTCCGGGGTGCCGATGGTGATCACCGGGATCGGCGGCGCCTTCGCCGTGGTCGCCGCCAACTCTTGGATGAACCAGCCGCAGGGCTTCACCCTCGACGCGGCCGGCAAGGTCGTCGACGTCGAGCCGCTGAAAGTCCTCTTCAACCCGGCGACCGGGTACGAGGTCCCGCACATGATCCTCGCCGCCTACATGGTGGTCGGGTTCCTCGTCGCCTCGATCTATGCGGTCGGGATGCTGAAAGGCCGCCGCGACCGTCTGCACAAGCTGGGCCTGGTGATCCCGCTGACGATCGCCTGCATCGCCACCCCGATCCAGCTCTTCGTCGGCGATACCGCGGCGCGTGAAGTCGCCGACCACCAGCCGGCCAAGTTCGCGGCGATGGAGTGCATCCAGAAAACCGGGGACGACCAGACGGAGTACCTCGGCGGTGTCTGCACCGACGAAGGGGTCGAGGGGGCGATCGGGATCCCCGGCCTCGACTCGTTCCTCGTCGGCTTCAGCACCGACACCGAGGTGACCGGCCTGAACTCCATCCCCGACGACGAAGAGCCGCCGGCCCACACCATGCTCCATCTCGCCTTCGACGCGATGGTCGGGATCGGCACCGCGCTGCTCGCCCTCGGGGCCTGGTTCGGCTTCGTCTGGTGGAAACGGCGCGACATCCCCCGCACCCCCTGGTTCCTGCGAGCGGTCGCCGTCTCCGGGGCGGGGGCGGTCGTCGCCCTCTGGTGCGGCTGGATCGTCACCGAGGTCGGCCGCCAGCCGTGGATCGTCCAGGGCTACATGCGCACCTCCGAAGCGGTGACCGAGGCCGACGGGATCTGGTTCAGCTTCGGCCTGGTGCTGCTCCTCTACGCCGGGCTCGGGACCGGCGCCGTCCTCGTCCTGCGCTCGATGTCGCGCCGCTGGCGCGAGGAGCCGGCGACCGAGGTCCAGGGCCCCTACGCGCCCCAGACCGAGGAGAGCAGCGCATGAGCAAGGCCGACGCCGCGGCGGCGATCCTCTGGGTCGGGGCGACCTTCTACGCGCTCTTCGGCGGCGCCGACTTCGGCGGCGGCTTCTGGGACCTGGTGGCCGGCTGGGACGAGCGCGGGGAGCGCCCGCGCGAGACGATCCAGCGCTCGCTGACGCCCGTCTGGGAGGCAAACCACGTCTGGCTGATCTTCGTCCTCGTCGTCCTCTGGACCGCCTTCCCCCCGGCCTTCAGCGCGATCTTCACGACGCTGTACGTACCGATCGCGCTGGCGGCGCTGGGGATCGTCTTCCGCGGCGCCGGCTTCGCCTTCCGCAAGTCGGTCGTCGGCCTGCGCGAGCGGCGGGCGATGGGGGCGGCGTTCGCGATCTCCTCGGTCCTGACCCCGTTCTTCATGGGCACGGTGGTCGGCGCGATCGCCGCCGGCAACGTCCCCGCCGAGGGCAACGGCGACGCCTTCTCGACCTGGCTGCAGCCGCTGCCGCTGCTGATCGGGGCGATGTTCGTCGCCTCCGGCGCCTACCTCGCCGCCGTCTTCCTCGTCGGCGACACCCGCCGCGCCGGCGACGAGGAGATGGAGCGCTACTTCGAACGCCGGGCGCTCGGCGCCGCCGTCGCCGCCGGCGCGTTCGCGCTCGCCGGCCTCTTCGCCCTGCACTCCGAAGCCCGCTACGTCTTCGACCGCCTCACCGCCGAGGGGCTGCCGCTAGTGATCCTCTCGCTGCTCTGCGGCGCCGCCCTGCTGGTGGTCCTGCGGCGCGGCGGCCGCCGCCCCCTGCGCCCGCTCGCGGCCGGCGCCGTGATCGCCGTGGTCTGGGGCTGGGGTGTCGCCCAGTTCCCCTACCTGCTGCCGACCAGCCTCCGCATCGACCAAGCCGCGGCGCCCGACCCGACCCTGGTGATCGTCTTCGTCGTCTTCGCCGTCGCCGCGGTGCTCGTCCTGCCCTCGCTGGCGCTCCTCTACACGCTCGCGCAGAAGGACCTGCTCGAGGCCGAGCACTAACCGCCGACCGCCGCGGGTAGGCTGCGCCGGCTCGTGATCAAGGCGGTTCTCTTCGACATCGACGGCACCCTGCTCCACACCGGTGGGGCGGGAGCGGTGGCCTGGCAGCGCGCCTTCCTCGAGCTCTACGGGGTCGAAGCGAACATCGCCGAACATACGCACGCGGGGATGACCGACCCCGAAATCGCCCAGATCGTCTTCCGCGAGGTCCTCGGGCGACCGGGGTCGGCGACCGAGCGGGCGGAGGCGATCGGCTGCTACCTCGGCCACCTCGCCGACGCCGTCGCCGAATCCGAGGGCTACTTCGTGATCGAGGGGATCGAAGAGCTGCTGCCGCGCCTGGCCGCCGACGGGATCCTGCTCGGCGTCGTCACCGGCAACATCGAGCCGGCCGCCCACATCAAGCTCGCCCGCGGCGACCTCAACAAGTACTTCTCGTTCGGCGGCTACGGCTCGGACTCGCGCGACCGCACCGAGCTGACGAAGAAGGCGCTGGAGCGAGGGGAGAAGGCCTCCGGCGACCCGCTCGACCGCGACGCGACGATCGCCGTCGGCGACACCCCCCGCGACGTCCGCGCCGGCCACGGCGCCGGCATCCGCGTCGTCGGCGTCGCCACTGGCTCCTACGCGGTCGACGAACTGACCGACGCCGGCGCCGACTGGGCGCTCGAGAACGTCAAGTTAGGCTTTCCCGCCTAGGACTTGCTGCAGCGCGCTGGCGCCAGCTGGGCGAGTTAGCAGGTGGGCTCAGCGGTTCGACCCATGGATCCCGGCCGAGTCAGGTTCGAATGGTGCACAGAGATCACCAGGAGTGAACTGAACTCTGCGACCAACGATCGTCCGCGATACCGCATGAACGCCGTGAGCTTGCTTTTTGTCTTCGGTCTCCCAGGGGAATGAGAGCTCGGGCGTTGCCGAAAGCTTCAGTAATTCCTCAAGGTAAGGGTCGCCGCGCTCTAGCTTCGCGATCACAACGAAGTCCTCTCGGTCGCCCACCCGGAGAACAGGGACGAATACCTCCCGGTATTTGTAGGCGCCGAGCATGTTGAGAAAGATCTGCCGTGGCTTGCTCGATACCCGGGAATTTTTTGCAACGAACTCCGCCGTGTCTTCGAGGACATCCATCCCAGTTTTCCAGTCCAACTCAGGCTTCGCGAAAATGCGCACTGAGAAAGCGTCGCTTGGTCCGGCATTGATCAGTGCGCCGGCAATGACCACGGCAAAGCTTGCGTCTTCCAGTTCGGTCGGGGGGAAGACCCAGAACTCCGGCTTCTCCGGATTTTGGCTATAGACGTTTGGAGCGGGGACATACAGCCAATGGCCCGTGCGGTGACGCCATTCCCGGTACGCGATGCCAACCGCGGCCGCGCCGACCAACACCCCAATGACGGTAATCAGGTCGGTCGCCTGCGACAGCGTTATTGCAGCCATGGCAGACGCGGCGTTCAGGCCTTGGAACAGCGGGCCTGGTAGATGTTGAGGAAGCCGTTTTCGAAGCCGTTCCTCGCCATGCGCAGGTAGAGGCGCCAGACGCGCATCCGTTCGGCGCCGGCGAGCTGGGTTCCCTTGTCGCCGTTGGCGTCGAGGTTTTGCGCCCAGTGCTTCAACGTCTCCGCGTAGTCGGGCCCGAAGTCCTCGACGTGGTGGACGACGAAGCCGGCCCGTTCCAGCGCCAGCAGGTTCCGCGAGAGGTGCAGCGGCGCGGCATCGGGGAAGACGTAGCGCTCGGAGAAGTCGCCGGCCTCGGGGTCGGTGTGGCGGAGGCGGGTGATGCCGTGGTTGAGCAGGCGCCCGCCGGAGTCGAGCAGGCTGGCCAGGGTCTCGGCGTAGAGGTCGATGTTGGCCGCGCCGACGTGCTCGACCATGCCGATGCTGGCGATCGCGTCGAACTTCTCGCCGAGCGAGGGCAGGTCGCGGTAGTCCATGACGCGGATGTCGACCCGGTCGGCGACGCCGGCCTCCTCGGCCCGCTGCCGCGCTTTTTCGGCCTGCGGGGGAGAGAGGGTGATGCCGACGACGTTGGCGCCGTACTTGGTCGCCGCCCAGAGCGGGAAGCCGCCCCAGCCGCAGCCGACGTCGAGGACGCGCTCGCCCTCCTTGATGTCGAGCTTGCGGGCGACGGTGTCGAGCTTCTCCTCCTGGGCCTCCTCGAGGGTCTTCATCTCGCCGTCGCGCCAGATCGCGCAGCTGTAGACCATCGTCGGGCCGAGGAAGAGCTCGAAGAACTCGTTGGAGACGTCGTAGTGGTGGCGGACGGCGCGGGCGTCGCGCTCCTTGCTGTGGCGCTTGCCGCTCGGCCGCAGCTCGGCCTCGGGGCGCGGCGGCGGCTTGACGATCCCCATCGCCCGCACGGCGGCGAACATCAGCGCCCGCTGGTCGGTCTTGTCGAGCGAGGGCGGCTGCCAGCCGTCGAGGACGCGGATCACCTGTTCGATGTCGTCGACCTCGAGCTCGCCGCTGACGTAGGCGCGGCCGAGGCCGAGCTGGCCCGGTGCGCGCAGCGCGTGGGCGATCGCGCGGGGCGAGCGGACGCTGAAGACGGGGCCGTCGCCGGAGGTCGAAGGAACCTTCGATCCGTCCCAGAACTCGATCGTGAAGGGGCGCTCCGGGAGGCGGGTCGCGATCTCCCGACGCAGCGGTGCGGTGTTTGCGAAAGGCACTGCCGGGGGACCCTACAACTTCCCCTCCGCCGGCCCGACTAGGCACCTTCAGGCCCGGCCCGTATCATCGCCGCCATGACGACCGTAGGCCCGCTTCCCTCAGATATTCAGCCCGTCGAGAACGAGACCAGGGACCGGATAATCACCGGCCTGGTCACCGTGATCCCCTTCCTCGCCGTCATCGTCGCCGGCTGGCAGGTATGGGGAAGCGCGCTGAACTGGACCGACGTCTTCCTATTCCTCGGGCTGTACTTCTTCACCGGGCTCGGGATCACCGTCGGCTTCCACCGCCTCCTCACCCATCGCGCCTTCAAAACCAAGCCGTGGCTGCGCGGCCTGTTCGGGATCCTCGGCTCGGCGGCGATCGAGGGGCCGGTGATCTCCTGGGTCGCCGACCACCGCAAGCACCACACCTTCTCGGACGAACTCGGCGACCCCCACAGCCCCCACGTCGACCACGGCGGCGGCTGGAAAGGGGCGATGAAGGGCCTCTTCCACGCCCACGTGGGCTGGATCTTCATCCACACCCAGCGCGGCAACAAGGAGCGCTTTGCGCCGGACCTGATCAAGGACCCGGTGATCAGCTGGGTCGACCGCACCTTCATCTACTGGGCGATCGTCGGCCTGCTGCTCCCCTTCTTCCTCGGCTGGATCATCGGCGGCACCCTCGTCGCCGGCCTCACCGGGCTGCTCTGGGGCGGCCTGGTCCGGGTCTTCGTCCTGCACCACTTCACCTACAGCATCAACTCGCTCTGCCACACCTTCGGCCGGAAAGAATTCGAGACCACGGACGAGTCCCGCAACCTGGCGTTGATCGCGATCCCGACCCTCGGCGAGGCCTACCACAACAGCCACCACGCCTTCCCGACCTCGGCCACCCACGGCCTGCGCTGGTACCAGGTCGACATCTCCTCGCTGGTGATCAACGGGTTGGAGAAGGTCGGGTTGGCCTGGGATGTCGTGCGCGTAGCGCCGGAGCGGCAGGCGTCTAAAGCTTTGACGAAGACCGCTTAGGGCGCTTCGTCGGATTCGTACCAGTCGAGCCAGCCGTCGCAGGCCTGCGATAGCGGCACGGTGCGGTGCGGCTCGGCCGGGACCGCGACCAGCTCGCCGAGGTAGGCCTTGCCGTCGTAGCCGGCCAGGCTTTGCAGCGCGCTCGCCTCGGCGGTCCGCAGGGTGAAGACGACTGGGCCGCCGTCGCTCTCGAAGCGGCCGGCGGGCCAGAACTGGCCGTTGTTGCCGAGGCTGATCGTGTTCGGCCGCTGACCATCGAGGGCCGCCGGCAGCTCCTCCCGGAACCCGGCCGCCGAAAGCGTCAGGTCGAAGGGGGAGAAGTACTGCAGCGAGAGGTTCCAGCTTCCCGCCGGCAGCTGCATCGGCATAGCCGCCGTCGCGCCGGTCTCGAGGACGCTGCCGCCCGTCCAGGCGTCTTTGTGCCCGATGACCACGTCGGGGAAGAGACCGGCCCGGCCGGGGTCGCCGAGCAGGATCCGGATCTCCGGCGCGGCGCAGCCGGCGAAGGCGCCCGCCTCGGTCCCCTCGAGCAATACGTGGCGGTCTTCCGGCGTCGTCCCGGTCCGCTTCCAGAGCACGTAGGAGGGGGTGCTGGCGACGCGCTTGAAGTTGGGCGGCGCCTGGCTGTTCCAGGCGGCGCGGCCAGTGATCACGTAGGGGAAGCGGTCGAGCGTCCCGCGCGAGAAGGAGTCGAAGTCGATCGGGCTGTAGGCGTCGCCGGTGTCGAAGGGCTTTTCCGGGTTGGGGGAGACGTCGTCGTCTGGGAACTCGACCAGCGGCACGTGGGTGTCGGCTCCCAGCAGCTCGTAGGCCGCGTAGCGGTCCTGGCCGGCGTAGAGGACGGGCTGCCCGTGCAGGATCGGCAGGAACGCCTTCAGCTCCGACCCGTGCCCCGGTGGCCCGACCGGCGCGTCGCGCAGCACCAGCAGGCTGGACCAGACCGCGCCGCTGATGAAGGCCACTGCGAGCAGGGTCCAGGCGGCTTTTGCGAGGGGTCGGGGCAGGGGGGTCCCCACTCCAGACACATCTCGCGGTGCTCGATGTTGAGTGTCTGGCGTAGGGACCCCCCTGCCCCTCCGCCGGGGGAACTCCTCCAGGAGCGGGCGGACGATTACCAGCATCACGAGGGGGGCGATGATCATCAGGGCCTTGGCTTGGGAGTAGTCGCCGCTCGAAGGCAGCGAAACGAGGTAGAGCAGCCATGCGGCTCCAAGAGCGATTGGGATGGTCAGTTCGCGACGGCGGACCCACCAGGCGACGCCGGCGAGCAGAGCGATGATCGCGATCGCGCCAGCAAGGCCCGGATAGCGGGCACCCCCCGCGGCGTCGAGGCGGTAGTTGGAGGCAGGCCAGACTCCGAGGGCCTCCAGCGGGGAGACCGGGCCGTAGGTGTTGCTGCCTGCCACTTTTTTGAAGCTGCTGCCGAAGCCGAAGGGGCCGACCACAGTGACCAGGATCGCTAGGCCGGCGAGGATGGCGATCGCCAATAGGGTCGTCGGCCGCAGGAGGAAGCGCAGTAGCGCTCGCGGCCGCAATGCCTGGCGGACCTCGGGAAGGGTCAGGCTCCAGAGAGCGAGGATCGCTACCGGCCAGGCGATGCCGGCGAAGCTGTAGGCGAAGAAGATGCCGCCTGCCAGGGCCAGGGGTGGGAGGAGCCGGGCCAGGGGGACCCCATCTCCAGACACATCTCGCGGTGCTCGATGTTGAGTGTCTGGCGACGGGGTCCCCCTGGCCTGGCTATCGAAGGTGGTCAGGTAGATCGCGAAAGCCAGAACCAGGAGGGCCTCGGCGGTCTCCTTGAAGGCCGCTTGCGCGTAGTAGGAGGCTGCCAGGTAGGGGATGGCGACGAGGGCGGCGGCGAGGGTGCGGCGGCCGGGGGTCATCCCTCGTAGGGCACCCAGCGCCGTCAGCCCCGTCATCACCCCGATCGCGACGATCTCGCCGAGGAAGGCCTGGCCGAGGCCGATCCCGGGGACCGTCGCCACCGCCACCGCCAGCCCGTGGGGGCCCAGCGGGTAGCCCGGGTCGGCCGCCGGGCCGAAGCCGCTGCGCAGCCACTCCGCCCAGGCGAGGTGCAGGCCAAGGTCGTTGTTGAAGCCGACGCCGAGCAGCCCCCAGCGGCCGCTGACCGCAAACGGGATCGCCAGCACGAGGGCGATGACGATCGCCACCGGCAGGCCTTCCCGCCACGCGCCCCCAGCACCGGCGTTCGTCCTTTGTAGCCCGCTGGGCGACAAA
>DASSYI010000063.1:0-45236 GCA_035703365.1 Solirubrobacterales bacterium
GGTGACGGGATCGCCGTTGGCGTCCTTCATGACGTCGGCATTACCGTGGTCCGCGGTCACGGCGAGGAGAGCACCGACCCCGCCCGCGGCGAGCGAGGCCGCATCGGCCGCGAGGACCGCATCGGCGACGCGCCCGAGACAGCCGTCAAGGAACGTGCAGGCGCGCACCGTCGCATCCCACACGCCGGTGTGGCCGACCATGTCCGGGTTGGCGAAGTTCGCGACGATGAAGTCGTACGTGCCTGAGCCGATCGCGGCCACCAGCTCGTCGGTGACACCGACAGCGCTCATCTCCGGTTTCAGGTCGTAGGTGGCCACCTTCGGGCTCGGCACGAGCTTGCGCTCCTCGCCCGGCCAGGCCTGCTCGACGCCACCGTTGAAGAAGTAGGTGACGTGGGCGTACTTCTCGGTCTCGGCGACGTGCAGCTGGTTGCCGCCCGCCGCGGCGATCGTTTCCGCGATGGTCGTCTTCGGCCGCTGCTCGGGGAAGGCGACCGGGTAGGGCCAGCCCTTGCGGTACTCGGTCATCGTCGTCAGGTCGAGCGGCGCCGCGCCGGCGCGGGAGAACTCTTCGAAGCCGGGCTCGGCGAGGGCGCGGGTCAGCTGCCGGGCGCGGTCGGGGCGGAAGTTGATGAAGAAGCCGACGTCGCCCTCGGCGGCGCCGTCGTAGTCGCCGATCACGGTCGGTTTGACGAACTCATCGGTCTCCCCGCGCTCGTAGGAGTCGGCGATCGCCGCCGCCGAGCTCGGCGCCCGCAGGCCCTGGGCGTGGACGATCGCATCGTAGGCGAGCTTGGTCCGCTCCCAGCGGGTGTCGCGGTCCATCGCGTAGTAGCGGCCGCTGACGGTGGCGACGCGGCCGGCCTGGCGCAGCCAGCGCTCCAGTTCTTCGAGGTAGCCCTTGCCGCCGTGCGGCAGGGTGTCGCGGCCGTCGGTGAAGGCGTGGAAGACGACGTCGGGGACGCCCTCCTGGGAGGCGAGCTCGATCGTCGCCTCGATGTGCTCCCAGCCGGAGTGGACGCCCCCGTCGGAGACCAGGCCGAGCAGGTGGAGGCGGCCCCGGGGGCTGTTGCGGGCGCGCTCGCAGGTGTCGAGCAGGACCTCGTTGTCGAAGAAGCTGCCGTCGGCGATCGCGTCGTCGATCCGGGCCAGGTCCTGCTTGACGACCGCGCCGGCGCCGAGGTTGAGGTGGCCGACCTCGGAGTTCCCCATCTGCCCCTCCGGCAGGCCGACATCAGGGCCCTGGGCGGAGAGCTGGGTGTGGGGGAACGCCTCCCAGAGGCGGTCGAAGACCGGCGTCTCGGCCAGCGAGATCGCGTTGCCCGGCCCCGGCTCCGCCAGCCCCCAGCCGTCGAGGATGATCAGGGCGAGCGAGGGGACTAACGGAGACATGACGAGTTCTAAGCTGCCTCGACGATCGCGGCGAATTCCTCGGCGTCGAGGCTGGCGCCGCCGACCAGCGCGCCGTCGACGTCCGGCAGCGCCAGCAGCTCGGCGGCGTTGCCCGGCTTGACCGAGCCGCCGTAGAGGACGCGGACCTCGTCGGCGGCGGCGCCGCGGGCACGGAGCACGTCGCGGATGAAGGCGCACGCCTCCTGGGCCTGCTCGGCGGTCGCGGTGCGGCCGGTGCCGATCGCCCAGATCGGCTCGTAGGCGATGACGACCTTCGCGATCTGCCCGGGCTCGATGCCGGCGAGGTCGGCCTGCAGCTGTCGCTCCAGCACTTCCTCGGTCTCCCCCGCGTCGCGCGCCTCCTCACTCTCGCCGACGCAGAGGATCGGCTCCAGGTCGGCCTCCAGCGCCTTCGGGACCTTGCGGGCCAGCGCCTCGTCGGTCTCGGCGAAGTACTGGCGGCGCTCGGAGTGGCCGAGGACCACCGCCTCGACGTCGAGCTCGACCAGCATCGGCGCCGAGACCTCGCCGGTGAAGGCCCCGGAGTCCTCCTCGTGCATGTTCTGGGCGGCGACTTTGACCGCGGTCCCGTAGCGCCGCTCGACCACCGCGGTAAGCGCCGTGAACGGCGCGCAGATGACGACGTCGCTCTGGGTCGCGGCGATCCGCGGCAGCAGCGCGTCGACGAACTCGGCCGCCTCGGCGACGGTCTTGTGCATCTTCCAGTTGGCGGCGATATACGGGGTGCGCTCAGGCATTCGCGGTCTCCTCTTCGGCGTCGAGCAGGGCCTCTACGCCCGGCAGCTTCTTACCCTCCAGCAGCTCCAGCGAAGCCCCACCCCCGGTCGAGACCCAGTCGACCTTGTCCTCCAGGCCGAACTGGTTCAGCGCGGCGACGCTGTCGCCGCCGCCGACCACGGTCGTGCCCGGGGCCTCGGCGACTGCCTCGGCGACCCGGCGGGTGCCGGCGGCGAAGGGCTCCATCTCGAAGGCGCCCATCGGCCCGTTCCAGAGCACGGTGCCGGCGCCGGCGATCGCCTCCGCATAGGCCTCGGCGCTGCGCGGGCCGATGTCGAGTCCCATCCAGCCGTCGGGAACCTTCACCCCGTCGCTCTCCTTGCGCTCGGTCTCGGCGGAGAACTCACGGCCGAGGACGAGGTCGACCGGCAGCTGCAACTCGCAGTCGGACTGCTCGGCCCGCTCCAGCGCCTCTTTCGCCTTGTCCTCGCCCTCGACCAGCGAGTTGCCGGTGGGGATGCCCTGCGCCTTGAAGAACCCGAAGCACATCGCGCCGCCGATCAGGATCCGGTCGGCGACCTCGAGGAAGCGGTCGATCACCCCGACCTTGTCGGAGACCTTGGCACCGCCGAGGACGACGACGAGCGGACGCTCGGGCGACTCGACCACTTTGGTCAGCTCGGTCACCTCGCGCTCCAGCAGCAGACCCGCGTATGCGGGCAGGTAGTCGGCGACGCCGGCGGTGCTGGCGTGGGCGCGGTGGGCGGCGCCGAAGGCGTCGTTGACGTAGACGTCGCCGAGCTGGGCCAGGTTTTCGGCCAGCTTCGGGTCGTTCTTCGTCTCCCCCGGCTCGAAGCGGACGTTCTCCAGCAGCAGCACGTCGCCCGGGCCGAGGGCGCCGCAGGTGAGGTCGACGTCGCCCTCGATCACGCCGGGGGCGAGCTTCACCTCGATCCCCAGCAGCTCCCCGAGCCGCTTCGCGACCGGCGCCATCGAGAGCGCCGGGTCGGGCTTGCCTTCCGGCCGCCCGAGGTGCGACATCAGGACCAGCGCCGCGCCGCGCTTGCGCAGCAGTTCGATCGTCGGCAGCGCTGCGCGGATGCGGGTGTCATCGGCAACCTCGCTGCCGGCCAGAGGGACGTTGAAGTCCACCCTGACGAGCACGCGGCGGCCCTTGACTTCGGCGTCGCGGACGCTTGCCTTGTCGAATGCCATCGGCGGCCGGCGCGAGCGGCTAGGGCAGGACCTTGCCGGCCAGCTCGACGCAGCGGTTGGAGTAGCCCCACTCGTTGTCGTACCAGCTGATCACCTTGGCCATGCGGCCGTCGCCGATCACCATCGTCGAGCCGGCGTCGACGATCGAGGAGTGCGGATCCCCGACGATGTCGGTCGAGACGATCGCATCCTCGGTGTAGGCAAGGATCCCCTTCAGCGGGCCCTCGGCCGCAGCCTTCAGGGCGGCGTTGATCTGCTCGGGGTCGAGCGGGTTCGGCGTGGTGAAGACGAGGTCGACGGCGGAGCCGGTCGGGACCGGGGCGCGCATCGAGAAGCCGTTCAGCTTGCCGTTCAGCTCCGGCAGCACCAGGCCGACCGCCTTGGCGGCGCCGGTCGTCGTCGGGATCAGGTTGAGCGCCGCGGCGCGCGAGCGGCGCGGGTCCTTGTGCGGCATGTCCTGCAGGCGCTGGTCGGCGGTGTAGGCGTGGATCGTCGTCATCAGCCCCTGCTCGATCGTGAACGCCTCGTGCAGCACCTTGGCCAGCGGCGCCAGGCAGTTGGTCGTGCAGGAGGCGTTGGAGATGACGTGGTGGTTCTCGGCGTCGTAGTCGGAGTCGAAGTTGACGCCGAGGGCGACGGTCACGTCAGGCTCGGTCGCCGGGGCGGAGATGATCACCTTCTTGGCGCCCGCCTCGAGGTGCTTGGCGGCGTCGGCGCGCTTGGTGAAGAAGCCGGTCGACTCGATCACGACGTCGACGCCGAGATCGCCCCACGGCAGCGCGGCCGGGTCGCGCTCGGAGAGGACCTTGACCTCGTCGCCGCCGGCGACGATCGTGTCGCCGTCGACCTCGACGCCGCCGGGGTAGCGGCCGAGGATCGAGTCGTACTTGAGCAGGTGGGCCATCGTCGGCGTGTCGACCAGGTCGTTGACGGCGACGAAGTCGATGTCCGCGTTCGCCTCCTTGGCGGCACGGAAGACGTTGCGCCCGATACGGCCGAAACCGTTGATGCCGACCTTCACAGCCATGAACTCATTCCTCCCTAGTTATTTGTGAAGCGGGTCGTGTGGGAAGCCGATCCTAAGGACTCGGCGTTGCCGGCTCCGCGCTAGTCGGAGCCGATGGTGATCTCGATCTCGTACCCGTCCGGGTCCTTGAGGAAAGCGGAGTAGGAGCCGGACCCGTGCGAGCGCTGCTCGCCGGGGTCGGCGACGCTGACGCCGCCTGATTTCACCCCGTTCTCCCAGGCCGCCTTGACCGCGACGATCCCCAGCGCCGAGAAGCTCAAGAGGCCGAAACCGGGCTGCGGGTCGTGCTTCGAGGAGACGAAGAAGACGGGTTTGGCGATGCCCCAGCCAATCGTCTGGTCCTGCTCGAAATGACGTCGCCAACCCAACGGGGCCAGCATCGAGTCGTAGAAGGCGGCGCTGCGGTCGAGATCGCCGACCTCCAGGAGGACGTGGTGGAGCATTGAGAGATGGAGGCTATAGGAGGAAGCTCCTGAAAAGTTTCAGCTTCGTAGTCACTCGTCTGGGCTCGCCGCAATGCTTTAGGAATGCTGGCCCTTCTGCTTTCAGTGCAGAAAGTCGAACTTCTCGGCGGGGAAACCTGGCTGGAACACAACTCAGTTGCGATCGCCGCGATCTTGGCCGCCGCGTTGGCAGCCGGAGTCTCGGTTGTCAATCGGAAAGCCCAGTTGAAGCATGATCGAGAACTCCGCAATCGCGATTACGTACGAGATGCAATTGACACATCCGCTGGAGCCATGAATGACGCCATCATCACGGTGCACAAATATGTGACGCTCTGCGAACGCCGCCCTCCTGTGGTGACCGACCTTTCCGGCGAGCTAAGCGCTGCCCACAAAGCGGCCCGCCACGACCTCTTTCGTGTCCGCACGGCCGTTGTGCCCTTGGAGCTTCGACTCGGCAAAAAACACGAGATCGTCAAGCGATACAGGAACGGGCGGGAAGCCTTGCTCAAATTCTTCAACGACGCCCACTCAGTGAACGCGGACTCCCCTCAAGGCACCCTGGATACCCAACGCAAAGCTGTTGGAAAGGCATACGACCCCTTCCGACAGGCCTGCTTCGCATGGCTCAACGAAGGAGAAAGAGCTGATCTCCGCCGCAGATGGCGAGGGCGTTTCGGTCGGTTGTCCCAGCCTGACCGGCGAAAGGACAGAGCTGCGTCCTAGCCCGAGCGCGGGGTCCATCGGAAGTAGCGGATCGCGAGCAGCAGGCCGGCGACGCCCCAGAGGGCGACGATCGCGAGGTTGTCCCAGGAAACGGCGGAGCCGCCGGCGGGGACGTAGGCGTCGAAGAAGGCGTCGAAGAAGTGGCGGACCGGGAAGAGGTCGGCGAAGGCGATCACGCCATCAGGTAATTGGTCTTCGGGGATGAAGACGCCGGAGAGGAAGTAGAGCGGCAGCAGCATCGCGTTGACGATCGCCGCGGCGGCGTCCTGGGAGGGGATCGCGGCGGTGAGGGCGATGCCGAGGCAGCAGAAGGAGGCGGCGCCGATGACCAGGGTCAGGAGGATCGCCGGCAGCCGGCCCCAAGGCACGTCGGCGCCGAACAGGGCGCCGATCGCCGCCAGCAGGGCCAGCATCATCAGGGCGACGACGATCGAGTTGCCGACCCGGCCGGCGATGAAGACCCAGGGCGGCATCGGCGTGCCGCGGCCGCGCTTGAGGCGGCCGTCTTCGCGGGCGATCACCAGGGTCATCGCCAGCGTCTGCATCGTCGCCGAGATGATCGCCAGCGACATGATCGCCGGCACGTAGTAGGTGGTCGCGTCGATCCCGCCGCGGACGTTGACCTCTTCGCCGCTGAAGACGACGGCGAGGATGAGGAAGAGAATCACGGGGAACATCACCGTGAAGAAGACCGAGGCCGGGTTGCGCCAGAAGGCCTTCTGGTCGTAGCGGAACTGGTGGCCGACGAGGGCGAGCCCGCTCATCCTGCGCTCCCGTTCGCGTCCTCGGCGGTCAGCTCCAGGTAGACGTCCTCCAGGGAGGGGCGCGTGACTTCCAGGCCCTCCAGCTGCTCGCCGCCGGCGAGCGCCTTCGCGGTCAGCTCGTGCAGCGCCTGCACCGGAGTCGTCGTCTGCAGGACGACCTCCTCGCCGCCGGAGCGGTAGCGGATCGTCGTCTCGCCGCTCTCGCGTTCGCCCAGGTCCTGCGGCGTGCCGCGGGCGACGATGCGCCCGGCGGCGATGATCGTCACCCGGTCGGCGAGGCGCTGCGCCTCGTCCATGTAATGCGTGGTGAGGAAGACGGTCTTGCCGAGGTCGCGGAGGCCGGCGATCACGTCCCAGGCCTGGCGCCGGGCCGAGGGGTCGAAGCCGGTGGTCGGCTCGTCGAGGAATAGCAGCTCGGGGTCGCCGATCAGCGCCATGCCGACGTCGAGGCGGCGCTGCTGGCCGCCGGAGAGCCGGCTCGTCCGCTCGTCGGCCTTCCCCTCCAGTCCGATCAGCGCGATCACGTCCTCGCTGGAGCGCGGGTTGCGGAAGTAGCCCGCGTAGAGGTCGAGCGACTCGCGCACGGTCAGGTAGGGGTCGAGGCGACCGCTCTGCAGGACGATCCCGATCCGCTCGCGCCAGGCGCGCCCCGCGCGCTCGGGGTCCTCGCCGAGCACCGCCACCTCTCCCCCGCTGCGCTTGCGGTACCCCTCGAGGATCTCGACCGTCGTCGTCTTGCCGGCCCCGTTGGGGCCGAGGAAGGCGAAGATCTCGCCGCGGTGGACGTCGAGGTCGATGCCGCGGACGGCCTCGGTCGAGCCGTAGCTCATCCGCAGGCCCTTGATGGAGATGACGGGGTCAGACAAGGACGGGGAGTCTAGGCGGATCGACGTCGAAGCCAGACGTCGCCAGACAAGGACGCAGGGAGACCGAATAGCAGCGCTATTCGGGCGACTGAGGACGCCGTATGGCGGCGTCTGGGTCGACGTCGCGGTGCTTGACGCGGACGATTACGTCCTCGCGGGCAGCGAGGTCGCGGCGGATGCGGTCGGCGACGGTGATCGAACGGTGGCGGCCGCCGGTGCAGCCGACGGCGATCGTCAGGTGGCTCTTGCCCTCAGCCACGTAGGCCGGGACGAGGAACTCGAGCAGCGGCAGCAGGCGCCCGTAGAACTCGCCGGCCTGGGTCCCCTGCTCGACGTAGGCGCGGACCTCCTCGTCCATCCCGGTCATCGGCCGCAGGCGGTCGTCGTAGTGGGGGTTGGGCAGGAAGCGGACGTCGAGGGTGAGGTCGGCGTCGCGCGGCGGCCCGTTCTTGAACCCGAAGGTCAGCAGGGTGAGGGCGAGCTTGCCGGTCTCCTCCTGCCCCAACAGCTCTTCGGTGATCTGGCGGCGCAGCTCGGCACCGGTCAGGTCGCTGGTGTCGATCACCTTGTCGGCGCGCTCGCGCAGCGGCGCCAGCAGCTCCCGCTCGGCCCGGATCCCCTCGACGATCCGCCCCTCCGGCGCCAGCGGGTGGCGGCGGCGGGTCTCCTTGTAGCGGTCGAGCAGGGTCTCCTCGCCGGCCTCGAGGAAGAGGACCATCGGCCGCAGCCCTTCGGCCTCGAGGTCCTCGAGCACCTGCACCAAGTCCTCGAAGTACTCGCCGCCGCGCACGTCGGAGACGACCGCGGCGCGCTCGACCCCGCTGCCCTCGTGGCGGAAGAGCTCGCCAAGGCCGGCGATCATCCGCGGCGGCAGGTTGTCGACGCAGAAGTAGCCGCCGTCCTCGAAGGCGGCGATCGCCTCGGACTTCCCCGCCCCCGAGTGGCCGGTGATAACGACCAGCGTCACCTGCTTGGCCATCGCCACCTCAGTTGGTTCGGTTGAGCTGCTCATGGATCTCGCGGCCTACTTTGCCAGGCAGGCCGGGCACTGCCTCGAGCTCCTCGCGGGTGGCGGCGAGGAACCGCTCCGGCGTGCCGAAGTGTTGCAGCAGGGCGCGCTTGCGCGCCGGGCCGATGCCGGGCAGCTCGTCGAGCACCGAGCCTTCGAGCATGCCGCGGTCGCGGCGGCCGCGATGGTGCTCGATCGCGAACCGGTGGGCCTCGTCGCGGACCCGCTGCAGGAGGCGCGAGGCCTCCGAGTCGGCGGCGAGGTCGAGCGGCTCCGAGCGGCCGGGGACGTAGACCTCCTCCAGCCGCTTGGCGAGGCTGATGACGGTGACGCCGCGCTCGGTGAACGGCTTCAGCGCCCGCACCCCGGCTGCCAGCTGCCCTTTGCCGCCGTCGATCAGGACCAGCGAGGGGAGCGAGGCGAAGCTGGCGTCGCGTTTGCGGTCGTGGGGCGAGAGGTCGGCCTGTTCCAGGTAGCGGGCCATCCGCCGCGACAGCACCTCCTCCATCGAGGCGAAGTCGTCGGGGCCGCCGTTGCCGGTGCCGCCCTCGCGCAGGTCGCCGCGGACTTTGAAGCGGCGGTAGTCGGACTTCTTGGTCGCGCCCCCCTCGAAGACCACCATCGAGGCGACGGTGTGCTCGCCGCCGATCGTCGAGATGTCGAAGCCCTCGATCCGCACCGGCAGCTCCTCCATCCCCAGCGCCTCGGCTAAGGCCGCCAGGCTCTCGACCCGGCGGGTGCGCCGGTGCTCGCGGCGCAGCCGGTCCTGGTCGAGGGCGAGCTGGGCGTTGCGCTCTGCCATCTCGCGCAGCCGCCGTTTGTCGCCGCGCTCGGCGGCGCGGACCTCGACCGGAGCGCCGCGGCGCTCGCTCAGCGCCTCGGCCAGCAGCTCGGCGCGGTCGCGCAGGTAGGGGCCGACGACGATCGTCCGCGGCATCGAGGGCGAGGCGGCGTAGTACTGGGAGACGAACTCCTCGGCGACCTCGGCCGGCTCGCGTTCGCCCTGGTTTTCGAGGTAGAAGCTCTGGCGCTCGGCGAGGATTCCGTCGCGGAGCTGGAAGACCTGGGCGTTGGCGTCCTGGCCCTCGACCGCGACCCCGATCAGGTCCGCGGTCCCCATCCCGACGCCCGCCACCCGCTGGCGCTCGAACAGCGAGCGGATCGCTTTCAGCCGGTCGCGGTGCAGGGCCGCGCGCTCGAACTCCTGCAAAGCGGCGGCGGCTTTCATCTTCCCCCCCTCCTCGCGCTCGATCTGGCGGTAGCGGCCGGAGAGGAAGTCGACGATCGCGTCGATGTTGCGGCGATACTCCTCCTTGCTGATGTAGTCGACGCAGGGCGCCCCGCAGCGCTTTATGTAGTAGTCGAGGCAGGGGCTGCCGGAGCGGCGACCCGGCTCCTTGCCCTCGCAGGTGCGGAACTGGAAGAGCTTGCCGAGCAGGTCGAGCGTCTCCCGCACCCGCTTGGCGCTGGAGAACGGGCCGAAGTAGGCGCGGCCCGAGCGGTGCTTCTCGCGGGTGAAGTAGACCCGCGGGTAGTCCTCGTCGAGGCTGACGGCGACGTAGGGGTAGGACTTATCGTCGCGGAGGCGGATGTTGAAGCGCGGCCGGTGGCGCTTGATGAAGCTCTGCTCGGTCAGCAGCGCCTCCGCCTCGTTGGCGGTGACGAGGCTCTCGATGCGGTCGATGCGCGAGGTGAGGCGGGTGTCGCCGCCGGAGAAGTGGGAGGCGATCCGTTTGCGGATCGAGCGCGCCTTGCCGACGTAGAGCAGCTCGCCGTCGCGGTCGTAGAAGAGGTAGACGCCGGGCTGGTCGGGCAGCGATTTGCGCTGCTGGGCGATCCGCTCGGCGCGCGAGAGGGCACCGTTGTCCTTGCCTTTGGCCATCCCACTAAGGGTAGGCTGCTGGCCACCCGGCCAAACCCGAACGTCCAGAGGGAGAGCATGACCAGCGAGACCGTCGCCCCGCCGCAGCTGAACACGATCAGGATCGAGATCGACGGGGAGATCGGCACCCTCACCCTCGACCGGCCTGACGCCTTCAACGCGATGAGCCCGGAGATGATCGGCGAGATGATCGTCGCCTTCGGCTGGCTGGCGGACCGGGCGCCGCTGCGGGGCCTGATCGTGACCGGCTCGGGCAAGGCGTTCTGCGCCGGCGGCGACGTCACCTGGTTCCGCAAAGGGGTCGAGTCCGACGAGATCGACCTGCCCTCCGACGTGCGCCGCGGTGCCGAGGCGCTGCACCAGGCGATCATCGACCTGCGGCGGATCGCCTACCCGGTGGTCGCGGCGATCAACGGGCCGGCGGCCGGCGCCGGGTTCTCGCTGGCGTTGGCCTGCGACATGCGGATTTCCTCCAGCGCGGCCTTCTTCGCCCCCGCGTACGGGCGGATCGGCGCCTCCCCCGACGGCGGCATGACCTACTTCCTGCCGCGGGTGGTCGGGCCGAGCAAGGCGCTGGAAATCCTGCTCGAGGACCCGAACATGAGCGCCGCCGAGGCGAAGGAGCTGGGCCTGGTGCGCGAGGTGGTCGAGCCCGACGAGCTGATGTCGAGCGCGCAGGCGCTGGTCGGCGAGCTGGCGAAGAAGGCGCCGCACTACGTGCGGATGGCGAAGAAGCTGGTCGGGGTCAGCATCGAGAACTCGATCAACGACCACCTGCAGCTGGAGCGGCACGGGATCGCCGACTCGATGGCGACCGAAGACCTCCGCAACGGGGTCGAGACCTTCTTCAGCGGCGGTACGCCGGAGTTCCACGGCCGCTGAACCTGGCCGGCGCTGCGCTCGTATCGCGGCTACAGTCAGACCGACCCAGTCCCCGCGGGAAAGGACCGAGATGAAGAAGCTTGCACCGCTGTTCGCCCTGCTGCTCGCCGCGCTGGCGCTCGCCGCCTGTGGCGGAGGCAGCGACACCACCGGCGAAGAATCCGCCCCGGCGCCCGAAACCACCAAAGAAGCCGAAGGCGAAAAGGAAGCCGAAGGCGGCTCCGCCGGCTCCGCCGCGGTCGACATCGAAGCCGACCCGAGCGGCCAGCTCGCCTTCACCTCCGACTCGGCCTCCGCCAAGGCCGGCAAGGTGACGGTCAACTTCACCAACACCTCGCCCGTCCCCCACGACGTGCGAATCGAAAGCTCCGGCGGCGAAGAGCTCGGCGGAACCGAAGTCATCAGCGAAAGCAGCGAATCCGCCACGGTCGACCTCAAGCCGGGCGAGTACACCTACTTCTGCTCGATCCCGGGCCACCGCCAGGCCGGCATGGAAGGCACGCTGACGGTCAAGTAGCGCCGCGCCGCACAGCGGTGTGCCTTATCCCCCTAATAGGGGTGAAAAGGCACACCGCTGTTAGCGCGCCACCTCAAGCAGCGGTCGCGGCGAAATAGAGCATCGGGCCACGACGCTCGACGCTGTCCAGCTCGAACCCCACCGCGGCGAGCCAGGCGACGATCTCATCTTCGGTTGCAACGCGACCGAAGTCACCGGCGCCGGAACGGATAAGAGCTTTTTGACGGCGACTGTCCTCGCCCTTGATAAAAGTCGCGCCGACGAGGCGCCCGCCCGGCCTGAGCACGCGAGAGGTCTCGCGAAGGGCAGCCTCCGGGTCGTCGAAGCAGTGCAGGCCCCAGTAGGAGAGGAAGAGGTCTGCGCTGCCAGCGGCCAGAGGCAGTTCGGTGGCGTCGGCTTGGGCGAACTCGACGTCTGCCAAGCCGTGCTTCTCCGCCCGCCGCCGGGCGCGGCGGAGCATCGAAGGTGAGAGGTCGTATGCGAGATAGCGGACCCCGGCCTCGGGGCCGAGAGCACGTAACGCCGGACCGGCACCGCACGGGCAGTCGACGATCGTCCCTCCTGCAGGCACCCCGCCGACGGCCGCCATGCTCTCGTAGTAGGGCCGTGAGTCGCCGCCCCACACCAAGCGGCTTA
This sequence comes from Solirubrobacterales bacterium, assembly GCA_035703365.1. Taxonomy (GTDB): domain Bacteria; phylum Actinomycetota; class Thermoleophilia; order Solirubrobacterales; family 70-9; genus VAYN01. The sequence goes on from DASSYI010000063.1 coordinate 12,098, forward strand.
TCAACTGGCTCAGCCAGGGACGCTCCATGTAGGCGCTGTAGGCAACTCCGAACGGCGAGGCGTAGAAGTCGTCGGGTGCCATCCGCGGCGCTCAGTCTAGGCGGCACGGGCCCAGGGAGGCCGCCAATAAGATGGGCGGCCGTCGAGCGAAGGAGGACAAAGATGGAGGATCAACGCCCCACCCCGGCTGACCGCAAGCCGCGCGTCGCCTTCGTGCAGTCGTGCTGGCACAAGGACCTCGTCGACCAGATCAAGAAGGGGTTCTCGGCCGAGATGGCCGAGCTCGGCACGCCGGCGGAGAACCTCGACTTCTTCGAGGTGACCGGCGCCTTCGAGATCCCCCTCCACGCTCGCCGGCTAGCCGAAACCGGCTCTTACGACGCCATCGTCGCCGCCGGCCTCGTCGTCGACGGCGGCATCTACCGCCACGAGTTCGTCGCCGAAGCCGTGATCGGCGGCCTGATGCAGGTCCAGCTGGAAACCGGCGTCCCGGTCATCTCAGCCGTCCTCACCCCGCACCACTTCCACGAGCACGAGACCCATCGCAGCTTCTTCTTCGACCACCTGGGGACCAAGGGGACCGAGGCGGCGCGGGCCTGCGCTCACACGGTCGAGGCGCTCGACCGGCTGCCTTCTGCGGATAGCAGCCCCAGCCTGGACCAGTAACGCTTACCTCAGCCGGAACTGCTTGGTCTGCCCGTCATGGACCCAACGCAAGAAGGGTTCACGCAGCCGCAGAGAATGCAACGCAATGCCGAGCCCGCTGTCTAAAAGCCTCATCGATTTTCCGGCGCAGGTGGCGATCTCCCGCTGATCCCCCAACGGATTTTCGCGTTTTCCAGCCCAGCCGACGCCACCGAACTTGCTGACCACAAGACCGGTCATGGCAAACCACGTCCCCCCGGCGGATGACCAGGTACCGACCGAGCACCGGCGCCATCCTCCGACGCGGAGGTTCATGATCGCCATTTCGATCTCGCCCACATCGACGTGTACAAAGTTCACCTTGTAGGCCACCCAAGGCGCACGCAGCGCAATCATTTCCGGATCGATCCACGGTCGGGTGTCGTCTTCCCTCAGTCGATCCAGGCGCCTTGGCGGGGAACCAGATACGCACCCGAACGTTGCCCGTTCCTGGGGGCTGTAATGACCCGGGATCCAGCGTGCGTAAACCCGGCTTTCCTGGCCCGTGGCAAGGGTTTCCCCTCCTGGCGGCCCGCACGGCCGTGGTGGTCGAGGAGCCGCGCTCTGGGCCGGGCAGCTGCCACCCAACGACAGCAGGAAGAGCGCGAGCGCAGCAGTGATCGTCAGCCCACCACGCCTCGCACCTCGCCCGACCCTCATTGGCACAAGGCTATAGCGAGTATTCAGTCGACTGCAGCGAGGACCCGCGTCACCGAGTCGCCGACGAAGCAGGGCTTGTCGCCGCCCTCGACCTCGATGGTGAAGCGGGTGACGACCTCGTACCAGCCGGCGCCCTTCTCCTCGACGGAGACGACCTCGGCTTTGCAGCGGATCTTCGAGTCGACCGGGACCGGGGCCGGGAAGCGAATCTTGTTCCAGCCGTAGTTGACGCCGAGGGCGAAGCCGGTGGAGGAGATCAGCTCGGTGCGGAAGCCGTCGACGGTCGCGAGGGTGAGGTTGCCGTGGGCGATGGTGGTGCCATAGGGGCTCTCGGTCTTCGCCCGCTCGGGATCGACGTGGATCCACTGGTGATCGCCGGAGAGCTCAGCGAAGGCGTCGATGTCGGCCTGGGAGATCGTGCGCCACTCGCTCGGCCCGACCTCCTGGCCGACCAGCGCCTTCATCCCCTCGACCCCTTGAACCTCCGTCGTCATCGGCGGCAGTCTACCCGCGAGACCGCAAAAAACCCTCCTCAAGAGGACTTTTTGCGGTCTCGGGGATCAGTCGATCCAGAAGTCGGGGTCGAGAGCGCCGTCGCCGTCCTTACGGGGGCCGAAGACGAGCACCTCGAGGCCGTCGTCGCCGGCTTCGAAGGCGCGGGTTACCTCGGGGGAGACGCGGACGGCGTCGAGCGTCTCGACCTCGATGATCTCGTCGTCGAGTTTGAACAGGCCGTCGCCGCGGACGACGACGTAGACCTCCTCGGCGTCCTCGTGGCTGTGACCGAAGGGCTGGCGCTTGTTCGGCTTCAGCCGGTGGAAGCTGAACCCGGTCTCCTCGGTCTCGAGGTCGCCCTTGGCGAACCGTGCCTCCATCTTGTCGCTGTGGCCGAAATCCTCGGCCGAGTCCTTGACGTCCTCCAGCTTCTTGTGGGTGAAGGGGTTGCGCATCGGGTTCCTTTCGGTCGCTGGCCTCAGAGGCAACCTACCCCGATGGGTAGCCTTCACGCGTGGCCGGTCCCGCGAGTCGCATCCTTTCCAGCACCCAGCTGGCGCTGCTGGCCGAGCACGGCAAGGAGCGGACCGCGGAGGTCGGCGAAAAGCTGTTCGAGATCGGCGACGAGACCTACCCCTTCATCGCGATCCTCGAGGGCGAGGCGGCGGTGCTCGACGGGGCCGGGAACGAGATCGTCCGCCACGGCGCTTCCGGCTTCCTCGGCGAGATGAACCTGCTCTCCGGGCAGACGGTCTTCCTCACCGCGGTCGTCACCAAGCCGATGCGCTACATCGCGGTCGAGCGCGAAGAGCTGCGCAGGCTGCTGCGCGAGGACGCGCCGCTCTCCGACATCCTCCTCTCGGCCTTCGTTCAGCGGCGCGAGCTGCTGCAGCAGCGACAGGGCATCGGAGTCGAGATCGTCGGCTCGCGGGACTCGGCTCCCACCCGCCGGCTGGTCGACTTCGCCAAACGTCAGCGGCTGCCGATCACCTGGGCCGACCCGGCGGAAGACGAAGAGGCGGCCCGGGCGCTGGAGGGACTGGACCCCTCCGAGATCCCGCTGGTGAGGCTGCCGGGCGGCGCCGAGCTGCGGGCGCCGAGCGACGGCGAGCTCTCGCGGGCGCTGGGGATCGGGCTGGAGCTCGGCGCGCGCGAGGAGGTCGACCTGCTGGTGATCGGCGGCGGCCCCGCCGGGCTCGGCGCCGCCGTCTACGGAGCCTCGGAGGGCCTCGACACCCTGGTCGTCGAGAGCACCGTGCTGGGCGGGCAAGCCGGGACCTCGCGGCGGATCGAGAACTACCTCGGCTTCCCGGCCGGGATCACCGGCACCGAGCTGACCAGCCGGGCGGTGACCCAGGCGCGGAAGTTCAACGCCCGCACCGCCACCCCCTACCGGGCGCGGGCGCTGGAGCCCGGGGACGGGCGCCACCTGGTCCGCCTCGAGGAGGGCAACGAGATCTCAGCCCGCGCGGTGGTGGTCGCCACCGGCGCCGAATACCGCAAGCTGCCGGTGGCCGACCTGGAGGAGTACGAGGGGCTGAGCGTCTTCTACGCCGCAGGGCCACCCGAGGCCCAGATCTGCGGCGGCCAGCGGGTCGCGGTGGTCGGCGGCGGCAACTCGGCGGCGCAGGCGGCCGTTTGGCTGGCGCGTGGCGGCGCCCTCGTCACCCTCCTGCACCGGCGCGCCGACCTCGCCGAGACGATGTCGAGCTACCTGCTCGACGAGCTCGACCGCTACGGGGTCCACGTCCGCGACCGCAGCGAAATCGCCGAGCTGCATGGCGCCGAAGGAAGGCTGGAAGCGGTGACCCTGAGCGACGGGACCCGCCTCCCCTACTCGTTCCTCTTCCTCTTCCTCGGCGCCTCGCCCTGCACCGAGTGGCTCGGCGCGGCGGTCGAGCGCGACGAGAAGGGCTTCATCCGCACCGGCTCGGAAATCGGCGCCGAGGGCCTGCTGGAGACCAGCGTGCCGGGGGTCTACGCGGCGGGCGACGTCCGCGCCGGCTCGATCAAGCGCTGCGCGATCGCCGTCGGCGAGGGAGCCGCGGTCGTCCGCTTCGTGCACGACCAGCTGGCGCCGAGCGCCGTCAAGGGCTGAGCCACACGGATTCCACCTGAGAGGAGAGCTCGCCGTCGCGCAGCGCGTGGAGCGCGAAGCCGGGGACGTCGACGGCGCGGAACTCGTCGCTCTTCTCGAAGTCGGGGCGCACCTGCCAGTAGGTGCTGGGCGCGGCGAGGACCGGGCAGCCGGCGAGAGCGGCGACCGCGACCCGGTGCAGGTGGCCGCCGACGATCGCCCGCAGCTGGGGGTGGCGGGCGACGACACCGCCCAGCGCCTCGAGCTGCGGCGCCTGCAGGTTGATCGCATCCCATCCCGGGATGCCGGTGGTAAGCGGCGTGTGGTGGAGAGCCAGCAGGGTGGGCGCCTCGGGCGCCGCCGCCAGCTCCCGGTCGAGCCAGGCCAGTTGCTCGGGGGGAAAGTCGCCGGGGTCCTGGCCGGGGACGATCGAGTCGAAGGCCACCAGGCGCAGGCCGCCCACCTGGGCGGAGTAGTTGATCGGCTCACCCCCGGCCCCGGGCAGGTCGAAGGCCTCGCGCAGAACCCTGCGGTCGTCGTGGTTGCCGGGGATCACATGGAGCGGGACCTCGAGCCGGGCCAGCATCTCGCGCGCCACCCGGTACCCCTCCGCGGCGCCGTCGTCGGTCACATCCCCTGAGACCAGCACCGCGTCGGGCCGGTTCGGCAGCGAGCGCACGGCGTCGATCACGGCTTCCAGGCGCGGGATCGGGTCGAGGCCTTCCTCGTCGCCGCCGATGTGGATGTCGCTGAGCTGGACGAGGAGGGTCGGGGCCGCCATGGCGGCAACTATCGCCCAATTGGCCGACTTGTGCCTGTCCAGCTCAAGCGACAAGGCGGACCTCGAAGCTCGGCATCGCGATCGCGCCGGCGCCGCCGATCAAGGCGAGGATGCGAGTGACGTAGGCCTGCGTCTCGGGATAGGGCGGGATGCAGCCGCAGGCTTCGACCGGGGCGGGACCGGCGTTGTAGGCGGCGAGGGCGAGCTCCGGCGAGCCGAACTGGCGCAGGAGGTCGGACATCAGGTGGGCCTCGGCGTCGATCGCCGCGACCGGGTCGTAGGGGTCCGTCAACCCGTAGGCAGCAGCCGTCGAGGGCATGAACTGCGCAATCCCCTGGGCCCCGGCGGGAGAGCCGGCGGTCGGGTCGAAGCCCGACTCGGCCATCAGCTGCCCCGCCATCAGCGCCGGCGGCACTCCCCAGCGTGCGGCTGAGCGGAGGATCGGGTCGCGGTAGGGAGCGGGGACGAATGGGGGCAGGCTGGTCGCGGTGAGAGAAGCAGCCCCTCCCCCGCCCGCCGCAACGACCTCGCCGGCCGGCGAGCAGGGCTCCGGACCGGCTGCGTAGCCGAAATGCCAGGCCTCCCACGAGTAGCGCTGGACGAAGCCGAAGCGGCCGGCGTTGGCGGCCAGCCAGCCGTAGGCCGAGGAGGGGCCGAGGTCGAGCTCGGTCGCGCAGCGGTGCAGCGACTGGCCTGGCGGCGCCACCCAGGTCGGGTCGGGATGGGCCGCGAACAGTTCTGCCTGCTCGGCGTCGGAGCGGAACCCGGAGACCACCATCAGGGCGACTCCATTGCCCTGCGCCGCGGCGACCATCCGGTCGTAGGCGGCGGCGACGTCGGGGCGCATCCCCTCGCCGTCGCGCATCGCCAGCGGGCCGCCGTAGCCGCCTCCGGTCGCCATTGCGGTCGCTTCGGCGCCTCCCGTCCCGTACGCGGCGCCCGCTTCGGCGACCGCAGAGGCCTCCACCCGGTGCCCGCCGCTCTCTCGCAGCTCGGCGACGAGCTTCGCTTCGGCCCGCACCGGCGCGAACGAGCCCGCGTCGGGGAACCGGACCCGGACGCGGTCCGGGTCGACGCCGTTGGCCCGCGCCGCCAGCAGCCCGGCGGCGCGGGCGCGGTCCAGGTACACCGCCTTGGCGATCCGCTTCGAGTTGGGGCTGCCGTCGGACAGGCGCGGCGGCGCCAGCAGCCGCGCCAGGTCGTCCCGCATCGAGCGGACCGCCGAGATCGCCACCAGGTCAGCGGCCCGCTGGGCCCTCCCCTTGCCGGTCACCGCGCCGGCGATCGCCACCAGCGCCAGGGCGGCGGCGATCAGACCCAGCGCCCCGCCGAGGGCGAGGATCAGCGCCTGCCCCGACTCGTCCCCCGGCCTCACCGTGGCACCGCCGTAAGGCGCCTGACGAGCCGCTCGGGCAGGCCACCGGACCCGCCGGGAGGCAGGACGCCGAACAACGCCCGCCGCTCGGCGACCCAGGCGAGCCGGCGCTTGAGCACGGCTGCGGTAAGCCCCCGGTCGAGCAGCTCGCGGACCGCCAGTGCCACCAGGGCACGATCGGCACCGAGGTCGGCCCGCAGCAGCACGCCCGACGGGCGCCACTCCGGCGCGGCGAGGACGTCGTGCAGAAGCCCCGGGGGAAGGTGGACGACCACCCCGGCCTCGCGCGCCAGCGTCGCCGCGGCGGAGGCGAGATCGAGCCCCTCCGGCCCGGCCGCGACCCCCAGCTGGCAGACCTGCCCGCGGGCGGCGACCTTCGCCTCGGGGAGGTGGGCCCGCACGCGCTCCTCCAGTTGCCGCGCCGCGGCCGAGGCGATCAGGGTCGGCCGCGGCGGCCTGCCGCCGACGTCGACCAGCAGCGGCGCCAGATCGAGATCGGCGCCTGCGCAGGCGAGCGCCGCCGCCGCGCCTCGCGCCCCCTCCGCCGCGCCGACGGCGGTGACGAGCACCGCCGGTGCGACCTTCAGCGGGTTGAGCAGGACCGTCACCGGGCCGGCCTCGCCGCGGCGCTGCTCGCCACCGTCAGCCGCTCCGCCACCGCCCGGAACGGCGAGGGCGGTCGCAGCCGCACCGAGACCCTGCCGCCCTCGACCGAGACCGAGACGTCGTCCTCCGCCCAGCCGGGGAGCGCTTCCCGCGCCGCTTTGGCGGCCGAGCCTCCGGAAGCCAGGGCAAGAGCCCCGGCCTCGGCCGCCCCGTCGGCCAACGTCAGGGCGTAGCCCGTTGCCAGCAGCTGCAAGGCCACGAGGGCGGCGAGCAACAGCGCCGGCAACGCCGCGACCAGCTCGACCGTCGCCTGCCCGCGCTCAGCCACCGCCGGCCTCCAACCCGCTCCGCGCCCCAACCCGCAACTCCGGCAGCGCCGGGATCAGCCGCGGCACCGCGACCCGCACCGACACCCCGTCCTCGTCCTCGACCTTCGCCTCCTCCCGCATCGAGGTCGGCAGGGCCGAGCGGGCCGCGGCGGAGGCGTCCCCGCCGACCGCGGCCGCCCGTGCGCCCGCTCGCGCCGCCACGCCCGCCGACCAGAGCGCCTGGCCGGCGAGCGCGATCTGCGCGGCCACCAGGAGCGCCAGCAGCAGGAAGGGCACCGCGGCGACCAGCTCGACCGACGCGGTCCCCTCCTCCCCGTGCGCTGCGTCCCAGGCTTCTGGCGGCATGCGCCAAAGCTGCCGGGGAAGTCCGCACCCGTGGTGCGCACAACGCAAATTCTTCTTCGCGGCTTACGGGCGCCTTCGTAAACTGAGGGCATGCGAGCCGCCCGCAACGTCGCCATCGTCATGGCGCTGGCCCTGCTGGTCGCCGTCCTGCCGAACGGGAACAACGCCGCCGAAGCCCTGCTGACCGCCCTCACCATGGGGCTGCTGGCTGGCCTCTCCTGGATGCTCTACACCCTCAGCCGCCAGAACCAGCTGACCCTGGCAACTCTCAGCGACGGCCGCCGGGCGATCTTCTACGGCGCCTTCGGGCTGATCGCGCTGCTGATCGCGGGCTCCGACAAGATGTTCGCCACCGGCAGCGGCTCGGTCCTCTGGCTCCTCCTGTTCGGCGCCGCCGTAGCGGCCATTTGGCGCGTCTGGATCGACGCCAATACTTTGAGCTAGCCAAAGAGGAGTGCCGGGGGAGGGGTCCGCCGGACACTCCCCGCTTTTGTCCGCCGGACCCCTGCCCCGGCACTCCCGAAACCCCTACTTGTGGGTCATCACGATGATGCCGGTGATCACCGCGGCGGCGACGCAGAGCAGCGCCACCGATCCCACCACCGCCGCCGCCGTCGCCGCCACGGGCCGTTCGCTGCGGCTCAGCTCGGTGAACTGACCCGCGCCCCAGATCCCGACCGAGAAGAGGAAGGTGACGCCGATCCCGGCGACGAGCGAGGCGGCGATCGTCTGCAGCAGTTCGTCGGTGTGGACGATGGTCGCGATCACGCGCCGGTCGCCTCCACCGGGGCGCCGCTCTGCGCCCGGCGGGCGAAGGCGGCGATGATCAGGGAGAGCCCCATCAGGGCGACCAGGATCGGCCCCAGCGCGCCGGTCCCGAAGATCCGCGTGAACCCGTAGGTGAGAGCGCCGATCGCGGCCGCCGCGGGCAGGGTCAGCAGCCAGGCGACGAAGATGTTGCCGGCGACGCCCCAGCGCACCGCCGAGAGCCGTTTCGCCGCCCCCGAGCCCATCACGCCGCCGTTGATCACGTGCGTGGTCGAGAGCGGGAAGCCGAAGTGGGTGGAGGCGAGGATCACCGCCGCGCCCGCCCCCTGGGCGGAGAAGCCCTGGGCCGCGTCCATCTTGATGATCCGGGTCCCGGTCGTCTTGATGATCCGCCAGCCGCCGCTGTAGGTACCGAGCGCAATCGCGGTCGCCGAGGAGGCGATCACCCAGAACGGCGGGTCGGCTTCGGCGCCGAGGGTGCCGTTGGCGATCAGGGCGAGGGTGATGATCCCCATCGTCTTCTGGGCGTCGTTGGTGCCGTGCGCCAGCGCCAGCAGCCCGCCGGAGACGATCTGCCCGTAGCGATACCCGCGGCTGACGATGCCGGGGCGCTGCCTGCCCACCACCCGGTAGGAGAGCCCGATCGCGATCCCGGCGACGAGGAAGGCGAGGATCGGGGCGACGACCGCCGGGATCAGGACCTTGCCGATCACCCCTTCGGCGATCACCGCGTCGAAGCCGACGGCGGCGACCGCCGAGCCCACGACGCCGCCGATCAGCGCGTGCGAGGAGCTCGACGGCAGCCCGAAGTACCAGGTGATCAGGTTCCAGGTGATCGCCCCGATCAGGCCGGCGAAGACGATCGTCGGGGTGATCACTTCGGCGTCGACCACGTCTTTGGCGACGGTCGCGGCGACGCTGATCGAGATGAAGGCGCCGACGAAGTTGAGTAGCGAGGCGAACCCGATCGCCACCTGCGGCCGCGCCGCCCCGGTCGAGATCGAGGTGGCGACGACGTTGGCGGTGTCGTGGAAGCCGTTGGTGAAGTCGAACGCCAGCGCGGTGGCGATGACGAGGACGAGGATGACGTCGCTATTCACGGACGTCGGTCACGAGTTCTTGATGACGATGCCCTCAAGGATTTGGGCTGCCGTCTCCGTCGCGTCGATCGCCTCCTCGAGCACGGCGAACATGTCCTTCCAGCGGATCACGACCATCGGGTCGATCCCGTTCGAGAAGAGCGAGGCGACGGCGTCGCGAGAGATCCGGTCGCCGTCGTTCTCGAGCCGGTGGATCTCGATCCAGTACTTGTCGAGGTCTTTGAACGAAGGCAGGTTCTCCAGCCCCATCGCCAGCTGTTCGCAGGAGGCGACGAGGACTTTGGTCAGCGCCTGCGCCTGCGCCATCGGCGCCTCGATCTTGTAGAGGCCGAGGTAGTCGGCGGCCTCCTCGGCGAAGTCGACGATGTCGTCCATCTGCGTCGCCAGGTTGTAGATGTCCTCGCGGTCGATCGGGGTGACGAAGGTCGAGTTCAGCCGCTGGACGATGTTGTGGGTGATTTTGTCGCCCTCCTGCTCGGCGATCACGATCTCCCGCGAGAGGTCGCCCGAGTCGGGCCAGGTGTGCATCATCTCGTCGAGCAGCTTGGCCGCGCGAACGGAGTTCTGGCCGGCCTCGATGAAGAGGTCGAAGAAGGTCCGATCGCGAGGAAGGAGCGAGAAGCGCGCCACTGCGACGGCATCCTAGCCCCTACTACTGACGGGAGAGGGCCTGCGCTTCCGCGGTCGCCGGCCCGGCCAGATGCTCGGCCGCCCGGGCGGAGTAGCGGGACATCAGCTCCCCCTGGGCGCTGCGGACTTCGCCGTCGGGCTGGCGCCGGGTCCAGGTGCCATCGGCGTCCAGGTCCCAGCAGCTGGCGTTGTCGGCCAGGCAGCGCTCGATCACGTCCAGCAGGTCGGCCTTCAGCCCGGTGTCTTCGACCGGGGCGACCAGCTCCACCCGGCTGTCGAGGTTGCGCGGCATCAGGTCGGCCGAGCCCATCAGCACCCGCGTCTCCTCGCCGCGGCGGAAGACGTAGACCCGCGAGTGCTCGAGGAAGCGGCCGACGATCGAGCAGACGCTGATGTTCTCCGAGAGCCCCTCGACCCCCGGTCGCAGGCAGCAGATGCCGCGCACGTTGAGGTCGATCCGCACCCCCGCCTGGGAGGCCGCGTAGAGCGCCTGGATACAGCGGGCGTCGACCAGCGAGTTCATCTTCAGGGCGATCCGCGCCTCTTCCCCCGCCGCGTGCGCCTCGGCCGTCCGTTCCACCTCCTCGATGATCCGGTCGCGCATCGTCGTCGGCGAGACCAGCACCTTGCGGTACTCGGTCGGCCGCCCGTAGCCGGTGAGGAAGTTGAACATCTCGGCGACGTCGGCGCCGATGTCGGGATCGGCGGTGAAGAGGCCGAAGTCGGTGTAGAGCCGCGCGGTTTTCGGGTTGTAGTTGCCGGTCCCGACGTGGACGTACTCGCGCACCTGCTCGCCCTCGCGGCGGGCGACGACGATCGCCTTGACGTGGGTCTTGAGGCCGGGGATGCCGTAGACGACGTGGACGCCCGCCTCCTCCAGGGACTTGGCCCAGTGGATGTTCGCCTCCTCGTCGAAGCGGGCTTTCAGCTCGACCATGCAAACCGCCTGCTTGCCGCGTTCGGAGGCGCGGATTAGCGAGGGCACCAGCGGCGAGTCTTCGCTGGTGCGGTACACGGTCTGCTTGATCGCCAGCACATCGGGGTCGGCGACCGCCTGGGTGACGAAGCGCTCGACCGAGGTCGCGAAGGAGTCGTAGGGGTGGTGGACGAGCAGGTCGCGCTGGCGGATCTCGGCGAACATGTCGACCGGCTCCTCGTCCTCCCCCTGCAGGCGCGGCTGGGTGACCGGCGTCCAGGGCGGCCAGCGCAGGTCCGCGTGGCCGGGGACGTCGGCGATCGAGTCGAGGTCGGCGAGGTCGATCAGGCCCTCGACGTCATAGACCTCGCGGTCTTCGAGCCGCAGGGCGCCGACCAGCTGCTCGCGCAGCTTCGGGTTCATCCCGGCGCCGACCTCCAGCCGCACCACCTCGCCGAAGCGGCGGCGGCGGAGCTCGTCCTGGACCGCCTGCAGGAGGTCGTCGGCCTCGTCGGAGATGGTGAAGTCGGCGTCGCGGGTGACGCGGAAGTAGCCGTAGTCGACGACCTCGGTCCCGGGGAAGAGCGCGTCGAGGTTGGCGGCGATCACGTCCTCCAGCGGGACGAACGCATTCCCCTCCTCGCCGACCGGCAGGAAGCGGCCGAGCAGCTCCTTCGGCACCTTCACCCGGGCGATGATCTCGCTGCCGCTCTCGGGGTCGCGCAGCAGCACCCCGAGGCTGAGGGAGAGGTTGGAGATGTAGGGGAAGGGCCGGCCGAGGCCGATCACCAGCGGCGTCAGCGCCGGGAAGACCTGCTGCTCGAAGCGGGCGTCGATGTCCCGCCGCTCCGCCTCGCTGGCGTCGTCGAGCGAGACGATCCGGATCCCCCGCTCCTCCAGAGCCGGGCGGATCTGGCCGTTGAAGCAGTTGCAGAGGCGGTCGTCGAGCTCCAGTACCCGGGCCTGGATCGCGTCGATCTGCTCCTTCGGCGTCAGGCCGTCGGGGCCGCGGGCTTCGATCCCGGCGTCGAGCTGGTCGAAGAGCCCGGCGACCCGGACCATGAAGAACTCGTCGAGGTTGTTGGCGTAGATCCCGCAGAAGCGGAGCCGCTCCAGCAGCGGCACCTCGGCGTCCTCGGCGAGTTCGAGAACCCGCTGGTTGAAGTCGAGCCAGGAGAGCTCGCGGTTGAAGTAGAGAGCGGGGTCGTCGATGGCCCCATTATGCGGCACGGGCCATGCCCTGCGAGACGGCTGCGGAGGCGGCGTCGAGCGCCCGCCGGTACCCGACCCCGAGCTGGGCCATCGAGCGCTCCCAGGAGCGCTCGCGGGCGGCGCGGGCGGCGGCCTCGCCGAGCTGCCGGCGCAGCTGGGGCGAGGAGGCGAGCTGCAGCAGGGTGCCGGCGAGGTGGTCGGCGTCGGGCCGGCAGAGGAGGCCGGTGTGGCGGTTCTCGACCAGCGCCGCCGGGCCACCCTCGGCGACGATCGGCAGCCCGCTGGCGGCCGCCTCGAGGATCACCTGGCCGTAGGTGTCGGTGCTGCTGGCGAAGAGGAAAACGTCCGCGCTGGCGTAGGCGCGGGGCAGCACCTCGCCGCCGAGCCAGCCGAGGAAGGTGGCGCGCTCGCCGAGGCGCTCGCGCAGCTCGCCCTCCTCGGGGCCGCCGCCGGCCAGCAGCAGATGCAGGCGCGGGTCGGCCTCGTGGGCGCGGAGGAAGCTCTCGGCCAACAGGTCGACGCCCTTCTCGCGGGTCAGGCGGCCGGCATAGAGGACCTTGATCTCCCCCGGGAAGGCGTCGCGGTCGGCCTTGGCGGGATCGAAGCGGTCGGTGTCGACGCCCCGCTCCCAGCGGCCGATCCGGGCCGGGTCGGCGCCGAGTGCGGCAACCGAGGCATCGGCCGAGGGGCTCGGCGAGAGGACTGCGGCCGGGGCGGAGTAGAAGGCGCCGAGCCCGGCGCGGGTCAGCGCCTCGAGGCCCTCGTCGCGAGTCCGCATGCCGGCGTAGGCGGCGATCTCGGTGTGGTAGCTGGCGATCAGCGGCACGCCGGTGATCCGGCTCATCAGGGTGGCGGCGATCCCGGCCGGGCCGGGGGCGGTGACGTGGACGAGGTCGTAGGCGCCCTCGGCGAGGGTCTCGACCAGGTCCGGCAGCCCCGGCACGCCGAGGGTCATCCCCTCGTAGAAGGGGATCTCCAGCTCGGCCGCGGCCGGGAGGCGGCGGTCGACGCCGGGGTCGGTGCCGACGATGTCGACCTCGAAGCCGGGGACGCCGCGCTCGCGGATCTGTTCGATCGTGTGGGTGACGCCGTGCATCGAGCCGATCCCGTCGGCGACCACCGCAACCCGGCGGCGCTCGCCCCGGCGGTCGCGCAGCTTCGCTTTCTCGGCGCCGAGGAAGGCAGTCGCCGGCGCATAGGGCACGGCGGGCACCAGCGCCGCGAAGAGGCCGGTGACAGCAGCGGGGAAGTCACCCGCGGCGACGGCCTCGGCGCCTCCGTCGATCGCCACCCGCAGGCGGCGGTCGTGGGTGCGACGGGCACGCCGGTAGAGGTCCGCGTGGGAGAACTCCTCCGCCTGCATATAGGCGATCAGCTCACGACCCCGCACCTCCAGCCCGACCCCGTCAAGCCAGGCCTCAAGCAACGCCCGCGCATCCTCAGGCCCGACATCAGCAGCAATCTTCCCCTCCCGAGCAGCCCCCTCGCGGATAACCCTCTCCGCCATCTTCAGCACAGCAGCCGGATCAGGGGTCCCCGAGCCTGCGTCCCCGTGTCGCGGGGCCGGGGGGAGGTCCTCGCCGGACCCTCCCCGCTGTTGTCCGCCGAGGGCCTCCCCCCGGCCCCCCTCGGTAAGAGCCCGGGTCGCCAAAGCCATCGCCGCATGCGCCCACTTGGCGGCGCTGCCCTGTTCGCCGTGGGCTTCGGCGTCGCCCCGCTGCAGGTGGGCGAGAAACTCTTCCGGCGTCGCGGCCGCGGGCGCTTTGGTGTAGGTGCGGCCGATGTCGACGCCGGCATGGTCGTCGGACCCGCCGATGCCGGTGCCGCCGTGGGTCTCGACGTAGATGGCGGCGGGCATGTTCAGCTCGGCGGCCCGAGAGCCGTTGCGGACCTCCCAGATCGGGAACAGCTCCGCCAGCCGCCGCCGGTGGCGCCGGGTGAGCGGCGCGGCGACGTTGAAGAAGGGATGCGCCAGGGCGCAGGCGATCCCTCGCTCGTGAAGGTATGCGGCGCAGGCTTCGACGTCGCCGGCGTGCGCCTGCAGCCACTCGTGGTCTCCGGGATCGATCCCGTAACAGAGGACGTGCACCGCCTGGGGCTCGCCGGCGAAGCGGGCGGTCAGCTCCTCGGAGACGAAGCAGTCGGGACGGTCGGCGAGCTCGAGGCAGCCGTCGATCGTGTCGTGGTCGGTGATCGTGACGAAGTCCATCCCCCGCCGCTTGGCGAGCTCGTAGACCTCCTGTGGCGGGGTCGCGCACTCCGGCAGGCCCAGCGAACGCTGGACGCCCAGCTTCGAGTAGTGCGATGCCGTCGAGTGGCAGTGCATGTCAACGCGGGAAGTCATCGGTGCTCTCCCTATTTCGGATCTCCAGTTCGCCCACAGGGTTCGCCATCGGCGCCCGGGAGATGTGAAAAGGCCGAGAACGAGCACGAAAAAGGACCGGCACCGAGCCAAAGCCCGGTGCCGGTCCCGAAGCGGCCCGCGGAAGCGGGACGGCCTGCGCTTACAGCGAGGCGACCGCCTGCAGCCCGGCCTGCTGGACGACCTTGGGCAGCGGCGCGAAGTCGAGCGCCGCGCCATATTTCTGGCCGATCGTCAGGCAGTATTTGGCGAACTGCTGGAGGAACCCCTTCTGGGGCGAGTCGTGGGGGACGATCGCGTACGTGAAGGTCGAGATCGGGTAGGCGATCTTGGCCTTCTTCGGGGGGTTGGTGATGCTGATCGTGTTGGTCGAGGGCAGGCTCTTCACGGTCGAGGCCGCGCTCGAGATGTTGGGGATGTTCGGCAGCGTGAACTTACCCGCCTTGTTCTGGATCGCAGCGGCGTGGACGCCGGCGGCGATCAAGTAGTAGGCGGATATGTAGCCGATCGCTCCCGGCGTTTTCACCACCGTGGCGGTGACACCGGAGTTGCCTTTGGCGCCGATCCCGTGGCTGAAGCCGACGGTGGTCGCGTAACCGACTTCGTTCTTCCAGGCGCTGCTGACCTTCGAGAGGTAGTTGGTGATTGCGTAGGTGTCACCGGAGCCGTCGCTGCGGAAGACCGGCGTGATCGCCAGGCCCGGCAGCTTGACGCCGGGGTTGACCTTCTTGATTTTTGCGTCGTTCCACTTCGTGATCTTGCCGAAGTAGATCCCGGCCAGAATCGACCCGGTCAGGTTCAGCTTCTTGACGCCCGGCAGGTTGTAGCCGATGCCCGTTGCCGACAGCGCCCATGGGATATGCACGCAGCCGTTGCAGGCGCTCGCCTGTTCCGGGGTCAACGGCGCATCGGAGGCGCCGAAGTCGACGGTGCGGGCGGTGATCTGCGCGATACCGGTGCCGGAGCCGACGGCGGCGTATTTGACCGGGATCCCTTCTTTGATTTCGAAGGTGCTGATCCAATTCGCCATCAGCGGGGCGACCAGCGTGGAGCCGGCGCCGGTGAGCCCGGCGGCGGAGGCGGAGGCGGCGGTGACGGTTGCCGTACCTCCAACCGTTGCTGCCACCGCGATCAAGAGAGTAAGCAACCTAGTGCGGAGCAAGATGATCCTTTCAACTCGTTTACCTGTCTGAAACGGCTGGAAGGTTCGCGCCATCGGGGTGGACAAAATGTGTCAATGTCGTGAAAAACACAGTGTGAAAACGATGTAACAAAGATGTGAGTTGTGTCAATTCTGTGAAAATTCGGTCCGAATCGGAGTAACAGCGCAGTTACTGGTCTACGCTGCCGGCCGATGAGCACGGCCTCCCCCACCCTCGCCCGGGTCGACGGCCGCGCCGGCCGGATGAGCCCGCTGCGCAAACGCCTCGACCTGCTCGGTGACCGCGCGCTTTTCGGCGTCTGTCTGGCAGCGGCGTTGATCGCCGGCGCGACCATCGTCCTCGTCGGCTACCAGATCGTCCACGGCGCCTCGCCGGCGATCTCCAAGTTCGGCTTCGCTTTCGTCTACGAGACGACCTGGCAGCCGAACTTCGGCACTTTCGGCGCCGGTTCGCTGCTGTTCGGGACCGCCGTCACCTCGGCCTTCGCGCTGCTGCTCGGGGCGCCGATCGCGATCGCGATCGGGCTCTTCCTGACGCTGCTGGCGCCCAGGGGGGTGCGTAGCGTGGTCGGCCCGCTGGTCGAGCTGCTGGCGGCGATCCCCAGCGTCATCCTCGGCTTCTGGGGCCTACTCGTCCTCGGCCCGTTCCTGCAGGCGCACATCGAGCCGTTCCTGCACAGCACGTTTGGCTTCCTGCCGATCTTCGGCGCCCCGGAAACGACCGGCCTCAGCGTCTTCACCGCCAGCGTGATCCTGACGCTGATGGTGATCCCGATCATCGCCTCGATCTCCCGCGATCTCTTCCAGTCGGTGCCGGCGGAGCTGAAGGACGGCGCCAGCGCCCTCGGCGCCACCCGCTGGGAGGTGGTGCGGGGAATCGTCCTGCCGACCACCTCCAGCGGCGTGGTCGCCGCCTGCATCCTCGGCCTGGGGCGTGCCCTGGGGGAGGCGATCGCGGTCTCCCAGGTGATCGGGGCGGGCTCGACCATCCAAACGTCGCTGTTCAAATCTGGCGACACCCTCGCCTCGCGGATCGCGCTGCAGTTCCCGGGAGCGCTGACCGAACTGCACAAAGCCTCGCTCTTCTACTGCGGCGTGATCCTGCTGGTGATCGGCCTCGCCTCGAACCTCGTCGCGCAGGCGATCGGGCGCCGCTTCGGCTACCGGGGGGCGGTAACCCGATGAACGAGGGGGCGATCCCCGATCCGGCCGCGCCGCTGACGCCGAGCGGCAACCTGCGCCGCCGGCAGCTGGTGAGCCGGGGAGCCGAGCTTGCCGCCACCGCCGCGGCCGTGATCGCGGTCGGCGCCCTCGCGATCGTCGTCTACACGGTCGTCGCCCGCGGCGCCGGGGCGATCGACCTCGACTTCGTCTTTACCGGCTACCCGTCGGGGGTGGGCCCGATGCTGCTGGGCACGCTGGTGATCTCCCTCGTCGCCACCGCGATGGCGATGCCGGTGGGAGTGCTGATCGCGCTCTACCTCACCGAGTACGCCGGCGCCCGCGGGTCGAATGCCCTGCGGCTGACGCTCGACCTGCTGAACGGCCTGCCCTCGATCATCCTCGGCCTCTTCGTCTTCGCCCTGCTCGTCGACCACAAGCAGCAGTCCGCCTTCGCCGGCGCGGTGGCCCTGGCGATCATCGAGCTGCCGCTGATCGCCCGCGGCTCCCAGGAGGTGCTGCTGCTGGTGCCGGGCAGCCTGCGCGAAGCCTCCGACGCCCTCGGCGTCGCCCGCTGGCGCTCGGTCCTCACGGTGGTGCTGCCGACCGCGCTCGGCGGCATCGTCACCTCGACCGCGCTGGCCGTCGCGCGGGCCGCCGGCGAGACCGCGCCGCTGATCCTCGCCAGCTCGGTCTTCGACCCGAAAAGCTTCACCGTCAACCCCTTCGAATCGATGCCGAACGTGCCGGTGTGGATCTACAAACTCTCCGAAGAAGGCAACCCCGAAGGCTTCGCGGAAGCCTGGGGAATGTCGCTGCTGCTGGTCTCATTCATCCTCTTCGCGAGCCTCGGCGCCCGGGCGCTGCTGGCCCGCAGCAAACGAAAGCTGAGCTCATGAACCCTCCCGACCAGGCCGTCCCCTCGCGGGTGCGGATCCAGACCGGCGCCACCGCCCTCCCGACCGGCGTCACCGGCACGACCGCGGCGCCCGCCGTCCAGCCCGAGCTCGTCTTCGACGCGCGCGACGTCTCGATCTTCTACGGCGCCAAACAGGCGCTGAGCGGGGTAACCCTCGGCATCCGCCGCGGCGAGATCACCGCCCTGATCGGCCCCTCCGGATGCGGCAAGACGACCTTCCTGCGCAGCCTCAACCGGATGAACGACTCGGTCGCCGGTTTCCGCATCGAGGGGAGCGTCCAGTACCACGGGCAGGAGCTCTACGGCGGCAACGTCGACCAGGTCGAGGTGCGGCGGCGGATCGGGATGGTCTTCCAGAAACCGAACCCCTTCCCGAAGTCGATCTACGACAACGTCGCCTGGGCGCCGCGCAACCTCGGCCTGCGGCGCGACCTCGACGAGCGGGTGGAGCGGGCCCTTCGCGGCGCCGCCCTCTGGGACGAGGTCAAGGACCGGCTCAAGGACAGCGCCCTCGGCCTCTCTGGCGGGCAGCAGCAGCGGCTCTGCATCGCCCGGGCGATCGCGATCGAGCCCGACGTCCTCCTCCTCGACGAGCCCGCCTCGGCCCTCGACCCGATCGCCACCGGGGCGATCGAGGACCTGATGCACAGCCTCAAAGGCCGCTTCACGATCGTGATCGTCACCCACAACATGCAGCAGGCGGGCCGCGTCGCCGACCGCACCGCCTTCTTCAGCCTCGAGACGGGGGGCGAGAAGCCGGTAGGGGCGCTGATCGAGGTCGGCGAGACCGACCGCATCTTCTCCAACCCCCGCGACCCCCGCACCAGGGACTACGTCACGGGTCGCTTCGGTTAAGCCTGCATCTGTAGATCAGCTGTTCGCCGAGACCGCGTCAGATCGCCTATACGACGATCTCTTGCGGTCTCGATGAGGAGCATCAGCCAGAGCCCGAGATGCTGGAGGGTGCCGGTGCCCTTCGGAGGAGTGTTCGGCGATATGCAATCTGGTTCTTGCGCGGCGGAGCCGCGCAGCATGTTCTCCCCGGAGCGCAGCGGAGGGGAGGTCAATTCCGGAGAGGGATACCGGCACCCTCCCTACCGCAGCGCTTCGTTCTCAGCGCTTCAGGATCTCGTCGCCCGAAACCTGGGCCATCAGCGGTTTGCCGCACTGCCAGCAGAAGGTAGCTCCGGTGGAGTGAGGGGCGCCGCAGCCGGTGCAGGTCCCGGCGGTGCCGGACTCCTCCATGCGCAGGATCCGCTCGACCTCGCTCAGCTCGGCGTCGGCGTCCTGCAGGGGCACGGCGCGCTTGACGATCAGCTCGACGTCGATGCTGTTGCGGACGGCCATCTCGTAGACGAGGCCGCCGAGGTCCCACTGCAGCTCGGCGACGCGGGCAGCGAGCTGCTCGCGGCGGCGCTTGAGGTCGACGACCAGCTCCTCGTCGCGGGGGGCGCTCATTCGAAGAAGGTCCCTTCGAACTTGCCGTTGTCGCCGCAGCCGGCGACGCCGGGGTCGCACTCGCCGCCGAGTTGCTGTTCGGGCGGGGCGATCTTTACGCCGGGCGCCGGTTCGAAGACTTCTTCGGTCGCCTTGCTGGCGCCGCTGTCGCCCGTTTCGGCCTTCGCCTTCGCTTTTTTCGCGGTGGCGGAGTTGGCCTTCTTGCCGCCTTTGCCGCCGCCGCCTGCCGTCGAGGCGCTCGCCGTCGATTCTTCGCCGCCGCCGCCGACGCGGATGATCTGGGGCGCGGCTGCGTTGTCGGCCCCTTCGCCGCCGGAGCGCCCGATCAGGACGCCGACGCCGAGTGCGAGGACCAAGGTGGCGACGACGGCGACCAGCGAGGAGCTGGCGGAGATAGAAGGACGCCGGCGCGGCGGCGGCGCAGGGGACGTTGCCGCCGCCGCGGCCGGCTGGGGACGCTTGCTCGCGTCCATGTAGGTGACCGCGTCCATGATCGGCAGCCGCGGCTCCCCGCGCCGCTGCCCGCAGGAGAGGCAGTAGCGCTGGTCTGGGAGCAGGGACGATCCGCAGCTGGGGCAGGCGTCGGACACGGGAGCATCTTCGCGGCGACCCCCCGGCCGCCATGTTTAGGAGTTGTGAATCGGACTCAAGATCTTCACAACCCCGCGCCGGGGCGCGGCGATACTCGCGCTGCCTTTGACCGAGAAGAAGCAGGACGACCAGGCGGGCGGCGCCGATTCGAAGGGAACTGACGAGCAGACGGCGTCGAGCCGAATGCCCGCACCATGGTCCCTGGCGATGGCGGTGCTGGGGATGCTTGCGCTGGGCGTGCTGATCGGCTCGGTCACCAGGCACTACTCCCACAACGCCGGCTTCACCACGGTCCTGCTCGAACCCACCCCTCAGCCCGCCGAAGAAGCCGCTAGCCCGCAGACCACCGCCGGCCCGGAAGAAGCGGGCGCGGGTGGCGGCGAAGCGGCTGGGACCACCGCGACCCCCTCGACGATCCCGGCCGAAGCGCCGCTGGTCGAAGAACCGCTGACGGGTGACCCGCCGCCGGAAGTCCCGCTGGTCGAAGAACTCCCGACCGGGCTGCCGGAAGTGAAACACGTCTTCGTCGTGATGCTGAAGGAGGGCAGCGTCGAGGAGAGCGGAAAAACGGCCGAGGCGAGCTACCTCGGCAAGGAGCTGCCGCAGCAGGGCGAGCTGCTGACCAACTACTACGGCGTGACCACGGGCGCGCTCGCCAACCAGATCGCCCTGCTGAGCGGCCAGGGCCCGACGCCGGAAACGGCGGCCAACTGTCCCAACTACGGCGACGTCTCGCCCGGCACCGAATCGGCGGAAGGCCAGGTGGAAGGAAACGGCTGCGTCTACCCCGCGGCGACGAAAACGCTGCCCGGCCAGCTGAGCGAAGCGGGCCTGAAGTGGAAGGCCTACGTGCAGGGCATCGAAGACGGCGCCGCCGCCGGTCAGCCGACCGCCTGCCGCCATCCCGCCACTGGCACGCCAGACCCCAACCAGGTCACGACCCCCACCGATGCGTACTTGACCTGGCGCAATCCCTTCGTCTACTTCCACTCGATCGCCGACGCGCCCGAGTGCGCCGAAGCCAGCGTCGGCCTGCCGCAGCTGAGCGCCGACCTGAAGCTGAAAGCGGAAAAGTTCCCCGCCCTCGCCTACATCGCCCCTGACGAAGCTCAGCTCGAACCGCTCGTCGCCGAGATCAAGGAATCACTCGCCTACAAAGACGGTGGCATGATCGTCCTCACCGCTGCCCAGGCGCCCCAGGAAGGCGAAGGCGCCGACCAGAGCGGCTGCTGCATCGACCCGGCCTTCCCCAACCTGCCGGAAGCCGGAGACAAAGCGTCCCCCACTGGGCCCGTTCGCGAAACCGGCGGCGGCGGCCGCGTCGGCCTGCTCCTCCTATCCCCCTTCGTCGAACCGGGAACCAGCAGCGAGACCTACTTCAACCACTTCTCCCTGCTGGCGACGATCGAGGAACTGTTCGCCCTCGAACGCCTCGGCTACGCCGCCGAACCGGCAATCACCGGCTTCGACGAATCGATCTTCAACGCAAGCAGCTAGATCTGGCGGCGCAGCGGGGGAGAGATTCGCCCTGACAGCCCTTGATCGGGCATGTCAGGTCCGCGCGCGCTCGTTCGAGTCTTGGTCTGCGCTGCGCTGTGCGTAGCGCTGGTGGCCTGTGCCGCTCTCCCTGTTCCTTCGGAGCTGCCTGCAGTCGCCCTTGGGCAGGCCGGCCTCTACCGACTCGAGATCGCTCTGGCAGTGTTTTACGGCTGCCTCCTACTCGTAACTCCCGCCTACTCGGGGGTGGTGGCGGGCCGACTTCCGATCGAGATCTCCACGCGCGGCGGCAGGTTCGCGGCCGAGGCGGACCAGACGGCAGACCGAGACGAAGAAATCATTTCGGAGCTGAGGCTGAACCTCAGTGAAGTCGTGGACGGCCTAACCGAGGCGATGCTCGAAATCGACCGGCTGAAGGGAGAGGTGACAGAAGATGACTAGAGGTAGCGTCGATGGCATGGACGAACAGGAACAGCGGGAACTCGCAAAGCGCCTGGCTGACACCTCTGAAGTCTTCGGGTTCGATACGGCCCTCGAGATCGTGAGGCGTAGACCCGTCGATGCCGAGCGATTGCTGCGCATGCGGGAGAGAATGGCCAGACAGCAAGAAGAGATGAAACGCGGCCGCGAACGGCGCAAGCGCGCCCTGATCGAAGACTACGGCTAGGCCGCGACGCGCTCGGGGGAGCCGTTGACGCTGCCGTTGAGCAGGTCGAGGATGACTCCCTCGCGGAGGCCGCCCTTGCCGATCTGCAGGGGCTGGCCGAGGAGGTCGGAGAGCTTCTCGAGGAGGAGGACTCCGGTGGGGAGGATGCGGACGCGGGTGGGGTCGAGCTCGAAGCGGCGGCCGACGTCGGCGGCGGGGTCGCCGCAGAGGACGCGGATGCCGCGCTCCAGGGTCTCGTACTCCAGCACCGCGCCGACCAGGCGGCGCAGCGAGGTAGCGGAGCCGCCGACGGCGACGGCCTGGGCGGGGCGCTCGATCTCGACGCCCTCGAAGATGTCCTCGATGCGGTCGCGGGCGCGGCGGATCTCCGCCGCCGAGGGCGGGTCGGAGGAGAGCAGCTCGTCGGCCAGGTTGCCGGAGCCGACCGGCCAGGAGCGGACGCTCTGGACGCCACCGGGCACGGTGCCGAGGATCACCTCGGTCGAGCCGCCGCCGATGTCGACGACGCCGATCAGGCCCTCGGCGGGGTGGCCCAGGGTCTTGGTGGCGCCGATGAAGGAGAGCCGGCCCTCCTCCTCCTCGGGCAGGACCTCGATCGGGACCCCGGCGGCCGCGGCGACCGCCTCGGCCACCTCCTCGCAGTTGCGCGCCTCGCGCACGGCGGCGGTGGCGACGGCGCGGATCTCCTCGGCCCCGAGCTCCTGGGCAAGCCGCACCTGGGTGGCGACGACCTCCCCCACTTCCTCGACTTTCTCCTGAGAGATCCGCCCCTTCCCATCCACGGCCTTCCCGATCCGCGTATAGGCCCGCTGCTCCATCGCTTTCTTCAACTGCCCATCCACAGGCTCCGCAACAAGCAGTCGCGTCGTGTTCGAACCAATATCTATCGCCGCACAAAGAGTCACAGGAATCCCACATGTTCCCAAGCGAGCCGGATCTGACGCAGGAGAGGGTCCGGTGGGGGTCCCTGGGTACTCAGCATGGAGCCGACCCAAAGCGCTTTGAGGCGTCAGCCAGAGCGGAAGTAGTTGTCGGCGGAGGTGCTCCCAGGGACCCCCACCTGACCCTCTCCCCTACGAGGGATGCGAAGCGTCCTCAAACTCCCGAAACAGCCCCGTGACCACAAAGGCGACCTGCTCGCCGATGTCCACCGCGTTGTCCCCCACCCGCTCGATCGCCCGCGCCGCCAGCAGCATCGTCATCGCCCACTCGCGGGTGTCGGCATCGTCGCCGATCTCCAGCGCCAGGTGGAAGCACTCACGGTTGAGCTCGTCGACGGCGTCGTCGCGGCGGACCAGGTCGCGCGCCATTTCCACGTCGCGCTCCTCGAAGGCCCGCTTCGCCTGCACGATCAGCGTCCTCGTGTGGCCGCCCATCTGCACGATCAGGTCGACCATCCGCGGGTCGACCGGGGCGTAGTTGCCGGTCAGCGGAATCACCTTGCAGACGTTGACGCACTGGTCGCCCATCCGCTCGATGCTCTTCAGCACGTGCAGCAGCGCCGAGATCAGCCGCAGGTCGGTTGCCACCGGCGACTGCGTCGCCAGCAGCGTGATCAGGCTTTGGTGGACCTCCAGGTAGCGACCGTCGATGCGGTCGTCGTCGGCGATCACCACCTGCGCCAGCTCGACGTCCTGGTTCTCGACCGCTTCCATCGTCCGCGCCAGCGCGGTGTTGACCAGGTCGAGGCCGCCAAGCGCGCACGCCTCGAGCGTCGCCAGTTCTCCCAGGTACTCGGCACGTGCGATTTCGGGCATTTCGCTCCTCCCCGTCTCAGCCGAAGCGGCCGCTGACGTAGTCCTCGGTCTGCTTCTGGCTCGGGTTGGTGAAGATCTGGTTGGTCGGGCCGACCTCGACCAGGTGCCCGGGCTTCCCCGTCGCGTCGAGGTTGAAGAAGGCGGTGACGTCGCTCGCCCGCGCCGCCTGCTGCATGTTGTGAGTGACGATCACGATCGTGTAGCGGCTCTTCAAGTCGGCGATCAGGTCCTCGATCGCCAGCGTCGCCAGCGGGTCCAGGGCCGAGCAGGGCTCGTCCATCAGCAGCACCTCGGGCTCGACTGCGATCGCACGGGCGATGCAGAGCCGCTGCTGCTGGCCGCCGGAGAGGCTGGAGCCGGGCTTGTCGAGCCGCTCCTTGACCTCCTCCCAGAGGTGGGCGCCGCGCAGCGAGCGCTCGACCACCGTGTCCTTCTGAGACTTCGGCACCCGGCGCGAGTTGAGGTTGAGCCCGGCGGCGACGTTGTCGTAGATCGACATCGTCGGGAACGGGTTCGGCTGCTGGAAGACCATCCCGATCAGGCGCCGCACTTCGACCGGGTCGACCCCCTTGCCGTAGATGTCCTCGCCGTCGAGGGAGACGTGGCCCTCGACCCGCGCCCCCGGCGTCAGCTCGTGCATCCGGTTGAGCGAGCGCAGGAAGGTCGTCTTGCCGCAGCCCGAGGAGCCGATCAGCGCCGTCACCTTGTTTGGCGCGATCGTCATCGTCACCCCCTCGACCGCGTGGAAGCCCCCGTAGAAGAGGTCGACGTCTCGGGCCTCGATCGTCTTCGCCCCGCGGCCGGCCTTGGCCACGGGCCCGGTCGAGGTCGTGCCCGCCGGCCGGTCGCTCATCGTCTGCCTGTCCTCCTCGGTGGCGCTGCGCTTGGTCGCGGCTCCCAGCATCGCTCTCAACTTCCTTCCTTCCACGTCAGCGGATCTCGGTTTTGTAGCGCCGGTAGACGAGGCGGGCCACGATGTTGAGCAACATCACGATCGCGATCAGCGTCAGCGCCGCGGCCCATGCCTTGTCGTAGGCCGCCTGTTTGAACACGCCCGGCGAGCGGTACTCGTTGTAGGCGTAGACGGCGAGGTTCTGCATCCGCCCGTTGAACGGGTCGGAGTTCATCGAGTCGACCACCCCGGTGGTCACCAGCAACGGCGCGGTCTCGCCGACGATCCGGGCGACGGCGATCATCACCCCGGTGACGAGGCCGGCGAAGGCAGTCGGCAGGACGACCTTGACGATCGTCTTCCACTTCGGCGTCCCCAGCGCATAGGCGGCCTCGCGCAGGTGGTTGGGGACGATCTTCAGGACCTCCTCGGCGGAGCGGATCACGATCGGGATCATCAGCACCGAGAGCGCCACCGAGCCCATCACCCCGAGCCGGATCCCGGGCCCGAGGAAGAGCTCGAAGAGCGCGTAGGCGAAGAGGCCGGCGACGATCGAGGGGATGCCGGTCATCACGTCGACGAAGAAGGTCAGCGCCCGCCGCAGCCGCCCTTCCCCGTACTCGTTGAGGTAGATCGCGCCCATGATCCCGATCGGGACCGAGATCGCCGCCGCCACCGCGGTGATCACCAGGGTGCCGACGATCGCGTGCGCGGCGCCGCCGCCTTCGCCGACCACGCCGCGGGCGTCCTCGGTGAAGAAGGCGAGGCTGAGGCCGGGGATGCCGCGCTTGGTCACCTCGTAGACGAGGGAGATCAGCGGGATCATCGCCAGCGCGAAGGCGCCGGCGATCAGGACCGTCATCGTCCGGTCCTTGGCGCGCCGGCGCCAGCCGGTCCCGCCGGCGAGGAGCGAGGAGGGGCGCTCGAGGGCGGGGCTCTGGGTGACGCTGGCGCTCTCCATCTCTCTCCCTATTCGTGGTTCTGGCGGGCGATGACCGCCCGCGCCGCCATGTTGGTTACGAGGGTGATCGCGAAGAGGACGAGCCCGGTGGCGATCAGGGCGTTGATCGCCAGCCCGGAGGACTCGGGGAAGTCGAGGGCGATGTTGGCGGCGATCGTCGAGGGGTTCGCCTGGCCGATCAGGTTGAAGGTGACGGCTCCGGAGACCGAGAGGATGATCGTCACCGCCATCGTCTCGCCGAGAGCGCGGCCGAGGCCGAGCATCGCGCCGCTGATCACCGACGATTTGCCGAACGGCAGAACCGTCATCCGGATCGTCTCCCAGCGGGTCGCGCCCAGCGCCTGGGCGCCTTCGGTCAGCTTGCGCGGCGTCTGGGCGAAGGCCTCGCGGGCGATGGCGGAGACGATCGGCAGGATCATCACCGCGAGGACGATCCCGGCGACCAGCATCGTCCGCCCGGTCGCCGAGGCCGGGCCCTCGAAGAACGGGATCCAGCCGAGGTGCTCTTCCAGCCATTTCAGCACCGGCACGGCCGCGGGGCCGAGGACGAAGATCCCCCAGAGGCCGTAGATGATGCTCGGGATCGCCGCCAGCAGGTCGAGCAGGTACCCCAGCGTCTGCGCCAGCCGCGGCGGCGCGATGTGGGTGATGAAGAGGGCCGCGGCGACGGCAAGCGGGACGGCGACGAGAGCGGCGATCGCCGAGGCCAGCACGGTGCCGAAGGCCAGCGGCGCGACGTAGTCGAGAAAGGTCTTGCCTTCCGGAAGTTCGGAGGCCGCGGCGGTGAAGGCCGGGTAGCCCTCGGAGGCGAGGAAGATCGCGACCCCGGCCAGCAGGGCGAGGATCGTCACCGCGGCGACTACCGCGGTGCGGGAGAAGATGCGGTCACCGCGGCGGCGGCGCCCTCCGGACGCCGCCGCCAGCAGTTGACCCGCATTGGTCGTGGTGTCGACCTGGGACAAAGGTCCCCTAACCGGCTTCGATCGCTTCGATCGCGGGGGTCACCTTCGACGTCAGGGCCGAGGAGAGCGGGGCCGAGCCGGCCTGTTCGGCGGCCAGTTCCTGCCCTTCGGGGCTGACGACGTATTCCAGGTAGGCCTTCACCGCGGCCGCTTCGTCGGCCGAGTCGTACTTGGTGCAGGCGATCAGGTAGGAGGTGAGCACGATCGGATAGGTGCCCTCCGATTCCGTCTTGCGGTCGAGCTTGTAGGCGATCGTGTACTTGCCCGGGCTCAGTTCCTTGTCGAGCGGGGACTCCTCGAGCACCTTGGCTGCGGCCTCGGGGGTCGGTTCGGCGTATTCGGAGCCAACTTTGATCTTGGCGATGCCGAGTTCGCCGGCCTGGCTGGCGTCGGCGTAGCCGATCGCGCCCTCGCCGGCGGCCACAGCTTCGACCACACCGGAGGTGCCGGAGGCTGCTTCGCCGCCCTTGACCGGCCAGTCGCCGCTGACTTCGTAGCTCCAGATGCTGGGCACGACCTCGGAGAGGTATTCGGTGAAGTTCTCCGTGGTCCCCGACTCGTCGGAGCGGTTGACCGGGGTGATGCGGGTGTCGGGCAACTCAGCGCCGGGGTTGTCGGCGGCGATCGCCTTGTCGTTCCAGCTGGTGATTTCCTGGTTGAAGATCTTCGCCAGGGTTTCGGGGTCGAGCTGGAGGTCTTCGACGCCAGGGAGGTTGAAGATGATCGCGATCGGCGAGATGTAGTCCGGGACCTCGATCAGCTGACCGGTCTTGCAGCGCTTTTCGGCCTTTTCGAGTTCGCCTTCTTCGGGCGAGAGGGCTGCGTCGCTGCCGGCGTAGGCGACCCCACCGGCGATGAACTGTTCGCGACCGCCGCCGGACCCGACCGGGTCGTAGGAGATGGTCACGTCGGAGTTTTCGTTCTCGAATTCGGCGATCCAGGCTTCCTGCGCGGCCTGCTGCGCGGTCGAGCCGGCGCCAGCGATTTCGCCGGAGACGCTGCCGCCGCCGCTGCCGCTGGCCGTTTCGTCGTCGCTGCTGCCGCAGGCGGCAACGCCGATCGCGAGGATCACCGCGGCGCTCAGCACCACGAACCACTTAGAGCTGGTCAACTCTTTCTCCTTCGGGTCGATTCATCAGGTGGCGCCACCCTCGCAGCGGCTCCTCCCCACCTTGTTACGTGGCTGTGTCGAGCGTGTGAAAAAGATGTAAAAGCGACCCGCAGCCGTCAGACCTCAGGCGAGAAGCGGTAGCCGATCCCGTTGTGGGTGTGGATCAGTCGCGCCTCGGGCAGCGCTTCGCCGAGCTTGGCCCGCAGGCGGCTGACGTAGACGTCGACCGAGCGATCGTCGCTGCGCGGCTTGCCGCCCCACACCTGGGCGAACAGTTCCTCCCGGGTCATGATCCGCTGCGGGTGCTCGGAGAGCGTCACCAGCAGCTGGAGCTCGCGGACGGTGAGGCTGAGTGGCCGCCCGTCGACCAGGGCCGCGTGCTGCTCAGGCTTGATCTCCAGCCGTCCCATGCGCCCGAGCATGGCGCCGAGTCAGCCGGCGGCGGTTATCCGGGCGTGAAGGTGTTGTGAACGGCTTGTGAATCTGCTGCCGGCTGCGGCTCGGCGACCCGCTCGGGCTCAGGGGCCGGCGCCGGGTGGATCTCCTCGGCGACGATGCCGGCCGGTTCGGGATCGAAGCGGTAGCCGATGCCGAAGTGAGTGTGGATGTAGGTCCAGCTCGGCGAGAGACTCTCCAGCTTCTTGCGCAGCTTGCGGACGAAGACGTCGACCGAGCGGTCGCCGTGGGCCATCGCGTAGCCCCAGACCCGCTGATAGATCTGCTCGCGCTCGAGGACCTGGCCGCGCTCCTCGGCGAGCAGGTAGAGCAGCTCGAACTCGCGCCGGGTGAGGTCGAGGGCCTCGTCGCCGACGAAGGCCTGGAAGCGGTCCGGGCGGATCTCCATCTCGCCGACCGCGAGCGGCGTCGCCTCGTGCTCCTGGCGGCCGCGGCGGCGCCGGCGGGAAACGGCTTCGAGCCGGGCGATCGCCTCCTCGGGATGGCATGGCTTCGTCATCCAGTCGTCGACGCCGAGCCGCAGCCCGCGGACCCGCTGGGCGACGGTGGAGCGGCCGGTGCAGACGACCAGGCCGAGATCGGGCAGCATCGAGGCGACCCGTTCCAGGTAGGCCCAGGCTTCGTCGCCCAGGACGGCCGGGTCGACCAGCATGGCGTTCAGCTTCATCGCCACCAGGTCGCGCGGCGGCACGGAGCCGGTGCTCTGGCTGAGGTGCCAGCCGGCCGCCTCTGCGCGGCGGGCGAGAACGGTGACGAAACCGCTGTCGGTGTCGAGGACGGCGATTCGGATACCTGAAGTGTATGGGTCGGAGATGCCGTTAACCCCTGCGTTCACAGGATTTTCACGAGTGGAGACCAGGAGACCCCGAATTTGCGGCAAGCGGGGCGATGGCGCTCTTAGAACGTCGCCGGCCGCAAACCGGTGGCGATGATCAGCAGGATCGCGGCGCCGGCCGCGTAGCGGTAGAGGACGAAGGGCCGGTAGCTGGTCGTCCGCAGCAGGCGCAGGAGGAAGGAGATCGCCAGGTAGCCGGAGACCGCGGCGGCGATCGTCCCCACCACCATCGGCTCGCCGACCCCGGGAGGCAGGCCTTCTTTGCCCGCCTCGAGCGCCTTGTAAGCGGTGGCGCCGGCGACGGCGGGGATCAGCAGCAGGAAGGAGAAGCGGGCGGCGGCGTCGCGGTCGAGGCCGAGCCAGCGGCCGGCGGTGATCGTGATCCCCGAGCGCGAGGTGCCCGGCGCCAGGGCCAGCACCTGGGCCAGGCCGATGTACCAGCCGTCGCGCAGGCTGGCGTCGCCGAGGTTCTTGCGCTCGGGCATCCGGTCGGCGTAGCCGAGCAGGAAGCCGAAGAAGATCAGCTGGATCGCGATCATCCAGGGCTCGCCGAGGTGTTCGTCGATGAAGCTGGAGCCGAGGCCGCCGGCGATCACCGCCGGGACGGTGCCGATCGCGATCGCCACCGAGAGCCGCTGCTCCTGGGTGCGGATCGCCCGCTGCCGCACCGCCTGGATAAAGCCGCGCAGGAGGACGACGACCTCGACCCGGAAGTAGGCGATCGCGGCGATCAGGGTGCCGGCGTGCAGCGCCACGTCGAAGGTCTTGTTGAAGGTCTCGTGGTCCTGCAGGAAGGTGTAGTCCTGCAGCCAGGGGACGATGATCAGGTGGCCTGAGGAGGAGATCGGCAGGAACTCGGTCAGTCCCTGGACCACGCCCAGCAGGAGGGCCTCGAGGTTGGACATCGCGGGCATCCTACGCGGGGGCGCCCCGAGGTGCGCTAAATTCCCGCCCCGTGAAGCGCACCGCCGCAGCCCTGCTCTCGATCTGGGCCCTAATGCTGCTCGTCGCCCCGGCCGCCCTGGCCGACGAGGGCGTCGGCCTCGCCGGTCCCACGACCGACAAGACGGTGACCTTCTTCTGCTTCGGCGTGATCGCCTTCTTCGCCGCCCTGGTGATTGTCCTCTCGCTGATCCAGAACCGGCTCGACAAGCGCAAAGAACAGCGCAAGGCGGACCTGGCCCGTTTTAACTAGCTCGGACGCGGGTCCCTTTTTTTTGGCCAGCTTCATCGATGAGCGTCGATGAAGGTGCTAGGGTCCCCGCCGATGACGGACCTGCCGGTGATCAACTGCTGCACGCCCCTGGCGGGCTCCTCACTCGACGAGGATCGCGCCGCGCAGCTCGAGGTCGTGATCAAGGCGCTGGCGGACCGGCAGCGGCTGCGGATCGTGAACATGCTGCTGCGGGCCGACGGCGAGGCGGTCTGCGTCTGCGAGTTCGAGCCGTTCCTCGGCCTCTCGCAGGCGACCGTCAGCCACCACCTGAAGGTGCTGGTCGAGGCGGGCCTGGCGGAGCGCGAGGGGCGCGGCACCCGCAGCTACTTCTCGCTGGTCCCGGGCGCGCTCGACTCCGTCCGCGACGTCTTCGCCCCGGCCGCCGCCTGCTGCTGAGATGCACCGGCGCCCCGACCTCATCCGCCGCGCCGCCGCCGAGGGGATCGGCGTCTTCGCCCTCGTCTTCGCCGGCTGCGGGGCGATCGTCGCCGAAGCTGAACACCCCGGCGCCCTGGGCGCAATCGGGATCGCGTTCGTCTTCGGCCTGATCGTGATGGCGATGGTCTACGCCACCGGCCACCTCTCCGGCGCCCACCTCAACCCGGCGGTCACCCTCGCCTTCGCCCTCACCCGGCACTTCCCCGGCCACGAGACCCTCGCCTACCTCGCCGCCCAGGTCGCCGGAGCCCTCGCCGCGGCGGCGCTCCTCGCCGCGGTCTGGCCGGGCCAGCCGGCCGACCTCGGCACCACCCTGCCCTCGGTCGGCACCGGCAGCGCCTTCGTCTACGAGGTCGTGCTGACCGCCTTCCTGATGTTCGTGATCATGGCCGTGGCCACCGACACCCGGGCGGTCGGGGCCGCGGCGGCGATCGCGATCGGCGGCACCGTCGGCCTCGACG
Source organism: Solirubrobacterales bacterium (assembly GCA_035703365.1). Taxonomy (GTDB): domain Bacteria; phylum Actinomycetota; class Thermoleophilia; order Solirubrobacterales; family 70-9; genus VAYN01. Next base: position 42,982 of record DASSYI010000063.1, read on the forward strand.
CGCTCTTCGGCGGCCCGGTCACCGGCGCCTCGATGAATCCCGCCCGCTCGCTCGGGCCGGCGCTCGTCTCCGGCGAGCTGCACGACCTCTGGCTCTACCTCCTCGCCCCGCCGCTCGGCGCCGCGCTCGGAGCGCTGGCCTACCAGCTCGTCCGCGGCGAGCACCCCGCCGCGGCCGCGTCGGAGGTCGCCTGATGGCCCGCGCCCTCTTCGTCTGCCTCCACAACGCCGGCCGCTCGCAGATGAGCGAGGCCCTCTTCCGCCGCGCCGCCGAGGGCCGCCACGAAGCCCGCTCGGCCGGGACGACGCCGGGAGACCGCGTCCACCCCGAGGTGGTCGAGGCGATGGCCGAGCTGGGAATCGACCTCAGCCAACGGATCCCCCACAAGCTCTCCCGCGAGGACGCCGAGTGGGCCGACGTGGTGGTGACGATGGGCTGCGGCGACGAGTGCCCCTACATCCCCGGCAAGCGCTACCTCGACTGGGACCTGCCCGACCCCAAGGGCCAGCCACTGGAGGCGGTGCGCGCGACGCGCGACGAGATTGAGCGCCGGGTACAGGCGCTGGTCGCCGAACTCAACGACCCAGGGGGCGATTGGTGAGTTGACGTCGCTATAGGCACGTCAACTCACCAATCGTGGCCGGTTCGAACCAGCAAGCTCGGCAGCTCGTCCATCGAATCGAATACGCGGGCGCCCGCCGCGGCAAGTCGATCGCCGGTTCCCTCCGGGGCGTAACCGAAAACCGGCATCCCCGCGGCCCGCGCGGCGCGCACCCCGGGCACCGCGTCCTCGACGACGACACAGTCCGCCGGCTCGAAGCCCATCGCGCCAGCGGCGTGGAGGAACAGGTCCGGAGCCGGCTTGCCATGAACGACCATCGTCGAGGCGAAGAGCGCCCCGTCTTCGAAATATCGGCGCAGGCCGGTGAGCCCTAGGGTCAGCTCGGTTTTCTCCAGCCTCGCCTGCGAGGCGGCGCAGAACGGGCGCCCCTCGGCGCTCAGCGCGCGCAGAACCTCCTCGACCCCCGGAATCGGCTCGATCCCCTCCCGGAATGCGGCCTCGCGGCGGGCTTCGAAGTCGCCGAGCCAGGCGTCGCCGAGCGGGCGCCCCAACCGTTCCTCGACCCGAACCTGGATGTCGGTGAGGCGCATCGCCTCGAACTCGCGCTTGACCTCGTCGGCTGCGATCGGCAATCCCGCCTCCGAGATCGCGGCGGCGAGGATTCGGTTCGAGATCGGTTCGGTGTCGACAAGCACGCCGTCGCAGTCGAAGATCACCAACTGCGCTGCGGACGCCGCGGCCATCGACGGCCTCAGGAGAGCCGGAAGCCTGAGAGCAGGCGTTTCTCGGTCTCGCCCTCGACCTTGGCGACTACTTCGACCTTGCCCTCCAGCGGGGTGTCGCGGATCTTGGTCGCCAGCAGGTCGTCGACCTGGAAGATCCCGGCGCTGTTGTTGAGCTGGATCTCGATCTTGACCGGGCGCTCCTCGCCGGCCGAGATGCGGACCTCGTCGACCGCGGCGGCGGAGATCGAGTGGATGCCCTCGTGGCCGGACTCGAGCGGCAGCCGGGTGCGGCCCTGGGCCATGTCCAGCGCGTCGGCGACGCGGACGACGCCGGCCTCCAGCGTGTAGGGCTCGCCGCGGCGGCGGTGGCCGATGATCGCGTGCAGGATCTCGGAGGCGACCACAGTCCGCTCCGGCTCCTTGTAGGCGTCGGCGAGCAGGCGCTTGAGGGCCGAGTTGGCGAGGAAGAGCGAGTAGGCCTCGTGGTCGGCGCGGTGGATCGACATCCCGGTGTCGTGCAGCAGGGCACCGCCGGCGACCACCACCTCGGCGTCGCGGTCGCGCATCCCGTGGTCGGCGACCATCGCCGGCTCGACCCCGGCCCGCAGCAGCAGCCGCAGCAAGCGCAGGGCGATGTTGAGGACGATCTGCATGTGGACCCACGAGTGGTCCGACATCCCCAGCCGCTCGGCGTGGACCTGGGTCATGTACCACCAGGCCCGCACCTCCTCGTCGCCGTTGACGGCATCGAGGAAGCTCTCCAACTTGCGGTTCCCGCGCGTAGGCGCCCGCACGCGGGCCTCGGCAATCGCCTCTTTCGGCGGTTTTCGAACCGGACCGGTGGGATCAGGCGCCGGAACCTGCTCCTCGCCGCCGCCTACGGGCTCATTCGGCTCCTCAGCCATCGCGCGCATCGTAGATGCGTCCTCGGCGTTCGTCCTTTTCCGGTCATATGCCCGGAAAAGGAC
>DASSYI010000028.1:0-12864 GCA_035703365.1 Solirubrobacterales bacterium
CCCCCCCGCCCCCCCCCCCCCCCCCCCTCCCCAACACGGGTCCTAGCTCGGCCAAGCTCCCAAAAGCTGGAGAAAAGAGGTATCTCCTCGGGCGTCCACCGGAGCTCGCGTGAAGGGGCACCGGTGGGGGGTGACTGGGTACTCAGCATGGAGCCGCGCCGAGCGCTTCGAGGCGCCAGCCATCCAACGTGCTGTTCCCGCGGCGGAGGTGCTCCCGGGAAGGGGCACCCACCCCCTCCCATACAAAGACGTGTCCTACTCGGCCTCGGTCTTGGCGCTGCTCTGCTCTGCCACCTCGGCCCTGATCCGCTCCAGGGTGCGGCGCAGGATGCGGGAGACGTGCATCTGCGAGTGGCCGATGCGCTCGGCGATCTGCGACTGCGTCAGGTCCTCGACGAAGCGCAGCTGCAGGACCAGCCGCTCGCGCTCGTCGAGGTGGGGCAGGGCGCCCTCGAGGGCGAGCTTGTCCTCGATCAGCTCGTAGCCGGCATCTTCGTCGCCGACCCACTCCGAGGCCGGCGATTCTTCGGAGTCTTCGCCGCCGACCGGGCGGTCGAGCGAGAGCGGGCGGCGGTTGTGGTTCGCCTCGAGCACCTCGAGCACGTCGGTCGGGTCGACGTCGAGCCGCTCGGCGATCTCGCCTACCGAGGGGGAGCGCTGCAGCTGCACGGTCAGCTCGGTGATCGCCTTCTCCACTTCGGCCATGCGGTCGTGCAGGCCGCGCGGCACGCGCACCGTCCAGACCCGGTCGCGGAAGTGGCGCTTCAGCTCGCCGAGGATCGTCGGTGAGGCAAAGGCGGTGAAGGGGGCGCCGCGCTCGGGGTCGAAGCGGTCGATCGCGTTGACCAGGCCAAGGCTCGCCACCTGCAGCAGGTCGTCGAAGGACTCGCTGGCGCCGCGGTAGCGCAGAGCTAGGTTTTTCGCGAAAGGGAGGTAGCGCCGGACGAGCTCCTCGCGGATCGCCGGATCGCGGTCTTTGACGAAGCGATCCCAAAGCGCCCGCTCGCTGGCAAGGCCCTCACCGGGGCCCGGGCTCTGCGTATCGGAGCTTTTGCGCGTCTCGTCGCTATTCACAGCATCGATCGTTCGGGTTAGGCGGCGTTACCTGTCCAACGTCGCTGCCCTGAGAGCATCAGTCCGAAGCTGTGCAGCGGGGACGGCTACCTCGCCGTCACGTCAACCATAGCGAGGTGAGAGGCCGGGTCCGACTGGTGGCGCGCTCCGGCAGCGGAGCGGCACCGGACCCGGCGTCGCGGGCGATCACGATGCGGTCGACTCGGCCTCGGTATCCGGGGTCGGCGACTTGAAGTGGAGGATCAGCGCCTTTGAGTGCATGCCCTCCTCACCGCTTTCGCCGAGGCGGGCGGTGGATTCGCTCTGAATCTCGATCAAACGGTCGAGCGTGCTGGCAAGGAGCTCGGCGGCGTCTTCCCAGCCCTTTTTGTCGACGACCATCGGGGTTCGGCTCAGGTGCCGGTCCTCGAGCTCGTCGAAGGTGCTCTTGTCGAGGGCCTCCTCGACGTCGTCGAAGGCCGACTTCAGCATCGCGCCCGACAGCCCGGGGCGGAGGCTTTTCGGCAGCCGCGCCCATTCGCTGTCGGTGAGGAACTGGCGGCGGGTGGCCCGGTAGAAGTGCTCGGTGGCGCCACGGCGCTGCTTGGTGTCCACCAGCTCGATGCAGTCGTATTTCTCCAGCACGCGGACGTGGTAGGCGACCAGGTTGAGGCTCTGGTCGAGCTGTTGGGCGAGCATGTTTGGGCTCGCGACCTTCTCATTCAAAATGATCAGGATCTGCACCCTGAGGGGGTGCGCGAAGGCTTTCGCAACTACTTGTTCGACGCCCTCTTTTTTGTCTTTGGTCTTCGGCATGGCCTTTTCTCGGTTCGTTTCCAGGGGGTTATGGCCGATAACAAGACTTTACACCTTGTCAATCAGGAATTTCACAACAGTCCCGCGTTTTCCGATTATTGACGAGTTTTGCTGCCGCCACCTTGATTGCTGGAATGATTTAAAGTATTAATTGCTCAGTCACTTTCGAGTGGCTGCTGCCACCAGTGCGTCTGGGGGAAATCAAGGGAGATAGAGGGGAGGTGGACTCGTGAAGATCGAGACGGATACCCGCGTCATGCCGACCGCCGGAATCAGCAAGGGGAGTTGAGCCGGAAGTCGTTTTTGGGACGGCGGTCGCGCGCTTGAGAGGCTTTGACGGTGACTCCGTGGAAGCTTCCTCTCGTGGTCGCGGCGATCGCCGTCCCGGTCATTGCCGGTTTCTACCTCGGCGGCCCTGGCGTCGGTTTTGCCATGGGCGGCCTGGTTGCGGTCGGGATCGTCGCCCTCGCCGTGCGTCAGCGGCCGCGGGGTGCGATCGGGCCGCGCGAGGGGGAGCCGGGGCATCGCACCCTGATCGTTCTCGCCGACCGTCTCGAGGACCCCGAGACGGTCGAGCGGGTCGCGACGGCGGTGCTGGCGGAGGGCCCCGGCGAGGCGCTGCTGCTCTCGCCAGCGCGGATTGGGTTCCTCGATCGCTGGGCCTCCGACGTCGAGGGCGCCCGCCGCGACGCGCAGCGTCGCTCCGTGATCAGCGTCGCGGCGCTGGCGGCCGCCGGGGTCGAGGCCGAGGCCCGGGTCGGGGACGAGGATCTCGTCCAGGCGGTCGAAGACCAGCTCGGCAGCTTTCCGGCTTCCGAGGTGATCCTGGTCAGCGCCCCCGGCGAGGAGGACGCCGACGCAGCCGCGGCGGCAGACGAGCTGCGGTCGCGGCTGCGGGTCGGGTTCCGCTGGCTGGTTACCGGTCCAGCAGGTCGCTGAAGCGCAGCGCGGCGCGGGTCGGCAGCACGAATTCCGCGCCCTGGTGCACCAGCCCCACGGCGGCGAGATCCCGCACCGCCCGTTCGAGCGCGTCGCGCTCGGCGAAGTCGCGGTCGCCGCCCATCTCCCGCCGCAGCTCTTCGAGCGTCAGCTGCGCCGGGTGCAGGTCCAGCAGCTGGCGCAGCACCGCGGACTCCACCGCCTCGTCTTCGTCGCGGTTCGTCCTTCTCTCGATCGTCTCGTTCATCGCACTCCCTTGCCTTTCCCCTGTCCCAATGCCCGCAGGTCCCAACGGCCGGCACTATAGGCAATCCGAAATCTGTTGTCTGTAGATCTTTTGTCTACGAACTTCTGGACGAGAAGAAGCTAGCCGTCCTCGCGGACGCCGCCCATTTCGGTGAAGACGGCGGTCACGCCCCCGTCCTCCCGTTGCTCGTCGGCGATCACGTGCGAGACGGCGTTGATCAGCGCCAGGTGGGTGAAGGCCTGGGGGTAGTTGCCGAGGTGCTGCCCGGACTCGGCGTCTAGCTCCTCGGCGAAGAGGTCGAGCCAGCCGGCCGCCTCCAGCAGGCGTTCGCAGAGGTCGCGGGCGCGCCGCCGCTCGCCGATCTCCGAGAGCGCGGAGACGAGCCAGAAGGAGCAGATCAGGAAGGTGCCCTCCCTGCCGTGCAGCCCGTCATCGGTCTCGTCGACCTTGTAGCGGCAGACGAGGCCGTGCTCGGTCAGCCCGGTGGCGATCGCGTCGACCGTGTCGCGCACCCGCGGGTCGTCGGGCGGGAGGAAGCGGAAGAGGGGGATCAGCAGCAGCGAGGCGTCGAGGGAGTCGGTCTCGTAGTGCTGGCGGAAGACCCCGTCGCGGACGCCGCGATCGAGGATCTCCGCCTTGAAATCGTCGGCCTTCGCCTGCCACTCGTCGGCGATGGCGTCGATCCCGGCGCTGCGGGCGAGGCGGGCGCCGCGGTCGACCGCGACCCAGATCATCAGCTTCGAGGAGACGTAGTGCTGCGGCTCGCCGCGGGACTCCCAGATGCCCTGGTCGGGGTGGGGCCAGGCGTCGATCGCGGCTTCCACCTGGTAGCGAATCAGTTCGCGGTCGGTCTGCGTGCCGCGCCCGCGCAGCGCCTTTTCGTGGATGTAGACGGAGTCGAGCAGCGAGCCCCAGACGTCGTTCTGGCGCTGGTCGTAGGCGCCGTTGCCGATCCGCACCGGCCTGGCGCCGCCATAGCCTTCGAGGTGGTCCAGCGTCTGCTCGGTTAGATCCCGCTCGTGGCCGATCCCGTACATGATCTGCAGGTCCGGCCGGTCCTGGCAGACGTCGACGATGAAGCGCATGAAGTCGCGCGCCTCGTCGTCGAAGCCGAGCGTGTGCAGCGCCCAGAGGCTGAAGGTCGAGTCGCGGATCCAGCTGAAGCGGTAGTCCCAGTTGCGTTCCCCGCCCGGCGTCTCCGGCAGCGAGGTGGTCGGGGCGGCGACGATCGCCCCGGTCGGCGTGTAGGTGAGGCCCTTGAGGACGAGCGCCGAGCGCTGCAGGTGGATCCGCCAGGGATGGTCGGGGAATTCGCCGTCGCGCAGCCACTCGCGCCAGAACTCTTCGGTCGAGTCGATCCGCTCCAGCGCCTCCGGGGCGCTGCGTGGGCCGCCTAGGTCGCCGTCGCTCCAGGTCAGCGCGCAGAAGGCCGTCTGGTCTTCGCGCAGGGTGACCCGGCCGCGGGCGACGTCCCCCTCGAGCTGGAGGTGCAGGTCGCTGGTCAGGACCAGCTCGGTGCCGTCGGCGGCGGTGGCCCGGGCTTCTCCCAGCTCGCCGCCGTCCCACCGCGCCGGGTCGACGCCGTAGGAGAAGCGCGGCGCGCACTCCATCTCCATCTCGACTTCGCCGTCGATGCAGGTCATCGTCCGCAGCAGCGAGCAGTCGTTCTCGTGCGCGGTCTCGGGCCGGCCCCGGCGGTCGCCTTCGCCGCCCGAGGCGGCCCAGTCGGCGATCGTCAGCGCGTCTTTGACCACCACCCAGCCGGTGTCGGTCACCCAGGTGGTCTCGATCACGAGCGTGCCGGGCCGGTAGCGGCGGCTGATCGGGACGATCACCCCCTTCGGCCGCAGCAGCATGTGCCCGGCGCCGCGGTCGAGCAGAGCGGCGAAGGCGCTGGGGGAGTCGAAGCGCGGAAAGCAGAGCCACTCGACGCTGCCGCCGAAGGAGACGAGCGCGGAGGTGTGGCAGTCGGAGAGGAAGCCGTAGCTCCCGATCGGGGGGAAGCGATGGTTCTGAGAGCTCACGGGCGAAGCCAAGCTACCAGCGGGCTACGCTGAAATCGATGAACCTGCCGCTCGCCCACGTCGGGGCGACCTTCGCGCCGCTGGAGGTGCTGCCGCTGCTGGCCGCCGCGGCCCTTTACGCCAGGCGCTCGATCACGCTGGCCGAGCGGGACCGGCCGGTGCCGCTCTGGCGCCAGCTCTGCTTCGCCGGTGGGCTGCTGACGATCGCCGTCGCCCTCGTCTCGCCGGTCGCCCATGTCGCCGAGGAGCTGGTCATCGCCCACATGGTCGAGCACCTGATGCTCGGCGACCTCGCCACCCTGCTCCTGGTCCTCGGCCTGACCGGGCCGCTGCTGCAGCCGATTCTCGCGATCCCGGTCTTCGACAAGCTGCGGATCCTCGCCCACCCGCTGGTGGCTTTCCCGCTCTGGGCGCTCAACTTCTACTTCTGGCACATCCCGGCGCTCTACGACGCCGCCTACGGCGGCGCGGCCGTGCACCTGCTCGAGCACTCCAGCTTCATCTTCTTCGGCTGCCTGATGTGGATGCCGATCTTCGGCCCGCTGCCAAAGCCCACCTGGTTCAACGCTGCCTGGAAGGTCGGCTACGTGATCGCGGTCCGCTTCGCCGGCGCGCTCCTCGGCAACGTCCTGATGTGGTCGGGGTCGGTGCTTTACCCGAAGTACGCCGCCGGCGAGGCTTACTGGAACGTCAGCCCGCTTGCCGACCAGAGCACCGCCGGGGTGGTGATGATGGTTGAGGGGACCTTCCTCGGGCTCGGCCTGCTCGCCTGGGTCTTCTTCGAAGTCTCGCGGGAAGGAATCGAGAAGCAGCGCCTGCTCGACCTGGCGCTGGAGCGCGGGGTGGAGCTGGACGAGGCGCGGGCGCAGCGGGCGGTCGCGGCCGGGCAGGCGAAGCGGCTCGAGCGGCAGCTGATCGGGGCCGGGGGGGACGAGGCCGATCGCCCGCGCTGAGCGCAGACTGCTGGGGCCGCTGGTCTTCGTCGTCGGCGCCGCCAGCCTCGGAGTCGAGATCGCCGCGGCGCGGCTCCTCGCTCCCTACTTCGGCGCCTCGACCGTGGTCTGGGCGAACACGATCGGCGTCGTCCTCGTCGCCCTCTCGGCCGGCTACTGGTTCGGCGGCCGCTACGCCGACCGCCATCCGCACCTGCGCGGGCTCTGCCTGCTGGTGCTGGCCGCCTCGGTGCTGATCGCCGCCGTCCCCTTCGCCGCCCGTCCCTTCCTCGGCTTCTCGGTCGACGCCTTCGACACCGTCTCGGTGGGCGGCTTCGCCGGCTCCCTGTTCGGCGTCCTCGTCCTGGTCGCCGTGCCGGTGACGCTGCTCGGCGCGGCGGCGCCCTGGGCGGTGCGGCTGGCGGTGGGCGAGGTGAGCGGCTCGGGCGAGGTGGTCGGCCGCCTCTACGCGATCTCGACCGCCGGCTCGCTGGTCGGGACGATGGTCTCGGCGCTGGTCCTGATCCCGCTGCTGGGGACGCAGCGGACCTTCCTTGTCTTCGCCCTCGCCCTGGCGCTGGTGGCGAGCGCGGGGGCCGGGACCCGGGCGCTCGCGGTCCCGGTCTGCTTGCTCGCGGTCCTGGCGGTGCCGGTGGGGACGATCAAGGCCGACGCCGACGGGCGCGTCCTCTACGAGGCGGAGACGACCCACCAGTACGCGCGGGTGATCGAGCGCGACGACGGCACCCGGGTGTTGGAGCTGAACGAGGGGCAGGCGGTGCACTCGCTCTACCGCCCCGGCTCCTACCTGACCGGCGACTACTGGGACGGGCACCTGGTGCTGCCGGCGGCCGCGGCCGAGCGGCGGCCGCGGCGGATCGCGATCCTCGGCAACGCCGGCGGCACCGTCGCGCGGTCCTTCGGCCACTTCTTCCCGCGGACCGCGGTCGACGCGGTCGAGATCGACGCCGAGCTGACCGAGTTGGGTCGCCGCTACCTTGACCTCCGCAACCCGCGGATGCGGACCTTCGCTGAGGACGCCAGGCCCTGGCTCGAGCGCTCCGGAGGCGGCTACGACGCGATCATGGTCGACGCCTACCGGCAGCCCTACATCCCCTTCTACCTGGCCACCCGGGAGTTCTTCGAGCTGGCGCGCGAGCGGCTCGCACCGGGCGGCCTGGCGATCGTCAACGTCGGCCACCCCGAGGGCGCGCGGGAGCTGGAGCGGGTGCTGGGGCGGACCATGGCGGCCGCCTTCCCGCGGGTCCTGCGCTATCCAATCGAGGACACCAACACGCTGCTGGTGGCGGGGGAGGGCTCGTTTTCCGGCGCGCGGCTGCGGGCGAACCTCGATTCGCTGCCGGCGGCGCTGCACCCACAGGCGCGGGAGGCCGCCAGGGAGCTGGCGCCGCGCCTGCCGGGCGGCGAGGTCTACACCGACGACCGCGCCCCCGTCGAGTGGCTGGTCGACTCCTCCCTGCTGGAATATGCGAATGAGTGACGCCGTGGAGCGAGCGCGGGCCTGGCTGGTGACGGGGCCTGTCGGGCGAGGCCTTTCCTTCGCGATCGATTTCGCCGTGGCGCTGCGGACGATGCTCTCGCAACGTCGTTAGACGACCACGATCATCTAGGGTCAACCGTCCATGCAGACCACCCTCAAGGAGCTCCCCCACTCACGTGTCGAGGTCGCGGTCGAGGTCCCCGCCGCCGACGTCGAGAAAGCGACTTCCCGCGCCGCCCGCGCGATGGCGAAGGAGATGCGGATGCCGGGCTTCCGCGCCGGCAAGGCGCCGCCCTCGCTGGTGATCCAGCGGCTCGGTTTCGGGCCGGTGCTGCAGGAGGCGATCCGCGATTCGCTGCCCGAGTGGTACGAACTGGCGCTGTTCGACGCCGGGGTCAGCCCGATCGGCGACCCCAGCATCGAGATGGTCTCGATGCCCGAGGGCGAAGGCGAGGGGCTGAGTTTCAAGTTCGAGGTCGGGGTGCGCCCGGAGGCCAAGCTCGGCGAGTACAAGGGCATCGAGGTCGGCAAAGAGGAGAAAGAGGTCCCCGACGAAATCGTCGACACCGAGGTCGAGCGGATCCGCGAGGGCTTCGCGCGCCTGGAGCCGGTCGAGCGCGAGGCCGCCGAGGGCGACTCGCTGCTGATCGACTTCGAGGGGTTCCTCGACGGGGCCGCTTTCCAGGGCGGCGCGGCCGAGGACTACCTGCTGGCGCTCGGCTCGGGGCAGTTGATCGAGGGCTTCGAGGAGCAGCTCGCCGGCGCCAAAGCGGGCGAGGAGCGCGAGGTGAAAGTCACCTTCCCCGCCGATTACCAGGCCGAGCACCTGGCGGGCGAAGACGCGGTCTTCAAAGTGAAAGTCAAGGAGGTGCGGGAGAAAGTCCTGCCCGAGCTCGACGACGAGTTCGCCGCCGACGCCTCGGAGTTCGACACCCTGGAGGAGCTGCGCGACGACATCCGCGAGAAAGTCGGGGCGGCGATGGGCAGCCGGGCGGAGGAGGACTTCCGGGTCGCGGCGATCGACGCGGCGGTTGCCGAGGCGACCGTCGAGGTGCCCGAGGAGCTGGCGACGGCGCGGGCGACCGAACGCTGGGAGCGGATGGAACGCCAGCTTGCCGGCCGCGGCATGGACCCCAACCAGTTCCTGCAGATGCAGGGGAAAACCCGCGAGGAGCTGATCGAGGAGACCAAGCCCGACGCCGAAAAAGAGCTGCGCCGCGAGGCGGTGGTCACGGCGATCGCCGAGGCCGAGGCGATCGAGGTCTCCGAGGCGGAGATGGTCGAGGCCCTCGAGCACAGCGCCGAACACGAGCGGACGACGCCGGAGAAACTGCTGGAGCGCCTGCGCGAGAGCGGCCGCGACGCGATGATCCGCGAAGACCTGCGGGCGCGGAAGGCGATCGAGCTGGTCGCCGAGGCGGCCAAGCCGATCCCGAAAGAGGAGGCCGACGCGCGCCAGGAGAAAGCCGAGGCCCGCGAGAAACTGCTGGCGCCGGAGGAGGGCAAAGCCAAAGGCGAGCTCTGGACTCCGGGCGGCGGGTAGGTCAGAGCCCCTCTATAGAGTGCGAGCCATGAGCCCTTTGATCCCAATGGTGGTCGAGCAGACCTCGCGCGGCGAGCGCGCGTTCGACATCTACTCGCGCCTGCTCGGCGAGCGGATCATCTTCCTCGGCACGCCGGTCACCGACGACATCGCCAACCTGATCGTCGCCCAGCTGCTGCATCTGGAGTCCGAGGACCCGGACAAGGACGTCAGCCTCTACATCAACTCGCCCGGCGGCTCCGTCTACGCCGGGCTGGCGATCTACGACACGATGCAGTTCATCAAGCCCGACGTGCAGACGATCTGCGTCGGGGTCGCGATGAGCATGGGAGCGCTGCTTCTGAGCGGCGGCGCCGCCGGCAAACGGATGGCGCTGCCGAACTCGAAGATCCTCATCCACCAGGTCTCCGCCGGCTTCCAGGGCCAGGCGACCGACATCGAGATCCACGCCAAAGAGATCATCGAAGTCCGCCGCCGCCTCGACGAGATCATCGCCCAACACACCGGCCAGTCGTTCGAGAAGGTCACCAAAGACACCGAACGCGACTACTTCATGAGCGCGGAGGAGGCGAAGGAGTACAACATCGTCGACCGCGTGATCGAGCACCACTGAGCCGCCGCTCTTCCTTCTTCGCTCTCGCGCTGGCCCTGGCGATCCTTGCCGCGCCAGCCTCCGCCCGGATCGCGAGCCGCGACGGCGGGGTGTCCTATTTTGGCCACGTCTTCCCGGTCCAGGGGCCGCACGGGGTGCGGGGGGCGATCGGCGAGTTCCACGCTCCGCGCAGCGGCGGGCGCATCCACGAAGGCTTCGACGTCACCGCGGCATGCGGGACGCCGCTGGTCGCGGTGCGAAACGGCAAGGTGCTGCGCAGCGGCTTCGACCCGGTCCTCTACGGCTGGTACCTGCTGCTCCACGGCGAAGGCGAGCGCCGCAGCTACTTCTACGCTCACCTGCGGCACCGGCCGCGCTTCCACGGCGGGCAGCGGGTGTGGGAGGGGGAGCCGCTCGGGCGCGTCGGCGAAACCGGTAACGCCGCCGGCACCGGCTGTCACCTCCACTTCGAGATCCACGTCGGCGACGTCCCGATTGACCCGGTGCCCGCGCTGCGGCGCTGGGACCGCTACTCCTGAGAACCCCGCTCCAGCTTCCGTTCGAACCAGAGGTCGGCTTTCGGGTTGTCGTTGTAGGCGGGGACCTCGCGGTAGCCGGCAGCGCGGTAGAGGCCGACGGCGGGGGTGAGGTAGTCGGAGGTGTCGAGGCGGACGGCGGTGCAGCCGTGCTCGGCGGCGATCTCGTCGAGGCGGGCGAGGATGCGGCGGCCGAGGCCGGTGCCGCGGAAGGGAGGCGCGACGTACATGCTCTTCACCTCGGCGACGTCGGTGTCGAGGTGGCGGACGCCGCCGAGCCCGGCCGGCTCGCCGTCGGCGAGGGCGAGGAGGAGGACCCCGTTGGGCGGGACCAGGTCCGGCGGCGGGCCGGCGGCGATCTCCGCGTCGAGGTCGATTCCCGCGCCCTCGCGGTCGTAGACGAGCGGCCCGTCGGCCTCGCGGATGAACTCGGCGTAGAGGGGCCGGACCCGCGGATCGTCCCGGTCGATCGGCTCTAGCGAGAAAGTCACCAAGACGACGCTAACGCGTTGCAGAATTTCTCCAATCTGCGCGCGACGCGTACGGTCACCCCTGGCAGAATCGTCTCCGTGACCGGGAAGGAACTGTCTGCAGTGTTGGCTGAGTGCGCCGCGCGCACCGAAATTGCGCGGGCGGGCATAGAGGAGGCGCGGAGAAGGCAGGAGGCGGCCACCGCAAAGCAGAATGAGCTCACCGCAATTCTGAGAGAGAGGTGGGCCAAGGCTGACGCGCGATGGGAAGAAGAACGGGTGGTGATTCGCAAGCAGCGGGAAGAAAATGCCCGCAAGACCGATGTCATCCTGGCCGAGCTGAAAGAGGCCCAAGACGAGCGCCGGGCGATGATCGAGGCTCTGTTCAGGGTGATGGACCGGCTCGACGACCGGCCGCCCCCGCCGCCGCATCTGCGTTCTGCCTAAGGTCCTCAGACCCGCAGTTCGTAGCTGAACCACTCCGTGCGCTCGGCGCCGGTGGAGTCGTAGAGGCGCTGGGCGGTCTCGTTATCGGGGGCGGTGGACCACTCGACGAAGGGGACCTCGCGTTCGCGGGCGACCTCGGCGCTTGCCTCGATCAGCGCCCGGCCGACGCCCCGGCCGCGCATCGACCCGTCAACGAAGAGGTCGTTCAGCAACACGCTCTCGCAGGCCTCCAGCGAGCTGAAGTGCCAGTAGAGGCAGGCGTAGCCGACCAGCCGCCCCTCGCTGCGGGCGCCGAGCAGGAGGCCGTCCTCGCTCGGAGCCAGGAAGCGGCGGAAGAAGGCGCGGTTGCGCCCGTCGTCGACGTCCTCGACTTCGTAGAAGCGCTGGTAGGCGGCGATCAGCGGCAGCAGCTCCTCGAACTCCTCAGGGACGATCGGCGCGATCTCGATCTCGGCCACGCCTCCACCGTAGCGCCACGCAAGGCTGCGCTCATGGGAAGGGACCGCTCGGCCGATGCCGTAAACGACCCTCACGAACCGGTGCAGGTCCCCCTCTAACCTTTGGGGCGCCGCCGGAGGCAAGAGATCGTCCCGTTAGGAGGGGTTTTCCGTTGGCACGTCCTTCAGACTCAAACGAGCAGCTCCTCTGCAGCTTCTGCGGCAAGTCGCAGCGCCAAGTGAAAAAGCTGATCGCCGGCCCCGGCGTCTACATCTGCGACGAGTGCATCGACCTCTGCAACGAGATCATCGACGAGGAGCTGACCGCGCCGCCCGTCTTCGAGCTGGAGAACCTGCCGAAACCGCAGGAAATCTACGACGTGCTGCAGGAGTACGTGGTCGGCCAGGACGCCGCCAAGCGCTCCCTCTCGGTGGCCGTCTACAACCACTACAAGCGGGTGCAGATCGCCCAGTCCGACGAGACCGAGGTCGAGCTGCAGAAGTCCAACATCATGATGCTGGGACCGACCGGCTGCGGCAAGACGCTGCTGGCGCAGACCCTGGCCCGGATCCTCAACGTTCCCTTCGCGATCGCCGACGCGACCGCGCTGACCGAGGCAGGCTACGTCGGCGAGGACGTCGAGAACATCCTCCTGAAGCTGATCCAGGCCGCCGACTTCGACGTCAAGAAGGCCGAAACGGGGATCATCTACATCGACGAGATCGACAAGATCGCGCGCAAAGCCGACAATCCGTCGATAACGCGGGACGTCTCCGGCGAAGGCGTCCAGCAGGCGCTGCTGAAGATCCTCGAGGGAACCACGGCCTCGGTGCCGCCGCAGGGCGGGCGCAAGCACCCCCACCAGGAGTTCCTCACGATCGACACCACCAACATCCTCTTCGTCTGCGGCGGGTCTTTCGCCGAGCTCGACAAGGTGATCGAGCGGCGGGTCGGCGACCGCGGGATCGGCTTCGGCGCCGAAATCTCCTCCCGGCAGAAGAAGGACGCCGGCGAGTGGTTCGAGCAGGTGCTGCCCGAGGACCTGGTCGAATACGGCCTGATCCCCGAGTTCATCGGCCGCCTCCCCGTCGTCGCCGCGATCCACCAGCTGAGCCGCGACGACCTGATCACGATCCTCACCGAACCGAAGCACGCCCTGACCCGCCAGTTCCAGCGCTTCTTCGAGTTCGACGACATCGAGCTGGTCTTCGCCGACGACAGTCTCGAGGCGATCGCCGATAAGGCCCTGGAGCGCGAGACCGGGGCCCGCGGCCTGCGCTCGATCCTCGAGGAGACCCTGCTCGACGTCCAGTTCGAGCTGCCCTC
>DASSYI010000032.1:0-9628 GCA_035703365.1 Solirubrobacterales bacterium
GTCGAGCACGCCGGGATCATCCGCCACGGGGCGAAGATGCTCTACGCGGTCAGCCGCGCGACCGTCCCGAAGGTGACCGTCGTCGTCCGCAAGGCCTACGGCGCCGGCTACTACGTGATGTGCGGCAAGGCGTACGAGCCCGACTTGATCGTTGCCTGGCCCGGGGCCGAGATCTCGGTGATGGGGGCCGAGGGCGCGGTCGAAATCATCGGCCGCTCGGCGATCGAGGCATCCGACGATCCCGAGGCGACCCGCGAGGCGATGCTGAACGCGGTCCGGGCACAGATCGACCCCTACATCGCCGCCGGCAACGCGGTGATCGACGACATCATCGACCCGCGCGAGACCCGCCAGACGATCGCCAAAGCGCTGCAGATGTCGCGCAACAAGCACGTCGAGAAGCCGAAGAAACGACACGGCGTCATGCCGGTCTAGAGAGGAAGCGATGAGCTCTTTCGACGATCCGGTGATCATCAGCTGCTCGATCAGCGGCGTGATCGCCAACCGCGACCAGTGCCCGGCGATCCCCTACACGCCGGAGGAGTACGCGGCGGAGGCGCGGCGCGCGGTCGACGAGGGCGCCTCGCAGATCCACATCCACGCCCGCAAGCCCGACGGCACGCCCTCGTATGAGGTCGAGGACTTCCAGGCGATCACCGAGGCGATCCTGGCCGAGGTCGGCGACGTGATCGTCAACTACTCGACCGGCGCGATCGGGATCCCGATCGAGAAGCGGCTCGAGTACCTGCGCGCCTGCAGGCCCGACGTCGCCGCCCTGAACATGAGCTCGATGAACTACGCGAAGTACTCGAAGCGGCGCAAGGACTTCGTCTTCAAAGCCGTCTTCGAGAACAGCTTCGACACGATCATCGAGTTCCTCACGGCGATGAAAGAGCTGGGGATCAAGCCCGAGCACGAGTGCTTCGACTCCGGCCACGTCGCCAACCTCGACCCGCTCCTCGACATGGGGCTGCTGGAGCCGCCGCTGCAGATTTCGCTGGTGATGGGGGTGACCGGCGGCATCCGCCCGACGCCGCGCAACGTCACCCTGATGTCCGACCAGATCCCCGGCGGCCCCGAGGGGCCGAACCAGTGGCAGGTGATCGGCATCTCCCGCGACCAGTGGAAGCTGCTCGCCTCCTCGCTGGTGCTCGGCGGCAACGTCCGCGCCGGGGTCGAGGACAACCTCTACCTGCCGAACGGCGAGATGTGCCGCTCCAACGGCGAGCTGATCGGCAAAGCGCGGCAGATGGCCGAAGACATCGGTCGCCGCCCGGCCAGCGTCGCCGAGGCGCGCGAGCTCTTGGGGGTTCCCAGGCGTGAGCGGTCTCCCGCTTAGCGACGTCAAGGTCCTCGACCTCACCCGCCTGCTGCCGGGCGGCTTCTGCTCGCTGCTGCTCGCCGACCTCGGCGCCGAAGTGCTGAAGGTCGAGGACACCGGCATGGGCGACTACATCCGCTGGGCGCCGCCCTACTACGGCACCGACGAGCAGCAGGCGCTCGGCACCCGCTCCTCGCTCTATCTCTCGCTCAACCGCGGCAAGCGCTCGGTCCGCCTCGACCTCAAGTCCGAGGCCGGGAGGGAGGCGCTGCTGCGCCTCGTCGCCGCCCATGACGTCGTCCTCGACGGTTTCCGTCCCGGCGTCCTCGACCGTCTCGGCGTCGGCTACGAGCGGATGCGCGAGGCCAACCCCGCGGTCGTCTACTGCGCGATCACCGGCTACGGCCAGGACGGGCCCTACGCCCAGCGCGCCGGCCACGACATGAACTACCTCGGCCTGGTCGGGCTGCTCGGCCTGACCGGTGCCAAGGACGGCCCGCCGGTCCAGTCCGCCGGCCAGATCGCCGACCTCGGCGGCGGCGGCCTGATGGCCGCCTTCGGGGTGATGGCGGCGCTGCACGAGCGCGGGCGCTCCGGCGAGGGCCAGATGGTCGACATCTCGATGGCCGACGGCGCCCTCTCTTGGCTGGCGATGGTCGCCGGCCGCTACTTCTGCGACGAGGAGGTGCCGCGCCGCGGCGAGCAACAGCTCGCCGGCGGGCTGATCTGTTACCTCCCTTATGAAGTCGCCGACGGCTGGGTCAGCTGCGGCGCCCTGGAGCCGAAGTTCTGGGCCGCGCTCTGCAACGGCGTCGACCGTCCCGACCTGATCGAGACGCAGTTCGAAGCCCCGGGCTCGCCGGCCTGGGAGGAGGTCGCCGAGGTCTTCCGCTCCCGCACCCGGGAGGAGTGGCTCGCCTTCAACGACGAGCACGACTGCTGCATCGAGCCGATCCTCGACCTCGACGAGGCGCTCGACTCCGAGCTGGTCAAGGCCCGCGGGATGGTCGTCGAGCTCGACCAGCCAGAGCTCGGCAAGGTGCGGCAGCTCGGCAACCCGGTGCGGCTTTCCCGCACCCCGGCCGACCCGACCCGTCCCGCGCCGGCCTTCGGCGAGCACACCGACGAGGTCCTGGCCGAGGTCGGCTACTCGGCCGAGCAGATCGCGGCGATGAAGGAGTCCGGCGCCGCCGCCGGCCCGACCGCCGAAGCGCAGGGGGAGTTCCGCGCGTGAGCGCCAACGGCGCCCCGGACACCCAGCGGATCCACGAGAACGGCCTGTTGCGGATGGGCGAGCTGGCCGAGGCCTCGGGCGTGCCGGCGCCGACGATCAAGCACTACCTGCGCGAGGGGCTGCTGCCGGAAGGGGTGAAGACCAGCCGCAACATGGCGTACTACCCGCCGGAGCTGGTCGACCGGATCAAGCTGATCAAGCGCCTGCAGGAGGAGCGCTTCCTGCCGCTGAAGGCGATCAAGACCGTCCTCGACGAGGATCCCGACCGGGCCGAGGCGATGCTCGCGCTCGGCGACCAGATCCTCGACCGTGCGCTCGCCGGCGAGCGCTCACGCACCAGCGCCGCCGAGGTCAGCAAGCGCTACGGCCTCCCCAAGGAGGTCCTCGACCGCCTCGCCGAGCTCGAGGTCCTGACCCCCAACAGCCGCGGCTACTCGCCCTCCGACGTGACCATCATCGAGGCGATCTCCCGCTTCCGCGCCGGCGGCTACGACGAGCAGATCGGGTTCACCGTCTACGACACCCTCCGCTACAAAGCCGCGCTCGAAGAGCTGGTTCGCCAGGAGGTCGACGTGGTGATGGAACGGCTGGCCGGCGAGGTGCCGCCCGAGCGGGTGGTGGAGATGCTCGAAGTCGGCGCCCAGCCGCTCAAGGACCTGATCGCGGCCCTGCACACGAAGCTGATGGTCGCCGAGCTCGAGCGCCGCAGCTAGCTAGTACGCCCGGCCGGCGGAGCTTCCGAGCTGGTTCCGCTCGGCTTCGATGTCGAGGAGCAGGGTTTCGGCCCCGGTTTCCCGCGCCACCCGCTCGGCCTCGGCCAGCGGCTCGGCGCTCCCGGGCCGACCGGCCGCCCGCAGCGCCCGGCTGAGAGCCAGCAGCGCCGCCGGGTAGGTCCAGAGGAAGCCGCGCTCGCGCGAGGACTCGACCGCCCATTTCGCCGCCTCCACGGCCTCCTCGACCCGCCCGGTCTCGCGCAGCGCCTGCGAGCGCAGGTGGGCGCGCCACGGCGCCATCTCGCCGCCGTTGTCCATCGTCTCGCGGTAGAGCCGCTCGGATTCTTCGATCGACTCCAGTGACCCCTCCGCGTCGCCGCTGTTGAGCTGCGCCCAGGAGAGGTTCGAGAAGGCCAGGCTGCGGGAGAAGACGTCGCCCAGCTTGTCGGTCAGCTCGACGTTGCGGCGGGCGATCGCCAGCCCCGCCTCGGGATCGCCGCGGAAGGCCATCAGGCCCGCCTGGTTGCTGCGGACCCAGCTCGCCGTCTCGGGATCGTCCTCCTCGATCGCGACCTGCAGCGCCCGGTCGAAGAGCTTCTCGGCCGCCTCGAATTCGACCTTCTCCCGCCGCACCATCCCCTTGCCCATCAGGCCCCAGGCTCTGGGGCTGCCGAGGATGATGTTCGCCCCGACCGAGCCGTCGTCGCCGACCAGCTCCAGCACCTCGTCGAGGGCCGCCTCGTAGGCGTCGAAGTCGCCGGCCATCAGGTAGGCGAAGGCGCCGGCCGAGCGCACCGCCACCCGCAGGTGCCGGTCTCCCGCGCGGTCGGCGAGGTCGACCGCCTCGCGCACGGAGGCGATCCAGGTCGCCGCGTCGTGGTCGAGGCCGGGGCGGACCGAGGTCGCAACCCGCAGCAGCGCCAGCGAGTGGAGGTCGCCGCGCTCGGTTGCGATCTTCTCCACCTCGGCCGCCAGCCGTTCCTGCTCCTCGCTTCCGATCCCGATCCGGAAGGCGTAGGTCAGCTGCTGCAGCCGCGAGTGGATCGCCAGCGCCGCCACCTCGTCGTCGCCTTCGTCGAGCTCGTCGGTCAGCTCGGTGACGTCGTGCCAGAGCCGCATCGCCTCGCGCGGGCGGCTGTGGCCCGCCCAGTAGGCGGCGCGGGCCGACCAGCGGGCGGCCTCGAGCGTTTCGCCTCCCTGGCGCAGATGGTCGGCGATCAGGGCCGAGAGCTCGTCCCAGCGGTCGGGGGGGTTCAGCTCGATCAGCGCCCGCGCCGCCGCGGCATGGGTGGCCGCACGCTGTTCGGCCAGCTGGGTCCCGTAGGCGACCTCGCGGGTCAGCGGGTGGCGGAAGGCGAGGACCCGCTCCGGGTAGATCTCGGCTTCGTAGAGGAAGCCGCCCTCGACCAGCTCCCCGAGCGCCCGCTCCATCGTCTCGGAGTCGTGGCCGGCGGTCATCGACAGCGCCTCGCCGCTGACCTCCTTGCCGACCACCGAGGCCACCTGCAGGAGGTGCTTGGCGGCGGGGTCGAGGCGGTCGATGCGGGCGGCGAGGACCGCCTGGACGCTGACCGGCACGCCCGCGTCCTCGATCGGCTTCGCCAGCCGGTAGGCGCCGCGCTCGCCCTGCAGGTACCCGCACTCGGCCAGCTCGCGGACGACCTCCTCGATGAAGAATGGGTTGCCGCCGGTCCGCTCGTGGATCGGCTCGTCGATCCCGTCCAGCGAGGGGTCCTCGCCGGCGAGGTCGCGCAGCAGCTGGGCGGTGCCGGCGCGGTCGAGCGGCTGCAGGGCGATCGTCCCGTAGCGGGGCGAGTCCGCCCAGATCGGCTTGTGCTCGGGCCGGTAGTTGACGAGGACGAGCGTCGGCGTTCCGTCCAAGCCCTCCACCAGGCCGTTCAGCATCGCCAGGCTGCCCTCGTCGACCCAGTGCAGGTCCTCGACCACCAGGACCAGCAGCTTGCGGCGGGCCGGGTTGCCGACCAGGCGGCAGAGGTAGTCGGCGAGGGCGCGCTGGCGCCCCTCGGGGTCCATCCGCCCGACCGGGCGCTCGGGGTCGGGAACGCCGAGGAAGTCGAAGATCAGCGGCAGGTCCTCGGCGAAAGAGGGGTCGAGCAGGAGTGAGCGCCCGGCGATCTTCTCGCGCGCCAGCTGCTCGGGATCCGCGTCGCCGATCCCGTAGAAGGAGCGCAGCATCTGCAGGATCGGCATGAAGGGGATCGTCTTGCCGTGCGCCTGCCCCTGGGCTTCGAACACCTCCATCCCTTCGGCCCGGCAGCGCTCGGCGAACTCGTGGTAGAGCCGGCTCTTGCCGATTCCCGGTTCGGCGACGACCCCGACCGCGTTCGCTTCGCCGTCCTTGGCGCGGGCGAGTGCCTCCTCGAGCCGCGCCAGCTCGGCGCCGCGCCCGACGAACTGCGAGAAGCCGCGCTCGCGGGCGAGGTCGAGGCGGGAGCGCGCCTGCCCGACCCCGGCCAGCTCGAAGACCTGCACCGGGCGGCTCGCGCCCTTGATCTCGAACTCGCCGAGATCGTGGAGGTCGAGGTAGCCGCGCGCCAGCTCGGCGGTGCTCTCGGTCAGGTAGGCCTTGCCCGGCTCGGCCAGGGCCTCCATCCGCTGGGCCAGGCCGACGGTGTGGCCGATCGCGGTGTAGGAGGAGCCGCCGCCCCCGTCGATCGCGCCGGCGACGACTTCGCCGGAGTTGATCCCGATCCGGGTCGAGAAGTTGAGCCCCTTGGCCCGCCGCAGCTCGGCTGCGTACTCGGCGACGTCGTCGAGCATCTGCAGGGCCGCGTAGCAGGCGCGCCTGGCGTGGTCCTCGTGGGCGACCGGGGCGCCGAAGACCGCCATGATCCCGTCGCCGGTGAACTTGTCGACGGTGCCCTCGAAGCGGGTCACGGCCTCGGCCAGGGTCGAGAAGAAGCGCTGCATGATCCCGCGCCACTCCTCGGGGTCCTCCTGCTCGGCGAGGTCCATCGAACCGCTGACGTCGGCGAACAGGACCGTGACCTGCTTGCGCTCAGCGTCGTCCTGGATTGCCTCGTTCACGAGAGCCAAAGGTTACGCTCCTCGCTCATGGGACCGCATCGGATTCCTGCCTCACTGGGCTGTGGTCAGAATCGGTTGCGCCTCCGAAGCATCGCGATCGTCTTGACGAGCGCCGCGCGGACGCGCCCCGGTTCGTAGCGGACCTCGTAGTGCGTAAAGCGCAGCGGCGTCATTCCCGCCATTACATGCGCCCGGTCGCGGCGGGCGTCCCGAAGCTGTGCTGAGGGCGTGCGGTGATAGCGGAGGCCGTCCGTCTCGACGACCAACCCGAGGTCAGGCCAGAAGAAGTCGACTTCGAACCTGTTGACGCGTTGTTTGGTGAGCGGGATCGGGAGCTGCGCCGCCCGGACGATACGGCGGAAATAGATCTCCAAGTCCGAGTCCGAGAGCCGGAAGAAGAGTTTGTCGAGCAGGTGGCGCAGCGGACGGACGCCAGGCTCACCGCGAAAGCGGCTGAGCTCTTCTCGCAAGGCTTCCGGATCGATCAGGTCGCGCTTGTCAGCGTCGTTCACCGCTCGCTCGAGCGCCACGGGGTCGAGCTCGGTCGCGAGGTCGACAATCGTTCGCGCCGGCGAGGTGGCTGGGATGTCGTCGTGCCGCACGATGTCACCGGGCGCCACGCTCGGCCGGCCGCGGAACCGGATCCCGGGGCGCCGCAGTTCGCAGCGCCGCCGAACGCTGATCTCGATCACCCTGCCCTCCTCGCCTATTTCCCATAGCGCCGCAGCGCTGCGATGGCTCAGAGCTGCGCCGTCTCCGCCCGCCAGCACCGCTGCCATCCACCGCCGTCTCCTGTCGAGTGCCGGCCATCCCACCGCATAGACGCCGATGCTCACAGGGAAGAGGCGACCCCGTGCCACCCGATGTTCGATTGAGCTTCGCCCGAAGCCGAGCGCCAGTAATTGTCGGCGGGTGACGATGCCGTGCTGCTTCGCCGCGAGTTCCCAGGCTCGCTTGCTTCGCGTGTCCGATTCTTGCCCCACTCCGCTGTGTCAAGAATCGGGAGCGACGATCTCTCCCCCTGTATAGCCTCAACGGGATGCGATCCGTTCTGGTAACCGGAGCTTCGACCGGCATCGGGCGCGCCACGGCGTTGCGCCTCGACGGATCCGGTTGGCGCGTCTTCGCCGGCGTCCGCAAGGAGGCCGACGCCGAGAGCCTGCGGCAGGAGGCCTCGGCGAACCTCGTCCCGGTCATCCTCGACGTCACCGACCCTGAGCAGATCGCCGCCGCGGCCGAGCTGATCGAGCGCGAGAGCGACGGCGGCCTCGACGGCCTCGTCAACAATG
This sequence comes from Solirubrobacterales bacterium, assembly GCA_035703365.1. Classification (GTDB taxonomy): domain Bacteria; phylum Actinomycetota; class Thermoleophilia; order Solirubrobacterales; family 70-9; genus VAYN01. Next base: position 7,606 of record DASSYI010000032.1, read on the forward strand.
CCGGCGTCGCCGTCCCCGGGCCGTTGGAGACGGTCCCGCTCGACGACCTCCGCCACCAGCTCGAGGTCAACCTCATCGCCTATGTCGCGGTGACGCAGGCGATGCTGCCCCAGATCCGCCGCGCCCGGGGGCGGGTCGTGTTTCTCGCCTCGATCGGCGGTCGCATCGCCTTTCCTTTCGCCGGGCCCTACCACGCTTCGAAGTTCGCCACCGAGGCGATCGGCGACGTCTTCCGCCAGGAGCTGCGCCCCTGGGGGATCGAGGTCGCGATCATCGAGCCCGGCTCGATCGACACCCCGATCTGGGAGCGCGGCCAGGAGAAAGCGACGGAGGTGGAAGCGAAGGCGCCGCAGACGAACCTGCTCTACGGGGCCGCGATCGAGAAGTTCCGCAAGGTGATCGAGGACACCGCCGAACGCGGGATCCCGCCGGAGAAGGTGGCGAAGGCAATCGCCCACGCGCTCGAATCGAAGCGGCCGAAGACGCGCTACCTGGTCGGCCTCGACGCCAAAGTGCAGGCGCGGCTCGGGCCGCTGATCCCGACTCGGCTCTTCGACCGCATCATCGCCCGCCAGTTGAACCTCTAGAGCGCGAAGCGCCCGCAAGCGCTCATATACTGAGGGCGCCGATTGACTGGTCAATCAACGAAGGGCACGCGTGCGCGCAGCGGCGGTACAGCTCAACTCCAACGGGGACAAGGACAGGAACCTGGCAGCGGCCGAGCGGCAAGTCCGCGCGGCGGCCGTCGACGGCGCCGAATTCGTCGCCCTGCCGGAGAAGTGGAACCTGCTGGCGGGCGGCGCCGAACTCGTCGCCGGGGCCGAGCCGCTCGACGGGCCGAGCCTGACTGCGGCGCGCGGCTGGGCGCGTGAGCTCTCGATCCACCTCCTCGCCGGCAGCATCTCCGAGCGCGGCAGCGAGGGCGAGAAGGCCTCGAACACCTCGGTCCTGATCGGGCCCGGGGGCGAGGACGTCGCCGTCTACCGCAAGATCCACATGTTCGACGTCGACGCGGGGGGCGTCTCCTACCGCGAGTCGGAGTTCGAGCGCCCCGGGGGCGAGACTGTCGTCGCCCCTCTCGGCGAGCTCACCGTCGGCCTCAGCGTCTGTTATGACCTCCGCTTCCCGGAGCTCTTCCGCATCCTCGCCCTGCGCGGCGCCCAGCTGATCGCGCTGCCCTCGGCCTTCACCCTGGCGACCGGCCGCGACCACTGGGAAGTCCTGCTGCGGGCTCGGGCGATCGAGAACCAGCTCTTCGTGATCGCCCCGAACCAGTGGGGCGAGGCGCCGCCGCACTACAGCTCCTTTGGCCGCTCGGCGATCGTCGACCCCTGGGGGGTCGTGCTCGCGACCGCCCCCGACGGCGAAGGGTTCGTCGCCGCCGAGCTCGACTTCTCCTCCCAGGAACGTGTCCGCGCCTCGTTGCCGTCCCTCGCCAACCGCCGCCCAGGCGCCTACGCCTGGCCGCAGCCGACGGAGGGCGGTGAGTGATGGCGCAGGCACCGCCCGCCGACAAACGCCGCCTGATCCTCGACGCCGCGATCCGCGTCTTCGCCCGCCAGGGCTTCCACGCCACCCGGGTCTCCGACATCGCCGACGAGGCGGGGGTCGCCTACGGCCTCGTCTACCACTACTTCCGCTCGAAGGACGAGGTGCTCGACACGCTCTTCCTCGAGCGCTGGAACGTCATGCTCGACGTCATCCGCGATCTCGACGGCCAGGACCTGGCGCCGCGCGAGAAGCTCTACGCGATCGCGTCGTTCATCGTGGACTCCTACAGCCACGACCCCGACCTGATGAAGGTCATCATCGTCGAGGTCACGCGCGCGGCGAACTCGTTCGGCCAGACGCACCTGCAGAAGATCACCGAGGCCTACGAGCTGATCGCGGGGATCGTGGAGCGCGCCCAGGCCGACGGCGCGTTCAAGGACACCGTCACGCCCCGATTCGCGGCCCTGGCCTTCTACGGCGCGATCGAGCAGGTGCTCACCGGCTGGATCTTCGCCGTGCTGCCCGAGGGCGA
>DASSYI010000043.1:0-2608 GCA_035703365.1 Solirubrobacterales bacterium
AGCCGGCGGCAAGGACAACGGGATCGAGGCGACTGCGCTGGTGCGCGAGTTCAAGGGCGGCGTCCGCGCCGTGGACGGGATCGACCTCGAGGTCAAGCCGGGCGAGATCTACGGCTTCCTCGGCCCCAACGGCGCCGGCAAGTCGACGACCGTGCTGATGCTGACCACCCTCCTCCCTCCCACCGCCGGATCCGCCCGCGTCGCCGGCTTCGACGTCGTCGCCGACGGCCCCAAGGTGCGCGCCTCGATCGGTGCCGCCCTGCAGGAGGCTGCCCTCGACCCGCTGCTGACCGGCCGCGAGCACATGCGCCTGCAGACCGCCCTCCACGGCCTCGGCAAGGGCGAGCGCGAAACCCGCGGCAACGAACTGCTGGAGCGGGTCGGCCTCGCCTACGCGGCCGACCGCAAGGTCGGCGGCTACTCGGGCGGAATGAAACGCCGGCTCGACCTGGCCCTCGCCCTCGCCCACCAGCCGCGCATCCTCTTCCTCGACGAGCCGACCACCGGCCTCGACATCCAGAGCCGCACCGCGCTCTGGGAAGAGGTCGCCCGCCTCGCGGACGAGGACGGCGTCACCGTCTTCCTCACCACCCAGTACCTGGAGGAGGCCGACGCGCTCGCCAACCGGGTCGGAATCATCGACCACGGCAAGATCGTCGCCGAGGGCACCCCGACCGAACTGAAGGACGAAATCGGCCGCCCGACGGTCGAAGCCGTTCCCCGCGAGGAGTCCGAGCGCGAGCGGATGGCCACCGTTCTCGAGCGCTTCGGCGAGTCCGCCGGCTCCTCCCCGCGCGGCGTCGCCGTCCGCCTCGAGGGCGGCGAGTCGCAGCTGGCCGAGGTGGTGCGGGCGCTCGACTCGGAGGGGATCGCGATCGAGAACCTGCAGCTGCACGCGCCCTCGCTCGACGACGTCTTCCTCGCCAAGACCGGCCGCTCGCTGGAGGGCGCCGACGGAGGAGAGGCCGAGGCGCCGGAGGCGGAGGCGGTCGGGGCGTGAACCCGGGGCTCCGCACCCAGGTCACCCAGCTCGCGCGCCGCTCGGCCCTGCGCACCATGCGCCAGCCGGCGCAGATCGTGCCCGCCCTGGTCTTCCCGATGTTCCTGCTCGCGGTCAACGCGGGCGGGCTCAAAGACGCGACCAACCTGCCCGGCTTCCCGACCGACTCCTACCTCACCTTCATCCTCGCGGTGCCGTTCATCCAGGGCGCCCTCTTCTCGGTGATGAACTCCGGCACCGACCTCGCCCGCGACATCGAGACCGGCTTCCTCAACCGCCTCGCCCTCACCCCGCTGCGCGGCTTCGCCCTGCTCAGCGGCCTGCTGGCGGGGGCCTTCCTGCTCGGGGTCGTGCAGGCGATCGTCTACCTCGCGGTCGGCCTGATCGCCGGTGCCGAACTCGCCGCCGGCCCGGCGGGCGCACTGGTCATCCTCGCCCTCTCGGTCTCGATCACCGTCGCCTTCGGCACCATCGGCCTCTTCGCCGCCCTGCGCTTCGGCTCCGGCGAGGCGGTCCAGGGCCTCTTCCCCGTCTTCTTCGTCTTCCTCTTCCTCTCGGCGATGGCGCTGCCGCTCGACCTGCTGACCACCGACTGGTTCCACACGATCGCCAGCGTCAACCCGGTCACCTACCTGCTGGAGGCGATCCGCTCGCTGCTGTTCGAAGGCTGGAACCTCGGCGACCTGGCGCTCGGCTTCGGGATCGCGGCGGCGATCGGGGCAATCGGGATGCTGGCGGCCAGCGCCGCCCTGAAGACGAGGCTGGTGCGGACGTGAGCGAGAGCCGGCCCGTCGAGCCCCGCACCACCAACATGATCACGGTCGCCCGCGCGGTGGCCTGGCGCAGCATCCACAACTTCCTTACCAACCCGGCCTTCCTGGTCCCCTCGCTGCTGTTCCCGCTCTTCTTCTTCGTCTCCTTCGCCGGCGGCCTGGCGGCGATCGGCGAAGTGCCCGGATTCGACTTCCCCAGCGGCTACACCGCTTTCCAGTTCGTCTTCGTCCTCCTGCAGTCGGCGGCCTTCGGCGGAGTCTTCACCGGCTTTGCGATGGCGCGGGACTTCGAGAGCGGCTTCGGCCGCCGCTACATGCTCGCCGCCAGCCGCCGCAGCGGCATCGTCGCCGGCTACGCCCTTGCCGCCCTCTTCCGCGCCTTCGTCACCTGGACGGTCCTGACTGCGGTGGCGCTGGTCGCCAAGATGGAGATCGGCGGCAGCGCCGGCGAAATCGTCGCCCTCTACGCCCTCGCGGTCCTGGTCAACGTCGCGGCGACGATGTGGGCCGCCGGCGTTGCGCTGCGGGTCCGCTCGATCCAGGGCGGCCCGCTGATGCAGTTCCCGGTCTTCCTGATCCTCTTCCTGGCCCCGGTCTACGTACCCCTGGACCTGCTCAGCGGCTGGATCCACACCGTCGCCTCGATCAACCCGGTGACGGCGCTCCTGGAGGCCGGCCGCGGCTTCATCTCCGGCGACCCGGTCCTCGTCGGCCTCGCCTTCGCGATCGGCCTGGCCCTGTCCCTCCTCTTCGCCCTCTGGGCGAAGGGGGGCCTGCGCAGCGCCGAAGCCGCTGGTTAACCGAGCGTGTCACCGGAGGGGTGGGGGGGGGGGGG